>CAZTWV010000004.1:0-109583 GCA_964618295.1 uncultured Anaerolineales bacterium | reverse complement strand
CCTGATAGGACATTTTAACTTTGCCAGAATAGGACATTTTAACTTTGCCCTAACATTTTTTGTTGACGCAGTATTCAAATTATGCTAGTATCAATTAGAGCTAATCTCAGGTGGTTTCTTACCTGGAGCCCGGTGATTTTTGGTGAGAAGCAACCCGTAGAAGGAGAGAACTTCCAATGAAAAAGCATTTTGTGCTGATCACTATCTTCCTATTCACCGCCCTGATTTTTTCTGCTTGCACAAAGTCCGCCTCCACCCCGCCTCCAGTCACACCGACCACAAATCTGTCTGAAATTGCCCGCCAGGCAACCCAGACAGCGATAGCCAAAACTCCTGTTTCCGAGGAGACCGGCGAAGTTGATGAAACAACCGAAGCCACCGATCAAACCCCGGCTGCTGAGGAAACACAGACCGAAGCGACTGATGCACCGGAAGCGACTGATGTGCCGGAAGAAACAGCTGAGGCCAAGGAAATTACCAGCTATGCGGTTCCTACCAGCTACACCCTGAAAGAAGGTGAATTCCCCTTCTGTCTGGCCCGACGATTTAATATTAATGTAGTTGACATTTTGAACCTCAACGGATTGGAAGAAGGAGAGATCCTCTACCCTGGAACCACCCTGCAAATCCCAACCAATGGTCGGTCATTTTTGGGCGACCGTGCCCTGCGGTTCCATCCTGATACTTATACGGTTTCCCCTGGTGAGACCCTTTATTCCATTGCCTGCCTGTACGGCGATGTAGATCCCCGGGCGATTGCTCAGGCCAACGACATTGATGTTAATCAGGCTCTGACACCCGGCCAAACGCTGGAAATCCCCTAAAACGGGAACCCTTTTGAGTTCAACCAAAGCAGCTGCCTGAGCAGCTGCTTTTTTCTTTCCTGAATCACCGGGGGAGGAAAGCTCCAATTACGGTATACTTGAATGAACACTGGAACAATTGCAATCTACAATTAATTTCAAGGAAATCCTTATGCTGCGCCTGCTCAGCACATTGGACGGAAGTGCTTACGATCTGCTCCGGATCCCGGACCAGAACAATTTACCGGGCAAAGCAGCCGCGGTACTGGCTCATTCCGCAGATTCATGGTTCTGGCTGGGCGGTTTGGCTGTGCTTTGGCTTTTTGGACCCGCAGACTGGCGGATTGAAATCCTGGTGATGATTGTCAGTATCGTGATCACAGCCGGGTTTGTGCTGGGTTTAAAATTCTCCGTCCGGCGCCCCCGCCCAAAGGGTGAATGGGGAGAAATATACCGCAAAAGCGACCCCCATTCTTTCCCCTCCGGACACGCAGCCCGGGCTGCTCTCCTGACCACGCTTGTTTTTCTTTTCGGCCATTTCGGTCTGGGTATTTTGTTTTTGATCTGGACCCTGCTGGTAAGCATTTCCCGGATCGCCCTCGGGGTTCATTACCTTTCCGATATCCTGGCTGGAGCAATTATTGGAATTCTCAGCGGGTTCTTTTTTAACGCCTTATCAATTTGGCTTTTAGGTTAATCAAGAAAATTTCCCGCTCAAAGGGTCAGAAAGCAGATGATTTCCAGCTGTTTGTCAAAGTCTAAATCAAGCCCCGGTCAGACGCCAAAAGCCAGAATCTCGATCCTGCGCCCACCCTGCTATCCACTGTAGAGCGGCATCCAGGCCACCCCAAAGACATCAATCAGGATATCTTTCTTATACGGTGTCACCGGGATCTCCGTGATCTCTCCCAGCTTATCTTTCCACTCTATCTCCACTTCCTGGAGTTCTTGTTTGCGTTTTTCTTCCAGATCCTCAATCTCTTTCTGATACTGCTCAATGGCATCCAGGGATTCCTTGATATCCGCTTTGGCTTTGCTGGTCATCCGCCGTTTGGTCAAGGAGGTTGTCATCCGCCGTTTCCGGCCTGCCAGCAAACTCAGGACATTTTCTGCATGGGTTCCCAGTTCTTCCAAACGCCGCTGGGAAAATTCAGCTTCATCTTCCGCCAGCTCCCGCTCTTCCCGCAGGATCCGGTCTTTAATGGTCTTCATTTTCTTCGCAAATGACTCTTCAATTTTTTCTTGTTTTTCTTCAATCATTTCCCGGGTTTTCTCAGCGCACATCTCCCGGAAATCCCCCTGGGAAACTTCCGGACCCACATATACGTCCAGATCTTCCTGAGCCCGAACGGTGACAGAGACCTCATGGTAGATCCAGTCTTTGAAATCTGTTTCCAGCTCCCGGATGCTGGATCCATCCGAAAGCGGGCTGCCCAAACTTATAAACCGGGCATCTCCCCGTGCTTTACGGTCCAGGTCATCGGGTTTGAAATCCTCCACCAGCCATTCTTCCCAGTCCACCCTGCCCCTCGGATCAACTTCCTCCACCAGAGCGCTCGTCACCAAATCATGATCCAGATTGTAATTGCGCTTCAAGAACCGGACCTGGGCGCTGGCCAGCAGGACCGGCCTGTAGACGATATCCAATTTTCCAGGATTGAAATCTTCGGACACGCCTTGTTTTTCAGCACCTTGTTCCGGTGTCAGATTGACGGGCAAAAAATATTCCCCGATTCCAGACGGGACGTTCGGCCGGGTTGCCGATCCTGATTTACTCTTTTCTTCCGATCTGGGCGGGAGATCCCCGGTCTGTGTGGTTTTTGATTGAAACCCCTCCCCGGCCCCCACCAGCTTATTCAAGGCTGGCAGCTGCGCTTTTGTCAGCGGTCCAGTCAGGTAATTCATTGCCCAGCGGGTGTGGAACAGGGCTGGTTTTTCCTCATGAACATTGTGAAGCAGGAATACCCGTTTATCAAGTTCCGAGATCATCCGATCATATTCAGATCGATCCAGACCCGGTGCGGCACCTTCCAAACCATCCAGCAACCGATTTTTATCCTGTTCAGTTTGCAGCTTGCCGATCATCCAGGTTCCAGCATTGGAGAGAGCTTTGTAATCCACATCGACCGGATTCTGGGTCACCAGCACCTGACCCACGCCAAAGGCCCGGGCCTGCTTTAACATCCGCAGGATCGGTGTTTTTGATGGCGGGTTTTTCACCGGCGGCACGAAGCCAAAAATCTCATCAAAATACATCAGCGCCTGAAGGGACTGGGAGCCTTTCTGGGACCGCATCCAGGTTTCCACAGCTGAGTACAGCAAAGTAACAAAAAACATCCGTTCTGATTCTGACAGATGGGCAATGTAAAAAACGCTGTGGCGGGGTTTTCCATCCTCGCCGTACAGCAGTTTTGGAATATCCAGCGGCTGTCCCTCAATCCAGGTCTGGAAAGCCGGTGCGGCCAGGATATTATTGAGCAGCATTGCCAGTTCTAACCGATCCTTTTCCGGGAAGAAGCTGTCCACATCCAGCACCCCCAATTTTTCAAACGGGGGGTTCTGGATCTGCAAAATAATTTCACTCAGTTTAAGATCCTGACCCTGACTCCAGGCTTCTTGAAACAAATTACTGATCAGGATGTGTTCCCGGGATCGAACCGGATCAATGTCATCCAGCCCCACCAGGCCGAGCAACCCCATCACAATCCCGGAAATTTTCTCCAGCAGCAGCTCTTTGTTCTCCTCCCAGTCCAGTAACGGGGCTTTCAATGAAGCTAGAATATTGACCGGGATTCCAACCTCGGAGCCCGGTGTGTAAACTGCAAAATGAGCAGCATCCGCTAAAGCTTGAATTCGATCCGGCTGAATATCCCATTTTTCCAGCCCGCTCCGCCACAGATCTGCAGCGTCTTGTGCTGCCTGATCCAGGGTTTTTTCCTCCCGGCGGGCCTGGTCCGGGTTAACCCAGGGTTTGAAATCTTCGGATCTCAGCTCAGGAAAATGGAGCAGAGTATTGGTCATATCTCCCTTGGGATCAATCATCAAGGCTGGAATCCCCATCAGAGCAGCCTCTTCCAGTAAATCAATGCACAGACCGGTTTTACCAGACCCGGTCATTCCCACCACTACCGCATGGGTGGTCAGATCATCGGGATCATACAGTAAATCTTCCTGAGTGACTTTTCCCTGTTCCGCATCATATAATCTACCTAAGTAAAATTCTTCCCGCTTCTTGGCCATATGATCCTCTCTGATATCTGAATTTGATATTCTGTTTTCAGTCATCTTTGGAAGTAACCCGGAGGTTAGTTCCACCAAATCCGTATGCGTCAAATTACAAAGGCAGCCGGGTACCAATTCCTTTTTCAAGAGCCAGGCGATAGAGTGCGGGTGCAACCGCCATATCATCCAGCGCCAGACCCAGATTGCAGGTCATGGTCCGCTCCCCGGGATTTTGCCGGCCGGGCTTCTGCCCGCAGACCAGCTGACCCAGATCGCCGGAAATCTCAGGAATATCCTGGAAATAACCATTTTCCTGGTAATACAGCATCTGGGGTTGATCATCTGTAAAAAACAAATCCGCCTCAGCCAACGCTTCCGGATCCCAGTAAGAATCAAAATCGACCAGGCTGGCAAATGCGCCCTCGTCCATCCAACCGGGCTGAATGGTGCGGTGGGGTTCTTTCAAAATCGGGCCGGCTGTGACAATCAGATCCGACCCTTCCACCGCCAATCGGGGCTGATCGACAATCTCAACCTCCAGATTCAAGTCGGTTTCAACTTCCTTCTGAAAAGTATTTGCAGCCTCCTGATCCAGATCATAAGCTTTGATTTTTTTCAATGGAAACAAGACCTGCATGGCCCGGGCATGTGTCCGCCCCTGCACCCCGCAGCCCAGCACACCCATCAGAAACGAATCCGGCCGTGCCAGGTATTTCGCTCCCACCGCTGAGGCGGCTGCAGTCCGCATCGCTGTGATCCAGACGCAGTCCATGACCGCCAGAGGTATTCCAGTTTCCGGATCATTCAGCACCAGGAGCCCGGTGATGTACGGCAGACCCCGTTCTTTATTTCCGGGAAACCCGCTGACCCATTTTATTCCCGCGGAATCCATCTCGGGGATAAAGGCCGGCATGGCATGAATAAAATTGTCACCCCCGCCGGGGTGAATTCCCGGCTTAGGGGGCATCTCGACCTTGCCGAGGCCTTTCTGCTGGAAAGCAGCCTCCACCAGGCAGATAATTTCCTCCATCTCCAAATCTATGCGCTCTACATCATCCCTTGATAAATACAGCAGTGATAGGTCCATATTCCCCACCTTATCTGTGATAACTGGAACGAACTCAGCTTATACCTGAATTCTAGGCAGAAATCATCCATCCGGCAAGTGACAATTTGTTATCCTAAGGGAGATCATCTCGACCCAGGATTATTGTGATCGGACTGATCTCATTTTTCATACTTTCTTAAAAAACCGGGAAAGGATCTCAACTATAATAAAATATACTTGAGATCCAGGAAAAGGAGGAGATATGAGCAAGCAATTCACATTTTACGGCCACAGCACATTTGGTTTCACCCTGGGTGAATTCAAAATCCTGGTGGATCCCTTCTTCAGTGGGAATCCAATGACAAAAACCACAACCGATGAGCCGGATGCGGATTTTATCCTGGTCACACACGGCCACGGGGATCACGTGGGGGATGCAGTGGCGATTGCCCTGAGGACAGGAGCCCAGGTGATTGCCAGCGTAGAAGTCATCAACTGGCTTAAAGAACAGGGGGTGGAAAAGACCCATGCCCAGCAGATTGGCGGAGGATATAACCATCCTTTTGGGTATCTGAAAATGACCCAGGCTATTCACGGCAGCTCCCTGCCAGATGGATCCTATGGGGGGATGCCGGGCGGTTTCCTGCTCACAACCCTGGACGACGAAGTGATCTACATTGCCGGAGATACCGGGTTGTTCGCCGGAATGGAACTGATCGCCGAGGAAGGAATTGATCTGGCCCTGCTGCCGATCGGCGATAATTTCACTATGGGCCCGGAGGATGCCCTGCGGGCGGTCAAACTGCTCCATCCCCGCCTGGTGATTCCTACACATTACAATACCTGGCCCCTGATCGCCCAGGATCCGGAGAAGTGGAAGGCCCAGGTTGAAAAAGAAACCGATACCCTGGTCCGGATTCTGGATCCGGACACACAGATAGAGATCTAAGCAAGGAGTTCCATGACCAGACCAGAAAACCGTCAGACGGCAGAAAAAAGGATGGCACTGGAGGGCAGACTACCCCCCGGACAGTCTTTGACCCAAAAATTTCCTGTACTGCATTTTGGCAGTGTGCCCCGGATTGATCTCAAACAGTGGCAGCTAAAAATTTGGGGAGAAGTCGAAAGTGAAATCTCCTGGAGCTGGGAAGAATTCAACAAACTTCCCCAGATGGAAGTTGTTATGGATATCCACTGCGTCACCCGCTGGAGTAAATTTAACACCAGCTGGCGCGGCGTTTCACTCAAGTCTCTGGTAGAGGATGGACTTTTGCAGCCTCTGAACGGTGCAGCCTATGTCCTGCAGCATGCAGTGGGCGGATACACCACCAACCTTCCGCTGGAGATCACGCTGCAAGACAATTTCCTGCTGGCCACCCATTTTAACGGCCAGCCAATCACCCCGGACCACGGCTTCCCACTGCGGGGAATCGTGGGCCAGATCCCGGACCGGGAGGATCTCAAAACGCCTTACTTCTGGAAGGGAGCCAAGTGGCTGACCGGGCTGGAGTTCCTGACCGAAGACCAAATGGGATTCTGGGAAGAAGCCGGCTACCACAATGAAGGGGATGTCTGGAAGGAACAGCGCCGGCGCTGATAAATTTGAACACAGGTAACAAAAAAGCACGCAGTAGAAAAATCGCTGTGTGCTTTTTTTGATGGTAATTTATTTCGCGCCCGGAATCCCCCCGGCTTTTTCCGCGCTGCGAACCGCCCGCAGGATCGCTTCCTGGTAAACTTCAGCCGCATAAGCCCCGACAATATTGACATCCATTTCCACCTTCCCGGATGAAAGTGCAAAGCAGGTATCCCCGTCCAGCAGGGTGAAGGAAGGTCGGATGGTCCGGGCCAGACCGCTGTGAGTCATCTGGGCCACCCGCTGCAGCTGCTCTTTGCTGAGCTTGACATTGGTGGCCACAGCACCGATCACCGTATTTTCTCCGGCGGCAAAGTTCATCACTTTCCGACCCACAAAGGTCTTCATCACTTTCAGGGTGTCGGCGAATCCGGTCACCCCCCGTACTCCGGCCACGATTTCTCCTGTTTCAGGATTCATCACATCCCCAAAAGCATTGACCGCCACTATGGCAGCTACCTTTCCACCCCCGCCGATTTCCAGGCTGGCACTGCCGATCCCGCTCTTCATCGAGCGCATTTTTCCCAGGATCTTTCCCACGGATGCTCCGGTCCCCGCTCCGATATTACCCTCCGCAGGAGGAGAATCTGATGCATTCTGGCAGGCCTGGTAGCCCATTTCGGCATCAGGTCTCACCGAGGAATCTCCCACACCAAGATCAAAAAGCACCGCTGCCGGCACAATCGGCACCACCGTCGGTCCAACATTAAGTCCGAGTTTATTTTCTTCCAAATAGCGCATCACTCCTGCCGCAGCATCCAACCCAAAGGCGGAGCCGCCGGTCAGCAGAACGGCATTGACCTGGTTTACCAGCTGACCTGTTCGCAGCAAATCAGTCTCCCGCGTACCCGGTGCGCCGCCCCTCTGATCCACTCCACCCCGTGTTCCCGGGGGGCAGATGATCACGGTGCAGCCAGTCAATGCCTCCAGGTCCTGCGCCTGTCCAACTTTGAATCCAGGAACGTCAGTAATGCTGCCCATATTTACCTCCCATTCTGTTTTCTGGTCTATCACGGTGTTATTGGATAATAATTTGACCGGAGACGGGAGACCGAGGACGGGGTATTAAATATAAGGGTTACCATGCTCTTCCGGTCCTCGGTCCTCCGTCCCCGGTCGGGAGCGAAGCGACCTTTCCTACCATCCGCTGGCTGAAAATACAGTATTTAATAAAGCCTGTCTTTCGGCCTGGTTCATGGGCCGGGCCCGGGCAAAATCTTCAAACTGGATGGTCAGCAGCTCGGTGCTGATATGCTTCCCTCCGTAAAAGACATGGCGGTCAATAAAAGCGGTTGCCGTGTTGGGCGGTATTTCATAAATCTGATCAAAAAACAAATTTCCCAACCCGTGGTGAACAAAGGCGTCGTCCCGGATTTCGAAAGCCTGCGGCTGGTGCGCCTGGCTCCCGCTGACAATCACAGCCCCGGCCTCGGTCAGCCGCCGGGCATCCCGGATCTGGTCCGGCTGGGCGAAATATGTGTAATACTCAAAATGCTGAAAAGTGCCGATCACCTGGTAGCCGTCAGCGGTCAATTCCTGAATGCTTGCTGTCATCTGGTTGAAATCACAGGCCACCGCCCCCGGGTTGTTTTCCGCTGCCGTGGCATAGCCCCCGCCCTTGGCATTACAGCCGATAAAGGCAATTTTGTTGCCGTTATGCTCAAATTTGACAGCTTTCTGAGCATCAGCCCTGTTCTTTCCACCGCCGTAATAAGGCCAGTCCCGGAGATTGTAAAGCTCAAGGGTGTTGAGCATTGCTTCCGGGCCATAATCACCAAAATGGTCCCCGGTCAGCTCCACCACATCGGTCCCGATCGACTCCAGAAGCCGGAGATATTTTGGATTACTGCAAAACCGCAGGCCGGATTGACCCGGGTCAGGATAGGGACAGCCGCGCACGAAGGGAACTTCATTGCTGATATGCAGGATATCCGCCTCCAGCAGCCAGTCCCCGATGTCCCGGGCCGGATATTCCACGCCGTTGGTTTCCATTGTCCAGGCTGTGGCCCGCACCAGAGCCGTCACACCGGTCAGCATCACCGTGGTCAGCTGTTCGGGATCCCGGTTGCTGAGATCCAAACCACTGCCCAGATCAGAATTGCCCAGCACGGATATCGGCACTGAAAGATAATATTCTTCCGCCGCGAAGTTTTTCTGGAGAGGAGAGATTCCATCCACGGCAAGCACTTTCCAGCTGGGCTCTAAATTTTCAAAAGGGACCAGAGCCCAGGACGGTCTGCGATCCCAGACCGTCTCCTGCAGCTGATCGGCTGCGGTGACCTGAACAGCACCCTCTGCTGGATCCCCCCAGAGCCGGCTGAAAACCTCAAGGGTATTGGCGGTCAGAAATATCGGGCTGCCGTTGAAGGTCGTTAATTCCCCCCCCTGCCAGGCAGACCGGATTTCTGATTCGGAGATATTGTCCGGAATGGTGGGAAAGGGAGCGGCCAGTGCGTAGACCCAGCGGGATATTACATTTTCCTCGCCGGGCAGGACGACAACAGCAGCCTGATCCCTTGATTTACCAACCTGAATACTGAGCCCGCTGCTGATCTGCTCCAGATAAGAATCCGGCAGAGAAGCATCAAGCCAGATCTGAGGCGGCTGACTGGTAGGAGTGGGGTCTGATGGCCCAAAATTAGTTGGTGTGGGACCTTCCGTAAAAGCGGGAGGAATGAACACCGGCTGGTCGTCTGCCTTGTCCGGTGAAAAATACGTTTGAGCTGCCCGAAAAGCGAACAGTCCAACCACCGTTAGCAAACTCAAAATCAGAGGGATAATCAGGAATGATTTTCTTTTCATAAGCAGGATTCTTGTTCCCAAATGAAGTGGGAGGTATCAAGGACGGTTTGGGCTCACAGGATCATTCACCATACAATCCGCTTCGTTCCCGGATCACCAGTTGTAATTTGTCCAACTGCTCCGGGACTGAATTTTCCAGCTTGACCAGTTCAGAAAGCATTCGGTCCGCGTCAGGATTTCCTTTTAAATCCATTAAGTTAATCCGGACATTGAGCGCTGCGCACTGCAGAGCGGCCTGAGCCAGCTGCACACCGGAAGCAGCATCCGAAATTGCGTTAAGATTCCCAATCTCAGCAGCTCGGATCCCGAGCTCCATTACAGCGGCTGCTTTCTGGCAAACCTGGAGAGGAACCGCTGCGGCGCGGAGAGTAGCCTGAAGGATCTGCTCCTTGCGATCTGTCTGCTTCTTTGGCAGCCGGTAGGCATTCATTAAGTCGGTAAACGCATCCGCGTCTTCCACTGCGGCAATGGTCAATTCCGAGCGCAGGTTCTCAGCTTGCTCGAGAATCTGCCCCATTTCTTCTTCTATCTCCTCATATTTCTTTTTACCGCGGGACAATCTGGCAACCATAGCAGCCAGCGCCGCTCCCATCGCTCCGCTTCGGGCTGCAGCAGCCCCTCCACCCGGCGTTGCCGTTCCAGCTGCCAGTTCGTCCAGGAAATCCCCGGAATCCTCCTCGGCTAAGGCTGCATACAAGCGGGTTTCTAAGACCTGATCCGGTTCAAACATATCCATCTGGGTGTACCAGACAGAAGCATCCACCAGGGCAGCCTGGGGAATCAACCCGACCAGCTCGCTGTGGCTGATTTGCACCCCGTATCTCCGGGCTTCCCGCCGGATGGTCTCCACCACGAAGGCCAGGGAGGTCTTCTTAAAATTAGTCAGGTTCATCGATACCTGGGCCTGACCGTCCACCAGCATTCCTAAAGCTTTGACAAAACGCAGACCTCCAGAAGAGTGCCGGACCGTTTTGGCAATTTTATCCGCAATCGATTCATCATCCGTGGTCAAGTAAACGTTATATGCAATCAGAAATTCCCGGGCTCCAATGATCGTTGCCCCGGCTTTTCCTACTTTTTTCGGACCCTGATCAGGTTCCCGTTCCGGCACTTTCGAGATTTCCTTTTTGAGAGCCTCATACTCGCCCTTGCGAACCTTTTCCAGCCTTTTCCTTTCTGGACGGACCGCGGCTTGTTCGTAAAAATAGACCGGGATCTCCAATTCTTTTCCGACCCGTTCTCCAAGGCGGTGAGCCATCGCAATACAATCCTCCATGGATATCTCCGAAATCGGGACAAAGGGGACAACATCGGTTGCACCAAGGCGGGGATGTTCACCAGAGTGAGATTCCATATCAATTAACTCGGCTGCTTTGGCGATCATCCGGAAAGCAGCTTCTTCAACACCTGCAGGATTTCCAACAAATGTGATCACACTCCGGTTGTGATCACCATCCATATGCGTGTTCAAAACGTAAACGTCCGGTACGGCTGCTATTTCATCTCGGATTTGCTCAATTACTTCAGGCCGTTTTCCTTCTGAAAAATTTGGAATACATTCAACAAGGGGAGAGATCATCTTTTTTTCCTTTCCATCATCCTAGCATCTATCAAGGTCATATTTCTGGGTAAATTATACCGGAAAGCTTTGAATCACGACCTGGTGGTAAACTCCAGAATTACTCAACAATTGAAACCTTGAAATATTTCCATGAAATTTTGATTAAAACCGCATTAACCAAATATTTACAATCTGTTCAATCTCCCTTTTTGAATCAATGATACTGTTATATCTGAAACAGCTGGATTGAACTGGACCGGGGTAATCCCACCAGGTCAGTTATTCATTTAATAGACGAATTTGATGACAATAAAAAACCCATTACATCCTGCCTTTAGTCCAGAACGAGACTCAGAAATATCGATGATTGCCCCCCTGGATGCAGTGCTGCCTGATTTTCAAAATCTATCTCTGGACTCAATGCTGCTGGATCTTCCATCATACAGCCTTGCAGTGGACATGATGACCCCCGGCCAGCAGGTAGCAGATCTCCTGGAAAAGGATCAACTGCTTCCAGGTGTAATTGTCCGTCAGGAAGACAAGTTTCTCGGCATTGTCTCCCGTGATATGTTCTTCCAGCGAACAGGCAAATTGTACGGTACAGAGATTTTCCTGGTGCGTCCGATTTTCAAGATGCTCGAAACATCTTCCCTGGAGCCTCTTATCCTTCCTGAGACCACATTGATCTCCCTGGCCGCCAAGGAAGCGCTGAGCCGCAGCAGATCCCAAATTTACCAGCCGATCGTGATAGAGACCTCAAACCATCAACACCGGCTGCTGAGTGCAATGATGCTGTTTATGGCCCAAAGCCATCAACTGCTCACCCTCCATAATCAGCGTCTTTACACGGTAGATGCTGGGCAGAAGATCAGCCAGAAGCAAGCCATCATCCGTTTCATAACTCATGTTGGAAACAAAGATAATTTTTCCCTTCCCATGTTCCTGAAACGACACACCATCCGCTGCGACCACTGTGGAAAACCTGTCAATTATTCAATTGTCGATATTGTCCGGACTTTCCCCTACCTAAACCAGGGAGTAATCCTGGAAGAAAAAATGGGAATCCGCACCTACCGTTTGTACGTCCGGCATAAATGCCAGGGAGAATTATGGGAGATTCCTGTGCATCATGATGAAAATCTTGAATATCGCTCTCAACGTCCCGCCAGAATTGTAGAATCTTATGTCTAAAAAAAATACAACTAGAATAACCGGTTATGTCATGCCTGTCGGGAACGGGGCGGTTGGAAAAACCAGCCTGGCCCTGACCCTGCAGCATGCTCAACTGCCGGAGGACTGGAAAGAGTATCTCAGCCAGGTCCGAAAAACAAAAAACCTGGAATTTCAATATGTCACCGATCAGATCTGGACCACGGACTACCAGTACCAGATCTTACACCAGTACTTGATTCCCCCCGGTCAGAAGGATTTTGAAGTGGATCCACGGAGCCGAAGCTATGATCAAGTGATGCGGATATATGCGCCGATCATCAAGCGAATAGACGTCGTACTGCTTTCATACAAAGTCACCCGCTTGGAGACCTTCCACGATTTGGAATACTGGGTTGAAAAAGTGAGCACAATCTGTAATGATAAGACGAATTTCATCCTGGTTGGAACTCATCTGGACCGCCGGAAAGACCGGGAGGTAATGCCGGACAGTATTGAGACCGGGAAAAAATTTGTGATTGAGTTAATGAAAGGACTCCGCACTACATGGGTCGGGCACTGCACCTCACTGGAAGTCTCGAATCTGAGCGGAGAGAACATTTCTCATCTCAGGACATTAATTTCTCAAGGCTTGGTGCTGGCCGCCGGGCAAAAGATCTGATTGGTCTCAAATATTATCAATTCTTGCTTTATCCTTCTTAAGAAAGGAAACTGATAAAATCAGGTATCATGCCTGATATAAAGCGAATATCCAACAAAAAACAACTGGCTGACTATTTTCAAAGAAACATCTATCTCCACATCTACAGCCTGGGGGATCTGGACGAGTTTTTTTGGCCTTTGACTGAGTATTACGGCGAGGAGCATGCTGGAAAGGTAGAACGGGTGCTCACGCTGTACAAAGGCGGAACTTCACCTACCCTGCTGGCTTTGGGATCTAAAGAGGATCTCTCCCATCAGGATCTTAAAAAAATCCTGCCCTACTTACCCGAATCTTTTGAAGCTCATCTCAGTCCTGATCTTGAATCAACCTTCTATCCTACTCACGAGATAGTGTCTCACGGCGCACACTATAAAATGGGCCTTGCAAAGACTGAGAAGTTAATTGCTATTTCAACTCAGGCTGTGACAGCTTTTAACCCAAATCACCTGAAAGAAATTCAAAATTTATACCAAACAAGCTATCCGGAAAACTGGTTTGATCCACGTATGCTCCAAACCGGTCAATATTTCGGGGTCTGGCAGGAAAACAAACTGGTCAGCATCGCTGGAGTGCATGTATACTCACCTAGCTACCGGGCAGCAGCGCTTGGGAATATCACCACCCATCCTGATTTCCGGAACCAGGGACTGGGGAAACAGGTCACAACAGCACTCTGCCGCTCTTTACTGCAAAAAGTTGATATGATTGGTTTGAACGTCAAGAGCAGCAATCGACCTGCAATTTCCTGTTATGAAAAGCTCGGGTTTGAAGTCAAAGCGGCTTACAACGAGTTTTCATTACAGAAAAAACACTAAATTATCATTTTTAAGAAACCCCCTCCCCAATCCCATATTTCCGGTTACAATATAGCTAATGAAACCTTCATTGTTTGGTGATCCAGAATACAGGATACTTCCTGAACGTTCATCTAGTTCAGCACTGCTAGCCAGTAAAATGCAGCAGTGATTGGATCCCACGCAGCCCTGTGCTCTTACACAAATTGATTCAATCAATGGGTAGGAATCAAATCCTTCCCAAACAGGCAGATGAAGAGTAGAATTTCGTTCGAGCGAATTTTGCTCTAACAGTTGGACGGTTAAGCATCTACAGGATAAAGGAGATTTTATGGCTTACAGTCACCAGAACTCAAAAGGAAAAACCTACTATTTACATGGACGGACCCGCACACTGAAAAGCGGAAAAGAATCCACCCTCTATTTCTTCGCAAAAGAAGTCAAAGAAGGAGCACTTGACGCTGTTCCGGAAGGCTACATGGTTTCTGAAAGCAAGAATGGACTGCCGGTTCTAAAGAAGAAAGGGTAGGAATCAGCAGAAAGTGTCATCCTGGTCTGAGCTCTCATTGATCCGGATTACAGTCAACAGACTCAAACATTTTTTTAGAATATACAATTTAAGAAACCGTTCAATATCAAAATAAGACGCAACATATTGATTCCCTCTGAAAGAGCACCCGGGAGGGAATCAATGATTTAAGGATATCTCAGATCACTCCCCAACCGTGATCCGGTCTTTCAGTTTTTCAAAAGTTGCCGGTCCAATCCCGGTCACTTTCTGGAGATCTTCAATGCGGGAAAAAGGACGTTCCGAACGGAAGGAAATGATTGCTTCAGCAGTAACCGGTCCGATTCCAGGCAAACTTTCTAAGATTTCCTGGGAGGCAAAATTAATATTGACAACCCCGGCAGGGTTCCCGGAGGAAGATTCATTATGATCTATTTGACCCTCCAGGCTGGATGCGGTAATCCTGACCGGGATATATAGATGCATGCCATCCTCCAGGATCTCTGCCAGGTTGACTGCTCCTCGATAGGCATTATCCTGGAGACCGCCCGCAGCGATAACTGCATCCTCCACCCGGCTGCCGGCCGGCAAACTATACACACCTGGTACAGCAACTGCTCAGTCAACATCGACCTTAATTGGGCTGGACGTGGGCGGGGGCCGCAGAAGTACAGCTGTATCTGACCCTGACCTGCAAACCAGCGGGATCAGACCCGCACTTAACAATCCAAACAGCACTCCAAGGAGTACATCTGATATTTTGTGAAACACGTTGAACGAAATCCTGCTCTTATTCCCCCATCTCCAAACTCAATCCCAGGCGTTGCTCTGATGGATCCAAATGGATAATTTCAACAGACACAACTTGATCTTCACTGAGAATTTCCCACGGTGATACCTGACCCCCATTGGCACCGAGCTCTGAGACATGGATCAAACCATCCACACCTTCTTCCAACTGCACAAAAGCGCCGTATGAAACTATACTCTTTACTACAGCCTGCACCACCTGCCCGGTATGGTACCGTTCCTGAATTGTCTCCCAGGGGTTTCTGCAGAGCTTCTTCAAACTCAGAGCTACCTTATTTTGTTCTTTATCCACATTCAGAACGAAAACTTCCAGCTCATCTCCAACAGAAACGACATCAGAAGGATGATCTACCCGACCCCAGGATAACTCAGAAATGTGGATTAATCCTTCCATTCCCCCCAGATCCACAAATGCGCCAAAATCTGTAATGGTGGTTACTTTCCCCGGAATACAGCTTCCTTCTTCCAGAGAGTCCAGCAATTTTAAGCGTTTTCCAGGCCCCGCTTGAGCGGCTCGTTCTGAAAGAACTACCCGACAGCGGTCCTGATCAAATTCGATAATTTTCAGCGGAATCGTTTTCTGCAGATAATCCTGTTTTTCCGCCCCATTCAGCAGATGAGAACAAGGAATAAAGCCATTGATATCTTCCCCCTGAACCAGCAGCCCTCCCTGATTACAGCCAACAACTTTCAGCTCAACAACTTCATCCTGCTCATAAAGCTGCTGAATCTGTTCCCAGTTATTTTCAGGATGATCAAACACATCCAGATCAACAGATCCAGGCCGGGTTGAAGGGGAGGATACACTGACCCGCCCTTCTTCATGCTGTCTGGATTCGCCATCCATTAATGCTGCTTTCCACCATGACTCTTCTATGTCAGGTGATTGATTGTCTTGCAGCGTAGAAAGATCTTCCTGAACCATTAACAATACCTCTGAAAGTTTGCCATTGACTATTGTAACATTTTTTGTGTCGCCTTATAGTTCTTTCTTTCCCGATTTCGCGTGATCTTTTTCAGTCAGAATCATGATTTGCGTGGTTACTTAATTCATTTCTGGCTTGTTTTTCCATCTCCAGAATGGTTTTTGCTACAACCTCAATCGCAACTTTCTGTTTTCGATAAAGATTGGCTTCCGACATCGCCAACCGTTTTGCCACATCACGGACTTTCTGTCCTTTTAGAAATTTCATCTCTAAAATATTGTAAAGAACCCAATCCAGAGTAAACCTTCGGGTTCCCTCGGGGCGGATCTTGTCAATTGCCTCCCGCAAAATTGCACGGACCGCCTTGACTGATATTCCATCATTCTCGTCCAGCGCCTGCTGGACAATTTCTAATTGAAGCAGCGGGCTTTCAGATAAATCCGGTCCTCCCCAGTAATCCGAGAGTGCATCCCGTACCCATTCTACAATTGTACTTTCATCCAGAACCAAATCTCCGTCAGCTCGGGACAGGATACTGCTTCCATCATACCGGGCAGCTGCCCTCAAATTTTGAATCCTGCTCATCTGGGGAGTAAGATCCTGGATTGATGTAAATACTTGCTGCTGGAAAAACCAATCCTGAAGAGCTTCAGTAACCCGGTAAATCAAAATCTCCAGCGCATCCATTTGTTCTTCCTGGAGATCCTGTTCTGGACGTTCGACCCCGACAATCCCTAACAACTCCTGATCATTTTTATTAAGAGGGATGACCCAAAAATCACCCCAGTTGAACAATTCCAACTGATCGGATATTTGCGGTGTTTGCACGGATTTTAATATTTCCTCTGCCAGGTTTTCTTCCGGAAATGTCTCCTGATCGCCAACTGTAACCAGGAATTCCAAACCATTGACATCTAAAGAAGCAACAAAAGCTGTTTGGACCTGAATCCGGTCACAGATTGCCGCCAGAACCGATTCAAGAAATTGTTTAAGATCAGCCGTTGTCAGCAGCCGTTCTTCCAGGTTCTGGATTAGCTGGAGGTTGTTCTTGGTCTCAGAATACAGGAACCACCGCTCCCAAATCGGCGCCAGCATGGTAATCAGATACTGCATCAACAGCAAACTGGCAGCCATCACAACCGGAGCAAATATTGAAATCGGCTCACCTGCCCTGCGGGTGATTGTGGTTAATGCCAGCACGGTTGAAGCTGTAACAGGTCCGCGCATGACCCATTTGATCAAACGCCTTTTCACCACCCGGTCCGGCCAGGGAACACCAAAAAACGCCACAGAATATGCCATGATCACTATCAATCCCGACACCAGCACATTACTCAGGATCGCTGTCAGCCAGAACAGATATCCATGTTCAGAGGCAAAATTTGACCCAAACAATAAATACGGGAATGATCCTAAAGCTGGTGCAAGACTGCCGGCGATTAAATATGCCATCCTTCTTCGGCTGGAGCGGGTCACTGTCCGGAAATAGGCCCGTTGAAAAGTAAACCAGGACCAGAACATGCTGGCCAGGTAATAAACTGAGAAGAGCCAGGTCAAACCTGTTCTTTCCAGATGAGGAGCTACAACATCTTCTGTCACTAAAGGTCCAACAAGAAGGGAAAATGGAATCAGTGCCAGAAACAGGGTTGAAAGAATAAATGAAGCCTGGACTAATTTCGTCCGTCTCCCTCGGGACGGTTTTCCTGTTGTCGCCAGAACCGAGTCAGACAGATGATTGTAAGCTGCGGGAAGATAGACGATTCCAATCCATTGAAACTGAAACCAGCGCTCAATCCAGCGCTGATCACTGAGGACACTGACAACGGATTCACCAACAAAAACCACCACCACGCAGGCCATGATAAACGCAAAGGACCGCGCAACCTTGTCTTTCAAGTTAAAAGAAAGAGCATAGAGCAGCAGCGAAAAAGCTGTGATGGATATTCCAGCTGTCAGCAGCTGGTTAATGGTTTGCAAAGCAGTTAAAAACATATCTAAAGGTAACTGGAAAAGAACAAAGCAATTTCCTGGTCACGGTAAAACTGATCGTTATATCCAGAAAAATCAAAACCTAATTTATGAGCAAATTGGATTGCTGGATAATTCTTGGGCTGCATCTCAAGTATCATCCGGTGTAAACCCTTTTTCCCAGCCCAATCTTGAGCTGCCAGCACTAAAGCGGTGCCGATACCCTGCTGGCGGTACAATCTATCAACTACAAGGTCTTCCACCCAGGCGCTGACTGGAGCCAGGTCGAGGCGGATGGAAATATAACCAAAAGCCTGTTCTCCTTGCTCAGCAAGCAGCAGCAAACTCTTGGACGTCCAGAGATCTGCCAGCGACTCGGGAACTCGAGGATAATTGACATGAACCTCCCGGGGAAGACGGACTTCCCGAAAGGTAATCTGGGTTTGGATTTCAATGATATCAAGCGTCATCTGCCATACAAACTCGGTTGCATAGTTATGGTCCAATCCAATCAACTTGGGTATATCTGAAGAATAGGCAGGACGGATTGATATTTCAGGCATAACACACCTTATCACTCATTCGGTGAACTCATCCACCACAACTTGAACAGTACACGGTTCCCGCTCCACCCCCTGGTTGTCGGTCACGATTAATCGAAGTTGATAGGGTCCCGGGTTAAGCTGAGTTGTATCCCAGAATCCTAACTCCTCCTCAGTTTTCGGTTCATCCCCAGCCTGGATTGTCAGCCAGTTATCCGATCCAGAACTGGCAATTTCAAACTTATAGAACCCAAAATCCGGGATATCCACTGTACCTTCCACACCAACAATTCCGGTTACAATAGAATCATTCGCCGGTGAAGTAATATCCACCTGACCAGGAAGACAACCTGTGTTAACCGGTAACTCCTCTGAAGAATCCGTTTCTTCCAGGGACGGTGTTTCAGTTTCTTCCCCCGGTGGAAGAGTAATAGTCGGTGTCACGAGTAAATCGATAGTCGGGGTTGGCAACGGGTCCAGATTGGGATATACCGGGGTAATAAAAGTAACCAGAGCATACTCAGCAACTGTCAGCAGAAGCAATAGCGCCAGCACAGCAGCAGAGCTGTTGAGCCGCATCTGGGCGCTTTCTTTCTCCAGGCCAAAGGCGGCAGCCCGTAACTCCTCCCAGGCTAAGAGGAATCTTCTGATCTGCCAGACTGCAAGAGTTGCCAGTCCGATGTAAATCAGAACTTCATAATTTTTAAGAAATTGAATTATTGCATTCATGAACACATCCAGAAAGTGGATTTTGAAAGGGAACACTCTTCCAGCATTTCTGGAATCAATTGGACCCGCAGTTCTTTAAAGAGCTTTAAGAACAGCCCGAATCAGTTCCATCATTTTTGGGGTCAGGATTTTCCCGGTTTCAATCACTTCTTCATGCGTGGTCTCGCCTTCCCCGTACAAAAAGGATTTGTTGGTAATGCCTGAGATTCCCAGAACTCGTTGACCTCCATGATTGGCAACAATTACTTCTGGCACAGTAGACATACCAACCGCATCCACTCCTGCAGCAGCCAGGAATCGCAAATCGGCCGGGGTTTCATAGGTCGGGCCAGACAAACAAACATAAACACCTTCGTACAGCGTCAGATCCAGTTTCCGGGCAGCAGCCCGGGCTACATCCGCCAGTTTCCGGTCATAGGCCTGGGACATATCAGGAAAGCGCGGCCCAATCTCATCCAGGTTTGGTCCACGGAGGGGGTTGGCTCCAGCCATCCCCAGCAAGTTAAAATGGTCTGTAATCAGCATCGGGTTTCCTGGTTCGAAGTCCTGATTAATCCCACCTGCGGCATTGGTAATAATCAACATCTCAATACCCAGGCGCTGCATGACCCGGATTGGCAAGGTCACCTGGGACATCTCATATCCCTCATAATAGTGGATCCGGCCGTTCATCACCAGCACTGGCTTACCTTCCAGGGTTCCAATCACCAATTCACCCGCATGCCCTTCCACAGTGGACACAGGCCAATCGAGCAGATCCCCATAAGGAATTACAGTTGGATTCTCAACTTCCTGGGACAATGGACCCAACCCTGACCCCAGAATCATCCCGATTTTCGGATCAACAGCAATTTTCTCACGAACAGCGGCGGCAATGCGGTCAATATCTTGAATCGAATATTGGGTCTTCATCAGCACACTTATCCTTGTCAGGTATTAATCTCGGTTGAAATATTATATCATTCAGCGATTCAGTCAGAATTTCCACTCGAAGTTTGAAGCACACCCACTGCTTCCTGAAAAGCTTGGATTACCTGTTTTACCTCTTGATCCCCAATCCAAAGATGCGTCACCAATCGGAACCGTCCTTGGCCGGCAAGGCCGATCAGCACACCACGTTTTTTAAGCTCACCTATAAGATCAGCTTCATCCCCGGGAAAATTTTGTTCCAGATCCAGGTAAACCATATTTGTGGCAGGGACTTTGGGGTTAAGTTGAATGCCAGAGAGATCTTTTAAACCCGCTGCCAGATGCTGCGCGTGCTGATGATCTTCAATTAATCGAGGGCGAATATGCTCCAGAGCATAAATTCCGGCAGCTGCGATCACACCGGCCTGCCGCATCCCCCCGCCCAGCATTTTCCTTGTTTTTCTTGCTCTTTCGATAAAATCAGCACTGCCGCAAATGATGGATCCCACGGGGGCTCCAAGCCCTTTACTCAGGCAAAACATCACAGAATCCACCGGAGCAACCAGTGCAGCCGGCTCAACATCCAATGCCGCTGCTGCATTAAAAATCCGGGCTCCATCCAGGTGAATTTTCAGTCCATATCTGGCCGCTAACTCCCCGACTCGATGCATATATTCTACTGAAAGAGCCGCTCCCCCACAGCGGTTATGGGTATTTTCCAATGTAATCAGTCGGGTGGGCGGGAAATGAATATTATCGCCCCGGATTGCATTTTCCACATCATCCAGAAGAAATGTACCATCCGGCTGGTTTGGGATCGTGTGGGAATGAATTCCTCCTAAGGCAGCAATGCCGCCCACTTCAAATAAAAAAGTATGAGCACGGTTCCCCAAAATAATTTCCCCCCCCCGATCACAGTGGGTTAACATGGAAGCGAGATTTCCCATCGTTCCAGAGGGCACAAATAAACCAGCCTCTTTTCCCAGCAGCTCAGCGGACATCAATTCAAGTTGATTAACTGAAGGATCCTCCCCATAAACATCATCACCAACCTCTGCTTGAGAAATCGCTTCCCACATCTCCGGAGTGGGTTTTGTGATTGTGTCCGACCTGAGATCTATCCATTCCATTTGCCAACCTTCCTTTCGTTTAGTTCTTTTAACACTACCTCCAGCTCCTCCGGCAAGGGAGCCTCAAATGTTTTCTTAACCCGTTCTCCCGGTAACCGAATTGAAATCCGGGCAGCATGTAGAAATTGTCTTTCAATTGGTATCGAGGGACTCTGCCGTCCATATGTTGTATCTCCAACAACCGGGCAGTTCAAATAAGCAAGATGAATCCGAATTTGATGTGTTCGGCCAGTGAGAATCCGGACTTCAAGCAGCGTATGAGAAGCAAATTGTTCTAAGGTGTAATATTCACTGATTGCATTTTTTCCCGCTTTGGCCGGGACAGCGGCTAATTTTTGTCTGTTCTTCCGATCCCGTCCAATTGCAACTTCGATTCGACCCTGTTGAGTGGGAGGCTGACCGTCTACCAATGCCAGGTATGTTTTATCTACTGTTCTGGATTGAAATTGGTCCTGCAGGAAATGCTGGGTTCGATCATTTTTCGCCAAAAGAATCAAACCGGATGTGTCTTGATCCAGGCGGTGCACTAAACCTGGCCGTTTTATTCCCCCGACTCCTTCAATTTCCGGCAGATACCCTAAGACCGCGTTCACCAAAGTTCCCTGGCTGTGTCCCGGACCGGGATGAACAACAAGACCCGCTGGTTTATTGACTACGAGGACATTCTGATCTTCATACACTATGTCCAGGGGTACATTTTCTGGAACCAGAGAACTATCCTCGGCTGGAGGAATAAACAATTCCACTCTAGAGCCAGGGAAAACCTGTTCCGCTTTTCTTAAGATCGTTTCCCCGTCAACCTGAACATCTCCCCCCCTAATTCTCTTTTGAAGAAAAGTCCTGGAAAAGGAAGATAAACGCTCTGAAAGGAGTTTATCAAGGCGGATTTCTTTCTCGCCTTGATAAATAAATCTTTCCCAGCTATCACTCATTTGCCAACCTGCGCTCCTCTACCCAGATCCCAATCATTAATACAATCACACCCATGGTGATACAGGAATCAGCGATATTAAACACCGGGAATGATCCAATTGAAATAAAATCTGTCACATACCCCCGTGCCAAACGGTCAATTAAATTTCCTACTGCCCCAGAAAGCTGAAGGGCCAAAGCCAGGCGGAAGAAATAATCTGATCGTGGTATTTGGGGAAAATAGAGCACAATCACAAGAATAATCACAAAGGCGATCACCGTGAAAACCAAGTTCATCCCCTGAAATATCCCAAAAGCAGCCCCGGTATTTCGCCAGTTTACAATCCGAACAAAGGATCCCAACCGCGGGAATGGTACCAGGGCATCATTAAAAACAAGATTCCGACGAATTAATGCTTTCGTCCACTGATCCAGACCCACCAGGAAAATAGTAATCGGCAGCAAAAACGAATATGCTTTCAGATAGGATTTCAAATCAACCTCCAACAAGTAACAACTATTTCATTTTACCTTACAAATTCCCGCTATCCGCAATCACTTATCTCCACCTGCGAAATTTAATATTTTCCTCTGTCTCCTGAAAAATCCCACCAGTTCAGTATATAATCTAAGCGGTGGAAAATACCAACCTGGAGAGTGTAAAATTTACCTCCGGAGGTTGAAAATGAGTATACCTGAAGTAGCCCTGATTACTGACAGCACCTGTGATATTCCAGACCATCTGATCAATCAATATCAAATCACTGTTATCCCCCAAACTGTGATCTGGAATGATGATGTCCTCCTGGATCGGGTTGAGCTTTCTCCCCAGGATTTTTACAAGAGACTGGAAAACGATCCTTGTCATCCAAAATCCACCCTCCCTGCGCCAGAATCAATCCTGACTGCTTACCAGAATGCATCTCAACGTGGAGCCAGGCGGGCGATGATGTTCACTGTGAGCAGCAAAATGAGCGGTACCTATCAATTAGCACGCAAATTAGCTGAAAACTCACCACTTCCCGTTGATGTGATTGATGGGAAAGGCCCCACCATGAGCCTGGGCTGGCAGGTCATAGCGGCTGCACGCTGCCGGGAGGATGGTGGCAATCACCAGAATATGATCCAGGCTGCAGCAGAAACCCGGAGCAAAATGGTCCAGTTTGTATTAATGAACACGATGGAATATCTTCACAAAGGTGGTCGGATTGGAAGGGCGGCATTGATGCTGGGCAGCTTGTTGGACTTTAAACCCCTGGTGGAAATCAACCATCAAACCGGGATTGTTGAGGCGGCTGGAAGAATCCGGACCCGCCACAAAGGAATAGAAGAGCTGTGGAATAAGTTTTTTGCAAAATTAGATCTAACGAAAAATCTCCATATCGCAGTCCTTCATGGAAATGCTGTACAAGATGCCCAGAACCTGGCGGATCGAATTTCTGAAACGTATCAGCCAGCAGAATTATTAATAAACATCACCGGCCCTGTACTGGGGATCAACACCGGTCCAGGTGCCCTTGCTCTTTGCGGCTACAGCGAATAAATCAACCCCTTGAGTGGATCAGAACAGCCATGCTATAATTTTGAAGGTGAATAACAGCATGAATGAGCCAGTTCTGGTATTAAATGGGAATTATGCACCCATTAATGTCTGTTCTACAAAACGGGCGATGGGCTTGATCATGGTTGGAAAAGCCAACCTGGTGTTGGACGGGCGCGGCTGGGTCCGGACCGTTTCAAAAGATTACCCCAAACCCTCAATTATTCGCCTTCACTACGTGGTCAAACGGCCTCGACCGAGTGTTAAACTCTCAAAACACGAAATATTCCGAAGGGACAACCACCGCTGTCAATACTGCGGTAATCGAAGTTCAAAACTCACTGTAGATCATGTCCTCCCCCAGCATCTCGGCGGGGATTCTACCTGGACAAACCTGGTGACAGCCTGTGCCGATTGTAATCACAAAAAAGGGGGACTAACCCTCGAGCAATCAGGGTTAAAACTGCTTCAATCGCCCCGGAAACCACCAACATCCGCCGCTTATCTTTTCCGAAAATATATAAACCACTATCAGGAATGGGAACCATTTATTGAGGGTTGGTAAGAAATACCTCTTAGAAATCAATCCTTGAAAATTTTTCTGCAGCAAACACCTCTCCGGAAAACTCAGCCTGGGCTGCTTTTACAAGATCATCACGAGTCTGATTATGAAGGGAATAATGAACCAGATACAATTTACCCACCCCTGACTTGTGTGCAATCCGACCTGCCTGCTGGGCAGAAGTGTGACCTTGATAGTCACCACCAGCCTCATGAATCAGCACATCCACACCCCGGGCAGCCAGTGCCAGCTCTTCTGTAGGACTTGTATCTCCAGAGATCACAATCCTGAAACCAGAATTACGATCTTCAATTTGATACCCGAATCCGGGAAGAGTGTGATCCACCGGAATAGTCCGGAATATAAATTCAGAATTTTTCAGAATTTCTTTTCCTGCTTGTACTTCCACCGGTCGATAATCAATTGGGTACAGACCATCCCATTGATCCATTTCAAAAAGGTCTATCACCTTTTCGACCCGGGTCACCGCGTGCTCTGGACCAGAGATGGATAGTGATTTTTTTCTACCCAGAATCCAAAGATCCATAATCAATAAGGGCAAACCAGAGACATGATCTGGATGAAAATGGGTTAATACAACATCCGTCAACCTTTCGTATCTGCAGCCAGCCTCCAGAATCCTTCGGATCGGATTCCCACCGCAGTCAATCAGGATCATTGATCGATCACCGACCAATAGATAATGGGTGTTCTCCCTGCCGGGTCCAGCAACTGCGCTGGATGTTCCCATAATAATCAATTCCGGCATCTACCTCTCCAGAGTCGAGTCAGGTTAGATTATTGAAAGACCCAGAGGGCTGCCTGTGGTGTGACAAACACCTCCAATACAGCCGCTAACAACAAAAGGGGTGCAACCACTAGTAAAGTCATCCGGGTCCAATCTGCCAGGGTTCGAATCCAGGCTTCTCCAATCGTATAATCCTGATTGGGGGTTACCAGAGTTAATCCCAGGCGGACAATCAAAGCACCCGATAAAATGATTGCCGGGATTTCAAGCACACCGTGGGGAATGACGAATCCCAGCAAAAAATTCCAGGGTGAGAAACCAGTCCTGGCTGCAGTGGCTGTAAAATAACCGATCAATCCAAAAGGCAGCGTCAGGATCAGCAGTCCCAATACTCCAAAGGAAAATATTCCCAGAAGACTGGCAATGCCGATAGCCCGCAAATTGTGAAGAAAAACCAAACTCACTCCTTGAACAGAGAAGAAACGGATTGGACCGAAATCTTCAAAGCCAGTCACAACTCCTTCCTCTACTGCCTCCCAGTTTAGAAATTCTGGAGGAACTTGATAAACTTCTGCCTGACCTGCTCCAATTATGGATCCAGTGATTATCACCAGTGTTGTAAGCAAGATCGGCCAGAGCATAGATTTCAGCATCTCGCCGGTCATTTTCTTATACCAGGGGAAAAAGGGCTGCCGCTCACCCAGGAAAGCATCTTTAAATATTCTCCAGGCCCAGCGAAGGTTCAAGCTGTCAAGCTCCTTTCCAAGAAGCTCTTCACGGTTAAAATGGGCGATGCCGGTGCGGATCAATAATCCGGCGATGATCACCTGGCCAAAAATCACCCACCACAGGATATGGTACCTGGCCCAGAACATAATCATGCTTTCACCAATCAAAAGCAATGCCATCGGGATAATGATAAACGAAGCTAACAAATTGGCGGCCCGGACGGATGTAGTTTGAGATGAAACCACAACAGCACCGCTGACCATTACCAGAGATTGAACCGTAGCCAACGCTACCACCTGGAGTAAAAGGACCGGTTCAGGCGACCATCCTACCTGCCGGTAGACTCCTATCAGGTACACAATAATCCCCAGATAGGAAGCAAATAATGGCGGGAAAATAACAGCCAAGAGTTTTCCCAGATAAAGCTGAACATCAGTCAACGGGGTCGAAAGCAGCGGTTCAATACTTCTCCGTTCTTTTTCCCCCACAAAACTTTCGAGGGCAATCACCAGGGAAACAGAAATCGGAAAAAAACCAACCACCATTAACAAAAATGGGATCAAACGGTCAGCAATAATTTCAGCCCCATATTCTGCTACAAACTGGACCGATCTTTCTGCCGTGAAGTTCATCAATCCCGGAAAAAACACTGTTAAGATAATAATAGGAGCAATAATCCGCCAATCTCGGAATTGGTCCCGGATTTCTCTCCTGGTAACAATCATTGCCCGCTTGAGATTATGCAGCATAAAGTTTTCCCTGCCTTTCTGATCTGGAGACTGCTGTCAGGTAAACCGACTCCAGGCTGCGCTGGGTTTCTGAAAGACTGACAACCGGAAATCCTCCGGCTTGCAGATTACTCAAAAGCCGCGGATTATATATATCTGAATCGCTCGATGAAAACTTAAACCAGTCCGATCCCCTTTCTAACAGCTCTACTCCGTCGGGGGTTGGAATTTCCTTCCCATCCAGTTTTTTCGCCAATTGAACAATATATTCCGCCGGACCCAGAAGTTGGTCTTTCAGTTCCCGGGTTGAACCGCTGGCAATAATCTGACCGTCCCGGATAATCGCAATCTTATCCGCAAGCTCTTCAGCTTCAGCGAGATTATGAGTACAGACAATGATAGAGCGGTCTTCGGAGCGGAGGGATTTGATCGCATTCCGAACCAGGCGGGCGCTGGCTGGATCCATGGCGCTTGTGGGCTCATCCAGGAGCAGCACAGGGGGTTCATGAAGCAGGGCCCGGGCCAGAGACAGCTTCTGGCGCATTCCTTTGGAGAATTTTCCAATCCGCCTGTCTTTCGCATCCTCCAAACCGAACTTTGCAATCAAATGCTCGATACGCTCCTGCCGTTTTTGTTTCGCTAAATTGTAGATCTGTCCGTAAAAATCGAGATATTCCAGAATCTGCATCCGGTCATATAAACCATGTTCTTCGGTCAGCACTCCGACAGAAGCCCGGACCTGTTCAGCTGCTACCTGAGTATCAAAGCCAGCCACAACTGCTGATCCTGATGAGGGACGGAGAACAGTTGTCAGCATCCGAATTGTTGTGGTTTTTCCCGCACCATTTGGCCCCAGCAGTGCCAGCACCTGACCGGTTTGGACCTCAATGTTAACCCGGTCAACCGCTAAAAAATCTTGAAAGTACTTGGTCAATTCCCTGGTTTGTATCATTTATTTTTCACTTTGTTTTCTGCACCTGGTCCAAAGGGCAGCAGCCGAAAAAAGGGTCAGAATGGCTGCAAAGGTCTGATTAACATTCAGACCGGAAACCGTTGAAACATCAAGACGGAGAAACTCCAAACCCGTCCGTCCAAAGCCATAAATCAAAGCATAGACCAGAATCAATGTTCCAGGTTTGAGCTGCTCCTGATATTTCCTTTCAAGCCAGAGTAACACACCGACATTAAACAGACTTAACAACATCTCATAGAAAAATAGGGGATGATAAAATGCTTGATTTTCAAAACCCGACAATCGGTACTCAGGCGGAATATAAATCGCCCATGGTAATTGAGTTGGCAGACCATAAACTTCCCGGTTGATGAAGTTCCCCCATCGTCCAACAGCCTGGGCAAATGCCAGTCCAGGAGCAATCACATCCAGCCAGAAAAGCACCGGTTCATCTTTGATAATCGAGTAAATCCAGAGCGCTGCGGCCCCGCCCATCAAAGCCCCAAAGATCCCAACCCCGCCCTTCCAGATTGAGAGCGCTTCATTCAAGTGTGTCAGATAATAGCGGGTGGTAATTCCGCGTTCAACCATGGAAAGGGGCGGAGTGAATATATGCCAGATCCGGGCCCCTAACACAGCCCCCAAGAACAACCAGGGAACAGCGTCCAGTAAAAAATCTACTGGATGATCCCTTCTTTTCAGCTGATAATAAGTTATACCCAGCGCAATGAAAATCCCGCTGGCAATCAGCAGTCCATAATAACGAACTTGAATCGGCCCAATATTAAAACCTGTCGACATGAGCACCTACTGCAAATCACCACAACAACTTTTTAGTTAGAATTTATCCCCAAATTTTTCATCCGGATCAATAAATACTTCCCGTTCAACTCCGCTGCCTTGGGATGGGCCCACATAACCCAGCGCTGCCAGGTCATCCATCAACCGGGCTGCCCGGGGATAACCAATCCGGAGTTTCCGCTGGATCATGGACGTGGATGCCCGCTGTGAGTCCCGCACAATCTTAAATGCATCTTCTACCAGCTCATCGTATTCATCAAAAGCAGCCTGTTTTACGAGCATCGATTCCCAGGGCGGAGATTCCTGATCATCGAGCTCCGACATATCCTTCCAGGCTTTGATCACCCGTTCCAGCTCAGCATTGGTCACCATGCAGCCCTGAGCCCGGATCGGACTTCCTGATTCCGGATGCAAAAACAGCATATCCCCATTGCCCAGAAGCGATTCTGCACCTCCAGTATCGAGAATAACCCGGGAATCCACCGAGGAAGCGACTGCAAAAGAAAGCCTGGCGGGGAAATTTGCCTTGATCAATCCCGTGACTACATCCGTGCTGGGACGCTGGGTGGCTACCACTAGGTGAATCCCGGTAGCCCGGGCCATCTGTGCCAGGCGGACAAGACTGTGCTCGGTCTGAGCTGGAGCCATCATCATTAAATCAGCCAGCTCGTCAATCATCACAACTATCCGGGGCAGCGGTTTTCCATCTTTCTGCCGGCTGACTTTCCGGTTGTAAGTGTCTATATTCCTGGAACGAGTTTCTTCCAAAAATTGGTAGCGGCGGTCCATCTCAGCCACGACCCACTGCAGCACCCCAAGAATCCGCTCCAGGTCTGTTTCCACGCTTCCATAAAGATGCGGTAAACCATTAAACCGGACCAGTTCAACCATCTTGGGATCAATCATCACCAGGCGCAGTTGATCCGGGGTATTGTTCATCACCAGACAGGTAGTCAGGGCGGTAATACAAACCGATTTTCCTGATCCGGTAGTGCCGGCAATCAGTAAATGGGGCATCGAAGATAGATCAGCTGCGACAGGTTCTCCAGAGACATCTTTACCCAAGGCCACAGCAAGGGGTGATTTTAATTTATAAAAGGCGTCCGATTCCATCACGGAACGGAGCCGGACCATGGCAGATTTATCATTTGGAACCTCAACCCCTATATACGCTCTCCCTGGAACCGGAGCCTCGATTCGGAGCTGCTTGGCGGATAAAGCCAGGGCCAGGTCTTTTTTTAATGAGGTGATCCTGGAAACCCGAACCTTCTTTTTTTCATCATCATCTTCGTCAGGTCCATTGATATATCCCGGCTTCACAGCAAATTGAGTCACGGTAGGTCCCACCTGGAAGCCAATTACCTGAGCAGGAATCCCAAATTCCGCCAGAGTTTTCTCGATCAATCCGGCTGATGTGTTTATATGCCGTTCATTTGGGCGATAAGTTTTTCCTGATGTGAGCAAATCAAGTGCGGGAAGACGCTGATCCCTCTGGGGAGGTTTAACAGGTTTTTCATCTTTGATATCAACTCGAAATTGTTTCCTGAATTCAGGCGGTAACCG
This sequence comes from uncultured Anaerolineales bacterium, assembly GCA_964618295.1. Classification (GTDB taxonomy): domain Bacteria; phylum Chloroflexota; class Anaerolineae; order Anaerolineales; family UBA11858; genus B10-G9. The sequence continues at coordinate 79,787 of CAZTWV010000004.1, read as the reverse complement.
CTGTCGTTTTTCATCTCCAGCTGTTTCCTCTTCGACCGGTGCAAGCTGATTATCAAATCCAAGCTGTTCTCCAGCCTCGGAATGCTCTGCCGATAGCTGATCTGCGTCAGCCAGTTTCTGAATCTGGCTCCGGACCCAATCACCCAGATCCAAACCAATCACACTGCCAATCACAAATCCCAGCAGGGCTGCTGCTCCCGTACCTACAATACCAATCACGCTGGAAATTGCCTCAGTCAACCCCCATCCAACCAACCCACCGTCCAGGCCGGTTCGAGCCCGGCTGAGCGAGTGTCCTCCCAAAACAGTGAGCAGAACAATCATTGAAAAAACGGCGAATTCAAAAGCAAACACTCTTCCCCAGGCAACACGTGAGGGTTGGATTGCCTGCTGTTTCAGCATCCAGAATCCCAAAAAGACCAATGAACCGATCACAATTAAGCTCCCCCATCCCAGTCCAAGACGGAAAATATCTACCCAGGTTTGAAGTGCTGAATCAGAGACCTGACCCGGGAAAAGAATTCCGATCAAGGTCATAACTGCCAGGGCCAGAACAAGGATTCCACCAATATCCCAGCTATAGGCTTTTATCCGGTTCCAGATCCCCGAAAATGAACTGGTTTTCTGAGCCAGAGCATCCAGAATGTCTTTACTTTCCCTTGGTTCCTGGTTTTTTGACATCCGTTCTCCTTCTCAGGTTTGATTTGAACTTTGTTGAGAGAGGGACGCAATCACAATCCCGGATAAAATAAGTATAGCACCAAAAATTTTAAGCTGATTCGGTATCTCCCTTAGAATTATGTAAGCCAGAATTGTCGATCCCAATGGTTCTCCTAACAGGGTCACAGAGACATATCCAACAGGTAAATACCGCAGAGCCCAATTAAAAATGGAATGTCCAATCAGCTGGGGGAAAATCGCCAGCAGGATTAACCAGAAATAAACTTTTGGAGGAAATACTGGTGGAATCCCCTCGATTAATAACACTGAGAGAGCCAGCAGGACGGCGGCAGCGCCGTAAACCAGCAGGATGTAGGGCAGGAGGGAATACTTTTTTCGAAGTCTCCGGCCGATTATCAGGTAGCCGGCCCCGGAAACAGCACCTAGAACCGCCAGAAGATCTCCCCGAAGTGTATTCCCATCACGTAAGTTTTGAAGGGAAATACAGGTCCAATTCCACCCGGTTCTGGCACAGGAGTCGCTGAAGGCAATCACCAATCCACCCATCAGCGTGATCACCAAACCCAACCAAACTCTCCTCTCAACCCGTTCATTGAGCAAAAGAGGGGATGCAGCTGCTACCCAGAGCGGTGTGGTGCTTACCAGGACGACTGAGCTCGCAACACTGGTGTATTCAAGTGAAGTAATCCAGGAAGCGAAGTGAACAGCAAGCAGCAATCCGGACATCAGGGTATATACCAAGTCCGGTTTTGAAAATGACCGGAGTTCCAGATGATGCCTCAGAACCACAAATGGCAGAATTAGCACAACCGCAATAAGCAGCCGAAAGGCCGCTATGGATAGGGAGGAAATATAACCCTGCGCAAAACGGATCAGGATTGATGACATGGATACAGCAGCAATCCCTACCGGGATTAAAACGATCGGCCGCAGATGACCTTTTATGTTCTTAACCATGAAGAATGTAATGTTTTCAGCACTGTATGATTAATCTAAGGATGTTTTTTCTTGACAAAGATTTTCCATAGGGCTAGAATTTGGTTGTAGGTTGCTATTATACAGCAGCTACATTGTATTCCGGAATGTTTCAAATATTCTAGCTAGAACTAGAGGAGAGATCCTATGGCCCACGTAATTACAAATTTATGCATGCACGATGGAAGCTGCATGGAAGTCTGCCCGGTCGAGTGCATTGTCCCCGGGAAACCTGTTGAAGAATGGCCGTCCTATTACATCGATCCCGAGACCTGCATTGATTGTGGTGCTTGCGTCCCGGAATGCCCCTATGAAGCCATTTTCATGGAAGATGAAGTACCTTCAGACTACGAAGCATTCGGCGATGAAAGAATGAGCATGCCCGTAGGAACCGAAGGGTATGATGAGGAATTTGAATCAGAGGACGTGGACGGCGTTGTCTGGGTTTTGAAAGCTACCCGCGTGCTGGACGAAGGTGAAGTAGTTGACCTGACCCCCGCAATCCAGCGCAATGAGGATTACTTTGTTGAAGGACCTGGCTACGACGCCTTGGACTGAGCTTTCCTCTTAACTGATTAACTGTAGATAAAAAGGAAGTCGTTTCCGACTTCCTTTTTTTTATTAATCAGCACAATATTAATTTGACCCGTTATCTCAGAAACCAGCTGCCAGTCTCCAGATCTGGGCGACAAAAAATGTAACTACAAAACCCATCCCCAACGGGAGCAGCGCAGCTACTGCAGTCCATTTTGCACTCTTCGTTTCCTCATAGATAGTGTAAATCGTAGTGCTGCAGGGATTGTGAATCAAACTGAAAAGCATCAGATTTACCCCTGTTAGCAAACTCCACCCACCAGCCCGGAATATCGACATCGTACTCTGCATTGAATCCAATTCAAACATCACTCCCGCACCTTCTCCTACACCAGAAACTCCAGAGACCAGCACAGTGAGCATCAAAATGGTCGGAATGACGATTTCATTGGCCGGGATAGCAACGATATATGCCACCAGGATAACTCCATTCAGGCCAATCAGCACTCCCAGCGGGTTGAGGAAATTAATCAGGACCTCGGCAAGACTGATACCGTTGATGTTGAGATTTGCAGTGATCCAGAGCACAATGCCCGCCGGCATCGCAAAAACCACAGCTCTCCATAAGACAATCAAGGTCCGGTCAATCACCGATGTATAAAGCGTTTGCAGTACCCGGGGTGGGCGGTAGGGAGGAAGCTCAAGAGTAAAGGTGGAAACCTCACCCTTCAACACTGTCCGGGATAATGCCCAGGAAACCAGGAAAGTCAGAAAGACCCCCAGTAATGCAATCCCGACCACGGCCAGCGCTGAGATCAACCCTCCCAGATACGCAGGTACCAGACTGCCAATGAACAGGGTAGCAATCAAAATCTGTGTCGGCCAGCGTCCGTTGCAGAGGGCAAAGTTATTGGTGATAATCGCGATCAGCCTCTCCCGGGGGCTGTCTATAATCCGGGTCGATATCACACCCGCAGCGTTGCACCCAAAACCCATGGTCATGCTCAGGGCCTGTTTTCCATGAGCGCCGGCTTTTCTGAACAGATTATCGAGATTAAAAGCAACCCGGGGCAGGTAACCAAAGTCCTCCAGCAGTGTAAAGAGCGGAAAAAAGATCGCCATCGGCGGGAGCATCACACTCACCACCCAGGCAGTGGCCAGGTAAGCCCCATCGAGGATCAATCCGTCAATCCAGAACGGAATTCCCAGCTGAGCTGAAAGATCCTTTAAGAAAGGATGCACCGTGTCCAGAAGCAGACTTGACAGTAACCCGGATGGTAGATTTGCGCCCGAAATTGTCAGCCAGAAAACACCGGTTAACAGCAAAATCATCAAGGGGAAACCCCAGACCCGGCTCGTAACCAACCTGTCAATCAAGCGGTCCAGATCCAAACGGGATTTCTGATCTTCCCGGGTAACTGCCCGATCCGCCAGACGGGAGGCTTCTTCATAAATTGACTCCATCACTTTTTCGTGAAAATCACCACCGACTTTCCAGCGCAGTTCCTGGGCTGTTTTGAGAATATCTTGAGATGTGTTCATTCTAAAATTCCTGTTCTATTCGATTTACTGCTTAATTCCGCTCTTGAGAGCGGTAGTTTCTTTTTCAGTCCTGGCTTCCAGGGTATACTGCAAATCTCCCAGCTCACCCTTTTCAACCGCTTCAATAATCCTCCGGTCCCCATCCAGGATCCGCATGGCAACCCACCTGGCATTCGGGACACCGGGAAAGACCTCCTGGATTTTCGGAACCAGCTCGGAGACCACTTGATCCAGCTGGGGATGCTTATACTTTATCCGGTAAGGTTTCCCGACGGTTTCTCCCAGCGCAACTTCACTGATTGCCTGGACCAGCTCTTCCAGACCCTGGTTGTAGCGGGCAGAAGTTGGAACAACTGGGACACCCAAATCACGGGCAAGCCGCCGGTGATCCACATTAAGTTGATGGCGCTCCGCCTCATCTATTAAGTTCAAACAAATCACCACCCGGCTGGTAATTTCCAGGACCTGAAGCACCAGATTTAGATTTCGCTCCAGCCGGCTGGCATCAACAACCACTGCCGTGACATCCGGCTGCCCGAAGAGAATGAAATCACGGGCAATTTCCTCATCCAGGCTGGTTGCCAGCAGGGAATAAGTCCCGGGAAGATCTACCAGCTTGTAGCGGCTGTCCCGATAATCAAATCCACCTTCTGCCCTTGTTACTGTTTTCCCAGGCCAGTTCCCAGTATGCTGCCTCAATCCTGTCAGGGCATTAAACACCGTGCTTTTCCCGGTGTTGGGGTTTCCAGCTAAAGCCACCACAAAGTCCCAATCCCCCATGTCCACTCCGAGCTTCTTAAGATTAGCGGCGTGGTGGACAGGACAGCTGGCGCAGGCGCCCGGATCGGAATTATTCATCTTAGTGATATCTGCTGCTGATTTTTTGTCAATTGTCATTGATTTCCTCTCCATCCACTGCTAAAATTTTTCCTCTTTCACAAGGGGTGTAATCAAAATCTTTTCAGCCTGAGAATCCCGCAATGCTATTACAGACCCACGAATGCGGTAAGCGGTGGGATTCCCTCCCGGGCTGACCAGGTCCACTTCAATCTCTGTCCCCGGAATCACACCCAGGTCCAGCAGCCTGCGGCGTTCCACACCCCGGCTGCGGGGTGAAATCGCAAGAACTTTTGCGCGCTGTCCAGTTTTCAGCTCGTCCAGGCTCAGAGCTTTGTTAGTTTCAGACTCCGGTTTTGTTTTCAGTTCAACTACAGAGATATTTCTGGCAACGATCGGAGCCAGGATATGCTCTTTTTCATTTTCCCAAAACCTGATCCGGTCAGCTGATTTTTCTTCCAGAACGATAGTTTGACCGAGATGAATATCCTCTGCCATCAGCTGGGCATAAACCAGATCCGGTTCATCTTCAATATGGACAATCCGGGCCGCAGCTCCCTCCTCCAAATCAGTAACAGGGATTCCCCCGTGGCTGACAATCTCACCCCCAGCAGTTGGAATCGGATCGCCATGGGGGTCGTGAGTCGGATTCCCGAGCCGGGCAGATAATTCTTCCAGCTCTTCCTCTGTGAGAAAATGCTCAAGCCGTTCAGCTCGCTGATGCCATTCTTCTTCCCCATAGCCCGTAGCATCTGCCAGATATTTTTCCCACAAACGATGAGCCCGGATAATTTGGACCGCTGCCTCCCTTCCAGGTTCAGTCAATTCAAAGGTGTTACCTTTCATGCTGACGAATCCCCGGGTTTGAGCTTTTCCAATCAAATCAGATGCTTCATCGACCGAGATTGAAAGCGCTCCTGCCATACTTTCTATCGTTGCCTGGTTTTGGTGTCTTTCACATTTCTGAAGATATTTCAAGGCATCTTCCAATAAAACACGCTCAGTTAGCTGCAGCCGCTGCTGCAGCTTCCAGAAGATACCTCTATCAGGCCAGAATAAAATTCCAGCCAAACCAAGCATCAAACTTCCTGTAAGTAATGCTGTTAATGGATTCATAATTCACCTTTCAACTTTTAATTTTCACGAAATAATTTAAACCTCAACCAGGATCCGGGATGTAACCCCTGTTCCAAGAATATTTTTCTGTTCTTTTCCTTCCAGCTGCAAATGCAGGGTTTGATCATACGGCGAAATCTCTAGCACTTTGAAGCTGGTACCGGGCACAAGACCCTGCTCTTCCAGATAGCGGAGAAAACCGGAATCCTCATCTTCCACCGAGCGGATCAATCCGGTTTGTCCGGGCTGCAGATCATGCAGAAAAACTCGTTCTTCCCGTGGCATTTCCAGAGAAGCGGAAGGAATAGGTTCCCCGTGCAAACCCCGATCAGGGTTACCAAGAAACTCTGCCACTTTTTCTTCAAACAGTTCTGATATTACATGCTCCAAGCGGTCTGCCTCAAGATGAACCTGGTCCCAGGAATATCCCAGTACATCATGTAAAAATAGTTCGAGCAGCCGGTGATGCCTGATGATCTCCAGGGCCGCCTGTTTGCCTTGTGGGGTGAGGGCTGCTCCATGATGCTTGATATAATCTACCAGTGGGGGCTCTTCTCCCGCCAAACGCTGCAGCATATCAGTAACTGAAGCGGGATTTACACCGAGTTCCTCTGCGATCTCCCCGGTTCCGGCCCGATCCTGATCGGCAGTCAACTTATAGACAATTTTCAGGTAATCTTCAACAGTATCTGACAGCTTTGGTTTCATCATATCAATCCTTATTTTAATCAAAATTATATTTTAGACTAATCTAAATATTTGTCAAGGGGTATGATCTGCTTGCTCCAGCGCAACAATCCTATCCTTTCATTTCCCCACCTCTCTAAAGCACAGGAACCAGGCATGACTCCCTTAGTGTTGACCGTGTAAAACCTTTGTGGCATAATCAGCCCCATACATTACAGGCAGAGATGAAAACGAGTAAGGCCATCTGAGGCTGTCAGCGATCCCGGATAAGGTGCGAGCCGGGTCAGAACTCAAGGCCTGAAAATCCTTTCGGAGCCGTGAACTGAACGCAGCTAGCCAGTAAGGGATCCGGTGTCACCTTCCGTTATCCGGGTGGGGAGATTCAGCAGAGAAAGTCCTGCTCTGTCTCCGCTAAGTGCCCGCACACCAGCGGGAATCCGGGTGGTACCGCGTGAGTGATAACTCTCGTCCCAGTTGGGACGGGTTTTTATTTTAATGGAGGAAGTATGACAGTCAAAAAAGCTGAGAATGAGTTTGACTTTATCAAAAATGAACACCAGGTGCTGGATTTCTGGAAGGAAAACCAGGCTTTTGAAAAATTAAGAGAGATTCACCGTGGAAAACCTCACTGGTCTTTCATTGATGGCCCCATTACTGCAAATAATCCAATGGGCGTCCACCATGGTTGGGGGCGGAGCTACAAAGATCTTTTCAACCGCTTCTGGAGCATGCAGGGTCGGGAACTCCGCTACCAAAATGGTTTTGACTGCCAGGGATTGTGGGTTGAAGTTGAGGTTGAAAAGGAAAAAGGCTTTACTTCAAAAAAGGACATCGAGGAATACGGGCTGGACCGCTTTGTTCGGGAATGCAAAGCCCGTGTGCTCCGCTTCGCAGCAGTTCAAACCGACCAATCACAACGATTGGGATACTGGATGGATTGGAATTCTCCGGAACAGCTTCGGGAACTGGCTGACAAGCTCCTGGAAGATCCCCTCCAAATCATCACCGTTGATGGTCCTGAAGGACCGGTTACTGACACAGTGGAGCAGATTATCGGACGCCTGGGGCTGCCAGAGTTAGGCGGTAGTTATTTCACATTCTCAAATGAAAACAACTACATGATCTGGACCTTCCTGAAAAATACCTGGGAAAAAGGCTGGCTTTACCGGGGAGCTGACGTGATGCCCTGGTGTCCGCGCTGTGCAACTGCGATCAGTCAGCACGAAATTGTCACTGACGGTTATGCGGAACTCACCCACCGCTCAGTTACGCTCCGCTTCCCACTCCGGGATCGGCCCGGGGAATCCCTCCTGGTCTGGACCACCACACCCTGGACCCTGACATCGAACGTTGCCGCAGCTGTCGGTCCGGAGCTGACCTATGTTAAAGCTCAATTAGATGGAGAACAGGAAGAAATTGTTTATCTTTCCAAAGGAGCCCTGGGAATGCTCCAGGATGGGTACACAATCCTTGCTGAGATCAAAGGTAAAGAAATGGAAGGCTGGACCTATGACGGCCCATTTGACGAATTGCCATCCTCCCAATCTGAAGGTGGAGTGACCGAGTTAAAGGAACTCCGGGAAGGAATCCATCTCAATGCGGTCGAAGCCCACCAGGTCATCCTGTGGGATGAAGTTGGGGAAGAAGAAGGAACCGGGATTGTACACATCGCACCTGGTTGCGGGGCAGAGGACTTTGAACTTTCATTTGACTACGTCCTGCCCAGAATTGCTCCCCTGGACGAAGAAGGTTATTTCCTGGAGGGGTTTGATTGGCTTTCAGGAATGCATGTATCCGAAGTCGCTGATCCGATATTTGACAGCCTGGAAAAGAAGGGCATCCTCTCCAAAATTGAGCCCTACACCCACCGTTACCCAACCTGCTGGCGCTGCAAGACCGAACTGGTCTTCCGGCTGGTAGATGAATGGTTTATCAATATGGGTCAAAACTACGATAAACCCCGTGACCAATTAACCCAGGAAGAGAAAGAGGAAAGCCTGCGGTACCAGATTATGGATGTTGTTGATCAAATCCGCTGGATTCCAGAATTTGGACATGCCCGGGAGCAGGACTGGCTGAGGAATATGCACGATTGGATGATCTCCAAAAAACGCTATTGGGGTCTGGCTTTACCGATCTGGGTCTGCGAGGATTGCGATCATTACCACGTTATTGGTGACGAAAAAGAACTCAAAGAACGCGCTGTGGAAGGCTATGAATCCCTTGCCGGGCATACACCTCACCGGCCGTTTATTGATGAAGTGAAATTGAACTGTAAGGAATGCGGGGGGCAGATGAACCGCGTGCCTGATGTGGGCAATCCCTGGCTGGACGCCGGAATCGTACCCTTCTCCACCCTCCAGTACCGCACCAACCGGGATTTCTGGGAGCAGTGGTATCCTGCTGATTGGATCAGCGAATCCTTCCCCGGCCAGTTCCGGAACTGGTTTTACAGTTTACTTGCAATGGCTACCGTATTGGATCAATCCCCTCCTTTCCTGGAAAATTTCAGCTACGCCAGCCTCTACGCAGAGGACGGCCGGGAAATGCACAAATCGTGGGGCAACGCGATTGAATTCAATGAAGCAGCCGACAAAATGGGTGTGGACGTCATGCGCTGGTTGTACTGCGCCCACAAACCCGAGAACAATTTACTCTTTGGTTATGAACGGGCCGAGGAAACCCGCCGCAGGTTCATCATTCCATTTTGGAATGTTTATTCTTTCTTCACCACCTATGCAGAGATTGATGGCTGGGGACCTGAGCTTGATGATTTTGACCCCGATCACCCGGAAGGTCCAACACCGAAATCGGAAAATCCGCTGGACCGCTGGATTCTCGGAAGGCTTAATCAAACAATTGAACAGGTTACAGAAAAGCTCTCTAACTCCGATGCCTTTACAGCAACCCAGATCTTTGAGACTATGCTGGATGATCTCAGCAATTGGTACGTCAGGCGTTCGCGAAGGCGCTACTGGAAAACAGAGACAGACACGGATAAAGAGGCTGCATACCACACTTTATGGCATGTTCTGGTAAAAATGATCCGGGCTTTAGCCCCCATTACCCCATTCCTGACTGAGACAATTTACCAGAACCTGGTCTCCGATCAGTTTCTGGATGCTCATCTCAGTGTTCATCATACAATCTGGCCAAAAACAGATCAGGACAGCATTGACCAACAATTAATTAGTCAGATGAAACTTGCCAGAGATACAGCCAGCCAGGGGCTCAGTGCCCGGAGTGAAGCAAGTATCAAAGTTCGCCAGCCCCTTGACAAGGTGCTTGTCTATGTCAAGCAGGGTCGGGCTGAACTGGCGGATGAACTCGTAGAAATCGTTTCCGATGAACTTAACATCAAAACCCTGGAATTTGTACAGGACCCGGAAATCCTGGTCAGCTTCAAAGTCTTTCCAGTCAACCGGCTCCTGGGACCTAAATACGGGAGCGATTTTCCGCAAATAAAGGACGCCTTAGCTGGTGCCAATCCGGATGAGATTGCTGCCAGGGTTCAGGACGGAGAACAGGTAGTTCTTGAAAGCGGTGAAACCAAATTCGAGTTGGAACCTGATGAAGTTATGATTCGAACCGAGGCAGCAGAGGGTCTATCCACAGTAGACAGCAAATTGCTGACCGTCGCTATCGAAACTACAATTTCTCCTGCTTTGAAAGCTGAGGGTCTGGCCCGCGAACTGGTACGGCGGATTCAGGACTTCCGAAAGCAGGCGGATTTTGATATCGCAGATCGAATCATCATTCACTACCAATCCAGCCCCGAACTGGCAAAAGCGATTGAGGAGCATCAGGCTTATATCAAAGAAGAAACCCTGGCCCTGGAGCTGACTGAGGCAAAACCAGAACAGGACATGTTCACCGGCAGCAGTGAATTTGAGGGAGAAGAGGTCAGGCTCGGGTTAAGAGTCAGTAAATAGAAATCAGACCTGAAAGAAAATGCGCCGCTTTCAACCGCGGCGCATTTTTTTAATTCAGCCAATCCACAGAGTTCATTCTGCTCGAAAAGCGGCTCTAATTCTATAGGGAAATATCCGGTCTTTTGTTATAATGATTCCCACTTAGTTTGATCCCGGCAGGTGTCAAAATTCCATCTGGAAAACCGGATTGGAAAAAGGGGCCCGGCCAAGCAGGCGCAGGAAAAATTCGGACCCAACTGCTTTCCACGCCTCCCTGATGGGGGCGTGTTAACTATATAACTGGAATTGAAGAAGAGAGATAGTTATGCTTGAAAACAAGAAGCTCAGCCTGGATGAACAAGTTGCTTACCTGATGCAGGGAGCGGATTACGGCGATCAAGAACTGAGAAAAGCGATGGCAAAGGAGCTGACAGAGCGCCTGCAGGAAGCCAAGCTTGAAAACCGACCGCTCAAAGTTTACTGCGGTTATGATCCAACTGCGCCGGATCTTCACCTGGGCCATACCGTCACCATGCGCAAACTGCGTCAATTCCAGGAATTGGGCCACGATGTATATTTCCTGATCGGAGATTTCACCTCCCTGATTGGAGATCCGTCCGACAAGGATAAACTCCGTCCTCAGCTCAGCCCTGAACAGGTCGCGAAAAATGGGCAAACCTATGCGGATCAAGCATTCAAGATTTTAGATCCAGGAAAAACCACCATTCTCCACAATGCCGAATGGCTTTCTGAATTAAATTTTGAAGATGTAATCCGTCTCAGCGCAAATTTCACTGTCCAGCAGTTTTTGAACCGCGACAATTTCAAAAAACGATTTGAAAATGGGGATGCGATTTTTCTTCATGAGTTTTTCTATGCATTAATGCAAGGCTATGATGCCTATCACATGGAGGCAGATGTGCAGGTCGGAGGCAGCGATCAGCTTTTCAACATTGTCACCGCTGCCCGAAAACTGATGACTGCGATGGGCAAAAAACCCAATATCGGGATTACCATGTCCATCCTGCCCGGCACTGATGGTGAAATCAGGATGAGTAAATCCCTGGGTAACGATATTCCAATCTCCGGGGATCCAAACGACATGTTTGGTAAACTGATGTCTATCCCCGACAAAGCCATGGGGATCTACTCCCGGCTGGTAACCAGATGGACTCCCAAGCAAATTTCCAGCTTTGAAACTGATCTAGCGGAAGGACGGCTTCACCCTAAAGATGCAAAAATGAATCTCGCAGCGGAAATTGTATCCATTTACCACGGCGAAAAAGCAGCCGGTCAGGCCAAGGGAGAATTCGTTGAAGTTTTCCAGAAACACGGCACACCGCAGGATCTGGAAGAATATGAGTTAAAGTCCGGGGAAACAGTCCTGGATGTTCTGGACTCCTCTGGTCTGGTAGAAAGCCGGAGTCAAGCCCGGAGAATGGTCAAACAAAACGCAGTCCGTTTGAATGATCAGAAATTAACTGATCCGCACCAGGAGTTCCCGGAAAAAGGAATTCTCCAGGTCGGAAAAAGACGCTTTATCAAAATAATTTAATACTGAAAAACAATCCAGTCAGGCGGTAGAGATTTCAACTACCGGTTATTAAGGCAGGTTCTGATGTCAATCAACTATGCATATCTAGTGTTAGAAGATCACCCGTACGGCCGCGAGATGCTCCGCATTTTACTGGATCATGAATTCATCCCCTCCCTGATCATCCAGGAAGTATCCGGAGTCGGTGATGAAGAACGGGAAAAATTTCTAACCAGGATTGCCGGCCAGCCCCTCCCGCCCCGGATCATGCAGCTGGCATCAAACCATAACATTCCTGTTTATGCTGTCTCCAACCACAACAATCTCAACTGTAAATCTCTCCTGCAGGAGAACAACCCGGATTTAGTCGTTCTCGGTGGGACAAGAATTATCAAACCGGATATCCTGGAAATTCCTGATCTGGGAACGGTGAACTCCCACCCCGGTTTGCTTCCCAGGCTGCGGGGGTCGGCCTCTGTTGGCTGGGCTCTCTATAAAGATCTGCCCCAGGGTGCAACTGCCCATTTTGTCTCCCCCGGAATTGATCTTGGGGACATCATAATTTCCCGTGAGCTCCCGGTCACCCGCACGGACACTTATCAGACCTTGAATGCCAGAATAGCTTCCCTCGCAGGACAGCTAATGGTGGAAGCTGTATCTGGGATTGCTGATGGAAATCCTCCCCGCACTCCCCAGGATCCGGAGGCCGGTGAGACCTACCGGGTGATACCCGAAGATTTATTGGCTCAGGGAATCCAGCGTCTGGCTGATGGAAACTACTCTCACTTTTCAGATTAAATTACCTGTTGAAGTGTTCATTCCAGGAATTAATTATCAAAACCAAGGAAATCAAATGAAGTTTAAAGCCGATCAAGCTTCCGCAAAAGAAATGGACCTTCAGGATCCAATTGCAGGATTCAGGGAAAAGTTTGTGGTTTCAGATCCCGACCTGATTTACCTGGATGGAAACTCTCTTGGCAGACTTCCAGAAACTACGCTTCCTCATTTGGAACATGCTGCCAAACACCAGTGGGGTGATCAGCTAATCCGGAGCTGGAATCAGGGATGGTTCAGGAAACCCCAGGCTCTCGGCGCCAGGCTGGCGGAACTGATAGGTGCAGAAGAAGATGAAGTGCTGATCTGTGATACTACCTGCATCAATTTATTCAAGCTGACAATTGCGGCCTTACGTTCAAAGCCCGACCGGAAAATAATTGTCAGTGACGAGTTAAACTTTCCATCCGATTTATATGTATTTCAAGGTGCCGCAGACCTGCTGGGGGATGATCGGTCGCTGGAAGTGATTCAATCTGCAGATTCAATTAAGATCAATTATTCGGATTTAAAGCAAGCCGTAGGCGCTGATACAGCTCTGCTCGCATTAACCCACGTCGCATTTAAAAGCGCTTTCATGTATGACATGGAAAAGACAACTCGAATAGCTCATCAAGCCGGGGCATTGATGCTCTGGGATTTATCCCATTCAGTTGGAGCTGTTCCGGTAGACTTGAACAGCTGCGGGGCAGACCTGGCTGTAGGTTGTACTTATAAATATCTAAATGGCGGTCCGGGTTCTCCAGCATTTCTTTATGTCCGGAAAGAACTCCAGGAGGAGCTTATCCCGGCGATCTGGGGTTGGTTTGGAACGAAGGATCCCTTTGAATTCAACCTCGATTACGAAACCGGGGAAGGGATTTCCCGCTTTCTGGTCAGTACCCCCCATATGCTGTCCATGCTGGCCCTCGAACCGGCTCTGGATATCATGCTGGAAGCCGGAATCGATCGACTTCGTGAAAAAAGCATTACCCAGACTGAATATCTGATTTTCCTTTTTGAGGAACGGTTGAAAAAATTGGGATTTAAATTAGGATCTCCTCGGGATGCAGGGCAACGGGGCTCTCATGTCTCCCTTCGCCACCCGGAAGCCTACCGCATCTGCCAGGCCCTGATTTCGCCTCTCCCGGATGAAAATGCGCCAACCGTGATTCCTGATTTCCGTTCTCCAGATAACATCCGGCTCGGTATTGCCCCGCTTTACACCCGTTACCAGGATATTTACCGAGCTCTAGAACGGCTGGGCCAAATTGTTCAAGAAAAAATCTATCTCAAATACCCCGAAGAAAGATCAGCGGTCACCTGAGAATGATTCCATTATTGTGAAGAAGACGGATCTTCCACAGAGGCTTGATGGGCTTTGCGCTCGTTAACCATCATCAGCAGGATTGTTCCAGCTATCAGAAAAATTATTACCGGAATCAGCGCCACCCGCTGTCCAAGCTGTTCAGCAAAAGGTGCCCCTCCTTCCAGGAAACGGAACCACAAGAAAGACATTTCACCCCCCTGGGCTTCGAAATAGAGGGCAGCTTCTGCAGCGACAATGCCATAAATTGTGGGTCCAATAAATGATGATGTTCTCCCGGCGACTGCAAAGAAACCATAGAACTCCGCACTTCTCCCCGGAGGACTGAGTTTACTGACCATCGCTCTGCTGACTGCCTGGACCGAGGAAAGAGCCAGTCCGGCCAGACCACCAATCACATAAAAACCGGTCACCGACTCATTCACAAACAAGCCAACAACAGCCCCCAGCATCAACACCAAAAATATCACCAGGGCAGTCTTGCTGCTTCTGGCGTCAGCAATCCATCCCGAAACATAAGCCCCGATCACACTTGTGAACTGGATCAAGATCATGAACAAAATGATCTGCTGCTGATCCAACCCGAACATCACAGCTCCGAAGATCGCTGCAAAGTTTATCGCCATCAAAATTCCGTCGTTGTAAATCAAGAAGGCGACTATGTATTTTACAAACTCGCGATAGTGTTTGACTGTTGAGAATGTGTGTCGCAGACGCTGAAGGGCAATCGAAATAGGGTTTTCACCAGATTTGAAAGGTTGACCCGTATCACGCTCTCGAAACCAGATCAGCAATGGAGCGGCAAAAACACTAAAGTAAACCGCGGTAATCACCAGTGACAGACGAACATAAAATGTACCTTCGTTTAAAGTTACCAGGCCGAGCACAAGAAAAAGACAAACTATCCCACCCAGGAGCCCAATTGCCCATCCATTACCTGATACCCGTCCAATATCATCCCGGTTGGCAACTTCTGGAAGCAGAGAGTTGTAAAAAACCTGCCCCCCTCGGTAGCCGATTTCCGCCAGAATGAACAAAACCATTCCCAGCAGGATATCGCCTTTTTCGACAAAGAATAACAGTGCTGTGCAGCTGATTGAAAGAATGGTGAAATACAGCAAAAATCGCTTTTTTCTTCCTGAATAGTCAGCAATCACCCCAAGGACTGGTGAAATAACTGCGACCACCAGCATTGCAATCCCTACAGAGACACCCCACAAGCGTGACCCTTCAACTCCCCCAACCACATGGCCCTTAAAATATGCGGCATATATCGCCAGGATGACAACAGCAGCATAGGCTGAATTTCCAATATCATACAAATACCACAACCATCGTTTTGAAATCCAGAAGTCATGATTTGAATCTTGCTGCATGGAAGCTCCTTTATCAGATTTATTATTTATCAACAGAATACCATTGCACAGTTTTTAACCCGCACAATTTGTTTTCGATACGACCGGGTTTTGTTTGAATCCATTAAGTTGGACAGAAATTTTTTCAGATTTTTCGACTGCCGGCAGGAATAGATTTTATGTCAGCTGTATGCAGTATTTCCATCCTGATAGGTCATCCGCCGCCTGCGGTATGCCCAGCACATATAGGAAATTGAAACAAAATAACTTGCGGGCAGGCGGTGGAGGGCTTTAATTTTTGTATCCAGCACGGTGGTTTTTCCTTCAAATCCCATCGGACCAATCCCAAGCTGGTTGCCTTGATCAGTAATCTTCTTTTCCAGTTCCGCCAGATCCGGATCCAGGTTTTGGTCACCAATCTTCCGAAAGAGAGCTTCTTTGGAAGCGCTGTAGGAAGTTGCCCGGTCACCCCCTACCGCAATTCCCAATGTTCCTGGAGCGCACCCTTTTCCCTGGGCCTTATTGACAGCATCCAGAGCAACTTTTCGGACTCCTTCTAAATCACGAGCAGCTCCCAGCTTTGAATCAGGCAGCTTGTACTGCGTGCTGACATTTTCACATCCTCCCCCCTTCAACATTAGATCTATTGTAAGTGTCTCGCCGTCCACTTCCTTGAAATGGATAGATGGATAATGCTCATCGCCTGTATTATCACCGGTATTTTTTCCAGTTACAGCATGAACGGAATTAGGTCTTAAGTAGGATCTCTCAGTAGCAGAGACAACGGCCCCTTGAATCTGGGATCGAAGCTTGCGAGTACTCCAACCCTCAGGATAGTAAACATAAAAAATTGGGGTGCCTGTGTCCTGACATATCGGGGTTGATTTTTGGCGGGCGAGTTCTACATTCTTCAGAATTGTGTCTATAGCACCTCGCGCTGCGCTGCCCTCTTCTTCTTGATCACGAGATTGACGCAGTTTTTGTTCCACATCCCCTGGTAAATCAGTGGCAGCCAATCGAACGAGTTCAAGAATTTGATCCTGGATATCCGGCTGCATAAAAAACCTCCTCAGTGGTGGATGTTTTCAATATATATATCATACCTTATCCTCCCTATATGATTTGAGAGAATTAGATCATTCAATCTCCACCTCCCTATCCCAAACCGGTCCCCGTCCTGGGCTGACTGGAAACACGAAATTATGCTATACTAAATCTGATCTATGAACAAAGAAATAAAGGACCAAGAGGCAGGTTTTCCCAACTTTCAAGTCCTACATGGACTCGCTGCAAACCTGCTGGAAGCGGCTGGACCATTAAACATTATTCTGGCCCAGCTGGTTTATCTTGGGCAGCCAGTACTGTCTACATTTATACCGGACCAGAAAACATCAAAACTGGCCCAGATTTTGGAAGACCCTGCTGAAACCGCTTTGTTCATCGAGACGCTGCGATCAGGGCTCTGAACCAATCTCACCGGGAGGAACACCTTGTCGGCTGCTGGATTTGCAGGGATTTTAATCGTGATTCTTTTTCTCGGGGTCATACTCCTGGTTAATTTTCTCACAGAAGATCAGGATAAGAGCCCCCTACGATCCATCGATGGATACGATGAAATTAATCAAAAAGTCAATGCAGCTGTTGAAAATGGCACTCAGCTCCATTTATCTCTGGGACACGGTGGAATAACCGGCCCAGAATCTGCGGCTACGCTGGCTGGATTGACTCTTTTAAAGCAGATTATAGCCAAATCATCCATCTGCGACTATCCTCCACTTGCCACAACCGGAAATGCAGCGACTTCCATTCTAGCCCAGGATACAATTCTTGGAACATCCCAATCAATCAGCATTGAAGATCAAAGCCGAATCTCATATGGAGAACTGGTGGGGGTGACACCATATTCTTATGCAGCCGGTACTCTGACAACAATCCGGGATGATAATGTCTCCGCAAATGTCTTTACCGGCTGGTTCGGAAGCGAATTAATCTGGCTGACCACAGCCGGTGAACGCCAGGGTACTTCAACCATCACCGGAGCTGCCCAGCTTCCAGCTCAAGCGGTTCTTTACGCATCAGCCTCAGACCCCCTAATCGGAGAAGAACTATTCGTTTCAGGAGCTTATCTTGATGCGGGGAAAATTTATCATGCCAGCGTAACCGCTCAAGATATATTTCGATGGATGATTGTTGGATTAATTTTACTTGGTGTATTACTGAATATATTCGGAATTGACCAATTTATTGAGAATTTACTGATTGGATCCATATGAACATCAAAATCAAAGCGCCTGTTTCAACGGCTATCGCAATTGGAGTTGGGATTGTTGTCCTTCTGGGCTACTTTATCCCCTCAGCAGTCACCATCCGATTCGCACTGCTCCGGACGGGCTTGGTTTTATCGGCAGTTGCACTTCTAGTGGGAATCATAAATCTCCTGCGGGTTCACTTTACAAAAATGGGATCTAACAATGAAAACAGCGGTTACAGTTTGATCCTGATTATTTCTCTCCTGGTAACTCTGGCAGCCGGGATTATCGACATGATTCAGACCTATATGCTCGGTCAGCCCAATTTCCAGATATCCGGCTGGGTATTTAATTATATCCAGCTGCCAATCGAAACCAGTTTACTGGCAGTTACCACAGTCAGCCTGACCTATGCGGCAGCTACAATTCTTCGGAAAAGGATGGATTTGTATTCCATCACATTTTTCTTAATCCTGATTCTTGTCCTAATTGGTTCATTTTCCATTCCCCCTGCTACAAAACCCCTTCTCCAGGGAGTCCGGAACTGGATTATCCGCATTCCAGCTCTTGGTGGAGCGAGAGGACTGCTGCTGGGCATCGCCCTAGGTACAATTGCCACCGGGCTTAGAATACTGACCGGGACTGATCGTCCTTATGGGGGATAACCATGTCTGAGATCAGCTGCCCGTTCTGCGGAAGACCCAACCCGGAAGAAAATCAGATTTGTGATTTTTGTGGTTCCGCCTTACACCAGAACTCCGCAGAAGATTCTATCCCGGACGATCTCTCCTCATCTGAAATCTCGAAAAGTTTTGATCAAAGCCAGAAGGGAAATTCCTCATCCGAACCAGATCAGGAATTTGATTTCCTGGAATCTGATATTCCAGCCGAAGAAAGCGGGGATCAGGAAGGCTGGTTGGATTTACTACGAACTGATGACGACGAGCTATTTCTTGAAGATTCGCCTTCTGACAGCATGCCAGAAATTCCCGAATTGCCGGAGCAGGAAGAAGAAGAAAAAAAACCGGATACAGATTGGCTGGAAAGGATCAAACGTCTCGATCAAAGCAGTGAGCAGGTGGATGATGACAGCTCCTTCCCTGATTGGCTTGCCGTAACGGGAGATCCAGAACCAATGGATGACGGCGGGATCCCAACTGCCGAACCGGAGGAAGAAAGTATTCCGGAATGGCTTCAGATGGATGATGAAGATGAACTGCTAAATGAGTTCCTAAAACAAAAAGCTGATCAAATCGACAAAACCCCTCTCCCTCCAATGGAAGAGAAACCAACTCCTCCCGTTGAGGATGAAACTCCCCCCCCAAAATTCCCTTCATGGGCAACCGAACAGGAACAAAAAGATACTCGGAAATCCTCCCAGGATCTGGATTTTCTCGCTGGCATGGATGATAAAGGCAGGGATACAGCAGATCAGCAAGCTGTCGACCCCTTTGAAGTCGAAGATGATGACTTTTTGGACGAACTATTTAATGAAGATCTGCCGAGCTGGCTGACAGATGCTTCTGATGATATTGATCCTTTATTGACGTCAGAAGACATCACCCAGGCTGAACTGCCAGGTTGGGTTGAAGCCATGAGACCTGTTGTTGAATCCAGCGGGCTTGATGGTTTGGATGAAGATGAAGATTATATAGAAAATTATGGTCCTCTGGCGGGAATCCCCAGTATTCTACCAGCCGAAGCAGAATCCGCCCTGGATCTTGAACAAATTAAATCTAAAAATCTCGATCTCACGGTTACAAAGACTCAACAAGATTATGTTTCAATGTTGAACTCGTTGATCGAGTCTGAAAATAAAGTTAAGCATGTTCAAAAACCCCCACCAATAGTTACCCAACGAGTCCTTCGCTGGCTGATAGCTGTAATACTGCTGGTTACGGTTGGTGGAGTCGTAATTTTTGGTGGAGAATCAAATCCAGACCCCGCAGTACAAGCAATAGATCCCACAGCAGGAGTCAGCTCCCTGAATAAGATCATTGCCAATCTGGAACCAGAAGATCCAGTTCTGATTGCTTTTGATTATCAACCAGCCACAGCAGGGGAAATGACAATCGCTGCTGCTGCTGCTGTAGATCATCTAATGGAAAATGACACTTATATTTCACTGATCTCAACCCACCCCACAGGACCAGCTTTGGCTGAAAACTTTCTACAAACTGAGCTGAGCAGTCATGAGTATCGTTCCGGACAGCACTATGTAAACCTGGGATACTTACCGGGCAATGCTGCTGGACTGCTCAGTTTTGTTTTTTCCCCCAAAGAAATTATCTCGCTGGCATATAATGGTTCCAACGCCTGGGAAGCTCCTCCGCTCCTGAATGTCAACAGACTAGATGATTATGAATTTGTGCTGGTGATTACTGATGATCCAGATAATGCAAAATTATGGATTGAGCAAATCGAGCCATATCTTGGTTCTACTCCATTAGGTATGATTATCAGTGCCCAGGTAGAACAACTGATCCTCCCTTATTACCAAACAATCCCCCAACCCTTGAATGGCTATGCGGCAGGGATTGTGGGTGGAATGAAATATGAGCTGCTCCAAGGTAAACCAGGTCCCAGTCATCAAAACTGGTTATCTTATAATGTTGGGATCATCATCTCTGTGGGAACTATCTTCATCTCCGGTCTGGCAAACGGTTTCTTGGCACTGTTTACCCAGCACCGCAGACAGCAATCAGGAGAAGATCAGTGAACATATCCACTCTCAGCATGGTTGATTTCATTGGTTTTTCTATTGGCTTTTTGCTGACAGTACTGGTTTTTAGCTACTTACTGGGAGACAACCCTTTCTTCCGTTTAGTTGTTCATATTTTTATCGGCGTTTCGGCTGCATATGTTGCAATTATCACCGTCAATAACGTGCTTATCCCCCGTCTGATCCTCCCTTTGATTACCGGTTCGAATCAAGAAAGACTGCTTTCCATTTTATTGATCATCCCCAGCATATTTCTGATTTTGAAAGCAACCCCTTTCCGGAAAGCAGGCAACTGGACGGTTGCCATCCTGGTTGGAATCGGAGCTGCAACCGCTATTGGAGGAGCAATCACCGGCACGCTGTTCCCTCAAATCCTTGGGACAATTAATGCCGTGGATCTGGACTCAGCCGCATTTCTAACCCGGCCCTGGATCCAGTTCCTGAATGGTTTCCTGGTTGTGATTGGAACAATTTCGACTTTGATTTATTTTCATTTTGGAACAAAGTTGATCCCGGGACAGGCTCAAAAAAGGACACAGTTTATAGAAATTATCAGCAAAGTAGGAAAAGTTTTTCTGGCAGTGACTTTTGGTTCGTTGTATGCTGGAGTTTATCTTGCAGCCCTGGCAGCCTTAGTTGAACGCCTTTCCTTTATCTGGGAGTTTTTAAGCAGTATGGGTTTACAGTTATTTTCATCCTGAATCATGAATACAAACACAACAGGACCTCATTCCGTACTCGCAGTTGATATTGGCAGCACCCAAACCCGGGTGATGTTTTTTGACGTCGTCAGTGGACGATACCGTTTTGTTGGTCGAGGGACTTCTCCAACTACATCCGGGGCACCTTTTTTTGATGCTACAGAAGGTATTTGGAGAGCAATCGAAAATCTCCAAACATACACAGAAAGGATGTTCATCAGCAAAGAAGGCGGATTGATCATTCCCAGCACATCTGATAATGAAGGGGTAGACATAATGGTCGCCACCATGTCAGCAGGTCCCCCCTTGCAGACGGTTATCGTAGGTTTGCTGGATGATGTTTCTCTGAAACACGCCCAACATCTTGCTGAAACCACCTATTCCGAAATTGTCAGCAGAATATCCCTCAACGATCAGAGAACGCCATCTGATAGGATCAACTTAATCACATCAATTCGACCGGATCTGATCATTCTCACAGGTGGAACTAACGGTGGGGCCACAAGATCGATCCTGACAATGCTGGAGTTAGTAGGTCTCGCAAGTTACCTAATTGAAAAAAACCAAAAGCCCCAGATTATCTTTGCCGGAAATAAAGACCTTCAAGATGAAGTTAAAACCAGTCTGGAAAAAATCAGTAAACTTCACATTACTGCGAATATCCTGCCTTTACTTGGTGAAGAACAGCTCTTTCCCGCTCAAAAAACCATCAGTGAAGTTTACAATCAAATCCGCCTCCAGCAAACCGGAGGAATCCGGGAACTGCTCTCCTGGACAAACGGACATTTTACTTCCTCAGCGGCCGGTTTAGGTCGGGCTATTAAATTTCTCAGCCAAAAATACGAGCCGGAAAAAGGGGTCTTAGGTGTCGATCTTGGATCACAAAACACTGTTCTAGCGGGAGGATTTTCCGGAGAAGAAGTCCTAAAAGTTTATCCCCACCTGGGTATTGGGTCAGGAGCCAGAGGTATCCTGGAAGAGTCTTCCCTCTTTGATATCCAACGCTGGTTAGCTGTACCGATCACTGCCCAGGAAATTGAAAACTATATCTTCAATAAATCTGTAAATCCAGAAATCATTCCTTCAGAACCTGACCAGCTGGCGATTGAACACGCCCTGGCGAAGCAGGCATTCTCCATTGCTGTTCAGCGAAGCCTTCCCGCCTTTAATCTTAAAGCGAAAAACAGCGGAGGTAAATTACTCCCGCCTGTTGAACCGATTATTGGAGCTGGAAAAGTCCTGACTGAAGCTCCCAGCTACCTGGAGAGTTTCAATATATTGCTCGATGGACTTCAACCCACCGGGGTAACCACCCTCGCACTTGATCAAAATAATATGCTTTCATTCCTCGGTGCAATCAGCGAAAGAAACCCGCTTCTGACAGTCCAAATCATTGAATCCAGCACTTTCCTGAATTTGGGCACAGTTATTGCACCAGTTGGAACAGCGCGGATAGGGACACCGATCCTCCGGGTGACTCTCAGCCGGGCGGACGGCAGAACCAGTACCCGGGATATTAAATTCGGTACAATCGTGCCCTTGCCGGTTGAAACCGGAGAAAAGGTCTCACTTCACCTCCGTCCTTTCCATCGCTTTGACATTGGTATGGGCGGCTCTGGAAAATCCGGGAAAGTGAATGCTGTTGGCGGTGTTCTGGGAGTGATCATTGATGCCAGGGGCAGACCTCTCCAATTTTCTTCGGAGATGAAAAAGAATGTTGCTCGTAATGCCAGTTGGCGAAAAATGCTCCAGAAGCTGGGCTGAAGCAAATTGATCGAAGAGTCATATATGATAACTAAAGTTAAACAAATTCATCCTCTAGTCAACATCCGGCGGGAACGGGTCCTACCTGTTCCTGGTCAAGTTTTGACCCGCCGGATGCAGAAAGTTACACCCAGCGATGTGATCGTTTCTGCTCCAGTAGCACCCAGTTATGTTCTGATGGATATTGCCAAAGGATTAAACGTCAATCCTGAAAAGGCGGATGAATTTCTCCAGCGCCAATCTGGAGATGAATTAACTGAAGGTGATGTAATTGCAGGACCGGTAGGTTTGTTCCAGCGGGTTGTTCGCGCTCCTGGTAATGGAGTAATCCGGATTGCGGGAGACGGGAAAGTACTCTACGAGATGGTTGCCAGTGATCAGGATCTCCAGGCAGGGTTAGATGGAACAGTCACAACCATTATCCCTGAGAGAGGTGCAATCCTCGAAACAAAAGGAACCCTGATTCAAGGGGTTTGGGGTAATGGGAGGATTGCTTACGGGGTAAGCCAACCCATTGACAATGAACTTAACCGGGAACTTCACCCAGAAGATGTAAACATCAGCTTCCGGGGATCAGTGCTGATCGCCGGTTTCTGCACCAACCCTGAAGTTTTAAAGACAGCGGAAGCAACACCCATTAAAGGGCTGGTTTTAGCCAGTATGTCACCATCCCTGATTCCAACAGCACGCCAGATGCCGTACCCAATCATCGTTCTTGATGAGTTCGGATCGAAACCAATGAACACGTTGTCCAAGAATATATTGGTCTCCAATCGGGATCGGAATATCGCTCTCAACGCCCAAAAATATGATCTTTACCAAGGCGTTTTTCCAGAGGTGATTATTTCCCTGCCCAGTCAACGTGATGCAGAACCTCCCCAGGAAATCGTGGAGCTCGCACCCGGGCAACAGGTAATGATTATCAGTGGCCCCCACATATCAAAAATCGGGAGGGTTGAGACCATTCTGGGATCAGGATATACTTTCCCCAGCGGGGTCAAGGATCAAGCTGTTGAAGTTTCAATTCCAAAGGAATCAAACGTAGTTCTACCACAAAAAAATCTGAGAGTGATCATTCAGCAAGAAGTGTAAACAAAGTTTACCTGATGATATCAGCAGGATAGACAGAGGAGTTAGATATGGGTATGATGAACGATTTTGATGATCTGGACGATTTGGAATTCGAAGAATTTGATTCCGACGAGACTGTTGCCTCCGGGGCCAGTTCAAACCGGACCTTTTTAATCGTCGCTGGTATTCTCGGTGGAATTTTACTTCTGGCATTAATAGCAATTGCAGCTTATGCCGTTGTCATTCTGCCCGGGAGGGATACAAACCAGCAAACCCAGGTTGCAGCAATTAATGCTACCAATACGGCTATTGCGGAACAAAGCCAGCAAACTGCAATTGCAAAACAGGCAACTCTAACCCCCACAAACACCGCCACACTCCCTCCAACAGAGACTCCCCTGCCAACGGCGACCACGACAAACACTCCAGTTGTGGCTCCAACGAATACACCTGTCTCGGAGTCTCCCACACCGGATCCGGCTACCCAAACTGTGGCTGCCCTCCTGACCCAGCAAGCGGGTGGGGAGGAAAGTACACCTATCGCCACCGCAACCGCCCTGCCTGATACCGGATTTGGGGATGATTTTGGGGCGCCAACTCAATTACTGCTTGCTGCAGTACTGGTTGCGGTTATCATTCTCAGCCGCAGGCTGCGCTCCGCGCCAAACTGACCTCAATCCTCATCACCTGCCTGATATCAAAACCACCCGCAAAAACAGCTTTGCGGGTGGTTTCTTATCTCCAGGAATCCCGGTGAAATTTTCAGGTTACTTGATTGGCTACTTTTTCTCCAAATTCCAGCAGCGAACGAACGATTTCTTCACTTCTTCCCTCTGCATAAACTCGAAGGACTGGCTCAGTACCTGAAGGTCGGATCAACAGCCAGGAATCGTCTTCGAGAATAAATTTGACTCCATCTGTGGTCATCACTTCCCGAACTGGGATACCGCCAATTTCTGCTGGCGCCTGTTCAACCAAATGGGAAACCATCTGCTTCTTTTCCACCGGGTACTGCAAACGCTGGTCCTTCCTCTCATAAAAGGCTGGACCTACCTTTTCCAGCAGCTTGTTTACCAACTCATATAATGATTTTCCGGAGACCGCAACCATTTCAACCAGCAGCAACCCCATCAACACCCCATCACCTTCTGGGATGTGTCCCCGAAAGCAGATCCCTCCTGACTCCTCTCCACCAATTAAAATATCTTCTGTCATCATGTATTCAGCAATATGATTAAAACCGACCGGGGTTTCATAAACTGGAAGATCATACTCCGCAGCCAGCCTATCGATCATCCGGGTAGTTGAGACTGTGCGGACCGCCGGTCCCCTCCAGCCTCTTTCTTCAATCAAGTACTGCAGGGATAAGGCCATAATCTTATGCGGATCTACAAAATTTCCGCGCTCATCCATTGCACCAATCCGATCTCCATCTCCATCCAGGGCTAAACCCAGGTTTCCCATTCCAGTGCTGATCGCCCCTGCCAGAGCACCCAGGTGACGGCCAATCGGCTCAGGATGAGCTCCCCCAAAACCCGGATTCATCTCGCCGCGAATTTCCACCACCTCGCATCCTGTTCCCTGTAAAATCCCCTTTATCAACCCTCTTCCAGATCCATGCATCGAATCCACAACAACCAGGGGCGGGTTTTCTGCAATCGCATCAAAATTTATCAATGAGCGTAAATGTTGGAAATAGTCCGGGATTGGATTAAAGCGATGAATCAAACCGGAATCAACAGCCTGGTTCCAATCCATCAAATTCGGTCCCCGGCCCCTTTCCTGGTTGTCATTCAGGTAGATTTCAACTCTTCTGCTCTGCTCACTGGAAGCAGCACTCCCGGTCGAAGCTTTGAGCTTCAGACCATTATATCTGGGAGCGTTATGAGATGCTGTGATCACAATTCCACCGACAGCACCTAACTTCTTGACCGAATATGAGATAGCCGGCGTGGATGCATCTGCCTGGGTCAGGAGCACTGTGTATCCATTCGCTGCCAGCACCCTGGCCACATCCCGGGCATAACGGTCTGACAGGAATCTCGTATCAAAACCAACTACAAACTTCTTAGGATCCACCCCCTCCTTTACCTCGGATTCACTGACCCAGTGTCCAGAATGAACTGCATCCGCAATTGCTTGAGTCACCAGTCGTAAATTGTGAAAAGTAAAGGTATCAGAGATAACCGCCCGCCAACCATCGGTTCCAAAATAGATGGGCATAAAACTTGCTCCTTAATTTGAGATAAAAACTTCGTCCCTATTCTATCATCAATAGCTTTTCTATGGCTGCTTGTTAAGGACAATCAATCTCCTGGATCATCCCACCGGAAATACGTTTTTCAATGTGGACATGCCGCTTGAAGAGCTTATGTTAAAATTAGAGTTAACAAATAAGGACACCCAGGCAATTATGAACTCCAAAGCTGTATTCGAATTTTTACGTACTCACTATCTGTTCAGTTCACTTTCTGACGACGAGCTTGGGCAGCTGCTTCCGCTCTTCCAGCCAATTACACTGGAGCCTGGAGAGGTTCTTTACAGAGAGGGATTCCCGGCCCGGAATTTTTTTCTGATCATGGAAGGAGCAATTCATTTGACAGATCCTTCTGGTTCTTCCAGAAGGATTCGCATCAGAGAACATTTTGGGAACACAGACCTGTTGAAAAATGCACTGCGGACCAATACGGCCAAAGCTAAAGAGCATACTGAACTGGCCGCTGTCAATAAGAGAGGTTTTGAGGCAATCTTAAAAGCATATCCGGAGCTCAAAAGCAAACTTCAGGCTGTAAACAAGAGCAGGATTCTCCAAAAAAATTATCCATTTCCCTGGTTGGGAGATGACGAATATCTCCGCTTTATCTCTAGAAAACACCTCAACACCTTCTATGGTCGCCTGGGATTTCCAGTGTTATTTCTAATTGCAGCTCTCGTGCTGTCATTTCTACTGGGGTTTAACCGCTGGATTTTTCTTCCTATCACCGGAATTTTATTTGGAGGCTGGGTTTACTGGTACTGGTTAGACTGGGGAAATGATTTTTATCTGGTCTCCAATCAACGGGTTGCCTGGGTTGAAAAAGTACTCTGGCTTCATGACCAGCGCCGAGAAGTCCCCCTGCAGTCTGTTCTCTCAGTTAACAAATCAACGAATCAAATTCAACGGATTTTTGGCTATGGAGATGTGATCATCCGAACCTACACTGGCAACATGCCTATGCGCAACTCCGCCTACCCCCAGGTTCTGCTGGAAATTATCCTTGAAACCCAACGACTGGCCAAAGAAAAAGCCAAGCACTCAGAAATCTCCCAGATCGGTGAAACGATCCGGACCCGACTGGGAATGCAGGACAACGAACTGAGCCCGGAAGGGAAACTTGACGATTCACTTCCGGCCGGAATTCCAGCCAGCCCCCAGGTAACTGAGACGATCACCCCCCTGCAGGAATTCCTCAACCTTTTCCGGGCCCGGTATGAGCTGGATGGGGTCATCAACTACCGAAAACATAAATTTATCCTGCTCAGAAATTCCTGGTGGCTCTGGATGGCCCTGGTACTTGAAATAGCTGTAGTTTTTGCCCGCCTTGTAAACCTGCTTTCCATTCCTTCCTTCGCCATCCTGGCGATCCTGACTGGTGCAACCTTGATGGGATTAGGATATGTATTTGCCGATTGGGCCAATGACCGATTCCAGATTACCGACCAGCAAATTATCGACCTTGACCGTTCACCCTTCGGCCGAGAAACAAAAAGGTCTGCGCTTCTGGAAAACATCCTCAGCCTGGATTACAGCCGGGAAAATATCGTTCAACGGTTATTTGATTTCGGAACTGTCGCAATTAATGTGGGAGATATCAGGCTAGATTTTGAGGATGTCGCTCATCCAAAATCTGTCCAAAATGAATTATTTGAACGCTATAATGGGGCGATAAAACGTCTCGAAGCGGAAGAGTCTCAACGCCGCCGGGATGATATGGTAGAATTTTTAGCGGCTTACCACGAGGAAAGTCAAAGTGATCCGGATCAGACCACAAAATTATCATCTCCACCTGAGTAAGATTTTTTTGAGGAGAAGTTATTGTTATGCCCGCCCGTGAAGTGATTTTAGTTCCCCATCCTACCCTGCGTAAAAAATCTGAGCCGGTTCGTGATTTTGGTCCAGAGCTGCAGGAGCTGATTGACGACATGATCGAAACCATGCGGATGGAATCCGGTGTAGGCTTAGCGGCTCCCCAGGTGAATGTTTCCCAACAGGTGATAGTGATTGAATTTGGAAGCGAAGAGGATGAAGAGCTTCCGCCTGAGCTGTACATTCTGGTAAACCCAAAAATCACACGTTTTTCCACCGATGTGGTGCTCGGAGCTGAGGGTTGTCTCTCCATCCCTGGTTTAATGGGTGAAGTGGAACGAGCCTATCAGGTAACGGTCGAAGGCAAGGACCGCACCGGCAGCCCGGTGATACTGCATCCGGAAGGATGGTTAGCCCGAGTATTCCAGCACGAAATTGATCATCTTAACGGCATCCTTTACACAGACCGGGCAACACAGGTCTGGAAGCCGGATGAAGACTTCGATCCTGTCTAGCTCGCATGTATCTCACTCACCTTTCTCTAACTGATTTCAGGATTTTTTCCCGTCTGGATCAAGAAATACCAAAAAAATCCTTAATCCTGGTTGGCGACAATGCCCAGGGGAAAACCAGCCTGCTGGAAGCCGTCTATTATCTGTCCGCTCTGGAATCATTCCAGGCCACTAACACCCAGGAATTGGTTAACTTTTACATCCAAGATCAGCAGCTGGCAGTCTCAAGAATTGTCGCAGATTACATCCGGGGGACAGATTCCCATCATCTCGAAATCAGAATTATTCTCGATAAGAACCAGAATGGCAGAACTTCCCTCAGAAAAGAAATCCTGCTGGATGGTGTTGAACGAAAAATCAATCAGGTAATCGGACATTTCAACGCTGTATTATTTCTGCCTCACATGCTGCAGATTATCACCGGGAGCCCCCGGCGGCGGCGGCATTATCTGAACTTAACAATCTCTCAAATTGATCCAATTTACAATCACCACTTATCGGATTATAAAAAAGCTGTCACCCAACGGAACGCGCTTCTGAAACAGCTCAAAGAGAATCACGGCGATCCAGGCCAGCTCGCTTATTGGGATGAACTCCTGACCCAGTCAGGAAGCTACCTGATCCATTCCAGAATTCAAACTCTGAAAGAACTGGAACAAATTGCTGCTGGAATTCATCAGGAGCTGACCCGAGGCGCAGAAATACTCCGCCTGCGGTATGCACCAGCGTATGAACCTCTCCCTTCACCTGCCAACCAGCTGGAACTGCCGCTTGAAAACCAGCTTGATCGAAGTGGTTTGAGCCTGGAAGATATTCAAAAGGACTTCAGAGAAACGCTTATTTCCCTCCGTCCAGAGGAAATAAGAAGGGGTGTGACCACCATTGGACCTCATAGGGATGATTTAATTTTCTTGAGCAACAGCCTGGATCTGGGGACATACGGATCGCGCGGCCAGGTGCGGACAGCACTGCTGTCCATCAAGCTGGCGGAAATTACCTACTTTAAAGAAAAAACCGGCTTCTGGCCGGTGCTGCTCCTGGATGAAGTTCTGGCGGAGTTAGATGATCTACGGCGTGAAGATCTGCTGGAAAGATTATCTCAAACAGAACAATCTCTGCTGACCACAACGGATTTATCTTTATTCACTGCAAATTTTCAAACCCAGTCAACTTTCTGGCGGATTCAGAACGGTCAGCTCCAAATCCAGGATTTATAGCGGTCTTTTTGCCGGTACTCCCACCCGGCGGGGATATTTGTCGGGAGTAGCGGCTTTCTTGTGTACCACGATCAGATATCGATCTTCAACTACCCCAGGAAGGGTTACTTTCTGGATCTGTTCCAGCTCTCCACCGAGGATCCGGATCGCATTCTCAGCTTGCTGCGCTTCCTGTGGACCCCGGTCGCCCTTCATCGCCAGCATTCTCCCACCTACCCGAACTAATGGCAGTAAATATTCACTCAAAGTTGATAAATGAGCAACAGCCCGGGACACAGCCAAATCATACCGCTCCCGAAAATCGGCATCCCAAGCAATTTTTTCCACCCGACCCCGGACCACATAAACATCCTTAAACGCCAGTTCATCAACAGCATATTGACAGAATTCCACTTTTTTCGCCACAGAGTCCACCAGGGTGAGCTCGAGATGGGGCAACAATATTTTCAGCGGAATACCTGGAAAACCAGCTCCCGTACCAATATCAATGATTTTTTGGGGGTGAAAATCTTTCAAGACCAGATACGGGGAAAAGGAATCCAGGAAGTGCTTGACCCGGACTTTGTCGGGCTCAATAATTGCGGTCAGGCTGTACCGTTCATTCCAGTCACTCAGCTGCGCTGCAAAAGTTTCCAGCTGAGATAACTGATGATCAGTGAGCTTAATTCCCAACAAATCCTGAGTTTCTTCAACAATTTGTCTCATAGTTTTCTCATTATACTGGATGCGGCAGCTAATCATCCCATCAAAAAGTCTGGCTTCATAGTTTGAAGCCAGACTTTTCACTACCCATCAACAAAAAATCCCGGATCAGGATGGATCGCTGCTGTTTTCCTGATTATCTTTTTTCTTGTTTCCCCGGAATAAACGCTTCAACCCCCGCCAGATCCAGCGGAGCGGGAAAAATAAAATTACGGCAACCGGCAGAATGTACAGCACGATCCAAATTAATGCATCAACAAAGAACTCCAGGGTATTGATCAAGGACTGGATTGCCCGTTTAGCAACCCCAACCGGCTGCCATCCGCCAATTTGCAGCGGTTGGACTGCTTCGTTGGCTTGAATGGTGACGGAAATTGCAGAAAGAGCAGCTGCCTGCTGATAATACTGCATCTGACCTTTGATTAATTCAATCTCCTGCTGAACTTCTACCAACCGGTTATAGACACTTAGAACATCCTCTGTCTGGTATGCGTCGTTCATAATTTCGGACAACTGTTCTTCTGCCCGTTCCAGATTTCGCAAACGGGAAGATAAGTCTGTATATTCCTGGGTCACATCCTGCCCGGTTACATTTTCACTTAAGATTTGTCCTGCGCCGGATTTGATAACTTCCAGAGCCTGATCCAAACTCTCTGCAGGAACCCGGATCGTGATATTTGCCTGGGGAACTTCCAGACCGCGTTCTGTATTGGTCCGAAAAAGATTTGAAGAAACCACAAAACCACCCAGTTCGTCAGCTAGTTCACTGATTGCATCCATGGTTTCTCCAGGTTTTTCTACCACAATGGATAAATTTGCATTCTTGATAACAATACGGTTGGACTGATCAGCCGTGGATTTCTCCATTTTAAGACTGGAATCAAGCGTAATCGATTCCTCTGCTTCAGGCGCAAAAGATTCACCAGCGAAATCCGCATTTGAAGACAGACCACCATCCCGCATTGAGACCTCTTGAACTACCTGTGAGCCGCAGCT
The DNA here is from genome assembly GCA_964618295.1 of uncultured Anaerolineales bacterium. Taxonomy (GTDB): domain Bacteria; phylum Chloroflexota; class Anaerolineae; order Anaerolineales; family UBA11858; genus B10-G9. Next base: position 48,475 of record CAZTWV010000004.1, on the reverse strand, counting down.
AGAAAGGAGCAGGGCCAGAACAATCAGAACTGTGATTCTTTTTATCATCTCATTTTCTCCTATTAATAGATTGCTGTTTCTTACAGGACGTAATAATTATCAGAAAGGTTCCCTTACCAGCCGAGATCCAGGCGGTGAATATACTCCACCGGCATTTCAGCTAAGGACATTCTTTCTTGAACAGCCTGGATATCATATTGAACTCGATGTTGAGTCCAGGTTGAGTCCTCTGTATTAAAAATTGCAAAAGCAGCCCGCGGATCATGATCCCTGGGCTGACCCACAGATCCCGGGTTTGCAATCGACAATTCTGGCAGGGATGTAGTATCCCCATCCTTACAAAACTTGACTTCTGCCCGGTCAATCCCATTCGACAGGGTATAGATCACCGGTAAATGGGAATGGCCCACAAAGCATAAGGGGGTTGAGAAATAAGCGAAATTTGCTGTTGCCGTATAAACATCCATAATGTATTCCCAGATTGGATTCCGGGGGCTGCCGTGAGCAAGGGTGGCATGATCCAGCTCCCGATACGGTTCAAGCTCTTTAATGAAATGATAATGGATTGGGTTGAGCTGGTCCTTCGTCCACAGCAGCAGCTCCTGGGCCGCAATATTAAATTTCCCTAATTCTGTCAGACCTACAACGGCGCTGTCATGATTCCCCCGCAGGCATATTAAATGGGGCAACTCCCGAATAATTGCCACACAATCATTTGGATCTGGACCGTAACCGACTAAATCCCCCAGGCACCAGACTGCATCATAATCACCAGCCACCTCTAGAACTGCTTCCAGAGCGGTTCGATTTCCATGAATATCAGATATAACTAATACCTTCATACTTTATCGCCTTTCCCGGGACCGAACTGTGCTTGGGAAATCTTTCCTGAATTTTTTCAAGATCTATCACCGCTTCATCTCAGAAAATTAATGAGCTGCTGGCCGGTGAGAAAGCTGGATTAAGACAATCCCGAGAATGATTGCCACCAACCCGAGGCCAATTTTCAGATCAATTTCCTGAGATCCATTGATTAAACCCACGACTGTTCCTGCAATCGGGGAAAAAGCAAAAGCAATTGCCAGGGTGACCCCGAGGTTTTCGGTTAGAGAAAGAGATGAGTAAAAACTCCACATACCCAAACTGCCGGCAATAATCCCGCCGCCCACAGCAATCATTATCCAGGCTTTGATATTGCCGGGATTTTCGATCGACTTCCAGGCTGGGATGGAAAGCGTTCCGAGAATTACCAGAGCAATCACAGTCCGGATTGTGATCCCTGCAATTGGAGGTAATTTTAGTGCCTGTAAACCTGCCTTTTCAAAAAACCCTCCTACACCCCAGGCTACACCTGCCAGCACAGCGTAAAATATATATGAACCCATTCCATGTCCTTCCTTTCTGATTATTAAAGCATGATAAGTATACCGTATCATCCCCTGTCTGATCATTTCAGAATGGAATCTAAAACAAATGGCACTTATCTTGCAATCCTTAATTAAACACGTCTTTTCGACAGTCCAACTACTTCAAGGTACAATTCTAACTGGATTATGGGTAGGACAAAACTGCATTTCATCGTATTCTTAGCCACTCTGATCAGTGCCTGTACGCGGTCTGCGCACACAGCACCGTATATTAACTTCTCTAAAGAGTATCAAAACCCAATCCAGACCCCTACAACTGACCCGTATCTTCCCCCCACCCGCGAGCCAGATCAACCTATCTTTACCCCAACGCCCAACCAACCCAAACCGCTCCCTACCCTCAGAACCGAAGATATTACCTATTATGTTCAACCAGGAGACACACTAAAAACCATCGCCTTCCGATACCAGCTTCTGCCTGAAACTATTATTCAGGTGAATGAAATTACCAATCCCAATTTGATTTATGTCGGGCAACCTCTCCTTTTACCAGCTCCGGAGGTCAGCCCTCCAGGACCCGCCTATAAAATTCTTCCCGATTCTGAACTTGTGTTAAGCCCCTATACTGTTCGTTTTACATCAGATTCCTTTGTGAGCAACCAGGATGGATATTTGAACAATTATCAGGAATCGGTCAATCAAGAACTGTTAACCGGGGCTCAGATTGTGGAAAGAGTTGCTCTCGACTATTCTGTTAATCCCCGCTTGCTGCTGGCAGTGATTGAATATCAATCTCAATGGCTGAGCAAAAAACAGGCTGGCGAAAATTCGGACTACCCGCTGGGTTTCCGGGAAGCAGGTTACGAAGGTCTCTATCAGCAGCTTTCCTGGGCGGCAAATGAACTAAACCGGGGTTATTACTTGTGGAAAGTAAAAGGTGTGGGCAGCTGGACTCTGAAAGACGGAACCACGGTACCTATAGATAAAACTATCAATGCTGGTACAGCCGGGGTTCAAAACCTCTTTTCTAACCTGTACCGGTATGAAGATTGGCTGACCACAGTAAATGAATCAGGCCTGGCCGCTACGTACCAGCGGCTTTTCGGCTATCCCTTTGACTTCACCTACAGTCCGCTGATCCCCGAATCTCTGCAGCAGCCGGACCTGCAGCTTCCCTTTGAACCTGGAACAACCTGGGCTTATACTGGCGGGCCGCACGGAGGTTGGGGAAATGGTTCCGCCTGGGCAGCGCTGGATTTTGCCCCGATGATGGAAAGCCAGGGATGCACACTGAGCAATCAATGGATCGTTGCCGCCGCGGATGGCCTGGTTGTTCGTTCTGATCACGGGGCGGTTGTTCAAAGCCTGGATGGGGACCCTTATCTCCAAACTGGTTGGTCTTTACTTTACATGCATGTCGAGAATCGGGACCGGGTTGAGAATGGAACCTACCTCAAGGCAGGAGATCGAATTGGACATCCATCCTGCGAGGGTGGTGTATCTTCGGGCACCCATCTCCATCTGGCACGGCGCTATAATGGAGAGTGGATTCCAGCAGACCAAACTCCACCCTTCAATCTCGAAGGGTGGATCTCAGGAAGCTCCGGGGTCGAGTATCAAGGTTACCTGGTCAGGGGAGACAGCTACCTCCAGGCTGAAGATCACAAAACTGATATCAATTTAATTAGACGTTGATTATGGAAATTCGCTGCCGTCAACTCCTTTTGATCGTTCTGACCCTGGCTGCGTCCGGATGCAGCCTGGTGTATTCTGAACCGCCTATATTCGTCCCGCCCATCGGGCATACACCTACAGCGGCAGACCCGAAAACTCCTACGGCAGTATCAGCATACATCCCTGAAACAACCGAGGTTGAAGTAGAACCCACTTCACCTCCTATTCAAGCCGCAAGTCCGGTTCCTCAACCTACAGAAACATTGGTACCAACTCCGGATGTTGAGCTGGAGCCAATCGTTTATCAGACCCAGGCCGGGGATACCCTGGATGTAGTTGCAACCCATTTTGGGGTCAGAAAAGACCAGATCAAGTTTGAAGGCACCTTGCCAGAAAATTCTTTTATCAATCCCGGCACCCAGCTGGTGATTCCCCAGGTCCTGATCAATACAACTTCCGGGGTTCACCTGCTCCCGGACAGTGAATTTGTAAACTCCCGCGCTGTAAGTGATTCCGACTTCCCAAAAGATCTGATCGCTTTTGTGGAAGAAGCCGGGGGATATCTGAGCCGGCCTCGCGAGTATGATCACAGTATGCTGACCAGCGGGGCGGAAATTGTCCTCCAAATCGCAGAAAACAACTCGATCAATCCCTATTTACTGCTCGCCCTGCTGGAATATGAAAGCCATTGGGTATTCGGAGAACCCCAGAATCTAGCCGAGTTGAAATATCCGATGGGACATATTAAATTTGAGGATGAAGGTCTTGTCAACCAGCTGCGCTGGGCAGTCAATCAGCTCTCGATCGGCTATTACGGATGGCGGGAAGGACGTTTGACAGAAATCTACCTGGGAGATGACCGCAGCTCAGAAAGTGTCACGGCCAGGATTGATCCGACCTTAAATGCAGGGACAGTTGCCCTTCAGTATTACTTTTCCAGGCATTATGAGAGCGAAGATTGGATCCTGGCCCTGGATGAAAATGCCGGTTTCCTAGCTACCTACCGCTCGATGTTCGGAAGTCCTGCCAACAGGCAGGAATATGAGCCCTTATTCTCTTACGATCTGAATCAACCGGAAATGATCCTCCCCTTTACACCTGGAACAGTCTGGAACTACACCGGTGGCCCTCATGGGGCCTGGGAAGGAGAAGGATCCTGGTCCGCAATTGATTTTGCCCCCTCCGGTTTTTCCGGCGGCTGCACCCAGTCTTATGCCTACGTTACAGCTTCAGCTCCGGGCCTGGTGATTAAGGCAGAAAATGCGATTGTGGAATTGGATCTGGATGGGGATGGTGACACCCGAACTGGCTGGGTGCTGCTGTATCTGCACATCGCGGAAAACGGGATGCGGGTAGAAGAAGGTGACTGGGTTCAACCCGGCGATAAACTGGGACACCCATCCTGTGAAGGGGGAATTGCTACCGGAACGCACGTCCATATGGCAAGAAAATACAATGGTGAGTGGATGGCAGCCAATGGGCCGATCGCTTTTGTACTCAGCGGATGGACCGCGCATAATGGAGGAAAACCTTATGCAGGAACGCTGACAAAAGATGGGACCACGATTAATGCCAGCTCATTCAGCGCTCCCGGAAGTCAAATTTCGCGGTAAAATATGCCCGTCATGAACATTCCAAACCAAAGGCGCAGCGTATCTCGGGCGTTCTGGACAGCTTTCCTGCTGCTGACATTACTTATCACTGGATGTCAGCCGATGGTTTCAGAACTTCCCGCTCCTACGCAACTTCCTCCCACTCTTACTCCAGCGGTTTCCCCCACACCAGTCCCGGATCGACCTCTCTACGAACCCGGTCAACTGGTTCCATACACAGCACAAAACGGGGATACCCTGATCAATCTTGCCAGCCGTTTTAACACATCGGTGGAGGAAATCCTCGCTGCGAACCCAATCATCCCGCTTGATGCCACCACTATGCCTCCGGGATTCCCAATGCAAATCCCAATTTATTACGAATCCCTCTGGGGCACTGCCTACCAAATCCTCCCCAATAGTGCCTTTGTGAATGGTCCTGCCCAGCAGGGTTTTGACACAATTGCATTTGTAAATCAAAATCCGGGCTGGTTGAAAAACCATCAGCAATATGCTGCGGAAGAAACCCGGAGTGGGGCTGAAATTGTTGAATACATAGCTAACCGGTTCAGTCTAAGCCCCAGACTTCTGCTTGCCTTGCTGGAGTTTCAGACCCAGGCCCTGACCAACCCGGAACCTCCCGCAGATATCGATGATTATCCGCTGGGATATGAAGAAAATGGCTATCACGGCCTTTACATTCAGCTTGTGTGGGCTACTAATACTCTTAATCAAGGGTATTACGGCTGGCAAACCAGCCATCTGGATACGATTGAATTTTTCGATCAGACAATCCAGCACCCCGATCCCTGGCAGAACAGCGCCACAGTGGCTCTCCATTATTACTTCTCGCAGTTATATGCCATCGAAGAATTCAATCAAGCAGTTGGTCCTGAGGGATTAATTCAAACTTATCAAAACCTATTTGAAGACCCCTGGTCCTATCAGACTCATCTACCAGGCAGTCTGCGGCAGCCTGAAATGCAGCTCCCTTTCGACCAGAAAAAAACCTGGGCTCTGACCGGCGGGCCCCATACAGCCTGGGGTTCCGGGGACCCCTGGGCAGCGCTTGATTTTGCTCCCCCCAGTGCAGTGGGCGGTTGTGAACCAACTCCAGAATGGACAGTCGCTGTCGCTCCGGGTCTGGTTGCCACTTCCAAACCGGGGATGGTTGAACTGGACCTGGATGGTGACGGTGACCCCAGAACAGGATGGGTCATATTTTATCTCCACCTCAGCAGCAATGGACGGGTTCAGGAAGGGGATTTTCTCCAGGCTGGCGATCCTGTCGGACATCCATCCTGTGAGGGGGGGGAGAGCACTGGCTCCCACGTTCATATTGCCAGGAAATATAACGGGGAGTGGATTCCGGCCTCCGGTGTGATCCCTTTCAAGATGGACAATTGGATTCCTGAAGCGGGAGATACTGAATACGCTGGAGGAATGACCCGTTTTACCGAGATCGTAATTGCCAGCATAGACGCTGAAGAAAAGAGCCTGATCTCTTCCCTCGATATCGATAAATAAAGCACCCAGAGCTGCTTTCATACCCGGCTCTGCCGGGTTTTTTGGTTTAACCCACCCCGAACAGCAATATTCACGCCATAATATCAATTTTTTCAATACAAAGTTTAATTTTATTGATATTTTTGCTTGACATATTTGATTTTTTTGATATACTGTGATTATTCTCAAGAAAACAAAGGGAGAACACAATGTTTCGAATTGAATATGAAGATATCATTCGCCAGCAGCATGAGCGAGAGGCAGAGGCTGAGAAACAGCGGATGATCGCAGAAATTAAAGCCCATAAATCTCGATTCACAGAAATCAAAGTACTGTTTGGAAAACTTTTGATCACAGCTGGCGGTAAGCTGCTGTCCAACCAGGCACCCGTTCACCATCAACCCGAATTCCAGATAAGGAGATAATTATGCACGCCCTACCATCCCAGTGCCCGATTTGCGGAGGGGAAGTAGTAGTAACCGGCCTCAGCTGCCGGAGTTGCGGAACAAATATTCAAGGCAGGTTCTCCTCCCGGAATTTTTCACAGCTCACTTCCCAGCAAATGGACTTTGTGGAAACCTTTGTCCGATTAGAAGGCAAAATTACCCACATGGAAAAAGAACTCGGTTTATCCTACCCTACTATCCGCAACCGCTTGCACGAAGTCATCCGCAGTCTGGGGTACGAACCTGGCGGCGATGGAGGTCTTCCGGAGGATAAACGAAGTCAAATTCTGGATGATCTTGATTCCGGAAAAATCTCGGCCGATGAAGCCATTCAACTTTTGAATCAAAGCGGGGAGGGATCTTGATGCCGAAAAATCAAATCCCGGTCAAGCCGAAATCTGAATTAATAATTGAAAAAGCAGAGGGTGATCTCAATCTTCGGGGTTGGAGTCAGCAGGAAATCCAGATTTTGGGGTCCTCCGCTGGAGAGCCTGCGAAGGATAAGGACAGGAAACTCCGATTATCCTTTGCTTCTGATACCTCACTCAAAATCCCCTACGACCTTCCAGTTACCATTGAAAAAGCAAGTGGAGATCTGATCATACAAGACCACCATCAATCCCTCTCCATATCCAATGCTGTGGGAGACCTGGTCCTTGAGAACGTCCACCAGCCGGTTATCAAGCAGGTCAATGGAAATCTAACTGTTTCCAGAGTCGATGGGGACCTGATGGTTGAATCAATCCAGGGCGATCTTCACGCGGAACAAATCAGCGGGCAGGCAGCTGTAAAATGTGCGGGAGATCTGATCCTGGACCAGGTTGGACAGGGAATCGATGCCACGGCAGAAGGAGATCTATTTGCTTCTTTTTCCCCCCTCCCCTGGCAATTTTATTCGCTCAAAGCCGAAGGAAATCTTTCAATCACCCTTCCTCCCGATTCTGATATCAAAGCAGATCTGAGCAGCGGCTTCCGAGAAATCCATGTCTATCTGGGCGGTAAAAAAGAAAAAATAGAAGCCGCTCAACACCAAGTCAAAACCGGGGCTGATGGTGCGGCGATAAAGATCTCTGCCGGAGGTTCAATCAAGGTTTCTGATACAACCCGAGGGAGAAACTTCCCTGACTCCCTGGACTTAAATAACCTGGACCAGGTTATCAAAGATTTTTCTCAAAAAACGGTTCAACAAATTGAAGCTCAGCTGTTTGCGCTCGATCAGGAACTTCAAGAAACCCTGGGGAACCTTTCCAGCTCCCTTGAGGCATATGGCCTGAACGAGGAAAACCTCACCAGGGTCAAAGAAGAAATCAGAGAAGCAGGGACCCTGGCCGCAGACAAGGCGAAAGCAACCGCCCAACAGGCCGAACAGAAACTCCAAAAAAATATCAGGAGAGCCCAGATGAAAGCCCGGGAGTTTCAACAAAAAAAACAGGATTTCAATCTCGAAGAGTTTATATTTGGTTCCTCCCGCAGAGCTAATCAAAACCAGGAAGAAAGATTGATGATTCTGCAAATGCTTCAGGACCAAAAAATATCTGCAGCGGAAGCAGCCGGGTTGATTTCAGCTCTGGAAAATGAGGATCCATCATGAATACAGAACAGGAGCTTAAGCAAATCCAGGACATGGTCAGTCAGGGAACGATCACTGAACAAGAAGCCGGGATATTAAGGGACGCGCTGGAGGGTTCACTTCCGAAACCAATTTTAGAATCCTCCTCTGAAATAGTCGATCAGGATGAGCATCAAATCCAATCAACCAGCAGTGACTCGGATGTTCACGATTACTGGTTGATTCCAACCAGCATCGGAGCAGCTGTTGTCGTGCTGGGTAGTGGGCTGATGTACTGGTCCTGGTCCGCTCGAGGATTTGGTTTTCTCTTTTTCCTTACCTGGGTTCCATTTTTACTCGGTCTGGCAGTGTTGATACTTGGTTGGAGGAGCAGAACAGGCCCCTGGCTCCAGATCAAGATCGAACAGCCGCAGGGTGAAAAACCTGAAAGAATCCGGTTCCAAATCCCCATTCCACTGCAGTTTGCCGGTTGGATCCTGAGAATTGTCAACCGCTGGATTCCAAACGACAGCTTTCTAAAAGAGGAAGACTTAATTAAGACCCTGGATGAGTCAATTTCCAAAGAGCATCCAATTGAGATCCTGGTAAATGACCCTGAAACAGGAGAACGTGTAGAGTTAGTGATTGCTTAAAAAAACCCTGAAAGGAGGGGCAAGATGGTTACAAGTGAAGAAAGAATGAAAATATTAAAAATGATTAATGATGGAAAAATATCCGCAGATGAAGGTGCAAAACTCCTGACCGCGCTGACCAAAGGAGGGAGCAAACCGAAACCCAGAAAAAAATCCTCCCTGGAGTCCCAATGGCTAAGGGTGCGGGTCACTGATATGCAAACCGGAAAAGCCAAGGTCAATGTCAATCTCCCCTTGAAATTACTGGACGCGGGTTTAAATATCGCGGCTAAGTACGCTCCGGAAATGGATGATGATCAAATGATGGAAACCGTCCGGGAAGCCTTGACCGAGAACATCCAGGGGAAAATTGTAGATGTAGTTGATGAGGTCGATCAAGAACACGTTGAAATTTTTATCGATTAGGCAAGGGTAACCTTAAACGCCCGGTTGAGCGAGATAATACCCGCTCAGCCGGGCGTTTTTTCTTTGCTCAGGATTTGTTTTATTCCTGAACTGGGGCTTCTTCTAAGTCGCCTGGAACCACATCCTGATTTGCAGGCAGTGATTCCGGGACAATGACCATCATGATCAGGTAAGCCCACAGCAAACCGCTGCCGGTAGCAAAAAACCCGAACACAAACAGCAATCGCAGCAAGGTAGAGTCTACATTAAAGTATTCACCCAGCCCGCCGCAAACGCCGGCAATCATCCGATCTTGATGGGATCGATATAGTTTTTTAACTTCTGCTGACATGGTATCACTCCTTCTGATTAGTTCTTTTCTCTCAATACACTATACGGAAAAGATTTTAGAAAGTTGCAAAATCCTCCTGAGATAGTTTTTTGTTATAATCAGAGAGAATTTTCTCCCAGCGAGGTGATATGGATATTTACAATCAGGAAGCTCTGTCTATCAACATCAGTAACAGGTTGCGGGATATCCGTGAGGATCGAGGCCTTTCAATCCGGGGTCTTGGAAGATTGAGTGGATTATCAGCCAATGCTCTCAGTGTCATCGAACGGGGAAAGTCTTCCCCTTCCGTCAGCACCCTATATAAAATTGCCTCTGCCCTGGAAATCCCTATCACCAGCTTTTTTCAGGAAGACTTCAGCGAAAGTGATGTCGTTCTCACCAAAGCCAATGAAAGAAATCGGATTCCCTTCCACCGCGGACTCTGGGAGGGCCTTGGTGGAGAAAACTTCAATGGCCAGATTGAACCTTTCATGCTCACCCTGGAAGCTGGAGCAACCAGTGGGCGCTTCCCAATCACTCACAGCGGGCACGAACTGGTGTTCTGCCTCCGGGGGGAAATTGTTTACCAGATAGAGGATAAAGAACATGCTCTGAGTGCAGGTGACTGCTTAATTTTTTCCGCAAACCTGGAGCACAACTGGTTCAATCCGGGAGATAAAGTTGCCAATGCCTTGTTTGTGCTGGTAGGATTCCGGGAGGGTGAAAGCCCCAGCATGTTCCATCTCGCATCTACTGAGTCAGAGTCTGATCAGTAGATTACCGATCCTATTCCCAGTTAACCAAAAACAGCCGTGGGGCCAAACCCCACGGCTGTTGGATTTCAAACCACTGTTAATAAAGTTCGACCAAAACCGTAAAGGTTGTACTGCGCGTGTTGTAATTCCCGGCACCATCAAAGGCTTTGATACCCGCAACATAATCTCCTGCTATTTTATAACCAACATTATTTGAGCAGCTGGTTGTGTTCGGGCAGGTCTTGATCGGGTTTCCCACCGGCTGACCCTGCTTGTAAAGATACAACTCGATCTTGACCACACCCACATTGTCAGAAGCTGTTCCTGTAATCGTAATCTGATCCCCTTCATCAGGACTGGAGGGACTGTTGCTGACAGTTACCGACGGTTTTTGGGTGTCTGCAGGTGGGGCCGGAGTAACCGGGGTAGGCGTTAAGGTTTTTGTCTTGGTAGGAGTAGGTGTAGGCGGGTCCTGACGGGTATCTGCACAATCAGGATCTCCTTGATAGATCTCAGTGTAATTCATCCAGACCCAGCAGAACTCTCCCTGGTAAGCAGGATTCTCAATATAGGCCCAGGTTTGGGAAGGGTTGAAAGCCTGGACAACCGCAGTTTCCCCTTCCATAAAACTTCCCAGGATCAAAAATGCTGGATTACTGCCAGCCCGGCAGTTTAAATTCCGGATCGCTTTGAGCATCACCGGTTGAGCACAGACATCCTCGGGGGTCACGCTGGCTGCAGCAGTCGTTGGGGTCCCTGTCGGCGGGGTCGAGGTTCCAGTCGGAGAAGTTGGGGTGGGATCCGAACCTGACTGTGCTGTATCCTCTCCCAGCACCCGGACCAGAGCCTGATCGTAATCACCCCATTCGCCGAGGTTGTTCATCGCCCTTATTTCCAGGGTGTACTCGCCTGGCCCCGGGGGCATCCAGGCCTGTTCACCTTTGGCCAGCGTATCCGAGACCTGCTGTGCTTCCAATTCGGCCAGGGTCTTTCCATCCAGCGCCAGCTCAAATTTTTCTACCCCGGCGATATGGCTGCCGTGGACCACAATCTGGTAAGAGGCCAGGGGAATCACACTTTCATCCAGCGGGGCATCAATCCAGGCCTGGGCACCCATTTTTCCTGCTTGCGGTCCGGACGGTCGATTACACCCAACCACCAGGATACTTACCCCTATCACCAATGAGCCTATCCAGGCAAGCCTATTGAATCTTTTCATAAGTGATCCTCTCTTTCCTGTATTACCATTCCTCGGGGAATACGCTTACCTCGAGCTCAAAGTTTTCATAAGTAGACAGGCACTGGAAGAATTCATCATCTTTGCTAGCAGCATAAAATGAAACACCATTTCCTTTAGTCCCAATCGGTCCAGGTCCCAGTTCAAAAAATCCTTCCCACTGATTATGTTCCGTCCAGTCCGAAAACACCCTGGTGACATCAATCTCAAAGCTTGATTTATTCGAGTAATAACGTTTGAGATCTTTTAGAAAATGATACACACTGTTATCGGAGGATGTGGTGTAGTAATACCCTAACTCGTCCGCACAGGATGGCTCCCAGTTGATCGCCACTCCTGGAAAACTGTAGTTTGTGGATCCCCGCTCAAACCGCAGGACAGCATTCTGGACTTCTCTACCTTCCAGGTCAGAAGTGTCAAACCCGATGACTGCCTCAAAAGAACTCGCCCCGCAGCGGCCGCTTTGCTGACCGACCACAGCCCCTTGATAACCAGGTTTGTTTTCAGCCAGTGTTCCGCAGTTTTTGGCATTGGTATACTGCCGGTCATCATAAAAAGTATCATCATAGTTGGCTTCTATCAGAATGGTATCCAGAGCATCCGGCCGATATTCTTCCACGGCATAGATATTACTGGGAGCAGATGCCAGATTCCCTTCCGGGGTGTCCACCGCATAAGCCCTGACCACATAACGGGTGGGATCAACACCTTGCAGCGGAGGCCAGCCCACCGGGATGATCATTCCTTTCACCCATGTCGTGCGGCCGTCAAAAATATCACCGCCCTCTTGATACTTTCCATCACCATCTACTCTGCTGATCGTATAACCATCAATCTCATTAAAATACTTGCAGTTTTGATCCGATCCATCGGGACCAGGCCAGCAGGTAGTGGGAATCCACTCCCATACCAGCACCAGATCGCCATTGCTGATTGCCGAGCGGCAGTTCTCAATCTCAGCATCCGGATCATCTGGCGAGATGTGCTCCGCGCAAAGTCGGGGATCCAATGTCCGGCGGAACCGCTCAGGTGGAGGTATAACCAGCGATGATAGCTGAGGGGGGGGGGGCGGAGAAGGGCCGGCCATTAATTGGGGCTGGATATCACCAATCTCAGCATTCAGAGCCCAGCCGGATCCACTGAGATCAACGGGATCCAGGACAGAACCAGCGTCCAGTGAAAATTGGGTTAGAAACTTTTCCTGTAAAGCCCCCCCAATCCATCCCAGACATTTCACATGAACGGTCAGCGTTTCTCCTTCAGGAATAGAGAACACCGGGAATTCTTCAGCTAACTGATACACTCCGTTCTGATCCGGCTCCCAGAAAATTTCTTCTCCAGTCAGTGAGTGAGGAAAGCGAACATAGGGTCCATCTCCCTGGGACACATAACAATATAATGAATCCACAGGATCGGCCAACTTAATCTCAATACTGGACCAGTGGTAAACGTTCCTGGAAAGATCAAAACAGGATTCCAGATCATCAGAAACAGCAGCAACCTGATCACTGGGAACATAACCACTAACATTTACAGCCATCACATAATAAATGAAGTCACCATAAACATTTTGATCCAGATAATCAAATGGCTCCTGATTATCCGGTGCTTCAATGACCGCAATCTGCTGAAACTTTTTCCCTTCACTGTGGCGGTATACATAATAAAGTAAAGGCTTCCCACCCCCGCTGCCAGATGTAATGCTCAAACGGACATCACAACCCTCTACAACAGCATCCAGTCCGGGGATTGGAGGCGGCTCACTATTTCCCGGGGACTTCACTGCAAGCTGAATTTTTTTACCAAACCCCACCTGTATTTCTGGCTGATTGGAAACCTGGTCCGGAAAAGGTATGGTCGGATTTCCCGATGCTGGTGCGCCTAATACCGGAACAATAACTTCTTCATCACCTATCAAATCCAGCTCAGGATAAGGAATTTGAGGGTTAACTGCAGCCACTAACCCCGGGGGTAGATCCAACCCCTCGGATATCTCGATTAAGTTCTGCCCGGCATCCGGCTGGATGACATACTCGGTTTCTGGACCTTTCTGCTCGGTGTAAATTTCCACCACGTCGGAAACCGCAGCAGAACCCTGTTGATCATATGCTCGAACTGTCAAAATATATACCCCGGATTCAGGGGGAGACCAGTCCCATTGGGCGTCAAAAGATAGCGAAGTTTCCTGGTTTTCAACCGCGCCCACCACAGAATCTCCCGCCCAGAGCACCAAGCGAGAAATTGGTTTTCCTGCACTGGCAGAAGCATGGACCGTCAGCTGCTGATCAATTGGAATGGATGCTCCATCCAAGGGATACTGGATCTGAACACGGATCCCGTTTTCTTCTGGTAACAGCTCTTCGACAGGCTTCAAATTGATACCCAAAATCAAAATAAGCAGAATACCTGTCAGAAATATCAATCCCAAACCAGCAATCACTGCGATTACTGAATGTCTTTTTTGATTAACGGATGGGGATGATGCCATGATCCACTCTCCTGAAGATTCACGGTCTGGTGAATCATCAACTTCAATCTGGCGGAAATATCAAGATTTTCAATTGTTGGAATTCAGTTTGGAATTACAAAAAAATTATAAAGCAAAAGCACACTTCGTGCCTCTGTTCACAAGGTGTGAATTGTAAACATTTGGTTAAATTTTTTGAAGTGCATCCCACCCTTCATTCAGTCCTGAGAACTGGTCGCACTGGATTCCACTGATTAAGAAGGGTATATTTGTGAAGACTGCATCAAACAATCGCAAACGAGGTCAGTTAAAGTAAGAAATTTATCACACCAGTGAACAATACTGAAAATGACCACCCACAAAAGCAAACTTTTTATATAATCAAAGAGTAGCCTATTCTGTTCATCCAGGAGGAATACCCATGAAGCTCAAGGTGCTGCCATTTTCTCTAGCGACAGGGATCGTGTGGGGGATCAACTGGTTTGCTTTAACCTGGTGGATGATTATCAATGAAGGAATCACCCGGGAGATCACCTTAATTGGACGGATCTACCGGGGATTTTCAGTCAGCCCCGGGGGCAGCCTGGTTGCTCTGCTGTGGGGTTTTGGAGATGGTTTTTTGATCGGGCTTTTCCTTGCTCTGATCTACAATGAATTACTGCCTCTTTTTCAAAAAGAATAAACAACGGGTCGGGCTTTGTTATTGATTTCTCATTAGAATGAGTACAACCCTCTGCAGTTTGGCAGCCAGCCTGACCAGGAGAGCTGGCTTTGTACCTTTGGAAACCCCCTCATCAGAATCCGGTTCTGAGCTTTGGTCTCCGTCTAAACCGACCTGGACAGCAGTCTCCCCGCTGACGAAAATCACCTCCGGTCCAAGAGATAGATATTTGCCCCAATCTGGATGAGCTCTAAGCAAATCATAATACGCCGGAGAGTCAAACTGGATTTTCTGAATCGGATGGAGACCCGTCTCATACATAGTGTCCACCCAGATTCCATTTTGCAGCAAGAAGGTTTTTCCACCTCGAATCTGGAGTGAAAAAGCCGCTGAAGACTCCGATTCTCTCCAATCATAGCTGCCGCCCATTGAATCAGCCGATCGCAGATTGGCTTCCGCTTCAGCTTGATTGACGGCTTTTCCTCCTACTGACGGCTGCTGAGGTGCATCAAGCCATTCTTCAACTACCTGCTCCCTACCATCGGAAGTCAAAATATCATCTTCTTCGATCAAATAAGAAGTGTATGGGGTCATGATTCCGTAGCGGATAGATAGGCTGATAACCTCTTGAATCCAGTCTTCCCTCTCGCCTTCCAACCGGATCCTGGTCAGCAAATCTCCAATCTTTCTTGCTGCCCACAAGCGGGAAATGGCTTCCGCCTGATTCCCTGCGACAATTGTGTTTGAAACACTGACAGGATAGCGGAAAACCCGCTGATTCCCATTTACCAATCCAGATAATTCAATCAGGGTCTCTCCCTTGTAGGATCCAGGTCGGTAGCGCCCGGTCACAATTAACTGGGAGCCAGCAAACAGGTCCGGAAGCTGACCGGGGTAAATTTCATCAACTTCCACACCTTGAAATTTCAAAGACAGATCCGTCAGCACCGGACGCTGAATCTTTTGAAACAAGCCCGAGACTTCTTCCAAAATAGATTCCTGGGGACGGACATAAGCAGAGACACCCCGGTTCTCTAACGCCAGCCCGTCTAGCAAAATTGTGTTGACATCATCCCCCACCCCGAAAGAAAAGACACGAACAGAGGAACTGGATTCATTCCGGATATTTTGAAAAATTTTCTGAATTTCCGTTACCCCTTCTGTGGGCAAACCATCGGTCAGAAACAGGATCACCAGGGGGCGGTCCGGTCGTTTTTGATCTTGAAACTGGAGTGCTTCCAGCAGCGTTAAATTAATATCCGTTCCGCCGGCTGCGGTCAGGCCCTCCACCCAACCAGAAACCTGGCTCAAATCAGCTGCAGGTTGGAGATCCCGGGAATAAAACCGGATCCAAGATGAAAACGCTAGAATATTAAAGCGGTCCCCAGGATTCAGTCTTTCAAGGATATAGTGAAGCGCGTCCTTGGCCTGGATGAGTTTCTCCCCCTCCATCGACCCGGATGTATCAAGAACAAGCAGTAGATCGCGATCCACGACCTCCTGCTCCACGGAACCGGGTGATGCCATCAATAAGAAATATCCCGGGGTCGTTGGTGATCCGGGGGTTTTCAGCCAATTCAAACCAATTTCCTGACGGCTGAGAGTATAAATCAGATTAAAATCCTGGTCAGGTAAAACATCAGATTCTTCATAACTGACCACTGCCTGCTGATCCCCATCCCGCCGGATAATTATTCGATCCTGATGCGTAGGTGAATAAACAGTCCGCAGCGGGTCTAATGATTGAATCTCCACCCGGATCGAACAGTTTCCAAGCGGTTGGGCTGAGAATTTTTCCGTGTTCAAAGGGTAGCTGTACTGAACCGTGCCATCCTCGACCGGCAGGACCTGGGTATATTCCAGATCAATCCTCCAGGAAGCACCTGAGGGGATCGGGTATAAACGGGCCTCAACCGCACCCCGTCCAATGTACTCCAACAATGCGGGGTCTTTTCGATCGCGGACGATCTCCAGGTAAGTCTCACGGGCTTGATCTGCAGAAAGCAGTTTGCTTGAAACAGCTTTATCATCCACCCAGATCCGAAAATCCGAGATCACAGCACCTTCAAGCACTGGGAATAGATAGGTGGCTTCTTCTTCCCAGGTATGATGATTGGTGAATTGCTGTTCAATTCTGGTCACAGCAACCTGGTTTTGGATCTTGACCTCGACCCGGTGATAGTCGATTGTCAACCAGGAATCCTGAAGAGGAATAGGTTCATTCCCGGGAGGTGGATCAGGAACCACAATCCCATCTGCCTGAACTGTATGAGGACTGATGGAAAAAATCCCAACTGCTAACAACGCGGGAACTAGAATTCGTACGAAAAATGATCTTTGGGTGTTCATAGGCTCCTCCCCGATCTATATTCCTGTTGAGAGGACGCCAAAATGAGTGAAAAGGTTCCCGGATTTCCGGGACTAATCAACCTGGAACTTACCGTAGATATGATTCATATCCGGCAGTTCCGTGAAATAATAATGAGCCCAGATAAAAATCTGGTTGAATGCAGCAGCGGCCAAAGCAGCTTGAGAGCGGAGAAAAAAACCGGGAGCCCAGAGCACCAGGAATCCAAAGAGATACATCGCGTTATTGGTCCAGTAATAAATTCCCTCTTTAACTAGGGGTTTCTCCCGGTATTCATCCGGTAGAAAGTGATCTTCTCCCAACGCCCGCCGAAAACCAAAATAACGCTGGATTGAATCTATCAAGTAGATTCCCGGAATAAGCACGATGACCCCCAATCCAAACCCCAACCAAACAGGTATTGAAAGAGTATTCCGGTTAGCAGCTGCCAGAGCGACAATCAATCCAGGCCTGAAAAAAAACAGGATGAGAAAACCGATCGTCCAGACCCGGAAGGCCTTTTTTCCAAATCGGCAGGTAAGAAGTTGATAATAGAGCTCACCCCTCCAGAGCAGGACCGCATAGAACTGGTGGAGTCCAGCAGCCGCTATTGAGAGTGACAGCCACCCTGAAGTCTCCAGACCAAAGAGACTTCCTCTCAGATCTAAAGCCCCGCTTAAAAACCAAACCAGGATGGATAGGAGAACAAAAATCAGAACCTGAAATCCCTGCTTCTCAAAAATTTTCAATTATTCCCCATAATTAAAATTTCCAGGTTCTTTAATACTTTTGATCCCGGGTCAGAGCTTCAAGGGCTGCAGGCACATCTGTTAAACCGGAAACAGAACGAAATCGTTCTCGATACTCCTCTTCCAGCTGATCATCTTCATGCGACCAGGAGAGATGATCGGCCAGGTGAACTGCAAATGCTCCAATTTCAAGCACTGGCTTAATATCAGATCGAATAGAGTTCCCAACCATCACAAATTGTTCCGGTAAGATCCGATAATTCTTTAAGATAGCTGAGTAAGTCCCGGACGATTTCTCATTAACGACCTCAACCGCCTGAAAAAAATCCCTGAGTCCTGATTCTTTTACCTTCTTGAGCTGATGGTTTAGATCACCTTTGGTGATCAACAGCAGTTGAGCTTGACCCTGGAGTTCATCCAGCACCTGTTTGGTGCCCTGCATCAGCTGAATCTTCTTGGAGAGCATTTCCTTTCCGAGATCTAACAACTCCTGAACATCTTTTGCTTTTAATGCACCGCGGGTTTCCCGGATTCCCATCTCAATCAAAGACAAAATGAAACTCATCACCCCATAGCCGTAGTATTCAATATTCTCAGATTCAACTCGATCGACTTCCACACCATCATCCAGCGCAGCGCCGTAGCGGGAAAGGATTTCCTGAAAACGGATTCGGCCCTCCCGGTAATATTCCTCATTCTTCCACAGAGTATCATCTGCATCAAATGCAAACCAGCGAAACATATGTCTCCTTCTTTCTAAAACATACAACTGCAGCTTTTGTTATTCAAGAATTTGAACCGCACCGACATGCTGCACAGCCCGGGCACCGGAAAGATTCCCGGCTGCACAGGCAGCAGGCAGATCTTCGCCCCGCAATCGAGCAGCCAGAAAACCGGCTGCGAAGGCATCTCCTGCTCCGGTAGTGTCGATTAGATTCTGAACCGGTGTGGAAGGTACAAAATCAGAATGCTTTCCTGTCAGAAAAAAACAACCTTCCGAACCTAATTTGACAACAACCGTATCTGGTCCCTGTTCAAAAATCCAGCGGGCAGCTTCCCGGGGATTTTTGCGATTTGACAGCAAGTGGGCCTCAGATTGATTACAGAAGAATGTATTAATTTCAGGCAGAATTTCCCACAGGGGATCCGGAGTTTCCATGGCCGGAGAAGTGACAACATCCAGTGATATGCTGATTTCTGCTTCCCGTACCTTCCTGAGGATTTTCTTGAAGTCCTGATCCAGCAAACCTGGAAGAACGAAATAACCAGCGATATGCAGATACCCGGTCCGGTGCAATTTAAGGGCATCCAGAGCAATTTCACTTCCATCCAGTCCTTCGTTGGCACCCGGCGTGTGAAGAAACCGCGGCTGATAATCAGAATCTACCAGAACCACGCTAATTCCGGTCTGTGATTCCTGATTAACTTTCACAAATTTCGAATTCAGACCCACCTGATCCCAGGATCGTTGCAGGATTTCTCCAGAAAAATCATCCCCCCGGACTGCAAATAGTAAAGTCTTTACCCCCAGCTGCCCCAGCTGAATTGCCACATTAGATCCGCAGCCTCCAGCAACGGCAGCACCATGTTCAAACCCCATGGAATCCCGCCTCGGAACCTCATCTACAGGCTGGCAGATTACATCCAGGTTGACATTTCCCAGGACAGCAACGCTGCCCTTCATTTCAGGCAGCTCCTTCCAGAACTGGAGGGGTTCTCTGGCGCCAGGATTCATCAGCAGTGACTTTCTCGTAAGCTCGCGCCAGACGCAGCAGGGTACCCTCCTGGTAATCAGCACCCAGGAATTGGACCCCAATTGGGAGCCCACCAGCATCGAACCCGGCCGGAATCGATAAACCCGGAATCCCGGCGTGGTTTGTGGTGACGGTAAGCTGATCAGAGTACTGCATCAGAACAGAATCTCCATACACACCCCCAATCGGAAATGCCGTCGAGGGAGTGGTCGGTGTCAACAGGGCATCCAGCCGGTAGTCTCCTTTTGGATCAAAAATATCCTCAAAGTCCTTCCGGATCAAAGCCCGGGCTTTCAAGGCCCGCTGATAGTATCCTTTATCAAATTGGGCTGCACTCAAGTAAATTCCCATCAACATTCGCAGCTTCGGTTCTACACCAAAAGCCTCACCTCTGGTTTTCCGGTACAGCTCACGTAAATCACTGACCTGCTTTGAAGTCCGGTAGCCGTACTTCACGCCGTCAAACCGGAGCAGGTTGGAGGATGCCTCCACCCTGGAGATCACAAAATAAGTAGGGATGCCGTACTTGGTATGAGGCAGCGGAACATCCATCACAATATCCGCCCCTAACTGGGCCAGGAAACCGGCAGTGCTCATCACCGCTTCCCGGATCTCCTCATCAATTGGATTCTGCTGCAGCTCTCCGGTTTCCGAGTCAAAATAAGTGACCCGGAAAAATTCATCAGAAATTCCGATCCTCATCCCCCGGATATCTTTTTCCATTTCTGCCAGATAATCAGGAACCGGAACAGTTGCCGCAGTGCTGTCCCGCGGGTCCTGGCCAGCAATAGCCTGTAAGGAAAGCGCAGCATCCGTGACCGATCGGGTTAAAGGACCCGGGCAGTCCAGGGAGGATCCAAAAGCAATTAGTCCATAGCGTGAAACCCGACCGTAGGTTGGCTTCAACCCAACCGTTCCGCAAAAGGCAGCTGGATGGCGGATTGACCCCCCGGTGTCAGTACCCAGGGAAATCGCCCCTTCCCCAGCAGCTACTGCCGCTGCGCTTCCCCCGGAAGAGCCCCCAACTACCCGGGTGGTATCCCACGGATTTCTGGTCACAGGTCGGTAAGCAGTTGATTCCGTGGATGAACCATAAGTGAACTCATCCAGATTGACCTTGCCCAGCATCACCGCCCCCGCAGCGTTCATTCTCTCCACCACTGTCGCAGTGAAAGGAGCCGTGTAATTTGTCAGTATTTTTGATCCAGCTGTGGTCCGGATCCCCTGCACGGTAAAAATATCCTTTGCTGTGTAAGGAACTCCCGCCAGCGGACCTGGATCTATTCCGGATTGAATTTGCTGATCGACCTGTTCAGCCTGGAGGCGGGCATAATCCTCAGCCAGCGTGATTAAAGCATGCACCCTCTCCCGGTCCTCCGCTGATAAATCTTCTCCCCGGTCTACTTCTCCCGGTCTGCCGTCAACAGCTTTCACCCGATCCAGGTGTTCTTCCAGTACTTCAAGGGCACTAACCTGACCGGTCCGGACCATATCTGCAATTTGAAATGCTGTAAAATCAGGAATGGCCATTAAAGTTCCTCCTGTGAAATATCCGGAACAACAATATAACCATCCTCGAGCTCTGGAGCCTGTCCAAGAATCTCTTCCCGGTGCGGGTCCTGGCTGGTGATATCCTCTCTGGGATGGGGACTGTTGGTTTCATCGTAGGGAACACCATGATCAGCAGGCTCAGTCTCCGCATCAATCGGGATCGATTCCAGGACTTCGATCGAAACCATCTGGTTATTTAATTCCCGCCGCAGGTATTCACCTTCTTCCCGGGAAACTTCTAACGCAGCCAGTTTGACAAGTTTCTCAAATATCTCAGGGGATATATTTTCCGTCATAAGCTTTCCTTCCAGACAGTATTATCAAAAATGTAACCTGTATTTTATCATCGTTTTTTTACCCTCGCTTTAAGGACCAGCGGGGCATAACATCAACCTCGGCCGGGCAGGCCAAATTCCGATCCAGATGGTAGAATAATCCCGCTGATAATCTCTAAGATAATCATTCTAAAGACAGCCCAGCATCCCCGGGAGTTGATATATGTGTGGAATTTTTGGTATTGTCACGAAAGAATCTCAAAATTTGGGACCAATGTTAATTGAGGCAGGGAAACGACTTTCTTACCGTGGTTATGACACCGTCGGGGCTGCGACCATTCCACAACAGGGCGAAATCGATCTCCGGAAGGATGCGGGACGGGTCGATGATGTCGCCCGGAAATACGACTTTGCCAGTCTGGCCGGCGATCGGGCAATTCTCCAACTGCGCTGGGCGACATTCGGAGCACCCTCCCAGGTCAACTCTCAGCCCCATCTTGATTCCGATGGAGACCTGGTTGGAGCTCATAATGGAAATGTAGTCAACAATCTTGAACTGCAGGATTTATTTCGAAATCAAGGGTTAGTCGTGCGCTCCGAAAATGACGGGGAAAGCTGTGTTCATGCCGTTGAACGTCATTATAATCAGGGCCTGGATCTGGTCGAAGCAATCCGGAAGGCAACAGAAGACCTGGAAGGGGATTATTCATTTGTAATTGGAAAAGTTGGGGATGATAAGCTCCATGCCATTAAAAACGGCTCTGGTCTGGTAGCCGGAATCACTGGAGACCTGACCTGCATCGCATCCGATCTACCCTCAATTCTCCCGATCACACGCAAAATCGTCCGCCTCCAGGACGGCGAAATTATCACCTTCTGGGCCGGGGGGTATCATATCACCCGGGTATCGGACGGGAAAGTGATTGAACGCAAGCCAGAAATTGTGGAAGACAGCATGGAAGCAGCCCAAAAAGGCGGCTATGAACATTTTATGCTGAAAGAGATTCACGAACAGGCAGCTGTCGCTGGAGATCTGATCCATATGCTGGACAGTTCCCCGGATCTAGAACCCTTTTTGGAGCGTTTAAAAAACGCCAGGGATATTTACCTGATTGCCTGCGGGACCAGCTTCCACGCCGGTCTCCTGGGGTCTGTCTATTTCAATCAGCTTGCCGGACGCTCATCCATCCCTGTACTTGCCCCCCAATTCCTGGCTCAATACAGCAATTCAGTTGGTCCTGAGGATGTGGGAATCTTTATCAGCCAGAGCGGTGAAACCAAAGATGTTCTCAATGCCCTGGAAGCGGCGGAACAGCGGGAAATGGGAATCCTGGGGCTGGTCAATG
Source organism: uncultured Anaerolineales bacterium (assembly GCA_964618295.1). Taxonomy (GTDB): domain Bacteria; phylum Chloroflexota; class Anaerolineae; order Anaerolineales; family UBA11858; genus B10-G9. The sequence goes on along the minus strand of CAZTWV010000004.1, from coordinate 25,831 downwards.
TCGTTGGATCAACCTTGACCATCGCCAGTGAACGCTATCTACCCCTCACCTGTGGATATGAAATCAGTGTGCCGGCTACAAAAACGTTCACCAATCAGGTGATCACTTTCCTCTACCTGGCCTTAAAATTAGGCGGACTGGATACAACACCCCTTCAAAAACTGCCGGAGTGGATTGATCAAACCCTGGCGGCAACTGAAGAGCAAATCGTACCTGTCCGGGATCTTGTACTTCCCTGGGATGACCTCTATATCCTTGGATATGGATTAACATATCCTATTGCGCTTGAAGGAGCGTTGAAACAAAAAGAAATCACCTATACCCACTGTGAGGGAATGCTTTCCACCGAGTTTAAACATGGACCGCTTTCCGCAGTTCGCGATGAGTATCCAATTATTTTTTCAGTTGGCCCGGATGATGTCCCCCTGATAATCAGCGGCATTAATGAGGTAACCTGCCGGGGAGGACATGCCGTAGCCATCGGCCTACCGGACAGCAAACTGCGGGCAAATGCAGATACCGTAATTGAGCTTCCCGATCTGGGTCTTTCTGCCCCCTACCGGGCTCCGGTGACAGCTTTGTTGAGCGTATTACCGCTGCAGCTTTTATCCTATCAGAGCAGTCTGGCCCGGGGTTATGATCCAGATTTCCCCCGCAATCTCAGCAAAACACTGACAGTTGACTAATTGAAAGCCCCCGACCGGGGGCTTTTTTTATCATCTCTTCTCCCTTCTTTTCAAGCTCTCTGTGAAAGTTTTTGAGAGGGTGAGAATGCTATAATCGAATCATCTGATCATCCTGAAGCCTGTTTAAACAAGGAGGTAGTGAAATGTCATCCCCCCAGCAAAGTTTCACCCTCACCGACGAACACAAAATGATTCAGAAAGCCGCCCGGGATTTTGCCCAGAACGAAATTGCTCCTATTGCAGCCGAATTTGATGAAAGCGGGGATTTTCCGCTTGAAACCATCCGGAAGATGGGAGAAATGGGGTTTATGGGCATTGAAGTCCCGGAAGAGTATGGTGGAGCCGGGATGGACACCCTGGCTTACGTTCTGGCGCTGGAGGAAATCTGCAAAGCAGACGCTGCGCATGGAACTATTATGTCCGTTAACAATTCTCTCTTCAACTACGGTCTGTTGATGTACGGCACTGAACAGCAAAAGCAGAACTTCTTAATTCCCGTAGCCTCTGGAGAAAAAATTGCCGCCTACTCACTCACTGAACCGATGTCCGGATCAGATGCCGGGACCATGCTGAGTCGGGCAGTCAAAGACGGAGATCAATACATCCTCAACGGCAGAAAATCCTGGGTTTCAGGGGGACCTGTTGCGGAATATCTCGTGGTTTTTATGATGACAGAACCAGATAAGAAACACCGGGGAGTAACCGCTTTCCTGGTTGATGCCAACCAACCCGGTTTTATCCGGTCCAAAAAAGAGCCTAAACTTGGAATCCGGGCCTCTGCCACCAGCGAATTGATGTTTGAGGACTACCGCTGCCCGGTCGAAAACCGGCTCGGGGAGGAAGGTGAGGGGTTCAAGATCGCTATGACAGTTCTGGATGCCGGACGGATTGGCGTCGCAGCGCAGGCTCTGGGGATTGCTGAAGCAGCCTATGAAGCCAGTGTCAACTATGCTAAGGAACGGGAAGCATTCGGAAAAAAGATCGGGCAGTTTCAGGGAGTTGCCTTTCCAATCGCGGATATGAAAACCAGGATCGAAGCCTCCCGCCTGCTGATTTACCAGGCAGCAGCTGCCAAGGAGCATCACAAAACCAGTGGAGAACGCTATACTCTGGAAGCATCCATGGCAAAACTCTTCGCTTCAGAAACAGCCACCTTCTGTGCTGATGCAGCTGTTCAAATCCACGGCGGTATGGGATATTCAAAAGAACTGCCAATTGAAAAATACTACCGCGATGCAAAAATTACAGAGATCTATGAAGGAACAAGTGAAATTCAGCGTCTGGTGATCTCCCGGATGGAAACCGGGCTGCGCTGACAAAAAGCCTGATAAGTTTGGGATTGGATTTTTCATGCCAGATATTTCTCAGAATCAACAGCCGATAAACCAGCAAATCCAACCCCTCCGCCCCTGGGGGCTGGCTTTTTTTACTGTTCTGACCTCCTTTTTTAGCCTCTGGAAACTACTCCAGGTAATCCAGACAGTTTTGAACTGGCAAATACTCAATCAAATCCTACCGGAATACGCCCCAATTTATCTCGCAGCTGATGGGCTGCTGTGGGCTGCGGTAGCCATCAACCTTTCCATTGCTGTTTGGAAGGGGTCCAGCTGGTCCAGACTGGCGGCTCAAATCTTCAGTTTGATTTGGGCCCTCCAGCAATGGATTGAACTTATTCTGGCCCCGGACCCGCTTTTTTTGCAGACCCGATGGAAAAGTAATCTGCTCTTGAGTGTTGTAGGAGTATTGCTTATTCTGGTTCTATTCAACCACACGGCAAGCAGGAATTTCTTCAAAGGGAAATTATCAGTGTCAAAAGTGGAGAATTTATGACAGAAAGTAAAAGCAATCCAAAAATCGACGATCTTCGAAACAGAAAGGAACAATCCAGACAGGGCGGCGGAAAAGATCGGATTCGGAAACAGCATGAGAAGGGCAGATTAACAGCCCGGGAACGATTGGATTTACTTCTGGACCGGGGCACCTTCCGGGAATTGGATCCATTTGTCGTTCACCGCACCACAGACTTTGAGATGGAAAAAAGAAAATACCTGGGCGATTCGGTTGTCACCGGTTGGGGAACGATAAATAACCAATTGGCGTATGTGTTTTCCCAGGATTTTACAGTCTTCGGGGGCAGCCTGGGTGAAGTCCATGCCGAAAAAATTGTCAAAATCATGGAGATGGCTCTCCGCAATGGAGCACCCGTAATCGGACTCAACGATTCCGGCGGTGCCAGAATCCAAGAAGGGGTGGTTTCCCTGGGAGGATATGCGGATATCTTTTTACAGAACACACTGGCCTCGGGTGTGATTCCTCAAATCAGCGTCATTATGGGTCCCTGCGCCGGGGGTGCAGTTTACTCCCCGGGTTTAACAGATTTTATCTTTATGGTCCGGGGTTCCTCCTTCATGTTCATTACCGGTCCTGAGGTGGTGAAAACCGTGACCCATGAAGAGGTTACATTTGAAGAACTCGGGGGAGCTGATGTCCACGCTGAACGGTCCGGTGTCTGCCACATCGCATCCGATACTGAAGCCAATACGCTCTTTCTGGTCCGGAAACTCCTATCCTATCTTCCACAGAACAACATGGAAGATCCGCCCTTTGTTCCAACCGATGACAGCTCCCTCCGCAAGGATCACAGCCTGGATACCCTGATTCCTGAAGATCCCTCAAAACCATACAACATCAAAGAAGTGATTTCAAAAGTGGTTGATGATGGGGAATTTTTTGAAATTCAAGAAAAATTTGCCCGCAATATCGTGGTGGGCTTTGCCCGGCTGGGGGGGCACAGCATCGGGATTATCGCCAACCAGCCAGCTTTCCTGGCCGGTGTGCTGGACATAGATGCCTCAGAAAAAGCCGCTCGCTTCGTTCGCTTCTGTGATTCGTTCAATATCCCCCTGCTGACTTTTGTGGATGTCCCCGGTTTCCTGCCGGGGATCGACCAGGAGCACGGCGGGATCATCCGGGCCGGCGCCAAACTCCTACATGCCTACTGCGAGACCACCGTGCCAAAATTAACCGTGATCACCCGCAAAGCTTACGGTGGGGCCTATGACGTGATGAGCAGCAAGCACATCCGGGGTGATATAAACTTTGCCTGGCCCAGTGCGGAAATCGCTGTCATGGGTCCAGAAGGTGCCGTCAATATTATCTTCCGCAAGGAACTGGCAGCAGCTGATGATCCGGCTCAACGCAGGCAAGAATTAGTCCAGGAATACCGCGACAAGTTTGCGAACCCTTATATCGCTGCCTCCCGGGGATATGTGGATGATGTCATTGAGCCCAGCAACACCCGCCCTCGATTGATCAACGCCCTGGAAATGCTTTGCAACAAACGGGAAAAAAATCCAGCAAAAAAACATGGAAATATACCGCTTTAGGCCATAATTATGTTTAAGAAATTATTGGTTGCCAACAGGGGGGAGATTGCTGTTCGAATCATCCGGGCTTGCCGGGAACTAAAGATCCCTACCGTGGCAGTCTACTCAGATGCCGATCGCCAAAGCCTCCACGTTCGTTATGCAGATGAGGCATTTCCAATTGGGCCGCCAAAGGCCAGCGACTCCTACCTGCGGATTGATAAAATCCTGAAAATTGCTGAATTTTCCGGGGCAGAAGCCGTCCATCCCGGGTACGGATTTCTGGCAGAACGGGCTGATTTTGCAGAAGCCTGCCAGCAGGCAGGTATCACGTTTATCGGACCCAGAGCTTCCTCAATCGCTACCATGGGAGACAAGCAAATTGCCCGGACCACGGTAGCCCAGGCCGGTGTTCCGGTGGTCCCCGGAACCGAAGGACAGGGAAATCTTTCGGACCAGGAACTGCTGGAGATTGCCAGGGAAATCGGTTTTCCGCTCCTTATCAAACCATCTGCGGGGGGCGGCGGAAAAGGGATGCGGGAGGTCCTATCGGAAACAGAAATGCCCGGCTTACTGACAGCAGCCCGCCGGGAAGCTGAGGCTGCTTTTGGAGATGGGACTATCTATCTCGAGAAATTAGTCCCAGGCGCCCGCCATATTGAGTTCCAAATCCTCGCCGATCACCATGGCAATATCATCCATCTCGGAGAGCGGGAATGTTCCATCCAGCGCAGGCATCAAAAGATCCTGGAAGAAGCGCCCTCGCCTTTCATCGGCAGCGACCAGGAACTCCGGGAAGAGATGGGCAGGGTGGCTGTCCAGGCCGCCAGGTCTGTGGATTATGTCAACGCCGGAACGATTGAATTTCTGGTGGATCGAGAGAGAAATTATTACTTCCTGGAAATGAACACCCGCCTGCAGGTTGAACACCCGGTGACCGAAGCTGTTACCGGATTAGATATTGTCAAGGAACAGATCCGGGTCGCTGCCGGCAAGAAACTTTCTTTAAAACAATCCGAGGTAGAAATTAAGGGCTGGGCCATAGAATGCCGGATCAACGCGGAAGATCCATTCCGGGGATTCCTTCCTTCTACAGGGATTATTTCTCATGCCCTCCTGCCAACCGGGCCCGGCATCCGGGTCGACAGTGGAGTCTATTCCGGATTTGAAATCACGCCTTATTATGACTCTTTAATGGCCAAGTTAATTGTCCAAGACAGTGATCGAGCCGGAGCAGTATCCCGGATGATGCGAGCACTGGAGGAGTACCGCATCATCGGGGTTCGGACGAACATTCCCTTTCATCAACAGCTGCTCAGCCACCCTGACTTCCAGAATGGAAATTTTGACACCCAGTTCGTGGAAACGGAGTTCAGCGGACAGCCCCTGTCAGGCAGGGGAGGAGAGATTGAGATGACAGCAGCTCTGGCTGCTGTCCTGGCAGCCCACGAAAGAACCCAGCAGTCGGCCCAGATCATCCGCCGGGCAAACCGGGATACAAGCAACTGGAAGTGGGTCAGCCGCTGGGAGCGGACACGGGATTGATATTTACATGAACACAAGATACATTGCTGCAGTAAACGGAAATGAATATGTGATCGAATTGAGAGACGATCATACCGTGGTGATAAACGATGTTAAGCATGAAATTGACTTCCAGAATTTACGACAACCGCTTTCCTACTCTCTTCTGGTGGATGGCGGATCCTATGAAGTCAATATTTACCAGGAAAACGGGGGATGGGAAGTCCTGCTGCGGGGGAAGCGTTATTCTGTTCGTGTAGAGGATGAACGAGAAAAACGGCTGAAAAAAGCTGGAGGTGAAAGCTCCCACCAGCATGGAAAGGTTGCCATCCAGGCCCCGATGCCCGGTCTGGTAATCGATATTCCTGTTGCAGAAGGGGACCAGGTCAAAAAAGGTGATGTGCTGCTGGTTCTGGAATCAATGAAAATGCAAAATGAATTGACTTCACCACGGGATGGGAAAGTGTCTACAATTCAAACATCCCTGCAAGAAAATGTGGACCGGAAACAAATCCTGCTCGTCCTGGAATAATAAAATTCAATCCTGATCGCGAGTATTCTTTTGATCCTGAAGGCGAATTAAGAACCTTCCAACCCTGAGCAGCAAGGGAGCCAGTACAAACAGCAGCACGCCTCCAATTAATAAGATTTCGCCCCAGCCCACGGTCAGCACCGGGCGGCAAGCCAGGGTTGCAAGTAACAAGAACGCTGCTGCGGTTATCCAGCCTTTCTTTGAATTATCCATAAATCTACCTGTAAATTCTATATCACTGCCATCCCAGGGTTCGGAATAAAATAGGTAGCAAACCAACACCATTTGTGATGAAATGAATGACTAAGCCTGGAGTGCTGTTTCCCGTGCGGTACACCACTTAGGACAAACCCAAACTGAGGGGCAGTAAATTAAGCAAATCCCAGAATTTGTAAGCGTGAAATCCCGTCCAAAACAAACCGTGCACCAACCAGACTGCTGCCCCAAAAACCAGGGCCTGCCGTGGAAATACTACTCCCCGCCACCAGAATTCTTCCCCCACGACATTGACAATCAACAAAACAAAGGAAATAATAAACACTGCCCAGTTGCCGCGTAGACCGCCCGCCGCCTGATCCAACGTGTCCGGAGAAAAGACAGTCGCCGGGTCCACAAAAGCAGGCAGATTATTCGGCAGCGGCATAACCCCAGTCTCAATCAACCAGGCGAAGACCCGCACTAGCAGCTGATAAACAGCCATCTCAAGAATAAAGATGCCCCCGGTCCAGAGCCAGTCAGAGCCCTTCATTTTCTGATACCTGAAGCGAACTGCCAACGATTCCAGATTGACCGGATAACCTTCCAGATGGAGTACCACCAGGGAGGCCGCCAGCATCATCAGGAGCGGAACTCCAAGTCCGATGACATAGGCATAATACGGCAGCATTCCCCTCCGGATTAAGGCAGGCATCATCAGATAATAACCACACACCATCAACAAGGCAGGAAATCCAAAATAGAGCAGTGATCCCCCCCAAGACATTCCCGCCAGAGGTTTTATTCCATCTGCTGTGGTTTTTATGCTTTCAACACTCATCACACCTAACTCATTGATACGAATTCTCACTTAGTAAAACACCCCCACATTATACAACATGATCTTTCAAGTTGAACAAGGCAGGATCAACCTCAACTATTCCAGATCATTTGTAATCTTTTCTACCACCTGCAAATAATGGGTTTTGCGCTTCTGAAGTTCTTTTTCATCGGGTAAATGCTCTTCATGAAAAGCCAGGAGAGTTTTTTTTCCCCGTTTAATTATTCGGACTTGAATCCTTGAAGGTCGCGGATAACCACCTGGCTGACGGGTGATCCGGAAATGGGAATCTGGTTTAAAAACCCTGACCTCGCCTCCGGTCCCGCCTGGAAGTTTGTATTTCATTCCTTTTTTCCATTCAATTTGGGCTCCCGGCCCCTACCAGACATCTGCTCCGGCTGATGACAGCATCCATTCCCAAACCTGATCTGCTTGAAAAGGAAGTGTGCGCTTGAGGCCAATTTGCCATCCAGCATCCCGGGTCTTTCCTATCAGGTTTCCCGAATTTCCCATACCAAGCCTCCGCTCAAAAAATTCTTGATTAAGCTCAATCTTGAGAAGTACGATGCTCCCGGAAAGGTGTTGGTTTGAGTCCTTCCAGGCGTTCATCAGCATGCGCTGGAATCGAATCTAAAATGATCCGGGAGGCCGAGGGCCGCTTTTCCAGGTATAGGACTTCAATTTGATCCCCACTTCGAGCCTGGTAAAAGATGTCTGAAGGGACTTCGGCTTTTGCCCTTTGATCCTGCAAGTATTGATATGAAATTACAAAATTCATATAAAACGAGGTGTGAATGACTTGCTTATCTTCAATATTTGCCGGGAGGATAACCCCGTTCTCATCTAACTCCTCGGCCAGCCGGAGCTGTATCACAAAACGGATCACAGCAAAGCCAAAAATCAAAACAGATGCCCAGTACCCCAGGCTAATCCATGTTTGATTTGATAAATCGGATAACTCTCGCACCAGATCAACAGGGTTCCGGGTCCGGACTCCAATCACAATCAGGACCACAAACAGGATCAGGTAAAGAATCACCTTTTTCCTGATACTCCCGGTATCCTCAATACTCCAGTTACGTTTGAATCCAGACCGTACCATCCTATCACCTCCCCAAATATCCCTTTCAGGAATCCAGTATCTTTAGATCTTTAACCAGTTCCGGAAAATAAAAACTAAACCGGTGCTCAAGACCCAGACAGCATAGCCAACTGTTAAAATCAATAAGAAACTCCAGCCAGCACGGGCTGCAAACCAGGCTGCCAGTAAAAATCCTATAGTTGGAAAAATCCCAACCAGCAGACTCCGGCTGAAGGTTTCCATGGTTTCCCTGGAGCCCTTGTTGGCGGCATACACTACCCATAAAGCGAGAGGTACTTTCGTGGGCATGGTTGCCGTCACAGCCGCAACCAGCCTGGATTGGTTCTGAAGGACAGCCACCAGAACAATCACCAGGGCGGAGATTACAACAGGGATAATTTCATTCCGCTTCATATGACAGATCCCGCCTTAAATCAGAATCAAATTGGAGAATCATATCCTTAAACTCCCAGGGCGGAACGGAAAATAAAAGTCAAACCTACTCCGGAAGCCCAGACACCAAAACCAATCAGAATCACCGGAACAAGTTTGAGCCCTTTCCGGAACCCAAACCAGGCTGAAACCAGGAAACCAAGGGTCGGTATAATCCCAATCACCAAACTGCGGCTGAAATTCTCAACAGCCAATCCATCTCCAGGATTGGCTGCCACCACAACCCAGAGAGCCAGGGGAACTTTAATCGGCATTGTGGCAGTTACCGCCGCCACCAGCTTGCTTCTTTTCTCTAAGAAAGCAATCATAAAAATGATCAGAACAGAAATCAGCACTGGTATATATTCAGATAACAACTCTACCCTCCAATAATGATGAAATATCCAAATTTAAAACCAGAATCAGGAGGCCCCAAGTTCAGGTTTTTGCAATCTGAGAGCTACGGCTGATTATAACAACGAATGGAAACACCTGAGAGCTGAATAACTTTGTACATTATTAATTCTACAATTGAATAAGATAGAATTCTGAATTTATCATACAATCAGGATAAGCGGAAAAGAAGGAGTTGAAGATGAGCACCATCCGTTGGGGTTTAGTGTCAACTGCAAATATCAACAAAAAATTGATTCCAGCAATCCGGGAATCAGAGCGGGGAGAACTGGTGGCTGTAGCCAGCCGTTCCCTGGAAAAAGCCCAGGTTTATGCCCGGGAATGGGAGATCCCGCTCGCATATGGTGATTACCAGGCGATGTTTGATGCGGGTGAAGTAGATGCTGTTTATATCAGTCTTCCCAATCACCTTCACGCTGAATATACAATTAAGGCATTAAATTCCGGCCTTCATGTTCTCTGTGAGAAACCTTTCGCCAACACATTGGAAGAAGTAGATGCGATGATTGCAGCCAGCCGCGAACACGGGCTGGCGCTGGCCGAGGCTTTCATGTACCGCCACCACCCTCAAACCAAGAAAATCGGTCAGATAGTCCGGAGCGGAAAACTGGGGGAAATCAAACAGGTCCGGGGGGTCTTTAACTTCCTTCTCCCGGAGAAGCAGCGCCAACCGGGGAACTTGAATGTCCGTTTAATTCCTGAATTCGGGGGAGGTTCCCTCTGGGATATTGGTGTTTACCCGGTCAGCCTGGCCCAGTACGTGATAGGCCGTGCTCCAAGCTGGGTTTTCGGTTCCAGGAAGATGGGGGAAACTCGGGTTGATGAATCATTCTCCGGGCTGCTCGGGTACAGCGGATATGACCAATCCGGACCTTTAGCCCAGATCTCCTGCTCTTTTGAAACCCCTTTTCACACCCGGGCCGAAATCATTGGAACCGAAGGAAAACTGGAAATTACCCACCCTTTCACAAATCTGAATCGAGGCAGGAAACTGATATTCACAAATAAAAAAGGAAGACACCGCAAAATCAGAATATCACGGAAATCACTTTACCTGGGTGAAGTAGAAGATATGCACGCGGTGATTCTAGACGGGGCAGAACCATTGATCTCCCTTGAAGAATCCAGGAATCATGTCGCTACCGTTCTGGCCTTATACCGATCCGCTCATTCCGAACAGGTTGCCAGACTTTAGCCCGCTTCCCGACCACTAAGACTGGCAGGGGAAAATCTCAAGGGCTTTACGGCTCAGATCCGGTGAATAAAGTCGGACTAAATTTTCAAGACAGAGCAGCTGGGATTCAATCTTTTCCCGGGAGATACCAGGCATACCGTATGTAGTGAAGAGGGCCCGGGTCGTGTCAGATCGGATCCGGGTTCTGGAGTCCGGTCCATAAATCACACTGGATATAATGCCATCCTGATCTGCGATGTACAGATCCCCCAATTTAAGTGTTTTTCGCTGACCGGAGAACTGCAGGAAGGACTCATTTCCTTCAGCAGTATCAGCCCTGAGAGGTTGATTGAGAAAATCCTGATCATGAACCGCGGTCAGAAGACCGGTCTCCAGCTCGGAAAGGAACATCGCTGTTACCAGAGCAGAGGATGAACGGATTGGTTTATCTGAAAAAACTACAGATTCGAGCTGCAGGAGAACATGATATGACTTCCGGAACCGGCGGTAAAAAGCATGATAAGCAGCGAACTCCGGCAGCTGGCGCAGAGATTGGCGGTCAAACCACCGGTACTTTTCACGGAGCCGGGCAGCTGTTTTATAAGCAGCATCTTCCAGTGCCGGATGGGACGGAGGGTTTTTTAGGTTTTCCAGTGCCAGGATTCCCACCCGATACTGGTTGTATTCTTCAAGCCAGTTAGCTGAGATATTCAGCATTTTTTCCTGATTGCTCAATCTGTGATTTCTGAGACCGATCCAGCAACCTCTAAACCGGCACAGTCCCCCTTTCCTTGGTAGAAAATTTCTTCTGGCTGGCCCTGGCGATTGCAGCCTGTTAGCCTGACTTCGACCGAAGCTGTCAAACTTTCAAGGATCCTGGGAGTCATTCCATCCAATTCAGGCGAGGAAAGCATGCCCCCGGTACCACGTTCTGCCTTCAGCTCCAGTCTGTATTTGGGATATCTGGAGTCCAGATCGGACCTCGCAGTTCCTTCCAACTCCCAGCCTATTTCCTGATCTGAGAGAGAGATCCTGGTAATCTTCGAACCCAGATAGGTAGCAAACCGGTACAGCTTCCCATCCACCAGCAGCCCGAGAAGAAATCCACGAAACCAGTTTCCCAACCAGGGTATGGTCGCCACAGATGCTGTCAGGGAGACACCTGATCTGGAAAAATGATTGGTTTGAATCCAGATGTAAGCCCGCGGAAAAGTACTCCCCCAGTCCTTTTCCAAATACCCCCGTCCCTCATCAAAGGAAACTGGTTGGTGATTGATAGATAAAGATCCTCTGAGAAAATGATCCAGACTGAGCACTCCGTGGTAGGTTTGCATAAAAGGAAGCAAACCAAATGGCCCCATCACACCGGGAGAAAATAACCTGACCGGCCAGGGGCGGAGATCACCAAACTGGACTGATCCTTTGATCGTCTGGGACTCATTTTCAATATCCAGCTCACAACCCTTTTCAGAAAAATGATTGGAACCGATTTGTACCTCAAATTTCGATCGCGAAGCGGAAAAATCACTTTGGGGAAAACGGTGATACTCAACCCGGCTGGTACTCCCATTTAATATTTGAATAAATGCGTGCGCCCGCTCAGGATCCGGGTGATTAAAAACACCCGGGATAACTGCCCAGCGTTCTGAGAGATCTTGATTTACCAGCTTTACATACCAGCCTTCAAAATAAACCCGATCCGTTCCCCGGCCGTGGTATGCTCCTGGTTCCCAGACAGATCCCAATTTTTTCAACATTTTACTCTCCTGCAGCTGCGATTCACAAGGATCAGATCCAGTCTACTTCCTGAATGGTATGTTCACCGCCGGCATCTCCAGTGTTCAGCGTCCCAGCTGGTTCAAGCATCAGGATTGAACAAACACCATCGGCGGCTGGCTTATGCTCCACTCCGGCAGGCACAACACAAAGCTCCCCGCTTTTGAGCGGCAGCTGATGATCTCGAAGATTCATCACCATTTCCCCTTCAACCACCAAAAAAAGTTCATCAGTTTCCGGATGGCTGTGCCAGACGAATTCCCCCTCAATCTTCGCTATCTTCACATGATAATTATTGAGCCGGGCAACAATTTTTGGGTCCCATGGTTCAGATATCAAAGCCAATTTTTGACTCAGATTAATTGCGTCGATACTCATAGTTATTCTCCAGTTATCCAGGATATCTTTCATTTTATCTTGAAACTTTGTCAGGGTTTCTTCCTTTGTTCGATAAGAAAAGATATGTTTTTTATATACCAGATCAAAAATAAAAGTCTATCCAATCCTTGTGATGTGCTCTGGAACATCAAAAAAGGGATGAGCTGGGATTTATGAATTGCCGGGGCTTCCTGATGCTGCTTACCCTAACTCCCTTCAGGTTTACCGGGGAAACAGGCTTTTATCGAAACAAAACTGGCGCTGCCCATCCTGCCAGAATTCAATCCGGCACCGGAAATAACTAATCTGAACAGGATCAGTACCAACACACCGCTGCACAAAAACCGATCAGGATTTTTCCCAGCAAACAGAACCGGGCATCCAACTCCTGCTCAACGAACCCGTAATAAAAAAGAGGGGCAGCTTGGAGGCTGCCCCTCTCCAGGCTGCTCAGGGGGTATGTCGGAAATTTTTTGTCATGCACTCCCCTCCAAGCCCATCTTTGGTGCAGATCTTGATTTTCGATGTGATGTCATGTCCCTTCGGATCTTTATCAAACCTTGTGTAAAGATAATAGCTTTCTCCAGGAGTCAAATCGACCTGATGATTTACCGATGAACATCCAGAGTACTCATAAAATGAATCCTCTATCCACTCCTGGGGGCCTGCTCCGCCTGTATGATCTATGGCCGTTGTCCGCCAGGACTCCAGTGTGAAAGATCCTACATTATCAATCCGGTACATCAAAGCATAATCCCCTCCGCAGGGACCAAGCAGTTTCTGGTAAGACACATCAAAAGCAAAGGATGCAGTTGGGGTTGGGGGTGGTGTATAAACCGGCAAATTTTCCGTCTCCCCTTCCGGTGTGGCGTATCTGCCCCACAGCCAGCAAAAGTTTTCCGGTGATTCAGGCTGCCGGATGTACCAGAAATTATGATCAGGATCCTTGGCAAAAACCTCGGCTTCCTCTCCGCTCAGCAGTACCGTCAGCCAATCATACACCGCTCCGGGGCCCGTGCGGCAGTTAGTATTTTCTGAGACATAGACTTTTGCAAATTCCGGGGCAGCAGTCGCTGTGCTGGTTGGAATGATGGTTTCGGTTGCAGTTGGTTCTGGAGTAGCACTCAGCCCAGGTGTCGAGCTTGCTTCCTCCGGGGTGTCATCTGGTTCAGTATCTTCTCCAGCAGAATCCTGGGCGGCTGCTGCAATCGTCTGAGCAATACTGGTCTCAACGATCATCTCGGGTTGATCTGCTTCCGGTGCTTCCCCAACCGGTAGATTACATGCCAGGCTGGCAGCTAGCAGCATCAAGACTGCTGCTCCAAGAGCGATTACCCGGCTTGATATTAGCAAAGCCCTGATTCGTTTAGACATCAACTTCTTCCCTCCTGTCAAACATGAAATCAATAAAAATTTTTACACCTCGTTGAGGGCAGTTTCCAATTCTGAAAAAATGTTTTCGGGGAGCACAGCATAAGCCAGGCCCATACCGTAGACAAAAGCTTCCAGGGCTTCCCGGGATTCTGTTCGCAGCAAGGTCTGGTCCCCACTGGATATCACCCAGTGATCTGCTGTATTCTGGATAGATAAGCCCCAATCCAAACGGTTTGCAAGCTGGATCCCCCCTTTAAGACTTCCCCCTGGAAATAAAGATTCAAGCATGAGCATTTCATTCATGGAACAGCCTCCTGATTAATTCATTCAGCAGCGGTGCCAAGAAAATCTCCTGCTGGATTTTCAGCTGGATTTATTGTACATCATAGTTAATGCAAATAAAAATAGATTGGTTTCAAGATCTGATTCTTCATAAATAAAAAAGCCCCAGAAGCAGAGCAGTTCCGGGGCTTGATCAACGTTCAAGCAGCGCGATTATTTGTTATTTTGAAACTGTTCAAGTGCTTCCAGCGCTGAAGAACCGTAGACCACTGCGGGGCCGCCGCCCATCAGAATGGCAACACCAATCGTATCAACAATTTCTGCTTTGGTGGCGCCGGCTTCCAGGGCGTCGTGAACATGAAAAGCAATGCAGCCATCACAGCGAACTGCAATGCCAATTGCCAGGGCGATTAACTCTTTGATTTTCGGGCTTAGCGCACCCTGGGTGGATCCTGCTTCGTGCAGTTTCTGAAAAGCGGCCATGGTATCCGGGCTTTCGGCACCATATTTCGCCATTCCGGCCTGAACTTTTTTATGAAATTCGGGATAACTTTTAACGGACATCAACTGCCTCCTGGGCTCATATTGTGAATTTTTTCACTTATGATTGTACTACCATTCCCCAATTTGGCAAGGACAGGAGCGCCTCAGGGAGAGGTATTAACAGAATTCTAATATTGTGAATATTTTCACTTAGGGCCCAACCCACAGACTTCTCCCCCAATTTGACCACCGCGCCGGAACTCCCTTCAGGATTAACTTAGATCTTTTTTACGGGCTGCCGGAGGATAGTTTTCAACTTTTCCGTGTCCGTTCTTCTCGGATCACTGAGATAAATTTCATGGTGTTTCCCATTCACCCTGTAACCATTTTCCGGGATAAAATTGTCATGCATCCTGGCCAGCACCGGTCCCTCATCCTCATAAGATCCAATATGAAGAATTTGGACACATAAACCCTCAAAGTACTCCTCCCATCTCACTTTTTCCAATCCGGTCAGGTTCTTTTTTGGAGCCACCTCTTCCCGGGCAGCATGGTAGATTCCCTCACTAACCCACTCCGGGGTCATGATCATCATCGTCCATTCCCATTGGTTTTTGTCCGGGGCGCTTCTGAAGACCGCCATATCCTCCGCCCACCACAATCCCTCCAGGGGCGGAACGACATAATCCTTCCCTTCTTTTTTGGTGAGAAATTTAATTTTGTAGGCCACAGCATAGAGAGCTTGCACCGCTTCAGAGTACTCCGGAGCTGTATTGGGATCACCGTGCCCATCCACCATTAAAAACTTCAGGATTGGGACCTCAACCAGACTAAATTCCTTTTTTGACGGTTTGTATAGTTCTTTCCACTCTGTCTTAAAATCGATCTTTTGCATCAAGCCCTCCAGGTTTTCATAATCTCTTTTCTCTAGTGTACATTATTTTGAAAAAGACTCTTGACAAATGGGGAAACACGATACATTATATCGGTGCTCGATATATCGGTGCTCGATATATCGTTGCTCGGTATATCGCCTAGTGATACAATAAGGAAAAATTGAATGAGTCAGAAAAAAATTAACCGCTTTCTACCCCTGAGTGAATCTTCCTATTATATTCTTCTCGCCCTCCGTCACCCCCAGCACGGTTATGCAATTATGGAGGAGACCGAAGAGTCCAGCCAGGGTTCGGTGAAGCTGGCCCCGGGAACCCTCTACGGGGCCCTGACCAACCTCGAAGGGCAAAAGCTGATCCACCGGGCCGGGCAGGACGGCCGACGGAAAATTTATCATATCACCGACCTCGGGACAAAGGTTCTTGAGGCTCAAATCAAAAGGCTGCAGATCATGCTGCAGGCTGTTGAGAATCAGAAACAGTTGGAGCAAAATCATGGCTAATATCATTAAGAAATACAGATGGTTCTGGGCCTGGGAGGACGAGAAAGAAGAAGCCTGGCTATCTGAAATGGCTGCTGAAGGCTGGCACCTTACAAGAATCAGTTTTCCGGGTCTGTATCACTTCCAACAAAGTGAGCCTGATGAGATTGTTTATCGCCTTGATTATCAGACCCTCGACAAAAAAGACCGTGAATCCTACCTGCAGCTTTTTCAAGACGCCGGTTGGGAACATGTGGCGGATATGTCCGGCTGGGTCTATTTCCGAAGATCCACTGCTGACGCAGCTGACCTGGAAATCTTCAATGATCTAGAATCCAAGAGCAAAAAATACCAACGGATCTTGATCTACCTGATCATCTTTCTCCCCATCTTTGTTGTATTAATGCCCGAACTTGGAGAACATACCGGTACCTTCTTCCAGGTAGTCCAGGGCTTGTATTTTACAATGCTCTTGATCTATGTTTACGCCATGATCCGCCTCCTGGGTCGGATCGGGGAATTGGACCAAAAGGAATAAAGTGACTTTGTGGATTTCGGGAGATTTGAAATCTCCCGAAATCTTCTCAAGATTCAGTCATCTATCCAGAATCAATCCGTTCTGGTAAACTAGGCTCGGTCAAATATACTCGATTCCGGTCAACACTGGCCGGTTTTTTATTGGATGAAGGACAAGAATGACACAAGCAACAAGAACTGACTTACGAAATCTGGCGATAATCGCCCATGTCGATCACGGCAAAACTACCCTGGTGGATGGAATGCTGAAACAGTCCCACACATTCCACAAAAACAAAAAAATCCAGGATAGGGTCCTGGACTCCAACGATTTGGAGCGGGAGCGGGGAATCACCATTCTCTCCAAGAATACTGCCATCACCATTCCTGAACCTGAGACCGGCCGGGTAGTCAAAATCAATATTGTCGACACGCCTGGTCACGCTGATTTTGGTGGTGAGGTGGAACGGGTCTTAAACATGGTGGATGGTGTCTTACTGCTGGTGGATGCAGCCGAAGGACCCCGCCCCCAAACCCGCTTTGTACTTCAGAAAGCCCTGGAGCTGGGCCACCAGGTAATCGTGGTCATTAATAAAGTGGACCGGAAATTTGCGGATCCAACCCGGGTCTTGAATGACACTTTTGATCTCTTCATTGAGCTCGGAGCCAGCGAGGAGCAGGCAGATTTCCCCGTGGTGTATACCGTTGCTACCGAGGCAACCTCGGGCATGTCACCGGAGGTCGGCTTTGATTTACAGCCACTTTTTGAAACGATTCTCAAATCCACCCCTGCCCCTATGGCAGATCCCGAGGCTCCTTTTCAGATGCTGGTCACCACCCTGGAATACGACCCATACCGGGGCGCTACCGCTGTGGGTCGAATATCCCGCGGCTCGATTCATCTGGATGATCCTGTCCTCCGCCTCACAAAAGACGGTAAACAGGTTCCCGGAGAAATAACTTACCTCTACGAATACCAGGGGTTGAACAAAGAAGAAGTCCAGAAGGCCTCGGCCGGAGATATCATTGCTCTTACAGGACTGGATGAAATCTCCATCGGAGATACAATCTGTGACCCTGAGCACCCAGATCCCTTACCGCGGATTCAGGTTGAGGAACCCACGGTCCGGATGACCTTTGGGGTCAATACCTCACCCTTCTTCGGCCGGGAAGGTGAGTGGAAGACCTCCCGCAAGCTTCGGGAACGACTTTACCGGGAAACCCGCAGCAACCTTGCTCTCCGGGTGGAGGACACGGAAAACCCGGATACTCTGCTGGTTTCAGGACGCGGTGAGCTCCACCTCGCGATCCTGATTGAAACCATGCGCCGGGAAGGGTATGAGTTCCAGGTTTCCCGCCCCCAGGTCATACTGAAAACCAGCCCGGACGGCACTGTCCTGGAACCTTTTGAAGAGGTCCGTTTGGAAATCAACCCGGATGACATCGGCGTGGTGATCGAAACCCTCAGCCAGCGCCAGGGGGACTTAAAGGAAATGATTGAATCCAGCACGGGGACCATGCTGCTGACTTTCCTGGCGCCCACCCGGGGAATTCTCGGCTTCCGGCATCATTTCCTGACCATGACCCGTGGCACAGGTACATTAAACACCTCCTTCCACAGCTATGCGCCGCAGGCAGGAAATGTAGATACACGATCCCATGGAGCGTTGATTGCCTGGGAAACCGGGACAGCGACCTCCTTCGGTCTCCAGAACGCCGAAGAGCGGGGGATTTTATTCATCGGCCCTGGAGCAGAAGTCTACCAGGGAATGGTAGTTGGAGAAAACAGCCGGCCGGATGATCTGGAGATAAATGTCTGTAAAACCAAACATCTAACTAATATGCGTGAAAGCTTCCGTGAGATTGATAAACGATTAGTTACTCCGCGGGAGATGAGCCTGGACCAGCACATCGAATTCCTGGCGGATGACGAATTCCTGGAAGTCACCCCCAAAAACCTGCGGATCCGGAAGCGGGTCCTGGACCACAACCTCCGCAAGCGGGCAGCTAAGAAACGCAGCGAGTAAACATCCGCCAACCTCCGAGGTTTTTCATTCTCGACCTCCGAGGTCAACTCCTGTATTTCAAACTATTTGATACAAAACACTCCACCTAATTCATTCCGGTTTTTTTCCGATCATGAACATCGAAAAAGATTAAACAATCTTTTCCCAGAAAAGATACACCCTGCTCATGATCAATCCCGTTGCAGTGGATATCAGCGCATGATAGAATATCAAAACCAGCTGCTCAGCTGCAGGCAGGAGAAAACTTATGTCCAACATGATCGAAGTGGTAATTGACAGCATCCGGGTCAGCCTGATGTCCCAGCAGCGGGTGATTATTCTCCGCGAGCTGACCGGGGAGCGCTACCTGCCGATCATGGTTGGCGTCTTTGAAGCCGAACACCTCACCCTGGCTCTGCAGGATGTGACCGTTTCCCGCCCCCTGACCTATGATCTGTTTGTCAGCATGCTCGACACCCTGAGGGCAGAAGTAATCCATGTCGAGGTCGTTGCCCTTAAGGACGAAACATATTACGGAAATATAGTGGTCAACCTGAATGGTGGGATTCACAATATTGATTCCAGGCCCTCTGACGCTATGAACCTGGCTGTCCGCCTGGATGTACCGATCTTTGTCTCAGATCAGGTTCTCGACGAAGCGGGTTTGACCCCTGAGGATGATCTCTCGGAGAGCGGTCTGGATGAAGAGGTTGACACCGAGCGACTTTCCGTGTTTGAAGAATATCTGGAAGGTCTGGATCCGGAAGATTCCGCAGATGATGATGAAGCGGATGAATCCGCATAAAACCAAGTCCTCATCTTCGCATTCATACAGGCTGGTGGTTCTTTTCACCAGCTTTTTTGATCCCAATCCGGTGTACAATACAAACTAAATAATTCAACTTAATATTTTTCCTCCATTCACTGCCCATGACTGAAGCTACCCAATTCGAACCCTCACCCCAAACATCCGGACCACAGCTTGTCCCTCACAGCCGGGAAGCCGAGGAGGCTGTTCTGGGAGCGGTGTTAATCAACCCGGAAGCCTATTATGATGTAGCCCAATTTCTGCAGGCCGAGGATTTTTACATCCACCGCCACCGATGGATCTGGGAAGTGTTTGTCGCCCTCCATGATCGGAATGAAGCCCTGGACTTTGTCACGGTTACCGAGGAACTGGATCAAATGGGCCATCTGGCGGATATCGGCGGCGCAGCCTACATCACCCAGCTGATTAATAACGTGCCCTCCTCGCTCCATGCCGAAGCATACGGCCACCGGGTGGAAGAAACCGCCATCCGGCGCCGGATGTTAAACGCCGCCAATTCAATTGCTAAGCTGGCATATGAAGAAAACCTCAACCTGGAAACCGTGCTGGACGACTCCGAAAAAGCGGTTTTCAACGTCAGCGAACGGCGGCTGACCCGCGATCTGGAACCGATCAAAACTGTGCTCAGCAGTTATTTTGACCGGATAGAAGAACTTTCCCAGCGGGATGAAGCCCTGGTCGGCGTCCCGACCGGTTTTATCGATATTGACCGGATGCTGGGAGGACTGCAGCCCTCGGACCTGCTGATTATTGCCGGCCGGCCCGGGATGGGAAAAACCGGCTTTCTGCTATCCGCGGTTAAAAATGCCGCCTTGATTCATAAAAAACATGTCGCTATCTTCTCACTCGAGATGTCCAATGAGCAGCTGGTGCAGCGGATCATCGCCCAGGAAACCGGGATCAACTCCACCGCCCTCCGCTCCGGGAAACTAGCCCCCGAGCAGTGGCCGCTGTTCACCCAGGCTATTGAGGTCCTCAATGAAACCAAAATATTCCTGGATGACACCCCGGCCCTGACCCCGATCCAGCTCCGGACCAAAGCCCGCAGGCTGCACCTGGAATATCACCTGGACCTGGTCGTGGTTGATTATCTGCAGCTGATGACCGGGGATATGCGCTCCAATAACCGGGTTCAAGAAGTCTCCGACATATCCCGGAGCTTGAAAATTCTGGCCCGCGAGCTGAACGTTCCCGTTCTGGCTGCTGCCCAGCTCTCCCGGGCCGTGGAGCAGCGAACCGATAAACGACCGGTGCTGAGCGACCTGCGCGAATCCGGCTCCCTGGAGCAGGATGCCGATATCGTGATGTTCATTTACCGGCCCGAAGTTTACGAAGAGGACACCCCGCTCAAGAACCTGGCTGAGATCATAATCGCCAAACACCGGAACGGACCAACCGGGGATGTCCAGCTGGTATTCCGGAAAAATCTGGCAAAATTTGAAAACGCAGCCACCAGAGATATTGATCTTTCAAGGGTGACTTGATGGCCTTCAAGGGTTTTCCAAGTGGAAAGATTACCTACACCCGGATTCCCGCTCTCTTTTTCCGGGAGCTGCTGCCTGAAATAGACGATCTCGACGAACTCAAAGTCACCCTCTATGCTATGTGGCAGATCACGAAGATGGAAGGTGAAATTCGCTATTTTACCGAAGCTGACTTCACAGAAGATGTGATTTTCATGGCCGGTCTGGGCGCCACGCCGGCCGCCCAGCTGCGCGCGGTTCGCGCGGGGTTGGAGCGGGCCGTGGGCCGCGGCACATTTCTGACCGCGGACGTACCCGACGGAGATGAAAGGCTGACCCTTTATTTTTTCAACTCACCGCGGGGCAAAGCCGCGACCCGGGCCGCCGCAGACGGCGCGTGGCGCCCCTCGGATGGAACGGATACCGCTGTCACCCTCGACCTGGAGCGCCCGAATCTATATCAGCTTTACGAGCAGAATATCGGACCCCTGACCCCATTAATCGCGGATACACTGCGGGAAGCGGAAAAGATTTATCCAGAGCACTGGATCTCCCAGGCTCTAGAAATTGCTGTTCAGAACAATGTTCGAAAATGGAACTATATCGAAGCCATCCTCAAACAATGGCAGGAAAGTGGAAGAGATGAACGAAAGAATCGAAGACATTCTCAAAAAGACCGCCGGGCTTACCTCGAAGACGAATTCTCCGACTTCATCGAGGACTGACCGCAGCCAACCCGGCCTGCCCGGAGATCCCGACTGCGAGATCTGCGGTGGATTAGGCTACGTGCGCCAGGACTTACCGATGGAAGACCCAGACTTCGGAAAAGTCAAGATCTGCAGCTGCCGCAGTGGACAGATTAAACAGCAGGTTCGGGATCAGCTCTACAAGCTGAGCAACCTGAATGAATTATCTCACTTGACTTTTGAGAATTTCAATCCTCGAGGTCGGATCGGAGTTGGACCCGCCCAGGCAGATTCCCTGGAGCGGGCTTTTAATCACGCCCAGCACTTCGCCTCCCATCTGGAAGGCTGGCTGTTATTGAGCGGCCGCTACGGCTGCGGAAAAACGCACCTGGCTGCCGCGGTAGCAAATTTCGCGGTTGACATTGGCATTCCAACCCTCTTCCTGACTGTGCCGGATCTGCTGGACAATTTACGGTTCGCTTACAACAATCCAGAATCCACCTTTGAGCAGCGCTTTGAAAATATCCGGCGCTCTCCGCTGCTGATACTGGATGATTTTGGGACGGAAAATGCCACTTCCTGGGCTCAGGAAAAGCTGTTCCAGATTCTTAACTTCCGCTATATCAACAACCTCCCCATGCTGGTGACCACCAACCTTGCCCTGGATCAAATGGAAGGCCGGATCCGTTCCCGTCTTCAGGATCCCGAGCTGGTAACCCAGATCCGGATTCTGGCCCCTGATTACCGGCGTCCAATGGATGACACCGGTCATTCCGAACTTTCGACATTAAGCCTGCTCGGGGAAAGAAGATTTGGCAGCTTCACGCTCCGGGAAAAAGAAAACCTGGAGCAGGACGAATTGAAAAAACTCAAAAGCGCATTCCAGGCAGCCCGTAAATACGCCGAGAAACCGCAGGGCTGGCTGGTACTGCAGGGTGGATATGCCAGCGGAAAAACTCATCTGGCGGCCGCGATTGCCAACTACCGGGCAGGGGAGGGCGTCCCGCCGCTTTTCATTATGGTACCGGATCTCCTGGATCATCTCCGATCCACTTTCAGCCCGGACAGCACGGTCAGCTATGACCGGCGCTTCGACGAGGTTAAAACTTCTCCCCTCCTTGTACTGGATGATCTCGGCACCCAATCCATGACACCCTGGGTCAAGGAAAAACTTTATCAGCTTTTCAATTACCGCTACATCGCATCCCTGCCCACGGTGATCACCACCGCAGACACGTTAAGCGAAATCGATCCCAGAATCCGGAGCCGAATGCTGGATCGGCGTATCTGCCGGATATATGCCTTACCGGTTCCTCCATATCGGGGCGGTTCTCGATAGTATTCAACCCTGCGCATATTTCATAATGTTCTAAACTACTCTTGATAGAATCATCCCATCAAACAGTGAAAGGGATCAATTTGGTATGGAACACCACCGTCACCCTCACGGCCACCACCAGCATTCAACCGACAGTATCAAAAACATCCGGTTGGCATTTTTTCTCAACCTTGGGTTTGCCCTGTTGGAAATTGCAGGTGGGATTTGGGCTAACAGTGTGGCTATTCTCTCGGATGCGGTCCATGACCTGGGGGATAGTCTTTCCCTGGGTATGGCCTGGTTTCTGGAGGGAGTTTCCGCTCAAGAACGGGATGATCGTTTCTCTTACGGCTACCGACGCTTTTCCCTGCTCGGGGCCCTTTTAAATGCATTAATCCTGCTCGGTGGTTCCGCATTCGTACTCAGCAGAGCAATCCCCCGCCTGCTGACACCGGAAGGAGCAGTTCCACCCCGGATGATTCTCTTTGCCGTTCTGGGGATCTTGATTAACGGCGCTGCTGCTCTGAACCTGAGAGAAAACAAGGGCTTAAATGCGCGGATGATTTCCTGGCATTTGTTGGAAGACGTGCTGGGATGGACTGCTGTTCTGATTGTTGCCGTCATCCTGGTCTTTATCGACCTTCCAATTTTGGACCCTATTCTTTCTATCCTGATTACATCCTATATTGTTTATAACGTGATCCTCAACATGCGGGAAACTATCGAAGTCTTTTTACAATCCGTTCCGGGGGAAATGGATGTTCAGGAGATAGAAGACCGGATCCAAAACGTTCAGGGGGTGCTATCCACCCATCACACACATATCTGGTCTCTGGACGGTGAACATCATGTTTTGTCAACCCACATCGATATTGGACCCGATGCCACCCGGGAACAAGCCATGGAGATCAAGAAAAAAGTTAAAGAGCTCCTCTCCTCCTATCAAATCGGTCATCTGACCCTCGAAATCGAATTTGGAGAGCAGGACTGCGCCATGTGTTGAAATGGTTATTATAAAATTCTTATCCAGACCCTGAATCATTCGATTACAATCAAATTAACAAACTGGAAAATACAAAAATATTTTAAAGGAGTCAGGAATGGCAAAAAAGAATGTGCTCGTAAAAAGTGATGTGAGAAAAAGCCTTCCCGATGTAGCAGCCTTTTTGCGGGAGCTGGCTGATAAGATTGAATCCAATCAGGTAACCCTTCACCAGGGCGCTGATGAGGTCTCCCTGACACTTCCGGAAACAGTGGATTTTGAACTTGAATTCACAGAAAAAATGAAAAAGAAAAAGGGCGTCAAAAGACAGCTGGAAATTGAAATCGAGTGGTACAAAGATGGGGCCCAGGGCAAACGGGAGGAAGTCAGTCTGGGCTGAAATCTATCAGCCTTTTGAAAACACGGGATACGCTCTCCAGCCCGGGAAGTGTATCCCTTTTTTAATCATACAATAGAAAGTTCTTGAGGACCGGAATTCATCTTCCAGCTGGGGTATACTTAGGTACAAAGTGAACGACTTGAGGAGAAAACATGGCTTCCAAACAGCATTTTTTACGCGACCGCCCCCATCCCTGGCATGGACTGGAAGTGGGCCCAAAACCACCGGAGATTGTCTATGCCTTTGTTGAGATCACGCCCTTTGACCTGGTAAAATATGAGCTCCATAAAGAAACCGGTTTCTTAATGGTGGACAGACCCCAGGACACAAGCTCGCTGCCGCCTGCCCTTTACGGCTTCATTCCCCGGACTTATTGTGATAACGGCGTGGCCGCCCTGATGGAAGGCGCGGATGATGGTGACCATGACCCGCTGGACATTATTGTACTCAGTGAACGCTCCATTTCCCGGGGAGATGTCCTCCTCCGCTCTCATGTTGTTGGCGGAATCCCGACCCTGGATCACGGACTCGCCGATGACAAAATCATCGCCGTCCTGGAAGATGATGCTCTCTGGGGACATATTGAAAATATATCCGAACTTCCCAGGGGATTGATCGACCGCCTGAAGCATTATTTTGCCTCCTATAAATCCCAGCCAGATGAACTTGAAGCTGAAGTGATTGTAGGCGATCCCTATGATGCAGAACACGCCAAACAGGTAATTGAAACCGCAATTGACGACTACCGCCGGGCTTTCATTTAAGGGCTGCCGCTCAGCAGCGACCCATGAATCCTAAACACCAGAAATTCAGCCGCGTCCACCGACCCGTGGAGGAGGTTGGCAGTTATTATGACCGCCTGGCTACCTGGTATGATTGGTTGGCCAGGAGCGAACTTCCCCTGATCCTCAGCGGACTGGAAATGCTCAACTTCAAACCGGATGAATCCCTGCTGGAAATTGGCTCAGGAAGTGGTCGGGCGTTACAGGAAAGAATTAAATCCTCTCCCCAGGTTCTTACCGCAGGTTTGGACCTCTCCTGGAAAATGCTGCGGACAGCCCGGAAGAGGCTGAAACATACTGGGGATTCTCTAACGATCAATCTTATTCAGGGAAGCGGGTCAGCACTTCCACTGGGCTCGAATTCAGTGGATACCATTTTTTGCAGTTTCACTCTGGAGCTGTTTGATACTCCTCTTCTGCCTCAAGTCCTGGAAGAAATTCACCGCACCCTGAAACCAGATGGGAGGTTGGGTGTGGTTTCACTTTCCAGGGATCAAAAACTGCCCCCGGCTGGAAGAATCTACGAACAGTTTCATAACTGGTTTCCAACCTGGATTGACTGCCGGCCGATCCCAATCCGGGCATTGCTCCGGGAATCTGGATTTGTAATTCAACAAGAAGATCGGAAACTGATGTGGGGGCTGCCTGTCTCCCTGGTAGCAGCGAATCCTGAATAAGTTGTATCCGCGTCAGGACCCAGCGGCTGCTGACCGCCGCTCGGGAAATCGCCAGGATAAACATTTCAGAAAAACAACTTTATTTCATGATTGTTTTATAAAAAAAACTGCAGACAGAGTACCTGGAGCAGAATGATATCTGTCCTGCAGTCGAGAAAACAAAAACTGCTCCGCTGCAAAGCTGGAGCAGTTTTCCTGTTATGAGTGCCCCCACGGAGATTCGAACTCCGGTCTTGACCTTGAAAGGGTCATGTCCTGGT
>CAZTWV010000003.1:0-120933 GCA_964618295.1 uncultured Anaerolineales bacterium | reverse complement strand
CATTCAAATGCGGTTTCGTTCGTTCAAATTTCTCTTTCGCCATAAGTCCTCTCCTGACTCAATCCATTCCTTAATAATGGGGGAGGCCGTATCAACCGCCTCCAGTTTCTTTACGCGCCGGTGACTATTTTGGTCGATAACTCCTCAGACACCTTGGCATAGTGATCAAATTCCATTGTAAACGCGCCCCGGCCTTTGGTTGCGGACCGCAGATCTGTCGCATATCCAAACATCTCCGCCATCGGAACCATCGCCCGGACCGCCTGGGTTCCACCGGGCCGCATATCCATCCCCAGAACTTCTCCCCGGCGGGAGTTGATCTGACCGATGATATCGCCCAGATATTCTTCCGGGATCACAACTTCCACTTTCATGACCGGTTCCTGCAGAACAGGTCGGCCCCGTTGAATTCCCTGCCGAAAAGCGTTGGAGGCAGCAATCTGGAAGGCCAGGTCGCTGGAGTCCACTTCGTGAGCTGTGCCATCGATCAGGGTTACTTTGACATCCGTAACCGGATATCCAGCCAGGACACCAGATTCTGCGGCGGCCATCACACCTTTTTCGACGGCGGGAATATACTCCCGGGGGACTGCGCCCCCGCGAATTGTCTCCTCAAACACAATACCACTTCCGTCCTGCCCCGGTTCCATGTCCAGCACCACGTGAGCAAACTGGCCGTGTCCGCCGGACTGCTTGACGTGGCGGTAATCAATTTTATCCACCTTACGGGTAATTGATTCCTTGTAAGCCACCCGCGGTCGGCCAACCCGGGCTTGAACCCGGAATTCTCGCAGCATGCGGTCGACCAGCACTTCCAGGTGCAGTTCGCCCATGCCCGAAATCAAAGTCTGGCCGGTATCGCCATCGACCCGGACCTGGAAAGTCGGGTCTTCTTCAGCCAGTTTATGAAGCGCAGTTCCCAGCTTATCCTGGTCTGCACTGGTTTTTGGTTCAATCGCAACTGAAATAACCGGATCTGGAAATGAAATATTTTCCAGAATGATCTGCTGGTCCTTTTCTGACAGCGTATCGCCGGTGAATGAATTTTTGAGACCCAGCACGGCAGCAATATCACCAGCCCGGGCTTCTTCAATATCTTCCCGGCGGTCTGCGTACATCCGAATCAAACGTCCAATCCGCTCTGGTTTGACCTTACTGGGATTAAAAACGGAATCTCCCTGATTAATCTGACCGGAATAAATCCGCATATAGGCCAAGCGGCCGACATAGGGATCGGTCACAATCTTAAACACCAGAGCGCTGAAAGGCTCCTGGTCATCAGGCTTGCGAACGATTTTTTCCTCGGTTTTTGGATCTGTTCCCTCAACCGGGGGAATATCGGACGGGGAGGGTAAATAAGCCACCACGGCATCCAGGAGCGGCTGAACAGCAATGCTGCTCAAAGAACTCCCGCAAAAGACCGGAGTGATCTGATTGCTGATGACTGCTGCCCGCACCGCGGTGCGGATTTCGTCTTCCGAGATAATCACTTCATCCAGGTATTTGAGGGTCAGCTCCTCATCGGTATCCGCTATTGCTTCTACCATTTTTGAGCGGGCTTTTTCAACCTCTGGAACTAATTCCTCAGGGATCTTAACTTCTTCTGGAGCACTGCCGAGTTTGTCCTTCCAGATATAGGATTTGCGGGTTATCAGGTCTACAATTCCCCTGAACTTGTCCTCATTGCCGATTGGGTACTGCATGGCAATCGCATTCGCCCCCAGGCGATCGCGGATCATATCCATAGTTCGGTGGTAAGAGGCTCCTACCCGGTCCATTTTGTTGATAAAACAAATCCGCGGGACAGCATAAAGATCAGCCTGGCGCCAGACGGTTTCACTCTGCGGTTCCACACCCTGGACTGCATCAAAAACAACAACCCCTCCGTCTAAGACTCGAAGGGATCGTTGGACTTCTGCTGTAAAGTCAATATGTCCGGGGGTATCAATAATATTGACAAGATGTTTCTTCCAGACAGCTGATACCGCAGCAGAGACGATCGTGATTCCACGCTCGCGCTCCTGTTCCATCCAATCGGTAACCGTTGTCCCATCATCGACCGAACCAATTTTATGCGTCTTCCCGGTATAGTAAAGAATCCGCTCGGTAGTGGTTGTTTTCCCAGCGTCGATATGGGCAATGATCCCGATATTGCGGTACTGCTCTAAAGTAAACTCTCTCACCATAATTAACTACTGTTGCTCTACTAGACCCGGAAGTGTGAGAATGCCCGATTGGCCTTGGCCATACGGTGGGCTTCTTCCCGCTTCCGAATTGCGTTACCTTCATTATTCACTGCACTGAGCAGCTCATCCGCCAGGCTGGAAGCAAAGGGCTGACCTTTGCGGGAGCGGGCGGATTCCAGGATCCAGCGGGTTGCCAGGGTAAACTGGCGGTGGGTCGGAACTTCCATTGGAATCTGGTACGTAGCACCACCGATCCGGCGGGGCCGGACCTCCATCCGTGGGCTGGCATTGGCCATGGCCTGTTCAAATAATTCCTCGGCATCTTTGCCGGTTTTTTCGGCCATCATATCCAGCGCATCGTATACCAACTGGGCAGCCAGATCCTTCTTCCCATTCTTTAAGACATGGTTGATAAAGGTCTGGATTTTGACGTTGTTATAACGTACATCCGGTTCTATTTTCCGTCGTTCCGCTCGTCTGCGTCTCATAGCTTTACTCCGTATAATCCCAAATATTTTCCGCTAGGGCTGCTTGGTCCCATATTTCGACCGGCCCTGCTTGCGATCTTCCACGCCGCTGGAATCCAGCTTACCGCGGACAATATGGTAGCGAACGCCAGGCAGGTCTTTGACACGACCCCCGCGAACCAGAACCACTGAGTGCTCCTGCAGGCCATGGCCTTCGCCGGGGATATATGCCGTAACCTCAATCCCGTTGGTCAGTCGGACACGGGCGATTTTCCGGAGAGCGGAGTTTGGTTTTTTCGGCGTCATTGTCCGCACAATCGTGCACACACCACGCTTTTGGGGCGCGCCCCGTTCCTGCCGGATCCGACGCTGTTTCATCGCGTTATACGTGTAGCGCAGCGCGGGGGCTTTGGCTTTTGATTTCTTGTCTTTGCGTCCTTTTCGGACCAATTGATTAATTGTGGGCACACCTGCCTCCGATCAATAATCTTATTTCCATTTCAATATTCAAGGCCATCGTTGATGCTTGATGGCCTTGGATTGCTCGTAAAACGTAGTGCTCTCAGTAAGCCCTCTGGGCTTAAGGGCAACGAATTTGAATTCTATCACGCCCACCAAGGGGCGTCAAGCGTTCCCGTCATTCTTTTCCAATTTCAAACCGCTGCCGGACCAGGCCGGATCAGCGATTTCCCAACCCCAGCAGACCGGTGCTCATATGCGGAATTTGAGCCCGTGAGTCTTCTTTCCCGAAGGAGATCACTTCGCCGTCATCCGTCACCCCTTCGATCGAAAGGCCGAGGCTTTGCATTTCTTTCACCAGGACCCGGAAAGAGGCCGGGATACCGACATCTTGAATCTGCTCACCCTTAACAATCGCTTCGTAGGCCTGAACGCGACCAACCACATCATCCGATTTAATTGTCAGCATTTCCTGCAGGGTATGAGCGGCACCGTATGCTTCCAGGGCCCAGACCTCCATCTCTCCAAAGCGCTGACCGCCGAACTGCGCCTTACCACCCAGCGGCTGCTGGGAGACCAGGCTGTAGGGGCCGGTCGAACGGGCGTGCACCTTATCCTCCACCAGGTGGTGAAGCTTGAGGATGTTCATCACACCCACGGTGACCGGATTGTCATAAGGCATACCGGTCTTTCCATCCCGGACAATTTGTTTCCCATAGAGAGGCATCGGGACCCTAGTTTCGTTGACGACTTCCACAGCTGCTTCCATCAGATCCTGTCCTGCAAGCTTGTCAACCTTCCTGGAAGAATCTTCACCAGTTAAGTTCTTAATCCACATTCGCAAACAGGCTTCCACAGCCCGCTGATCCTGGGCCGCTCTTTCAGAGTTGGGAATAACCCGATCCTCAAAGAATAAAATTCCATCTGGATCATAATCCCGTTCCCGGAGCCATTCTCGCAGCACTGAACGCCGGGCATAGGTCTCATCAGAAACCAGCTTGTATACATCATAATCTTTTTCACCCAGCCAGTTTTCCAAATACAGGCGCCGGGCCTCATCATCATCCTGAATGTCGGTCGGTTCGTAATCAAACCCATCCAGCCATTCCCAGGCCTGGCGGCCGGCATCTTTCCAGGCTTCCTCAATCATCCAGGCCCGAGCGAGCTCAGCCTCAATCTCGCTTTCTTTAGCACCATCAAATACCGGGGTAACCGCCCGGAATCCAAGCTGCTGGGCAGCCCAACCCAGATGCGCCTCAAGAACCTGACCGAGATTCATCCGGCCCGGAACACTGGTAGGGCTTAGCAAGATATCTACCGGTCGCCCATCGTACAGATAAGGCATATCTTCCACTGGAACCACAGTTGAAATTACACCTTTGTTCCCATGCCTTCCGGCGATTTTATCTCCCGCTGTAATCCGGCGCTTCTGGGCTACAAAGACCCGGACCATTTTTTCAACCCCCGCGGACAAATCTGCATTGTCCTCCCGGGTGAAGACCTTGACATCAATCACTTTCCCCTTTTCACCGTGGGGCATCCGCAGGGATGTATCCTTCACATCGCGTGATTTCTCACCAAAAATTGCCCGCAGCAGCCTTTCCTCTGGAGAGAGTTCCTTTTCACCTTTAGGGGAGATCTTTCCAACCAGGATGTCATTCGGGCCAACTTCGGCCCCTATCCGGATCACACCGGTTTCATCCAGGTCCTTGAGGGCATCTTCTCCGACATTGGGTATGTCCCGGGTGATTTCTTCCGGACCAAGCCGAGTATCGCGGGATTCTACTTCATGCTCCTCAATATGAATGGATGTGTAAACATCATCTTTTGCGAGGTGCTCCGAAATGACCACTGAGTCCTCAAAATTCGCCCCTTCCCAGGACAGGAAGGCTATCGTCACGTTCTGTCCCAGAGCAAGATTTCCATTGACTGTGGAGGATGAATCAGCGATTACATCGCCCTTTTTCACCAGCTGGCTTTTGCTGACAATCGGCCGCTGATCAATACAGGTGCTCTGGTTGGATCGTTCGTATTTCCAGAGCTTATAATCCCGTTCTGTATTGCCGTTCTTGATCACGATCCGGTTTCCAACCACGGAAACCACCTCGCCGTCCTCTTCGGCCAGCAGCACCTGTCCGGAATCCAGCGCAGCAGGTTTTTCAATTCCTGTTGAAACCCGGGGAATATCCGGCCGCAGCAGCGGCACACCCTGGGCCTGCATGTTCGAGCCCATCAAGGCCCGGTTGGCGTCATCGTGAGACAGGAATGGAATCAATGCGGCAGAGATCCCAACAATCTGGTTGGGAGCCACGTCAATATAGTCAATTTCTTCCGGTTTTTTGAACAGGAAATCAGAGTGATGGCGGGCTGAAACCCGATCTTCAACAAATTCAAAATGATCATTGATTTCGGCATTGGCCTGAGCGATTACATAGCGATCTTCCGCATCCGCTGCCAGGTATTCCACTTCCTCCGAGACAAAAGGGGTCACCAGTACTTTTTCCACACCGGCTTTCTTGATCTCTTTGTCCATATCCTCTGAAATTCGTTCACCGGAATTGGCAATCACCTTATCCGTTTCAGGGTTCTTGACATCTTCCCGGAGTTCACAACCAATTACTTCGGGATTTCCAGGTTGAATTACTTTCAGCACCTTGCGGTACGGGGTTTCAATAAAACCGTAGTCATTGACCCGGGCATAGGAAGCAAAACGGCCGATCAAGCCAATGTTCGGGCCCTCGGGTGTTTCAATGGGACAAATCCTTCCGTAGTGCGACTGGTGCACGTCACGGACATCAAATCCGGCCCGCTGCCGGTGAAGACCACCGGGGCCAAGGGCAGACAGTGTTCGTTTGTGCCTCAGCTCGGACAGCGGATTGGTCTGATCCATGAACTGGGAAAGCTGACTGGATCCGAAAAATTCCCGCAGTGAAGCCACCACCGGGCGGATATTGACCAGAGAAACCGGGGACATTTTTTTCTTACCCCGGATGGACATCCGCTCCCGGATCACCCGTTCCATGCGGCGCAGTCCAACCCGAAGTTTGTTCTGGATTAATTCATCCACCGTTTTGATCCGGCGGTTGCCGAGATGATCGATATCATCCGGATCTTCCATCATGTTGTTAATTTCAATCATGCGCCGCACCAGATAGAAAATATCCCATTTAGTAATTGTCTGATGGGAAACCGGCACCTTGTCATCCAGGTTGTATTTCTGGTT
The DNA here is from genome assembly GCA_964618295.1 of uncultured Anaerolineales bacterium. GTDB lineage: Bacteria > Chloroflexota > Anaerolineae > Anaerolineales > UBA11858 > B10-G9. The sequence continues at coordinate 114,598 of CAZTWV010000003.1, read as the reverse complement.
CAGTTTGTAGCGTCCAACCCGCTCCAGGTTATAGCGTCGATCGTTGAACAGCTGGTCTTCCAGGAATTCGCGGGCATTTTCCACGGTAGCTGGATCGCCAGGCCTCATCCGTTTGAAGAAATCAATCAGAGCGACCTCTGCAATGGTCATGCCTTCCGGGATCACCCAATCCGGTTCCTGTGCAAAACAGGCCGGAATGAACATCCGGTCCGGGTTGGTGTCTATATCCTCAAAAAGGGCAATCAGCTCCTCATCCGTTCCTTCCTTAATCGGGGAATCTTCCAGGCCGTCGGAAACCGCAACCAGAGCCCGCAGGAAAATGGTGACCGGAATGGTCCGCTGCCGGTTGAAGCGAATGGTGAGATAACCAGTTTTCCGGGTTTCAAACTCCATCCAGGCTCCCCGGTCCGGGATCAACTTAGCAACAGCCAGACGCCGTCCGGTTGTCCGGTCCACCTCGGCTTCAAAATACACACCCGGGGACCGGATCAGCTGGGAAACAATAACCCTCTCTGTGCCGTTAATAATGAAGGTACCCTTATCAGTCATCTCCGGGAACTCACCCATGAAGATTTCCTGCTTAATAGGTTCCGGCACCTTGGGACCGGCCAGCAGCACTGATACATACAGCGCTGAGGCATAGGTCAAATCCCGTTCCACACATTCCTGCACGGAGTACTCCGGCGGTTCAAACCGGAAATCCAATCCCCACTGCTCAGCTTCCGGTGTGTGGCTGGGGAAATATAATTTCATTTTCCCGTTATAGGACTCAATAGGGGAAACTTCGTGGAACAGGTCCGCAATACCTTGCTCCTTGAGACGTTTAAAAGATTCAATCTGTACCTTAATCAGCGGAGGTAATGGGTAGCGATAGCTAATCCTGGCGTAACTCTTGGCCTTATCCACTTGAGACATATACTATCTCCTGATCACCTGATGATATTGACGAAACTGCTATTAAGCGGTTACTATACGCGTGAATATGCCCCGGTTCATAACCAGGGCAAAAAAATGTTGGCTGGATGCTTCTGAACGGTTAATTTCCCGCACTAACCTTTTTTTCTCGATTTTAATCCAGACACATAATTATACTGATTGCACAGTTTTTGGTCAAGGTCTCTCCTCCTTGGAACCAAGTCGGACCAGATTCCAGGCGGTTAGAAATTAAGCACACTGTTGAGGAATTTTTATGCCAGATTACCGCTCCGGATTTATCGCCGTGATGGGCCGCCCCAATGTTGGAAAATCGACTTTAATCAACCGCCTGCTGGGCCAACCAGTTGCTGCTGTTTCCCCCAAACCCCAGACTACCCGTCTGCAGCAGCTGGGGATCCTGACCACGGATTCCGCCCAGCTGGTTTTTATTGATACTCCCGGCCTGCACAATCCCCAGCACCGCCTCGGTGAATATATGAATGAAGCCGCCCGCCAGGCGCTTGAAGACTGTGATCTGGGACTTCTTTTGGTGGATGCCAGCAAAACACCTCCGGACCCAGAAGATCACCTGCTGGGTAAAATTCTGCGGGAAAGCGGAGTTCGAATTCCCTTCCTGCTGGTCTTGAATAAAATTGAGCTGGTGCTGCCTGCAGATCGGGCAGCAGCCCGTCAGGCGTACCAACCGCTGCTGCCTGATGCAGACCTGATCTCCATCTCCGCCAGAACCGGGGAAGGGTTAGACCAACTGCGCTCCAAATTAATTCAGGGTTTACCGGAAGGACCGCCTCTCTACCCGGAAGATCAGATCACGGATTTATACGAGCGGGAAATTGCCGCGGACCTGATCCGGGCGGCTGCTATGCTCCACCTGCATTATGAACTGCCCCATTCCATTGCTGTCCGGATGGATGAATTCAAGGAACGGGGAGATCAAGGAGCCTATATTGCCGCAACCATCTTTGTCGAGCGTGATTCCCAGAAAGGAATTGTGATCGGCGAAAAAGGAAAAATGATTAAAGAGATCAGCATCTCCGCCCGGAAAGAAATCGAAGCAATGAGCGGCAGAAAAGTGTACCTGGACTTACGGGTCAAAGTGCGGCCGAACTGGCGAAACGACGATAACGCTTTACGATTGTTCGGATTCAAAAAATCAAAAAGCTGATAAACCGCTGCCTGCTTCAGCGTTGAACAACAGAAAACTCCAGCTCGCGGGATGTCTGATTCCCAGCCCGATCAGTGACCACCGCCCGGAGCTTGAAATTCCCAACTGCCATCTGCCAGGGGGAGACATACGGTGGATAATCGCGATTTTCCAGCAGACGGTTATTCAGATAAAAATCAACATTCCGGAACTCATCCTCTTGGGGTGACTGAACTGCAAACAATAATTCCTCCCCGGACTGGTAATCCAGGACCTGCCCATTTTCCACACCGGACAGTTCGAATTCCGGGGGTGAATTATCCAGTGAGATCACAACGGATGACTTCTGGATCCGCTGATCTTCAAGCACCCCTACAAGCTGCAGGGCGTAAAGTCCATCATCCAGATCAGTTGTATTCCAAACTGCCAGCACTCCATCAATAATCGGCCTGGATGATACCTCGCCAATCTGGAACCATTGGTCCGGATTCAAGCCCCGGCCGAACTGCAGTTTGTAAGATTCCAAACCGGTAATCCCGGCCGAACCCCGGACCTCGACCAGCCCCCGGAGAGAACTGAAGTTTTCAGGGATTTTAATCTCCAGATCGGCTGAAGATTCCGCTCCACCAACCAGGTCGTATGCTTCGGGGGGAATCTCCAATCCCTGCTGGTTGGCCCAGGTTTGCGCTTCCGGCGGGATATTAAGGTAAATCCGCTCTTCAACCTGGGAAGCCGGAGTGAAGACAGATGCCAGGAGCCCCGTTTCCCGATTAATCTCCACCCGCTGGTAAAGATCATCCCGCTGGAAAGGTTCATTCCCCATAATAAATATGTCCTGATCAATATCCGGACAGAACTCACCCGGCAGCAAGCCTGACGGACTGCATACATCCCGGGTGACAATATCCGGGGGAGCCTCCCAATCCACAACTTCGATTTGGTTTGCAGCGTACTGGGTGATTGCCCGCCAGACGCTGGTGGATACCAGCAGCGCACTTTCAGGGGGCAGCCCGGTTTCAGGATCCTGGACCAGGCGCACCGCTGTAACCTGCTGTGGTAGATACCCTACAAGCCAGTGCAGACCGGAATCGGCAGTAAAACCAGTTTTCACCCCTGCACTCCTGCCAATATCAAATAAGTCCTGGACCGGGGCTGCGCTGCGTGCATTCTGGTCCCGGAGGACATCATTCACCATATAAGCCAGGGCCTGACTGACCACGGTTCTATCGACAATCGGCAGCGGGCCGCTTCTTTGATTTCCCAGTACATCCTCAACACGCTCCACGCTGATTGGCTGGACCTGTCTCTCACCTTCCTCCCCTGCTCTGCCGGTTAGCAGCCCCTGATTCGCGAACACAGAATAGATCTGGGCAGCTTCCAGCAAATTGATTTCAGGGAGCTCCGGAAAATAGGGACAGTCCTGAGATAATTCGCGGTTGGAAGGCAGTCCAATCTGGGACAGCGTGTTTTGGATTTGATACGGGCCGAGCTCTTCATAAATTTCTACAGCCGGTGTCAGATACTCATTGACCATCGCAGTCCTGATGTTGACAGGTCCTTGATAATCACAGGCTGGGAAACAAATTGGATGGCTGAGTTCTATTTGATCATCTTCACTCTCCGGAGGGATATCCCACAGCAGGGAAGACGGTGCAAATCCCTGTCGAAAATAATTGAGATAAATCACAGGAGTAAACAAAGATCCAGCTGGTTGCAACTGCAGGATCCCGTCCTCTTCTCCAGCCGAGTTCTCGACATGCAGAGCCAGGATCTTCCCAGTTTGGGGGTCGAGTGTAGCCACCTGGATAGATAGTTCTTCTCCCTCTGAAAGGATTTCCCCTGGATAACGCGGTAGCAGGCGGGCGGTTTCGCAGCCCTGGATCTCGCTTTCAAAATCCTGACCTTGAACCCGGAGCATTTCGATCCGGGTCGCGCAGACCAGCTGCTGTTGCAAATCTGCATCCAGCGTGGAGATTATTCTCATTCCTCCCCGCAGCAACCTTTCCTGGCCCACCAGGGACGCGGCTTCATCTAAAATAAAATCCACGTATCCAGGCAGGTTTTGACCCGAATTTTCCGGCCAGTTATTATAGACCAGCTGTTCTCGCCGGGCGGCTCTGGTTTCCTGTTCTGTGATTACCTGATATTCTTCCATTTCCTCCAGCAGCCCAAGCTGATTTTCACGGGCAGCTGCCGGAGCACTGACTGGATTCAGGGCTGGAGTGCGGGAAACCGCAGCCAGCATTGCGCCTTCAGCAAGCGTCAGATCGTCCGCAGACTTATCAAAATAAAAGCGGGAGGCCTGTTCAATCCCATACAGCCGATTTCCATAGTTCAGACTGTTCAGGTGCCATTCTAGGACCTGAATCCTGGAATAACCCGCGCTGATCTGATAAGCTAAGAAGTTTTCCCGAATCCAGCGCTCTGTATCACCTAACTCTGGCTGGAGTAAAAGTTCCGCCACCAGCTGATGATGCAATGAAGATTGATTGCGGGGGTAAAGTTGATTCCAGGGTATTTCCGGGCGGTTAAAGAAATCAGGGTCTGCAGCTGTCACTGCTGCTAATATTGCTTGATTGGATATTTCAGATGAAACCCGTCCATCCTCCAACTCAAGGCTTAGAAACCGCCTTTCAGAAAGGGATGTAATCTCAAACTGAAAAAGAGTTTTTGAGCCGGTGCGGTCCAGGATTGCAGTCGGTTCGAGCAGAAATCCGCTTTCCGGATTCAGCATCAGATTGAGTTCCGCCGGAGAAGCCAAACCTTCAGTGACACGCATATACCCCAGGATCAAACTCAGGACGAAAACAGCAGAACCAAGACTGATCAAAACAGCCGCAGAAACCCCTAACCGGGAAATCCAGTTTTGCCGGGATTGGTGACGGCGTTTTCGCCGGGATTGATAACTGAGGGGTAAGGTTGGCATGGTATTAGAAAATCCGTTGGTTTTTCAGCTTTGAGGAGGACAATCCGGAATGAGTCTTTGGGGATAACCTGGATCAGAGATTTCTGATTTCAGCGACGGTTTCCAGTAACTCCCGAGCAGAATTGAGGGTAGGTTCACTCACCCCGCCCAGCATATTGGCCAGTTCATGGACACGTTCTTCTCCAGAAATTTCTTCCACCTGAATAATCGATCTTCCGGCTTCGAGTTCTTTTGAAACCTGGAAATGCTGCTGGCCAAAACCGGCCAGCTGGGGAAGATGTGTGATGCAAAAAACTTGATGGTTTCTCGCCAGCCGGTGAAGTTTTTGCCCGACAATCACTCCAATCCTGCCGCCAATCCCCTGATCGATCTCATCAAAAACCAGGGTCGACACCTGATCAGCCTCAGCCAGAACGTTTTTAATCGCGAGCATCAATCTGGCGGTTTCTCCTCCAGAAGCGACCCGGGCAAGGGGTTTAAGCCCTTCGCCGGGATTGGTCTCAATCAAAAACTCAACCCTTTCCAGTCCATCCTGATAAAAATGGATAAACCGATCTCCAATTGGCACCCCAGCGGAGTCTTCCTGATAAGAAAAATCGACTTTAAAACAGGCTCCAGCCATTTTTAATTCACCGAGCTGCGCTTCCAGTTTTTTTGTTAAGTCTTCCGCACCGGCCTGGCGTGATTCAGATAACAAACGGCCCCGCTTTGCAAGAATTTCCAGCAGCTTCTTTTCCCGCGCTTCATATTCCTCAATCTTTTGCCCGCGGTCGGTAATTTCTGCCAGCTCGGATCGTGCTTGCTCTTGATATTCAAGCACGTCCCGGATAGTTTCGCCGTATTTCTTTTTTAAATTCCGGATTAGCTCCACCCGATCAGCAGCTTTCTCCAATTCACCAGGGTCAAACTCAAGCGATTCAAGATAAAGACGAAGTTCCCGGCTGATATCTGTCAAACCCTGGAAAACACCCTCAACCTGTTCCCCGAGATCATCCAGCCCCTGGTCAATGGAGCGCAGTTTTTCAACCGCTTCTAGTGCTTGACCGAGCAAATCGACAGCTGTCGGCTGGTCAGGAGGTGCTTCATCAAGCATCGCCAGGGCTTCGCGGGAAAGAGAGGCAAGTTTTTCCGCATTTGACAGCCTGTTTCTGTACTCAATCAACTCGTCCTCTTCGTCAGGATCAAGACTGGCAGATTCAATTTCCTGAACCTGGAATTGAAGCAGATCCTGCCGCTGAGCTGCTTCTTTGTCCGATGTCCGCAGTCTCTCCAGTACATCCCGGGTCTGTGATAACTCCCGGTATGCCTCCTGGTAGGAGTCCAGCAGGTCCGGAGCATTTACAAAACGATCAAGTAAACCCAGGTGCTGATCCACCCGCATCAAGGACAAATGTTCCGACTGTCCGTGAATATCCACCAGCAGTTCCCCGAGTGCAACCAGGATGCTGACATTGGTGCGGTGACCGTTAACCCGGGCTACATTCCGCTTATCACGTCTCAACTCGCGGGTCAGCGTCAGGTAAAGGCCTTCCTCCTGGAGTTCTTCTGCTGCCAGAATTGTATTGATTTGGTCCTGAATCACTTCTGGAATTAGAAAAACAGCTTCAACGGAGGCAAAATCACTTCCGCTCCGCAGGGTAGACATATCTACCCGATGACCGAGCAGCATATCCAGAGCGCCCATAATGATCGACTTTCCAGCCCCAGTCTCTCCAGTCAGAATTACCAAACCGGGTTTGAACTCAAGTTCCAGAGAATCGATGATCGCAAAATTCCGAATCCGAAGCTCTTGAAGCATCTTAATTCCGTAGCTGGTAATATACAGTTGAGGTCACAAGGGCAGAATAGAGCACAAACCAGGCCAGCGAAAACAAGCTGCCGGATGCTTCAATTCCCACCTGGAAAAAGTAAGGCAGAATCAACGCCCCGCGAATCAGCAGCAAAGGCAAACTGGAAATCAAAGCAGAAGCGGTCATTAAGTTGTTCAATAGAGGTGATTTGCGGTTATTAATTGCCTTCTTTACCAGGGTAACCGCCAGAGCGCCGGCCCCCATCGCAACAAAAATAGTAAAGAACCCCAGAAATGAAGCCACCAGGCTGCCTAAAAATGAAATCAGACCGGTCAGGATGACCGCAGCGATCATATCAGTCCATTTTGCAGTAATAAAGATTTTTTGCTGAGAACGGATACATTCCGGGCAGCGGTAGCCGGTAGGGGTATGCGTGGCACACTGGATGCAGATCGGCTTATTGCAGCGGTTGCATCGCAGCGTGGTTTCCCGTTTCGGGTGAAAAGCACAGGACAGGGTTTGATTAACTTCGGACATTTTTCTTTTTGATGATCGGATTTTGATCCATGTAAGGAATCAGGTTGCGATAAAAATAACCGGGATCCTGAAAACGAATAAATTTCACTGTGTGATCGCTGGCTGTCATTTCGATCCGGTCTCCATTCAGCAGATCTACCGGCTCCTGGCCGTCAATACTGATCACCGCATAATGTTCTGTATAGCTGGTAATCGATACCTGGACATCTTCAGACAGCACGAGGGATTGTTCAATTGACAGATGAGGTGCTACGGAAACCAGGACTATATTTCTCAGTTCCGGGGAAAGAATCGGTCCTCCAGCCGCCATGGCATAGGCGGTTGATCCGGTTGCCGTGGAGGCAATCACGGCATCCGCCACATAGGTGCTGAGATGCCGGTCGTTGATGGCAATTTCCAGCTGGATCGGCCGGATTAGTTTTCCACGGCTGATGACTGCATCATTCAAAGCATCCCGCTTACCAAGCAGCTGATCATCCCTGTAATGTTCAGCCCGGATCATCATCCGGTGCTCTGTCCAGTAATCCCCGTCCAGAACCCGGTTCAGGGCTCCTTCCCATTCATCCTTCTGGATTTCGGTCAAGAATCCAAATCGGCCGAGGTTGATTCCCAGAATGGGGAGCTGATATGGAGCCGCAAGATGCCCGGCCCGCAGCATGGTTCCATCTCCACCAAGAGCGATCAGTAAATCCTGACTATCATCGCGGGCAGATGCCTGGATCCGGTCTTCATCCATCTTTCCCCGGACAACATTCAGACCCTTGTCTACCAGGTACTGCTCAACGGACCCGGACACATCTGACGCCTGATTGTTGAGGGGATGATATACAATCAAAACCCGTTTCATATTGACTGGCCTTGTGTTTAATGCTGTCTATTATATCCGTTCAATTGATTGTTTCAAGTTCAAGCTGTTGCTTCTCTCGACAGCTTTCAAACCAGATTAATTACTCTCTCGGTTGGAAGAGACTGTCTGCCAGTGATGCTGGACCGGGCAACTTAATTTCCCCGTAGCGAGACTCATACTTCGCCAAATTTTCTCCCAGGGCCCGATGGAGCAGTTTTGCACTTAAAGGGCTGAGAATTATCCGTACGAGCGCTTCCGGTTGCTTCAAATCCGGAAGCATCCGGGCATAATCCAAAACAAGCTCGGAAGAGGAGTGGGTAATCCGAACCAGATTAGCATAATGGGCCTGAACATCCGGGGGGACAGAAAAATTCGGCTGCTTTTTTTCTTTCTTTTCTTTAGTCATCTTTTCATCCATCCCGCTTCTGCTTAGATTTGCCTAAAATGGAATATCATCCTCTTCAATTGATTCCCCACCCCCGCTTTCCTGCTGGGACTGGTATGCCTGATCCTCTTCCCGGGTGGAAAGGAACAAAACCCGTTGGGCTGTGATTTCAAAGCTCGCCCCAGAAGATCCATCTCCCCTGGTGTAAACCCGCGGACCTCCAGTTTCAGGATCTGGACGCAGCCGCCCTTCTACCAGAACTTTGCTGCCTTTTTGCAAATACTGGTTTACATTCTCTGCTTGATTGCCCCAAACTGAAACCCGGAACCAGGCAGTTTCATCCACACGCTGGCCATTGGAATCTGTGTACCTCCGGTTGGTTGCGACCGATATATTTGTGACTGCCTGTCCACTGGGCAGGTACCGCATTTCTGGATCTCGACCCAGATTGCCGATAATTGTGATTCGCTGATACACTTGTCTCCTCCTTTGATAATAGATGCAGGGTCCTGCACCCGAAATCCAAAATTCTCAGATTAATACAAAGCCTATTATACATTGCCAGCAGAAATCCAGCCCGCAGTCAAACATCAGCATCAGATATCCCTTGATTGTCAGTCCTCATCAAGGCTCCTGACAACCAGATCTGAAAACGAAACAGTGTAAGCGGAATCCCCGGTAGATTTTCCAAAGACGCCGAAGGATCCAATTTTTAGCTCCTCATCCACTGCCTTAAACTGGAGATCCCCATTTACAAAGAAGGACATTTCTTGTCCCTGGGCGAGCACTTCCAGACTGGATTTTGACGGAGCGCCAACCGGAACAGATGCGCTCCGGGTCCAGGGTTGAAGTGTGGTTACCCCGCCGGCAGATACTTTTTCTAGACGAACTTCTCCACTGCAGGAAAGGGAATAGCGGTAAAAATTCTGGTCATTGGTTAACCTGAAAAGCAAACCATATTCATCCCGCCCAGAGCAGAGGCTGGGATTGGACCGGATTTGAACAAAAAAATTTTCAAGATCGGGTTTTTCCCGATAAGCATAAAGATAAGAATTTGGCTGGTTTATGACAATGTTGATTTCAGATCCAGCAATACTGATTTCTCCCCGGCTGGAGCGGGAAACATTCCATCCCTCACTGGTTGAAAACCGATCCTCAAATATCACATCACCCAGACTGGAAAAAGAATTTGGTGTAGGACTGGGAACTGGTGTTGGCTGAACATCCGGGGTTGAAGTGGCTGGAAACCAATCAATGGTTGCCGTGCTGGGAGGCATTTCAGTTGCTGTACCCGTAGGTGACAGTTGAACCGCCCCGGTTGGGACACAGGCAGTAAGGAAGAATATTGGCACCAAGAGTAATAAAAACTTCAATCTCATCCCCGGATAATCACCTGGTTTCTTTCCGGCCCAACGGAAACAATCTTGATTGGAATACCCGTAACCTCTTCAATCCTTGCCAGATACTGCCTGGCCGGCTCCGGAAGATCCTTCCAGCTTCGAATCGAAGTCAGATCTTCATCCCAGCCTGCCAATTCCTCAAATACCGGCTCAAACGGGGCCAAATCTGCCGGTCCAAGCGGTAATTCTTGCACCCTGTTTCCTTTACATTGATACCCAGTGCAGAGCTGGATTGACTTCAGGCCGCTGAGAATATCGAGCTTTGTTAATGTCAGTTCATTGATCCCATTCACCCGGACAGCATAGCGCAGCAAAACAAGATCCAACCAGCCCACTCGCCGGGGTCTGCCGGTTGTGGTGCCAAACTCATCCCAGAAATTTTCACCTGTCCCCCGCAGCCGTTTTGCGTCTGGACCAAAAATCTCAGTCGGAAACGGACCTTCTCCTACCCGGGTTTGAAATGATTTCGCGACACCTACCACCCGGATTCCATCCCGCAGGCCCAGCCCCAGGCCAACCAGCGCTCCTGGTGCGGTTGGATTAGAGCTGGTCACAAAAGGATAGGTCCCGTGATCTAAATCCAGCAGGGTGCCCTGGGCACCTTCAGCTAAGATGGACTTTCCAGACTCAAGCGCCTTGTGAAGCACTGTCCCGGTATCCGTGACATACGGTGCCAGCTGTTCAGCAAAATCCGAATACTGATCGACTATTTGATCAATTTCCAACTTGTCAGCCCCATACAGTTTTTCCAGCTGGTGATTGATCACTTCGATCTGGTCCCTGATTGCTTGACTGAATCCTGCCGGATCGAGAATTTGTTGAAAGCGGATTCCTGATCTGGTGACTTTGGTGTTGTAGGCAGGGCCGATCCCTCGTTGAGTGGTTCCAATTTTTGCTTTCCCCCGGGATTTTTCCCTGGCGGCATCAAGGGCGATATGCCCAGGTGTAATCAAATGGGCAGCATGCGAAATCTTTAATCGGTCCGGATCAAGCTCAACCCCAGCTTCCCGGACCTGATGAATTTCCTGCAGCAGCACACCCGGGTTGATCACCAAGCCATTTCCAAGAATACCCACAGGATCGGGATGGATCACCCCGGAAGGAATCAGGTGTAGTTTGAAGACCTGATCACCAACCGTGACTGTATGTCCAGCATTATCTCCCCCATAAAAGCGAGCGACAAAATCAGCATCTCTGGCCAACAGGTCCACCACCCGACCTTTTCCTTCATCACCCCACTGGGCGCCGATAATCACAGTCAAAGGCATATTCCTCTCCTTGGATAAAAATGTGATTTACTTCACTAAGACTTTCTCGTGCGTTATGATATTTATATAGAGTTGTTTGAAAACATTCTAGCACAATCCAGCTGTCCGCGATGAACAGGATGGAATAAGAATTCATTTGAGGAGTATTGAATGACACAAGATGCAGTATTAATCACCGGGGCCTGTGGAGAAATTGGTCAGGCACTGCTGAAAAATATAGCAGCGGAGGACCGGCGTCAGCTGGTAACGGTAGATCTTAAACCCCTGCCAGAAGAATTAGAAGGCAAATCCACTCATATTATGTCCGACTTATTGGATCAAGAACTACATCAGCATCTTTCGGAAGAGTATCAGTTCGATCTAATTTATCACATGGCGGCTATGCTTTCTACCACAGCGGAGTACAAACCCCGAGCCGCACATAAAGTGAATGCTGGCGGAACAATTGATTTACTCTCGCTTGCTGCGGATCAAAGCGCTCAATCGGGCAATCCAGTCAAGTTTATCTTTCCCAGTTCGATTGCTGTTTATGGTCTGCCGGACATAAAGACAAAGAATCAGGTCCATCCGGTTCGAGAGACAGAATGGACCCAACCAACCACAATGTACGGCTGCACAAAATTGTACTGCGAGAAAACCGGACGCTATTTCAGTGAAAATTACTTGCAGTTATCGGATGAGATACCGACCCGGCTCGATTTCCGGGCTTTACGTTTTCCGGGCTTGATATCTGCCTTCACCATTCCCAGCGGCGGAACAAGCGACTACGGCCCCGAGATGGTGCACTCCGCCGCGAAAGGTGAACCTTATAACTGCTTTGTCCGGCCAGATGTCAAAATCCCGTTCATGGCGATGTCTGATGCAGTTCGCTCCCTGCAAATGCTGGCCGCTGCTCCGGTAGAAAACCTGACAAGCCGGATTTATAATGTAACCAGCTTCAGTTTAACCGCATCGGAATTCAAAAATCTGGTTTTACAAGGGTTCCCGGAAGCGGAAATCAACTTTGTGCCAGATCCAAAAAGGCAGGCAATCGTGGATACCTGGCCCGCCGAGATTGATGACAACACAGCCCGGAGAGATTGGGGTTGGAAGCCTGAATATGATGCCGCTCGAACCTGCCAGGATTATCTTCTTCCCAACATCCGAAGACGATATGCCTGAATCCAAGTAATTTGAGCCAAGCAGCGGGAAATCCGAAGAGGGTTTCCCGCTTTTCTTTAAATTCCCATCAAATTAAGGTAAGATGGAGAAAGTGTTTACCGTTTTCGGAACAAATTATGGCAATCAATAAATTTAACCCCGGACCGATTGCATTTTTTGGATCTGGAGAAACTGCCCCAAACGGCCGGAAAGTATTAGAAGCCCTGTTTCAGAAACTTCCGGATAACCCGCTAGTCAGCCTCCTGGAAACCCCGGCCGGATTTGAACTGAATTCCCCCCGGGTTGCAGAGAAAATTGCTGACTATATAATTAAGCACCTCCAGAATTTTCGTCCTGAAACGCGGATAATCCCGGCCCGAAAAAAAGGAAAACCCGAAAGTCCGGATAATCCGGAGCTGCTGGCTCCTATGCTGGCCTCGGATCTTTTATTCCTGGGGCCCGGCAGTCCTACCTATGCTGTTCACCAGTTGAGGGATAGTCTGGCCTGGAGCTACTTAAGAGCGATGCATTTGACCGGCACCGGACTTGCCCTGGCAAGCGCTTCGACGCTGGCAGTCGGTGCTTATACCCTGCCTGTCTATGAAATTTACAAAGTAGGTATGGATCTTCACTGGCAGCCCGGCCTTGACTTGTTTTCCAGCTTTAACCTTTCAGTGAGCTTCATACCCCACTGGAATAACACTGAAGGAGGAGATGAACTTGATACCAGCCGTTGTTTTGTGGGAAGGGCGAGATTTGATCCATTGTTTCAAGGTCTGCCCCGGGAACACCTGGTAATCGGAATGGATGAACACACAGGCCTGGTTTTTGACTTTAAACACGGGACCTGTGAGGTGATTGGTCTGGGATCGATCACGCTAAAATCTTTTCAGGGAGAGACCTCTTATTCATCTGGAAGCCGCTTCCCCATCTCAGACCTGGGTCAGTGGCAGATCCCCGAGAATCAACCAGATCTTACAACAGAAATCCTGGAAAATATTCGGGTGAAACGGATGGAAAGAAACGAGGGGAAGAAACCCCGGGAGGAAGTGATCAAACTGGCGAACAAACGCCAAACAGCCCGGGAGCAGCAGGATTGGCAAACAGCCGATCAAATCCGGGATCAACTTGTCAATTTGGGCTGGGAAGTTCTCGACACAGAAACAGGCTATGAATTAAAGCCTCATAAGTAAAAGGCTATACGAACACACCAGAGGCTGATGAAATCAATTCAGCAAGGAGACAAAATGCCAAGAAAGTTAACCGCAGGATATATTGGTCTGGGTTTGATGGGAAAACCTATGGCCTCCAATTTGTTACAAGCCGGTTACCCGCTTGTAGTCCACAACCGGAGCCGGGAAGTTGTCAATGAGCTGGTAGGTCAAGGGGCAAAAGAAGCATTTTCGCCCCGGGAAGTCGCAACCCTTTCCGACGTGGTCTTCACCAACCTGCCAGATTCCCCGGATGTCGAACATATTGTTCTGGGCGAGGATGGTGTGATTGAAGGTGTCCGGTCCGGGATGGTTTTTGTCGATCATTCGACCATCAAACCTTCCTCTGCCCGCTTGATAGCCGAAGAGCTCGCCAAGAAAGATGTTCAGGCTCTGGACGCCCCGGTGAGCGGCGGTGATATTGGGGCCCAACAGGGCACACTTTCGATCATGGTAGGGGGTCCTGCCGAAGCCCTGGAGCTGGTCCGTCCCCTTTTGGAAGTGATGGGAAAAAGCATCACCCATGTTGGGGGCTCCGGAGCCGGACAAATTGCCAAAGCCGCTAACCAGGTAATGGTTGCGGCCCAGATGGTAGGCCTGGGGGAACTCCTGATTCTGGCGAAAAAAGCCGGAGCAGATCCCGAAAAAGTTGTTCAGGCCATCCAGGGGGGAGCGGCCCAGTGCTGGACATTGGATGTCAAACCAGAACGGCTATTCGCTGGCAACCGGGAGCCTGGCTTCAAAGCCTACATGCAGGAAAAAGACCTCAAAATCGTGATGGACACCGCCCGGGAATACGGGGTACCTCTTCCGGCTGCAGGGCTTCACACCCAGCTCTATAATGCCATGCTGCAAATGGGGTTGGGAAATCAGGATAACTCTGGAGTCATTGGTGTGCTTGAAAAACTGGCCGATACTCAGCTGCTGGAATAAGAAATTATTTGTTTTATCAAAGGCAATCAATGATCAACCCGGCTGGTCTTCAGCCGGGTTGACTTTTCACAGACAGTTATAATGGTAAAAAATGGAAGATGACCATGCCAAACAAACTTCAGAATCTTTGGAAACAAAGCAAGAATATTCAGATTCATCCCCGTACACCGCAGGATGTGGTTTTACTGACCCTCGGCGCTTTGCTCCAGGCTTTTGCCCTGAGAGTATTCCTGGTACCAGCTCAACTGGCCAGCGGCGGTGTCAGCGGGTTGTCCCAGATTATCAACAATTTCACAGGCTGGCCGATTGGCTTGATGGTATTTCTTGGCAATCTGCCGCTGTTCCTGCTTGGCTGGCGGCTGCTCGGTGGTCCGCGATTTGCGTTCAGAACAGCCTACGTCATTGTCATCTTTTCTATTGCTGTAGACCTGCCCCTTGAGATTATCCCCTCGAGTGGAATTACATCAGATATTGTTCTCAACACCCTTTACGGGGGAATCTTGAGCGGAATTGGGTTTGGGCTGGTTTATCGGGGTCGGGGCACAAGCGGAGGGTCTGATATCCTGGCCAGGATCCTGAGCAACTGGCGTGATATTCCTGTTTCCCAGAGTTATTTATTGACGGATGCCATGATCATGCTTCTGGCCGGGCTGGCATTTAGCTGGGAGAATGCCCTTTACGCCCTGGTAATGCTTTACGTCAGCGGACTTACAGCAGAATCCGTCAGTCAGGGATCAAATGTGGTTCGAACGGCAATGATTATCACCTCCTTTCCGGATTTAATTAAAGAAGAGATATTTACCCGGTTGGGGAGGGGCGTGACCATGATGGATGTCCGGGGCGGTTATACCGGCAAAGAGAAAACAATCTTACTCTGTGTCGTGACCCGCCCGGAAGTTCCCCAGCTTAAAGCACTGACCCGGGAGAAGGATCCCAAAGCTTTTCTGATCATCGGTCAGGCCCACGAGGTCCGGGGAGAAGGATTTTTGCCAATTGAGGAATGAATTAGAAAACTTTCTGCAACTTTATTGTTTCCTTCCCGTATATATGGACAGAGAAAACTGAAGGAGAAGATTAGTGGGTACCCCTGAAGCACGGTGGATCGAGCAGGCCAAAGCTGGAGACAAGGATGCTTTTGCCAATCTCGTAGACACTTATCAAAAACCGGTTTTCAGCGTCTGCTACCGGATGCTGGGAACACCAACTGCGGCAGAAGATGCGGCTCAGGAAACTTTTATCCGGGCTTACCAGGCCCTGGACCGTTATGATCCTGATCGGTCCATTGCCACCTGGCTGCTGTCAATTGCTTCAAATTACAGCATTGACCAGCTCAGAAAGAAAAAAGCAACTATCTTGTCCATGGATAATGAAAAATACGCCTGGCTGGCTCCCCCGTCAAAAAGTCCAAACCCGGAACAGGCGGCGCTCGAGATCGAAAAACAGAAGATGATTCACAACATGCTTTCGGGTTTGAGCGAAACGGATCGGGCTGCAGTCATTTTACAGTACTGGCACGATTGTTCATACGAAGAGATCGCAGAAACACTGGAACTTACCCTCAGCGCCGTCAAAAGCCGCCTCTACAGGGCTCGACGGACAATGGCTGAAAAGTGGCAGGAGATCCAAGCCAATGCAGTACCTGCAAAAAACCCTCCTGCCCAGAGGATTGCACATGAAACACAAACAGTATGAAAGCTGGGTCTTAATGGGAGATGAACTGACCCTGGAACAGCAGCGCGAACTGCACATTCATCTCAAAGAATGCTCGCAGTGCCAGGCCCTCCACCGCGCGACTCAGCAGGTAGCTCACCTGTTCAAGACCAGCGCGGTTCCAGTGCCAACAGAAGGGTTTACAAATCGCTGGAGTGCCAGAATGGATCGTCAGGAGCGCAGGAAAAGGAACCTGATCCTGCTGATCACACTGGCAGCGATCATAGCCAGCGGTCTGCTTCTTCTGGCGGGTATTGGTTTTCAGCTAAGCGTATCGCTGGCCAGCTTCCCGACCATGTTGATGAGTTTAATCGCAAGGCTAACCAACTGGGTTGTTTTCCTCTCCAATTTATGGGACATCTTTGATCCTCTTTTCAGTATCGGCATCAAGTATATTTCTCCCGCCTGGGTTCTGACCTTCGGGTTCGGGATCAGCGGGTTACTAGCAGCATGGATGATTTCACTCTATCGAAACCAGATCATCCAGAAGGAGTTAGTCCAATGAACAAAAAAATTAGAATTCTACTTATTATCACCGTCCTGGCAGTTCTGTTGATCCCTGCCTCCGCCTCCGCCTCCGGGCTGACGGATGACAAAGTCATTTTTGGCGGGAATTACACCCTGCAGGCTGGAGAAGTTTTGACAGGAGACCTGGTTGCCTTTGGTGGAAATCTTGAAATTGAAGCGGATGCGACCGTGAATGGAGATGTGGCTGTAATGGGCGGCAATCTGACCTCCGCTGGTCTTGTCAATGGAAACCTGGTTGGGATGGGTGGGTTTGTGACCCTGGAAGAAACGGCCCGGGTGAATGGTGACCTGACAGTCCTGGGCAGCAGCTTTGATCAAGAACCCGGGGCCAGGATTGACGGCAATATCATAACTGAAAATAGTTTTCCATTTGAGTTCACCCTGCCCTCCAGCGTCAGTGCCTTCAATGGGGATTTCAGTGATATTTCATTCTGGGGCGCACCCTTTGTCTCCGCCGGCTGGTTTTTCTTCCGACTCTTGATTTGGGCTGGCCTGGCAGTCATCCTGCTGCTTTTCCTGGAAGATAATACCCTCAAAGTAAATCAAGCGGCTTTTGAGCAGCCCGCGATCACATTCCTGACCGGGTTAGGAATCATTATATTCGCCCCCTTGTTCCTCTTGATCCTGACTATCACCATCTTGTTAATCCCTGTGGCTTTGATTGGAATTTTCCTGCTGATCTTCGCCTGGATGGTTGGATGGGTTGCTCTGGGCTTAGAAGTCGGGCGGCGGCTTTCCCGGGCTCTGGATCAGACCTGGCCGGCACCGGTCAATGCGGGGATAGGTATGTTCTTGACATTTTTGCTCTTCAACGGTTTCCAGCAAATTGTACCCTGCTTCGGTTTTCTGCCAAAAACCATTGCCGGACTGTGGATGCTTGGCGCGGTCATTTTGACCCGCTTCGGAACCCAGTCTTACCCAGAAAGTGACAGCGGATCTGGTTTAGATGAAATCAGCGGTGTCTTTGAACCAGTTGAAGCAGAGACTGCTGCAGATCCAAATATTCAAGAATCCGAAAAATCCTCTGAGGACAGGCCTGTAGCTGATCCAGACCAGGAAGAATCAGCCGGAGAATAAGCAAAACCCAAAACAATCCCCCGGTTTATAAATTGCCGGGGGATTTTGTTTTTAATATCCTGAAAGCCGGAGGATCTCATTTGTGGACTGAAAAGCCATCGGCGGCAGTTCACCCAGCTTGAAATATTCTGCCCGGGCCGCGTCATCCCCCGGTGTTAATTCTCCCCCAGTAATTTTTGCCCGGTAGATAATCAGCAGATGGGCTCCTTTTTTGTACTCCTGACCTGAAATTATGCCAATCAATTCTGTGATCTCAATATCCAACCCGGTTTCTTCCCGGACTTCGCGGCAGGCAGCTTCAATCGGATTTTCTCCGGCATCAAGAAAACCTGCCGGGAGTGTCCAGAGACCCTTGAAAGGATTGACACCCCGCTGGACAAATAGCAGCTGATCTTCCTTCGCAATCACAACAGCAACAGCAACTTTCGGATCAGGAAAATAAACCCAACCGCAGCTGGGGCAGACCGGTCGGATTTTTCCCACATATTCTTTTCTCTCCAGCGCAGTTCCACAGGAGAGACAAAATTTTACTTCGGATAAATCCATCAGGATTTCCTTCTCCTCCAGGCTGCCAGGCTGAACCCAATCACCCCCAGACCCAGCAGAATCTCAACCACACGAATCGGTGAAAGGGAAAAACCTTCCTGCTCAGGTCTATAGGCTTCCGGAGCAGCAGCGGTTTCGACTGGAAGCTGTTCACTGGACATTTCAGTCGGAATGGGAAGCGTCCTTTCCTCTTGATTTCCACCTTCGACCGTGCCCAGCTCCATTTCAGATTCAGCAGCTTTTTGCTCTATCTCAGCGGAAGGTTCTGGTTCAAGGTCCTCTTCGGCGAGACTCTCCACCTCCGGTGCTTCTTCCATTTCAGCGGCTGGGGCTTCTTCCGGGAAAGACTTCTCAATCTCTTCTTGTTGACCCCCCGCAGCTGAATCCAGCGCCAGATTTGGAGCCTCTTCCAGCACTTCTTCCTGGTAGACAGGAGCGGAGGACAGAGCAGCGTCTTTGATTCCCAGCAGACTTAATGAATCAAAGATCAGTACCCCTACAAGTAAAATACTGAAAACGGCTGCTGCCAGTCGATAAGTGAAAAAAGGCTGCTTATATTTCCGTGCCGGAAGCTGTTTTTCTACCAGGGTAAAATTGCGAGGCACCTGAAGACGGGGCGTCTGACTCAGCACATTTTTTGTCCGGCTGAGATCTTCCAAAACTTGTCTCAAGTCAGAATCCTGCTCCAGTCGGCGCTCAAACTTCAGTTTTTGTTTTCCCTGGAGTTCCCGGTCCAGATACGCTGACAGCAGCATCCAATCTTTCTCTGTGATTCGCATCGCTTTACACCTCACCCTTATGACGCAAATCAACCGGTAAAAGTTCCGGAAACTGCCCCAGACATTCCTGTAAACTGCGGCGGGCTCTGGCCAGCCGGCTTTTTATGGTCCCCAGCGGGCGTTCAGCGATTTCAGCTGCCGACGCATAGTCCATCCCCTGGATATCAACCAGAACCACCACAGATCGAAACTCAAAATCAAGACGATCAAGGCAGATTTGGATGGCCCGGGAAAGTTCTTTTCTGGAGACAAATTCTTCCGGTTTTTCGGAATGATCTTCTAACCATGATGGGGATTCTAACTCGACCCCGTCCTGATCTTCAGGTTTCAAAGCAGTGACTGGTTTCCGCTTCCTGCGCCGGAATTCATCATAACAAGCATTACTGACAATTCTCAGCAGCCAGCTTTTAAATGAACCGCCGCGGTATGTATGCAGTTTTTGGAATGCTGAGATGAAAGCTTCTTGAGTTGCATCCTCTGCGGCATCGTATTCCCCCATCAATCGATAAGCCTGGTTGTATACCAGAGATTGAAAATCCAGGACAATCGCATTGAAAGCTTGGAGATCACCCTGTAAGGCCTGTTTAATGTGGTGGTCTAATTCTTGTTTATTCATACAGAGAAGCTCGGTGGGCTGGGAAAAACACCAGGCCCCAGTTTGTTATTCAGCCAGGCCAAAACGCTGCTGACCGTGGCTTTCCATTTCCAGTGGTCTAATATCCTGAAAATCAACTATTAAGCTGTTCCAGAAGCTTCCGGTAATCTTCAACGTTAGGGGGGTCAAAACTGATAATATCTTCAATCACCAGGATCACATCCTCCACCCGACCTTCATCCAGCAATGTGTCACCAAATTTATCCAGCTCTGCAATCGCATTATCTGTCTCACCAACATGATGATAATAAGAAGCCAGCTGCCGGGTAATTATGGTTTCTCCTGGTTTTTCCTTCTGCAGCTCAATTAGGTATTCCAGAATTACTTCCGATTCATTCACAATATCAAACTGTTCCACAAACCGCTGGATTTCCTTTTCTGCCTGGCTTTGTTTTCCGAGACGAAGGTACAGATCCACTACTGAGGTACTGGCTTTTTGATCCTTGGGAAAATCGGTGGTTATTGATAAATAAGTTTGTAAGGCTGCATCCCAGTCCAGCCTCTGGACATCGATATCGGCCAGGTTGTGAAGCACTTTCAACTTCCACTGCCCTCGATCCGTTAAAGTAGATGCCAGTTCAAGAGCCTGCTGATATGCTTCTCGAGCGCTGTCCAGCTCGGCCAGCGTCCAGTAGACATCCGCCAGATTGTTGAGTTCAACGATTGCGGTCTCATTTTTTCCAAACTGCTGAAGCAAATCGATGTTCCGACAGCGCACTTCAACATTCATTGGCTCCAACTCAATAACTTTTTTCAGCATCGCCAGAGCTCGTTCAATCTTCCCCTGAACTGTATAAACATCCGCAACGGCCAGATATTTTGCTACCGCGCCGGTTTGTTTCCCTTGTTGATAAAGAATATCACCCACTGTGATGTGCATTGGTAAAAAAGTTGGGGCATTCTGAAGAGCAAAAAATGCAATTTCCATCGCGGCACCATACCGCCCTTCCTCCAACATACTCTGAATATTTTTATGAATACCCATGACCTGGCTGCGGCGGTTTTCCAGCATTCCATCCAGTGAGGGAAGGAGCTGACCCGCTTCCAGCTCTCCTTTACCCCGCATTTCACGTAACACATCCCGCCAATCTGGTCGGTTAAGCAGCCCCTCTATGTGCTCACTGGTCTGGATAAAAGCTTCTTCTCCATCCTGATTCTCCAAATCATCCACCATGGCCTCATAAAGATGGATCAAATCATCAACTTCCTCTCGGGATACTAATGATGTATCCGCAATCCGGAGCGCCTCAATATATTCCCTGCTCGCTTCCTTCCACTGGTCCTGACCTCTATAGTAACGAGCCAGCAGTATCCGCGATGCCAGAGAGAAACCGGATCGGGAAACCGCTTTATTTAAATTCCTGGCTGCGCTTTCCTGACGTCCTGTCTCCAAATACAGATAGCCCAGCAGGAAGAACGCGGCTGGATCTGTGAATCCCGCATCCACAGCGGACTTGATGCTTTCAGAAGCTTCCTTTTGATCCCCATTAGAGATATACTCTATTGCGTGGCTCAAATAAAGTTTGAGATAACTTTCTTCCCCCGATTTCTCATCACCCTGGTCGTTCCAGCTCAGCATAGCATCCAGGTCCCGTTCCTCATCCCTTTTTGCAGCAGGTGAGATCTCCTCCTGGAAAAGCGCCTCCGCCAGGACTTCCATCGCTTTCTCCCGAGCTTCCTCCACAGGAGACTCATACTCCATTTCTTTTTCTGGCTCAGGGGCATCCAGCTGCATAAGGTCCAGATCCGGCTCCGGCTCCGGCTCTTTTTCCTTGGGTTCCGGAAGCGGAAGCTCACGTCCCTGATTTAAGATCTCTTTTGCTCTCAACGCAATAATGTTTTCCGGAGAAGTCTTTATTGCCCGTTCTACAGCCTCTTGAGCCTTTTTCTGATTGCCGGATTTCTGGAGAATGCTCGCAACATTCAGATATTCGCTGATTGCCAGCTTCTTCCGCCCCATCTTTTCATACACCATAGCAAGTCGAGCCCGGGCTTTTGCATTCAGTGTATCCAGTTCAATCACTCTCTGCCAGTTTTCAATTGATTTTTGAACATCTTCAGTCTTCAAATGGGCTTCTGCTGCCCGTAATGCAACCTTAATAGCTGACTCCGTATCACCCAGTTGATTGTAGATCAAATACATCTTTTCATACGGAGCCGGGTCTTCTTTGTTGAGTTCAACAACCCTGTGGTATGCCTCCAAAGAGGAGTCAAACGAGCGCATCTCATAATATGCCAGACCCAGACTGGATAAGGCTTTTAAATTATCAGCATCCAGTTCGAGAGCCTGTTGATAGTACTTTGATGCATCCTCCCACTTCTGGTCCCAGGCTGCTGAGTGACCTTTTGTAATAAGCTCTTGAATCTCCTGTTCTTGTTCAGCCATATGCGCTCTCACCACCTAGAAGTTAATCCAGAATCACTGCAGATAATTGTCCCCAGTTCTCACCGCAGCTGGCGTCCGTTACCAGCGGGATATCCAGCTGGTAGGCAGATTCCATCTCTGACTGAACCAGCCGGGTTGTGCTTTGCAAATCAGCCTCCGGCACCTCTAAAACCAACTCATCATGGACCTGAAGCAGGATCCGACTTTCCAAATCTGCCTGCTGCAAAGCCTGATCTACAGCAAGCATAGCCAGCTTCATAATATCCGCCGCAGTCCCCTGAACAGGAGCATTTATTGCCTCCCGCTCCTCCCTTCTCCGGATATTATAATTCGTTGTTGCTTTTAAGCGGGGAAAATATCGCTTCCTACCCAGCAGGGTTTCCACATAACCCTGCTCCCTGGCGGTTTCCAGGGTGGTATTCAGAAATTCCTTCACCCCGGGAAAACGGTTAAAATATGTTTCCACAAAAGTCTCAGCCTCAGCCAGAGTCAGATCTGTAGATTGAGTCAATCCATAAGGTGTCATTCCGTAAATCAAACCAAAATTTACTGCTTTCGCTTTCCGGCGGTGGCTTTTATCTACTGCTGAGAGCGGAATATCATAAATCGCTGCGGCTGTAGCACTGTGAATATCTTTTCCCTCCCGGAAGGTTTCCAGCATCCTTTGATCCTGGGCCATATGTGCCACCACGCGGAGTTCGATCTGGGAATAATCCACTGCAAGCAGCACCCAGCCCGGCTGGGCTGTAAATGCTTTTCTTACCTTCCGTCCTATTTCAGTTCGGATTGGAATATTCTGAAGATTGGGATCTGAGGATGCAATCCGCCCGGTAACAGAACCGGTTTGATTATAGGATGTATGAACTCTAGCGGATCCAGGATTGACCTGTTCCTGGAGAGCATCAACATAAGTGGATTTGAGTTTTGAATACTCGCGGTATTCAAGGACCCACGCTGGCACCTGATGCTGGTTGCGGATCCCTTCCAGCACATCTGCCGCTGTCGAAAAATAGCCGCTGGCCGTCTTATTTGTCCGATCCGGGGGTTCCAGCTTGAGGTTTTCAAACAAAGCTTCCGAAAGCTGCTTGGGAGAATTCAGATTAAACTCCTGCCCGACCGCTTCAAAGATCGATCTTTCAAGCTCAGTCATCATCTGGTTCAGTTCCGCGGACATTTGGCGCAGGAATTCAACGTCCAAACCTATTCCAGTCATTTCCATGGCTGCAATAACCGGCACCAGTGGCATCTCAATCTTCTGATAGAGATCCAGACTTTCCACCTTTTCCAGCTCCTGGAGCAGAATCGGATAAAGCTGCAGAACTCGAACAGCGTCCGCGGCAGCATACGGCGCAGCATCTTCTACCGACACTTCAGCCATTGTGATTTGTGATTTTCCAGTCCCGATCAGATCTTCAATCTCCGTCATTTCCTGCCCCAGTCGAACCCAGGACAATTTCTTTAGACCAAGATTTCGTGATGCGGGGTTAACAACCCACTCCGCGATCATCGTATCAAATCCCATAGGAGCAACCTGCAGCCCTTCCTTGGCCAGAATCACATAATCATATTTCAGATTGTGGCCGATTTTCGGAATTTCCGGATCCGTCAAAGGACCCCGGAGCGCATCCAAAACGGTTTCTTTTGATAGCTGGCTTATCTCAGACACTTTGTGACCTACTGGTACATAAAATCCCCTGGATTCATCGACAGCAAGCGAGATCCCAACCAGTTCCGCCTGCATCTGGTCTGTAGATGTTGTCTCCGT
The DNA here is from genome assembly GCA_964618295.1 of uncultured Anaerolineales bacterium. Taxonomy (GTDB): domain Bacteria; phylum Chloroflexota; class Anaerolineae; order Anaerolineales; family UBA11858; genus B10-G9. The sequence continues at coordinate 90,638 of CAZTWV010000003.1, read as the reverse complement.
GTCAAAAGCAATCACATCCGCAAGTTCCAGTTCGCTGACTAATTCATCGAGTTCCTCAATGGAAGAGACAATTTCAACCAGAATACCATCTGGTGATTCACGATTCCGACTGGCGGTTTCTGGCTTGGCAGCTGAACCAGCAGCCAGAAATGACATCTGCTGACCAGAGTAGACTTTTCCGTAGATTTCTTCCACAGTTTCCAGTCTGGCCAGCAAAGTTCGGAATTCCAAATCCCGGAATAATGTGCGGACCTTTCCGGGGTCAAAGCGATCAGGTTTGGCCTGTTCTAAATCAATTGTCACCGGCAGGTCTTCCACAATCTGAGCCAGTTTCTGGCTCAAATATGCTTCATCCTTTGATTTTTCCAACTTGGATTTAAATCTACCGGTGACTTTTTCGATATTGTCATATATCTGATCCAGATTCTGATACTCTGCCAGCAGCTTGATTGCCGTTTTCTCGCCCACACCATATACTCCGGGGATGTTATCGGATCGATCACCAATCATAGCTTTGAGATCAACAACCTGTTCCGGCCAGACCCCCAGCTTTTCTTTCACATCCTCCCGGAAGTAATCCTTGGAATCTGAAAGAGATCCTTCCGGCAGACTGACGGTGATCAAGTCATCTACCAGCTGGAGTAAATCCCGATCTCCGGTAATAATTTTTACTGCGAGCCCCTGGTCTGCTGCCCAGCGAGCAAGACTTCCCAGCACATCATCAGCTTCATACCCGTCCATCTCGGCTCTTGGGATGTTAAATGTATCCACCAGCTCCCGAATTCGATCAATTTGAGGTCGAAGGTCTTCAGGCATTTTTTCCCGGGTTGCCTTGTATTCCGGGAATAACTCATCCCGAAAGGTTTTTCCGGTATCAAACACAACAGCAAGATAGTCTGGACGTTCCTGTTCAAGCAGTCTTAGCAGCACACTGGTAAAGCCATAAATTCCAGCAGTGGGTTCACCTTTGCTGGTCAACCAGCGGTCTGAAGCCGTCCCTCCCCGGGTCAGAGCAAAATATGTTCGATACGCAAGGGCATGTCCATCAATTAAATAAAGCGTGGAGGGCATAAATACCTCAGTTTTCAGCGGAGTTGTATTCAGTAATTATAACCTGCTCAATCTCTCAGCTCCAAGAAATTTTCAGACGGACATTTTTGAGCCGCCTTTTCCATCCCGGGCCAATTTATATTTATCTCTAGGACCATTTTTCTGATCTGATAATTGATTTTGGATATAATCATAATACCAATCACGGATGAATCAGACCCAATATCAAAGAGGACATCATGCCAGATTATATCGCTGCCCTTGATCAAGGTACAACCAGCACCCGCTGCATCATTTTCAATCGCTTGGGAGAAATTCTGACCAGCAGTCAGAAAGAGCACGAACAAATCTACCCCAAGCCCGGTTGGGTGGAACACAATCCAAAAGAAATCTGGGATAACACCCGTGAGGTGATTGCGTCCGCGCTTGCAAAGTCCGACCTGCGTTCTTCAGACCTGGCGGGAATCGGGATCACAAACCAGCGGGAAACCACTGTTGTTTGGTCCCAAAAGACGGGTCAGGCGGTCGGAAACGCAATTGTCTGGCAGGATACACGAACAGATGAAATCTGCAGCCGGCTGGCAGAAAACAACGGGCAGGACCGCTTCCGGGAGCAGACAGGACTGCCGCTCTCTACCTACTTTTCTGGCCCAAAACTGATCTGGATTTTGGAAAACAACCAGGAAGCCCAGGAGCTGGTAGAGTCTGGAGATTTATTGTTCGGGACAATCGACAGCTGGTTAATCTGGAATCTAACTGGAGGATCAAAGTCCGGAACCCATGTCACCGATGTTACAAACGCCTCCCGGACTATGCTGATGAATCTTTCCACCCTGGATTGGGATCAGGATATTCTCTCAGAGTTGAAAATTTCTCCCCGTATGCTGCCCAAAATCAGCTCCTCCAGTGAAATTTACGGTCATGCAGTGGGCTCATTAGAAGGACTGCCTGTAGCCGGGATTCTTGGGGACCAGCAGGCAGCTCTTTTTGGACAGACATGTTTTCAGCCTGGAGATGCAAAAAACACCTATGGAACCGGCTGCTTTTTGCTGATGAACAGCGGTGGGAAACCCACTATCAGTGATCAAGGACTGCTGACAACACTGGCATATCAACTGGGAGAAGCTCCACCCGTGTATGCTCTGGAAGGATCAATCGCTATCGCCGGGGCCCTCGTGCAGTGGCTGCGGGATAATCTCGGCATAATCCAGACCTCAGCAGAGATTGAGGAATTAGCTTCAAAAGTCCAGGACAACGGGGGAATGTATATTGTCCCAGCATTTTCAGGTTTGTTCGCTCCCTACTGGAAATCGGATGCCCGGGGAGTGATGGTCGGACTTACCCGCTACATCAACAAGAATCACATTGCCCGGGCTGCGCTGGAATCAACCGCATACCAGACCAGGGACATCTTAGAAGCGATGGAAAAAGATTCGGGGGTTGAATTGAATGCTCTGAAAGTTGATGGGGGTATGGTTGTCAATGAACTGTTAATGCAGTTTCAGGCAGATATTCTCAATGTCCCGGTCATCCGCCCTGTTGTGACTGAAACCACCGCGCTGGGAGCAGCTTATGCCGCCGGCTTGGCAGTTGGGATGTGGGAAAACCTGGAAGACTTAAAATCAAATTGGCAGGAGGATAAACGCTGGCAGCCTACCATGGAGGATCCTGAAAGGCACCAGCTTTTCCATCATTGGGGTAAGGCCGTTCAACGCTCTTTTAATTGGATTGAGTCTTGAAAACCGGTCAGATGTAGGTCAGTAGCCAGTCTGAACCGGGGGAAATATGGATATGCTCGCTGACTATCAGAGAAAAAGCTGGATGAGCAGAAATCTTTCACCATTTCTGACTCTCTTTCTGCTGCTTGTCATACCCAGCTTAATTTTCCCAGATACTGCGGCAGCCGAAACAGATCCTCCCCCCAGAAAAAAAAGCTTTACCATTCATTACAGCGAATACGAATGGTGGCTGACAGATTGGGAAGATGACAGCGTTCGCTGTACAGTATTTACTGACCGTCTGGGGAATCCTGACTTGCAGGATGTGTTTTACCAGTGTGAGCCAGATGTCTACCGGCAATGGTCACAGACCACCGCCTGTCAGGAAGCGAACAAACCTACCCAGGACACCTGCCAAGGCTTGTATCTCCACCTTGCCGGTCAAGAACCCCGAGAAAAAGTCCTGGAGTTAGAACTTCCAGTTCCTGAAGCCTGGGTCTCAATCAATAACTGCCAGCCTCTTCAAAACGGTTTCTCCTGCTCCGAGCTGCCCTGGCTAACAATCGTTGCGGATGAACCACTCCCGAATGAATCCATCATCAACATTCAGGGAACGGTCAACAGCAATCCATTTCACTGCAAAGATAAACGCTGTGACGTTCCGCTCCGGCCAACTACAGAGTCCGGTGCGGAGCTGGAGTTCTGGGCTGAATCCAGCTACGGAGACCGAAGTGAAAAATATCACGGAAGATACCGTGTGCTTTCTGATCATGATACCTCAGGAACAGGTGAAGGGTGGTCTGTCCATCTAATCAGTGATCGCGAAAACCCCCTCCCGGATACCGGATGTGCGGGATCCTGGGAATCTTTTCCAGCTGTCGGCGCCCCCCTCCCCTGGCTTGCAAACCCAGGCAGCGAGGTCAACCTGGCAACAGCTTATCCCTATACATATTTAGCAGGAAAACTAATTCAGCACCAAATTGTTGATGGCTCTGACTGCAACAACGGGGGGCTGACTGGATCCGGTTACGCAAATCCCTGCGGATTGGAGAAAGCCAGAGATGAAGTACTCCACTGGCAGAATGCTTTTGATCCCTACATCCTGCAAGCCTCTAAAGAAACTCAAATTCCATCCCAGCTTCTGAAGAGGATTTTTGCCCTGGAAAGCCAATTCTGGCCCGAAACCGTAGAACATTATTATATTGAAAGCGGCTTCGGACACTTGACAAATCTGGGAGCAGACACAACATTTTTCTGGAATGAGAACTTCTACCGGGAATACTGCCCCCTGGCACTTCACGAATCTCGTTGTGAAACCCCCTATGCCCACCTTGAAATTGAGGAGCAGGAAATCTTACGAACAACCCTGTTAAACCGGACTCACATTGAGCAAGAACAAATAATTCAAGGGGTTGACCCGTCTATCGCTCAGGAAAATATAAACACCTTTGCCAACTCTTTCCTGGCCAATTGCCGCCAGGTCGATTTTCTAATCCGGGTTAAAACCCACCAAGCGCCGGGTGTCTTGACCAGCTATCAAGATCTCTGGAAATTTTCCCTGGTCGGATACCATGGCGGTTCTGGCTGTTTTTCCAAAACTTTAGAGTCAATACTGGCGGATGATCTCCCTCTCGATTGGGAACATATGGCTCTTGAGCTGAGGGAGATCTGCCCCTCAACGATCGATTATGTCCGCCAAATTTCCCAATAATTTAATCCTTCCAGATTTCAATTATTGAGCAGCATTTCCGCAAGAGCCAAGAATTCCCTCCACTCCTCCTCAAAGAAGTGAACAGTGACATTATTCAATTCCAAATGGAAAGTGGATTCTTGATCCGGCTCATCCGCCCGCCAGGCCAAATAGGAATCAGTTTCCGCAATAACTTCAGTATCCAGGTTTTCAGTCTCGTGATCTGCCATAGATCCTCCATATTTTTTCAATCAGATTTGAAGCTACATTATTTCAAGCATTTCCCATTATACCTGAGCAGATCCTCATTAAAAAACAAAAACCCGGACTTATAGATCCGGGTTTCTTGCTATCCAGTTAAAAATTACTCATTCAATGTTGCTAAGAATTCCTCGTTGCTGGAGGTTTCACTGATCCGTTTCAAAATTGTTTCTGTAGCAGAAGCCTGGTCCATACCTGCCCCATGAGGAGGGTCTGAGACCATTTGGTCGTACATCCGGCGCATCAACCAGACCCGGGGAGTCAAATCCGGACCTAGCAGCAGTTCTTCTCTCCGGGTTGAGGACCGGGAGATGTCAATAGCTGGGAACACCCTCCGTTCCTGGAGAGTCCGGGAGAGATGGAGCTCCATATTTCCGGTTCCCTTAAATTCCTCGTAAACCACATCATCCATCCTGGAACCGGTGTCAATCAAACAGGTGCCAATAATGGTTAGTGAACCGCCTTCCTCGATATTTCTGGCAGCGCCGAAAAACCGTTTTGGAGGATAAAGTGCAGAGGGATCAATCCCACCGGAAAGTGTCCGCCCGGATGGGGTGACAACCAGGTTATAGGCTCGGGCCAAGCGGGTGATGGAATCCAGCATAACCACAACATTCAACCCGGACTCTACCAACCTCCGGGCCCGCTCCAGCACCATTTCAGCCACCCGGACATGAGATGAGACCGGCTCATCAAAGGTGGAAGAGATCACTTCAGCAGCTACGGAACGATCCATGTCCGTGACCTCTTCTGGACGTTCTCCAATCAACGCAACAATCATATGAACGTCAGGATATTTTGAAGAGATTGCATTTGTCATCTCTTTCAGAATGGTTGTTTTTCCTGCTTTGGGAGGAGATACAATCAATCCCCGCTGTCCCCGGCCAACCGGCGTAATCAGATTGATCAGTCGAGTAGAGGTGATATGGGGGCTGGTTTCCAGATCAAATCGCTCATTGGGAAAAATCGGGATCAGTGACCTGATGTCCTGGCGGCGTTTGGCTTTTGCGGGATCCATGCCGTTGACGCTTTCAGCCTTTAACAAACCATAATGCCGTTCTGAGTTACGAGGCGGTCGAACATGGCCAATAACCAGATCTCCAGAACGGAGGTCGAATCTCCGGATCTGGGATTGTGAAACATAGATATCATCGGGACCAGACTGGTAATTTGCGGAACGGAGAAATCCAATCCCCTCACTCATGATTTCGAGGATCCCGCCCCGGACTTCACGTCCTTTCAATTCCGCTTCTGCCCGGGTAATTTCCAGGACTAAAGCCTCTTTTTTCAGCCTACTGGCGCGTTCAATATCTAATTCCTTGGCGATATCGCGCAGCTCGCCCAGGGATTTCTTAAATAATTCATTAGCTCTCATATTTTTTCTCGATTGGGAAAACCTTCTTATTCAGGAAATAGATCTGACAAATAAAAATATAATTTGACTGCCGTGCACCATGATAGAGATGCCGAAGCAGATCCAGGGATTATTTTTGATAAATTTTCCATAAAATGGGGCTTTATCGTCAGAAATTATAGCACGATACTGAAAGGGGTGCAAGCAAAAATCAGGTCCTCCAATTATTTACAGTAACCTATTTTCTTCGCTTTTTATACCTCTCGACCACTCTCTTCCAGGCTTCGGAAGGATCCTTCGGCCGTTTTTTCCTATGCTCATCTTTACTGAGGAAAAAAGCGAGGTCTTCCAACAGAGCCCCCAAAGGTTGTTCCGGTGAGTCAAGCACCGGTGGATTTCCCAGGTTAATCGCAGTCACAAAACGGTCCGATGAAAAAGGTATGATCAGATCAATATTCGTGCGTAATACTTCCTCAATATCTTTTTGTGCCAATCCTCTTTTCTCAAAGATCCAGTTAAGAATTAATCGATACTTGTCTCTGGAATAACCCAGGGCATCAAAGGTGTTCAGGGCCGACGAGGTTGCCCTGATAGAGGCCAGATCCGGCGCCATTACATATAGAATCTCCGAGGCCAGATCTAAAGCGCTGACCGTGATCGGATCAAAATTGGACGGTAAATCAATCACCATGTATTCAAAACTACGGCTGAGGATTGAAAGAACATGTTTCACTAATTCCCCGGTCAAGATTTCTGTTTCCTCGGCTTTTTTAGGCGCAGCAAGCACATTCAATCCACTGGAATGCGGTAATAAAACGCTGTTGATTAAATCTAAATTGATTTCCTCAATTGGCAATCTTGCCAGGTCGGCCCAGGTATTTTTAATTGGAGTGTTAACCATCAAAGCGCTGTGACCTGACAAAACCGCCAGATCAACCAGGACAACTGGCTTTTCCCAGATTTTAGCCAACCCTGCCGCACAGTTTACTGCCAGGCTTGAAACGCCTACTCCTCCTCGCAGGGAAAAAACTGCAAGCGTCTTGCTGGTCAATTCCTGATCAGCTGCTCCTCCAATTGGAGCTCGCTTCATCAATGCCTGGGCCCGGGCTTGAAGTTCTTTGGGCTCAAATGGTTTAACCATGTAATCATCAGCACCGGCATCGAACCCTTTTAACTTTTCATCAAGAGATCCAACGGCAGTCAGCATCAGAATTGGTGTATTTTTAGTTTTGTCGAGAACCCGGAGCCGCTGGCAGGTTTCAAAACCGTCCAGTTCTGGCATCATCACATCCAGAACGATTAAATCCACCTCCTGGTCATTAATTTCCCGCAGCAGTTTCGTACCGGATTCAAAGGAGACAACAGAATTCCCGCTGTTTTTTAGTGTCTCGGTGACCAATTTTCTTGTGAATTGATCATCATCTACAACAATTACATTTCCCTTCATGTGAAATACCCTGTGTGGATCTAAGTTTGGGAGCGTACACCACTGCTAATTAAGAATACCATAATTTTTTCCAGAATCGGCTGCTCACGATTGATCCAGGCTCGCGATAACGCAAGTGCAAATCTCCTGCACCCTGTGATGGTATAATCTCACAGTAATTTATCAATCCAAATAAAAAATGCAGGTGTATATGCTTTTAGAACAGCTTTCGGGGATAAAAGAACGTTACCAGGAAATTAATCAGCAGCTGCTTAAAGTCGGCGATGATTACCAGCTGGCTGCTGAATTAGGAAAAGAAAAATCCGATCTGGACCCATTTATCCAAACAATAGAGGAATATGAAATTGCCCTTGACCAGCTGGAGCAGGCCAAGCAGCTGTCTGATTCAGAAGATGAGGAAATGCGGTCTCTAGCTGAGATAGAAATCAGCGATCTCGAGCAGGAAATTGAAAAACTGGAAGACCATCTAAAACGAATGCTGGTTCCTAAAGATAGCAGAGATGATCGAAACGTCATCCTGGAGATCAGGGCTGGGGCTGGAGGCGATGAAGCTGGACTTTTCGCCGGGGATTTGTTCCGGATGTACAACCGCTACGCAGAACGGAAAGGCTGGAAAGTGGAAGTTATGTCTCTCAGCGAAACGGGTGTTGGGGGTATAAAAGAGGTCTCTGCCTTGATTAAGGGAAAGGGCGCTTTCTCAAAATTGAAATACGAATCGGGTGTGCACCGTGTCCAGAGAGTTCCAGAAACAGAATCCCAGGGTAGGATTCATACCTCGACAGCTACCGTCGCGGTCCTGGCGGAAGTGGATGACATTGAAATTGAAATCTCTGCAAATGAAATTGTGATGGATGTGTTCAAAGCTGGGGGTCCTGGAGGCCAGAGCGTTCAAAAGAATTCCACTGCTATCAGGCTCACGCATAAACCTACAGGGATTGTTGTCCAGTGCCAGGATGAGAGATCCCAATCTCAAAACCGGGCCCGGGCGATGAGTATCCTCAAAGCAAAACTTTACGAGATTGAAGAAACCAAACGGCGTGAAGAGCAGGACGCTACCAGGCGGTCCCAGGTCGGAACCGGAGAGAGATCAGAAAAAATTCGAACCTATAATTACCCACAATCACGAGTAACAGACCACAGGATTAATTTTTCCTCCCACCAACTATCCTCCATCCTGGACGGGGATATTGATGAATTTGTGGAAGAATTAACAACAGAAGATGAAACAAAACGCCTGGCAGAAGCTGGATTCGAAGATTAACCTGCCTGACGAGCAGCCTTATCTGAAATGGATCCGGAATCAGCTTGCCCCCTATTCTGATTCTCCCCTGCAGGACAGCCTGGTATTGCTCAGCTGGGCAACCGGAATCTCCAAAGAACGACTTTTTGCCCACCCAGAAATCAAACTGAAAAATGAAGAAAAATACTTGATTTCCCGGGCAGTAAAAAAATATGTTTCCGGTTTTCCCATTCCTTACATCACAGGGCACCGTGAGTTTCAAAAACTGACTTTTCAGGTCAATCCACAGGTCTTGATCCCCCGCCCAGAAACTGAAACGCTGGTCGATCTGGCCTCTGCCTGGCTGGATGAACACCACCAGGCAAACCGGGTTCTGGATCTTGGAACCGGTTCTGGATGCATTGCAGTTTCACTTGCCAAACTGCATCCCTCACTCCAGGTTGTCGCAACGGATATTAATTTCCGGGCACTTCTAGTTGCGAAAGAAAACGCTGGACTGCATGATGCTGGAGATCAAATTCAATTTATCCAGCTGGATCTCGTTCAGGGTATCCAATCCGAATTTGATTTAATCACTGCCAATCTTCCCTATATTCCCAGGGAAAAATTAGCCCAGCTCGATGCAATCCGTTATGAACCCCGGATAGCTCTCGATGGAGGGCTTGATGGCTTGAAATGGATCCGAAAGCTGCTCCAGGATGCACCTGAATGCCTCAAACCTGAAGGTGCTGTCCTGCTGGAAATTGATGAAGAAACAGGTGCCGAGGTATTCAATATTGCCCGAGAATTTTTCCCTCAAGCAAAGATAGAGCTAGAAAAAGACCTTTCCGATATGGACCGGTTTTTAATAATCAGGACAAATCAAGAATGACTTTTATCCGCCCCTTATCAGATCCCGCTGCAGGACAGCAAGCCGTGGAAATTATTAAGAATGGTGGCGTGATTGCCTTCCCAACTGATACTGTATATGGAATCGGAGCAGATGTTTATCAGGAAGATGCTGTCCAAAAACTATTTCAGATCAAAAATCGCGGTTTCGATAAAGGGATTCCAGTCCTCTGTGCAAACCTGGAAGATTTGACGCAGCTGACCACTCATTTACCGGGTAAAACCGGATTAATCACCAAAGCTTTCTGGCCGGGACCGCTGACATTGATACTTCCGGGATCACCTGCTCTACCTGCTGTTCTTTCTCCCAACAGCTCAATCGGGGTCAGAATTCCTGCCCATCCAGATGCCTTAAATTTGCTCCGCAGAACTGGTCCCCTGGCTGCTACATCAGCCAACCTCTCTGGGTCTCCCAGCGCAACAACTGCCCAGGAAGTGCTGGATCAATTGGGTGGAAAATTAGACTTGATTTTGGATGGAGGACCTTCACCTGGTGGACAGGCTTCTACCGTGCTGGATCTGAGATCAACCCCCAAAATCTTGAGGGAAGGTCCCGTAAGTCTGGCGCAAATCCAAGCGATTCTTACCCCCTGACTAATTCAATTCTTGAATCAAGATTTCATCAAGCGGTCGTTTGGGGACATGGTGAATTCCCCGGGCATCCCGCCAGTATTGGATATCATCCCCTTCCGAGACCAATTCCAGAAGGACCCTTTCCCTGGGAAGCCCCAAAGCTATCACCAGCAGTATATCCAAAGATTCCGAAATCTCGAGTTTTTCCCGAAGCTGATCCCGCCGCACAGAAGCGATCATACAGCCGCCCAATCCCCGTTCGGCTGCAGCCAGCAGAATGGTCTGGGCAGCAATCCCGGCATCATACTTAAACTCATTCCCCAGCTCTTTATCTCCCAGAATAATGATGTATGCAGAAGGTCTTTCTCCTTCTGCCGGCCCCTGCCAATCCTTTAAATAGCCTGCCCAACCAAGGGTGGAAAATACCTTCTGATTAGAATCTGGATTGACAGAGATTATATATTTCAGCATTTGCCGGTTGGCTGAGGATGCCGCTCTGCGGGTTAAGTCCACCATGTTTCGAAGGACAGGAATTGGAATCCTTCTATCTTGATAAAAACGGCGATAGCTTCGATTTCTGGCTACTAAACTTGAATATCCGTCCCAGCTGGTTACAATTCCCCCCACCAAACTGACCAGAAGCAGCGGACCGGAGAAGACTACCGCCAGGATGAAAAAGACCATTTCAAGAATGCCAACAAAACCACCAAGAATCGGATTGGATTCCAGAATCGTTCCCAGCGCATATAAAAGATTATGGAAAACTACACCTAATGGAAAAGAAGCAAGTGCGATCAACCCCAGAATCCAAAACTTCTTCGGATAGCCCCAGAGGGAGAGCGGTGCCGCAGCCGCGAGCGCGATCCCAACCATCAGCAAGATAATCATCGGTAGATTATCCGGTATCCCCACGACAACCGCAGCGGTGATCGAGCAAATTCCGGCAATCAGCAAGATCCACTGTGGAAAACGAAAACGGTTCAGGGTTATCTGCAAGTCAGTCATCTCCCCTCCTTCTGTGGAATCTCAAGTGAACATGATTGGACTAATCCATCTCTGATAAATACCAGGTGGGGGCAGCATCCAGATCCAAAGAATCTCGCTTGCCGGCTGCAAAACGAAAACATCCAGCACCGGCAATCATCGCAGCGTTATCTGTACATAATGACAGTGGAGGTATATGAATTGAAAAATCGGACCTTTCTGAAAATGCCTCTCGAAGTTTCTGATTGGCAGAGACTCCCCCTGCAATCAAGATATCGGTGACCTCATGATCTTCTGCCGCTTTGAAAGTTTTTTCAGCCAGCACATCAACGACAGCCTGCTGAAAACTGGCGGCCAGATCTCGAATTGGGAGCGGGATCTCATCGTTTTCAAGTTCCTGGACTGCTCTCAGTACAGCAGTTTTCAGTCCGCTAAAAGAAAAATCCCAGGTCCCTTCCAATCGAGCGCGCGGGAAATCAAACTTACCCTGATCTCCCCCTTCAGCTGCCTGCTGAATTGCAGGTCCGCCCGGGTAACCTAGATCCAGCAAACGAGCGACTTTATCAAACGCTTCCCCTGCCGCATCATCAAGCGTACCCCCCAACCGCTCGTACCTGAGATGTTCCCTCATCAATATCAGTTCTGTGTGTCCCCCGGATACAATCAGAGCCAGGAGAGGAAATTTCGGTGGAGGGAGGGCATCCTCCTCTTCCTCCGCCAACCAGGCCGAGTACAAATGACCTTCAAGATGATTAATCCCAATCAAAGGCAGCCCGCTGCCGACTGCCAGCCCTTTTGCCATATTCAAACCTACAACTAATGAGCCAGGAAGACCGGGGCCCCGGGTGACTGCAATCGCATCAAGATCTGTCAAGGTCAAATGAGCTTCTTTCAGCGCCTGTTCAACAATTGGATAGATCGTCAGCACATGCTGTCTAGAAGCGACTTCCGGAAAAACTCCGCCATAACTGGCATGGAGCTCAGCCTGGGAAGCAACTGCGCTGGATAGTATCTGACGTCCATCTTCGACAACTGCAGCAGCTGTTTCATCACAGGAAGATTCTATCCCAAGGATCCTTGCCGCAGGAAACTGCCCTGGCTCAAGGTTTAACCCTGTGGTTTGGTTCAGGTTGATTTGATTCATATTTTTGTCCAGGTTTTAGTTTTCCGGTTTCCAATGCTTCATCTCCAGCACCAGTTGATGAGAATATTCTGCCAGTATTTCTATCTCTCCATCCGGCCGAACCCAAACTGTGTCTTCCAGCCTGCATCCCATTCCCTGGTCCGGATAATATAACCCAGGCTCAATCGTCACCACACAGCCAGGGTCCAGTGTATCTTTCGAACTTGCTCCCCGGCCAAAGGTTGGACGCTCATGAACATCCAGCCCCAGACCGTGGCCCAAGCTGTGGACATATCCGGAGAGGAGTTTACTGTCCTGCCGGATTGTTTTATGTCCCGCCTCCTCAAAATATTGGCAGGTAAGGTCCTGGTACTTCGGGGCTCGCCCTCCTGGTTCGAGGTCATCCATAATCCGGTGATAAACATCAGCAACATCGTCATACATTTTCTGAGCTTTGGGAGGTGCATACCCCAGACACCAGGTCCGTGTAAAATCGAAAAAGTACCCTCCCCCCATTTCTTGAGGAAAAATATCAAAAATAATTGTCTTTCCCAACTCAAGCTGATCCTGCGGGTTGCCAGCACTGTGCGGGATTCCCGCATCGCGGCCGATCGAAAAGATCGTCCCTTCTGGTGTCTCTGCCCCCCGCTCAGCCAGCCAAAGTCGAATTTTAGATTTAACTTTTCCAATTGTCAGCGGTGTGCCGTCTGTATCCAACAATTTTTGATCTTCTGTCACCCGGCTGCTCTGAAGGTAGGCTGCAGTCAGGTTGACTACGTCTAGAGTTATTTCTCCCATCTGGCGGATTCTCTCGATCTCCTGGCTGTCCTTGGTCGCCCTGGCTTCCAAGAGAACCGATTTTGGTCCTTCACCAATGATCTTGAGATCAGGCATCAGTTCCTCTAACATTTTTAAACTGGCCCAACTTTCCTCAAGGTCTGTCTTTCCATATACCGCAATCCTTCCCTTGCTGAAGCCGGTATTATCCAGGATTCTCTTCTTCAACAATGCATTTGCCCGCACTGGATCATCCGGATATTTTTTGATCAGATCAGAAGCATCAAAGTCAGAATATAGTTTGACATCGAGCCCTGTTGCAGCTGCCTCTTCCCGCTCCATTGAACCACAAACCAGAAAAGGATCACCTTCTGCAGGATAAATCAAATCAGCACGAGAGATATGGCCCCGGCCAGCCAGATAAATCATGGCTGAATTATATTTCGCCGGCCCCATGACCCATAAAGCTGTCAGGTTTTCCCTTTCCATCAACTGTTTTAGATCATTTTTCATTTTCACTCCAGGCTGCTTTGAGGATTTCAAGGAATAAACCGTCCTGTTCCGGGAGGACTGTCCGGGGATCAAGGATTAGTCGATCTTGATCGATCCGGGCAATGATCGGTGGATTACCAGCGCGTAAGGCTTGAGCCAGTTTATGTGGGTTTTGGGGTTCCAAGGTCATAACTCTGGTAGGAATTGTTTCCCCCGGTAAACTACCCCCACCGACCATAGACTGTGATTCCTCTATTTCGCCCACTCCAATCTCTTTGATCCAGCTTTTCACCCGCTGCTCGAGGCTTTCAAGGGGCGAAGAGATCATCTGCCAGACCGGTATTTTTTCCAGTTCTTCCCCTTTCAAGTAATGAACCATGGTTGCGGAAAGTCCAGCCAGAGCCAATTTATCAGCCCGGACCGCTCGCGCCAGCGGATGCGACTTCAAATGTGAGATCAGTTCTTTTTTCCCTAAAATTATCCCGCCTTGAGGTCCCCCCAGGAGCTTATCCCCGGAAAAACTGATTAAATCTGCCCCAGCCCGGATAGATTCCTGGACAGTTGGTTCTGGCTTTAATCCAAACTGCGATGTGTCCCGAAGCGCTCCTGACCCCAGATCATCAAAGAAATTTAATCCAGCCTGGTGCGCCACAGAAACCAATTCGTCAATTTCCGGTTCACTGGTAAATCCGACAATCGAAAAATTCGAGGGATGAGCCCGCATAATTGCTACTGTATCCTCATCCACTGCGTTTTGATAATCAAAAAGATGGACTTTATTAGTCGTCCCGACCTCGACTAAATCCGTCCCGGAATGGCGCAGCACGTCGGGAATTCTAAAACCTCCACCTATCTCCACCAGCTGGGACCGGGAGATAATCACTTTCTTTCCCTGGGTTAAGACTGTCAGCATAAGCAGGACGGCTGCAGCGTTGTTATTGACAACCAGGGCAGCTTCCACCCCAAGATACTCCTTGAAAAGTTTTTCCGCATGAACCAATCGCGAACCTCTTTGGCCTCCCTCAAGATCGAATTCCAGATTGGAGTAACCCCCAGATACCATCGACATCCTTTTGCGGGTATCCTGGCTCAAGGGAGCCCGACCCAAGTTTGTGTGGATGATAACACCCGTAGCATTAATAACAGGTATTAAGGAATGACTTACTTTCCTAAGCAGGATATCCTGGGAGGATTGGTGAATCTCCGCTTCAACGGGGATCGGAGTCTCACGATTTAAATAATTTTCTCGAATTCGATCCAGCACTTCCCGGTAGGCTCCCACCGTCAATTCACGTCCAAAGCTGCCCACCAGATTGTCACCCGCTTCAGAACGCAGCAGTTTATCGACCGATGGCAGCGAGCTTAGATCATGCATAGTTTCTTTTTTTTCGTTCATTTTCTTCCTTCAGGTAAATCAGGAAGTAGGTAATATAATTAATCCTGACCGGGGTGCCATTCTGCTCGGGAGCGCAGCCTCAAAAAAAATTCAACCAAAAGCAGCCCAACCCCCAGGATAATCGCCAGGCCCACGGTCAAGACCTGGCCTTTATTCAACCAGAGCAGTACAGCAGCAAATACCCCAATCATTAATGATTCTCGAATAATCGTCTCAAAAAACGCAGGTGCCACCGTTCTCAAAACACGATTTACCAAAGCAACCACCGGAGCAGCAGTTCCAGCAACCGCAAAAATAACAGCAGCAAAAAACAACCAGCGGTTTCCCAAGCTGGGTTTTGTACTCGTCATCAGATAAATCAATACCAACCAGCCCGGCACCGCCAGTAAAAATGAAAATGGTAAAATCGAACGGATCCGGGGAGCTGGATTTTCTGACATAGCTTTGATTTTATCACAGTGTAAAACCTGAATTTTGTACCCACTTTCTTCTCTCAGTAATCAAAATTATCCCATAATCAGCAAATAATTTTCTTTATTCTATGAGTTTTTAGATCAAAAATGATCTAATGTCCACAAACTTAAACAAAAGGCAAGAATCCATTAAACCATTGCAAACCTAATTTTTTAAGGTTATCAAAACTATTAACCCAGCACCCCCAATATGTAGGGCTTTCAATTTTCCGAACCCCAACTAGAGCCATTATTATCCGACCTTTCAAAACAGTGTCACCGGCTGTTCTTATGGACTTTTTCTTTAAGGTTGACAACCTTAAAGAATTAATATTTTTTAGAGCAGAGGATTGATCAAAATGGTCCTTATCCATTAGAATTCTCAATGAAGCGTTCCCCAATTTGGGGGGTTATAAACAAGATACATACCCTAGCGGAGTATTATTCAAGATCGGATACCTTGAACTGAGAGAATTCAAGGTCTGGGAAAGCTGTTCCCAATTTTGGGTATCTGAGGAGGACTTTAGTAATGAATGGACAACAAGCCTGGCAGGCAACTCTTGGACAACTGCAGCTGGAAATGCCCAAGGCATCATTTGACACCTGGGTCAAGGATACAGTGCTGCTTGATTTTTCGGATGATCAATTTCTGATTGGGGTCCAGAATGCCTATGCCCGGGATTGGTTGGACAGTCGTTTAAAAAGCACCATTTCTAATCTTCTTTCCGGATCTCTCAATCGTTCAGTGGGGGTTTCATTCCAGGTCAATCATCAAACCACAAGCCATGATGAGGATAACCAGGAAGAAGACACAGGCCCCATCAATGCCAGTCAAGATCATCATCAAGCCGCTGTCAAACAGCAGCGGGTTTCCATCAATCACCGTTATAATTTTTCAAATTTTGTCGTTGGCCCGAGCAACCGACTGGCCCATGCTGCCTCCCTGGCAGTGGCGGAGAAACCAGCTCAGACTTATAACCCGCTCTTTCTTTACGGTGGTGTTGGGTTAGGAAAAACTCACTTGCTGCATGCAATTGGGAATGTAGGTATTGAACAGGGTCTGGAAATTCTGTATGTCTCTTCAGAGGAATTTACCAACGATCTGATCACAGCCATCCGGGGACATACAACCCAGGCTTTCCGGGAAAAATACCGCAGAATTGATGTTCTGTTAATTGATGACATCCAATTCATTGCAGGTAAAGAATCCACCCAAGAAGAATTTTTTCACACTTTCAATACTCTCCACGGACAGAACAAACAAATTATTATGACCTCGGATCGACCACCAAAAGCAATGGTGACCCTGGAAGAAAGACTGCGGTCCCGCTTTGAATGGGGACTCACCGCGGATATTCAACCGCCCGATTTCGAGACAAGAGTCGCAATTCTCCAATCCAAAGCGGAGCGGTTGGGATACACACTCCCGGATGAAATCATTGACGACATTGCCCACAGATTCCAAACCAATATCCGCGAGCTGGAAGGAGCCATGACACGGATCATGGCCTACGCGGATCTGCGGGGAATGCCGTTGAACAGCGACTTAGTTAATTTTGCTCTGGCAGATTTAATGCCGGAAACCCGAGAAGTTGAGCCAGATCAAATCATAAAGATCGTGGCCGAGGCATTTGATATCTCCCTGGATGATATTTTCAGCCGCAGCCGAAGCCAGCGGATAGCACTCCCCCGCCAGGTGGCGATGTATTTGCTCCGCGAGGAAAGTGATTTATCCCTGCCAAAAATCGGTGAAATGCTGGGCAATCGGGATCATACAACAGTGATGTACGGTCATGAAAAAATCAGTGACCTGCTGGAAACAGATAAAGGCCTGCGGAGAAAAGTGATTAATATCCAGGAAGACCTTTATGGAACTTCAATGAGCTTTGCCTGAAATGACCCAGTAACAAAAACAATAAAAAAAGGTCTGCCTGAATTTAATCGGGGGCAGACCTTTTAGTTTTCCTGCTGTGGAAACCATTTCTTCCACAATTTTTTGAACCAATCCCAAAGGCTTTCTCCCCAGCGGACCCAGGGGTATTCCTTTTTTTTCCACTCTTCCTCTGGCTCAGGCCAGGGATCCAAATCCAACATTTTCCGGACAACATAAATC
Source organism: uncultured Anaerolineales bacterium (assembly GCA_964618295.1). Classification (GTDB taxonomy): domain Bacteria; phylum Chloroflexota; class Anaerolineae; order Anaerolineales; family UBA11858; genus B10-G9. Next base: position 73,080 of record CAZTWV010000003.1, on the reverse strand, counting down.
CCAATCAACTTCACTGTAGCAAAAACCGGGGCAGCGATAAAAATTCCCAACAAGCCAAGCAGGCTCGCAGCCATTAAAGCTGCAATCAGCACTGCTGCGGGGTGAATATCCAGAGTGTTGCCGAAAAATTTTGGGGTTACATAGTTATCAAAAATGAAGTTTAGAATAAATGAAATCCCCAATACCAGGATCGTGTACTGCCAAGCAACCAGACCAAAATAATTGCTGGGCTGTAAAATTGTGACCACAGCCATTACAATGGCTGTGGTCCAGGCCCCGACGTAGGGAACAAAAATTGCCAGACCTGTCATTGCGGCCAGGACGACAGCGTAGCGGACGCCAAGAGCAGACAGGATAATCAAATACACAACAAAAACTAACAAAAAGATGATCAGCTGGCCCCGGAAAAATGCATCCCAGATTTGTCTCAATTCTCTGCTCAAGCGACCCAGATCGTACTCGTACTCCGGGATTGAAATGTCCTGAATCTCCTCGACCTTATTTGTCTCCGCAACCATGAAATAAGATATAAAGAGAACAAAGAAAACCCTTCCAATGCTGACTGCAGCTCCTGTAGCAAGAGACCCAACCAAACTTCCAGCTTGACGCAGCAAAGGTTGGACAGTCTCCAGCAAGCGGTTCGCTAAATCCTGTAAGTCAATCACTTCACCCAATATTCCAAACCGCCCCAGATAATCAGAAACATCCCCGGCGATCCGAGGCAAATCTGCAGTGAATTCTTGCAGAAGACGCACCAGCCCTGATAACTGCTGGGCCAAGGCAATTCCCGCACCTGTCATGCCGCCCAATAAAAACAACAACAAAAAGACAAAAATGACTGCGGTGGCGGCTCTCCAGGACAAAAAAGTCTTATCTGATAAGAACTTCACAACTGGCTGGATTAAATAAGACAGAATAACCGCAAAAACTATTGCAGAAAAGATTGTTCGATAGTATAGAAACATCCCTGCCAGAATCGCAACAATCGTCAAACCCACCACCAATTTGGTAGTTGTCCCCCAGGCTGGAGATGGGTTTATCTCCTGATCTACAACCTTTTCTTTATTCAAGTTTTATTCCTTAGTTCAGCAGGAATGAAAGCACAATTAATACGAAAAGCAGCGACCCTGCAATTCCACCAATCCTTTTCAGATCCTTAATTACATGGGAATAATCGGGGTTGAATTCTTGTTTCTTCCTTGCCATTGTTTCTTCTCCTTCTTGTGATTATTTCTGTAGACTTGCCCTGACAATTATTCGCTTATTATCCACCAGGTACGGGTAACACGAAATCAAGGTTGCTGTTGGATTTGATGTCGGGGCAAGATACTCAACCTGGTTTGGTTCAACGATTACAATCTCATCAACAGAGTAACGGTAATTTTTCCTTTCCGTAAACACGATGATCTCATCACCTGGTGCCAGTTGATCAAGATCCCTGAAAATCTCACCGTGGATATCATTATGAGCGGACAAAACCATGTTTCCGGTTTCCCCCGGGTTGGCAGAGTTGAGATGATGACCCACTCCCTTTTTCAACTGTTCAAATCCGTCACCTTCCACAACCGGTACATCCTGATTGATTCTGGGAATTTGAAGCCGGATTGCATGCTCAGGCCCCTGGGTGGGGATCGGTATTTCGGAATATGACTGCACCACCGGCAGCAAATGCTCCGGGATTTCCTCCGTATTTAACCGGCTGCCTCCGGGGGAATCGGGCGGCGTATGACCTGCGGGGAGGACAACTGCTTCAATCAAGGGGGTTGGAGTCAGGGTGGGCTGTTCCAAAGCAAGGGCAACTTCCTGGTTCAATTGATTGAGAATTTCCAACCCATTAAAGAGCACAAACATCAAACCCAGGACTGCCAATATTTCCACAAATAAAAGAAATGCATCCACCGTACGTTTTCGTTTCCCCCTTTTTTCTACCCTTCTCTCCGACCGAGTTTGGGGATCTGCAGGTGTGGATCTGATTTGTTCCCAGGAACTTTCATCCTGGTCCGCTGTCAGCCTCACCACCCGACCTGTTTCCCGATAGCGTTCAAGACGGTCCTGGCGGATCGATCTCCTCTTCTCCACAAGAAGCCGGCGTAATTCAGTGATACTCAAATCATCAAGGTCTCGTTTTCTGCTCACGACATGATTATAATCGGCTGGCTGTCTTGTGACAATCTCCAAGGTTCTGTGTTAGGAAATTGTTAATCTGAATCCTGGATTCCCACAGGAAGCAGTAACTCCCCTTCATCAATCCCGGCCTTAAGTGCTACAATCGGAACAGATCGTTTATTAAAGAGGAGCAGTCCACATGGATCAACGAGTTCAAAAAATGGCCGAAATACTAATCCACCACTCCGCCCGGATCGCGCCCGGGGATCGAGTGCTGCTGGAAGGAACTACTGCAGCGGAACCCCTGATTAAAGCTCTGTACGAAGGAGTTTTAAAAGCTGGCGGTCACCCCTACCCCTTTCTAAGTTTCCCGGAGCAAATCAGATCTCATTTCATTCACAGTTCTGATGAGCAGCTTGATCATGAAAATCTAATCCGAAAATATGCTTATGAAAAATTCGAATCCCGGATCCGAATCCATTCCTTAACGAATACAACCCAGCTGAATGATATCTCCCCAGACCGACAAATGATTTTACGCAAAGCTCAATCCGGCATTCTAAAAACCCAGATGAAAAGAGGGGCTGCTGATGAATTAAAATGGGTGACAACCTTATATCCAACCACAGCATATGCCGCAGAAGCTGGAATGACTTTAGAAGAGTTTGAAGATTTTGTGTTTTCAGCCTGCCTGGCGGACCAGGAAAACCCAATAGCTCTCTGGGAACAGGTCAAGGAGGATCAGCAAGCTGGACTTGAGCTTTTCCAGGGACACGAAACAGTGCAGCTCTCCGGCCCAAATATTGACCTGGAGTTATCAATCAAAGACAGAATATTTAACAACTGTTATGGAACTCACAACATGCCTGATGGGGAAATTTATACCGGTCCAGTCGAAAAATCTGTCAACGGCTGGGTAAAATATTCCTATCCTGCGATCCTTGATGGGGTTGTCGTGCGGGGTGTGGAGCTCGTTTTCAAAGACGGCAAGGTGATTGAAGCCAGTGCTGAAGAACAAGAAGAGTTCTTGATGAGTATGCTCGAAACTGATCCTGGGGCCCGTTATCTTGGTGAATTTGCAGTCGGGACCAACCAGAATATCCAGCAGTTTACAGGGAACATCCTGTTTGATGAAAAAATTGGCGGAACAATCCACATGGCTTTAGGTGCCGGTTACCCTGAGACTGGAAGCAAAAATACCAGTGCGATTCACTGGGATATGATCTGCGATATGCGCAAGGATTCCGAGATAAAGGTGGATGGAGAGATAGTTTACCAGGATGGAAAATTCATTTACACCTGATATTTGTCCTGAAGGTCAAGAATATTAAAAAGGCTGATAATAAAAGTCACCATGGGAGGTAATCAGATGTTGAAACCGAAAATGCTCGAGGCAATCAATTCACAAATCCAAAAAGAACTGGATTCTGCATATATCTACCTGGGTATGGCCGCCTACTTTGATGGTTTAAATCTCCCGGGATTTGCTTCCTGGATGAAAATTCAGTTTAAGGAGGAATTAGCTCACGCCACGAAGTTTTATGATTTCGTCAATGCCAGGGGAGAAAAAGTGATCCTGGAAGCTTTAAACCAACCACCTTCAGATTATCAATCCCCCCTGGATGCATTTAAATCCGCCTTAAAACACGAACAGTACATCTCCAACAGTATCAATGAACTTTATGCCCTGGCCGAAAAAGAAAATGATTATGCCAGCAAACAATTTTTACACTGGTTTATTGAAGAACAGGTAGAAGAAGAAGAAAATGCCGGTAGCGTTGTAGACACGTTGACCATGCTGGGAGACAATCCCCAGGGGATTTTGATGCTGGACCGGGAGCTTGGACAGCGGAAGATGCCGGTCGAAACCGAAGCAGAAGAATAAAAAATCTCACCAAGCAGGGAAATTAAATTGGATCCTGAAAAACCAGGGTCCAATTTTTTTATACGCCCCAGAAACCCCGCCGGACGCTCATGACATCCTCAGTGGTAATAAAAGCTGTACTGTCGACTTCCCGGACAATCTTTTCGATAGATCGAGTTTTATTCCTCCGAACGCTGCAGGTCAAGACCGAAACAGTTCCATCCTTCCCCCGGGCAGGAATCTCGGTTACGGCATAGTTATTTTCGCGGAGCACCTCGATGATTGCAGCTCCCCACTTGGGACTGATAATCCGGATCTCAGTAAATCCAATGGCTAAGCGTTCCTCGATCCACATCCCGACCACATTTCCAGTGGCAAAACCACCAGCGTAGGCCGCCACATTGATCAGATTTTTTGTATCTGCCAGTACAAAAGCAATCGTCATCACGAAAATAACTGAATTGATAAATCCTAGAAACCAAACCAGCCATTTGTTGCTCCGCAGAGTAAATATTACCCGGAGCGTATCCAGACTGGTGGCCACCACACGCACCACGAAAATCAAAAGTGCAAAAAGTAGTGCCTGGGTTGTAAGAGGAAATGTGAACATTGCCAAATATGCCTTTCTTATTTTTCATCCATTAGCTGGAAGTACAAATCCCGGGCATAAGCTTTGACCATCCGCCTCATGCTGAATTCGGGAGCCAGGGTTCGAATGGATTCCTTCATCCGGGCAATCCATTCTGTCGGAAGATTTCCAGATGATCGGTCATAGTACAGCGGGATGATCTCATTCTCAAGGATATCGTACAAGCTCTCCCGATCTAAATCATCCTGGTAATTGGGGTCATCATAATTTGTATCATTCCCGATTGCCCAACCATTTTTCCCGTTGTACCCTTCCCGCCACCAACCATCCAGGACAGAAAAGTTTAAGACCCCATTTAAGGCTGCCTTTTGTCCAGAGGTACCGGAGGCTTCATTTGGCCTGCGGGGTGTGTTGAGCCACACATCCACCCCCTGAATCAGATAACGAGCCAGATTCATATCATAATCTTCCAGGAATACCAAACGGCCCCCATTATCAGCCAGTTTGACCATCCGGTATACTTTTTGGATCAGCAATTTACCTGGTTTATCTGCAGGATGGGCTTTTCCGGCAAATATTATCTGGACCGGCATATTCGGTTGGTTAATGATATTCAGCAATCGTTCATAATCAGACAAAACCAGATCCGCTCTTTTATAGGTAGCAAAGCGACGGGCAAACCCAATAGTCAGGGCATAAGGGTTGAGCAGAGCGCCAGATGCAAGAACCTGAACAGGATGAATTTCATCTTTGACCCACTGACTGCGAGCCCGTTCCCGCATGTAGAATACCAATTTTCGTTTCAGGTGCCGCCGTACGGCCCAGAGTTCTTCATCAGGAATGGATTCGACAGCTTCCCAGATTTCAGGATCATCAATATCCTCAAGCCAGGTTCGCCCCAAATATCTTCCATATAAATGGCGCAGCCTGCGAGCGAGCCAGGTTCCGGTATGAATACCATTTGTAATGTGCGAAATTGGGATCTCATCATGATTCCGGTCCGGCCATAAATGACTCCACATCTCCCGGGCTACTTCGCCATGGAGCTCAGAAACTCCGTTTCTAAGCGCGGACATTTTCATCGCCAAAACCGGCATACTGAATGTCTCCCCCCATGACATCTCATGGCGGGCAATATCAATAAACTCCTCCCGGGAAAGACCGAGATCCTGCTGCATTCTGGAAAAATACTTATCAATTAACCAATGTGGAAATTCATCACTTCCGGCAGGAACCGGGGTGTGGGTTGTAAATACTGTTTTTCCCTTGACGATTTTTTTCGCTTCTTCAAACGACTTGCCTTCAAGAACGAGTTCCCGGATTCTTTCCAGCGCAAGAAATGCAGAATGGCCCTCATTCATGTGCCAGACTACTGGATTTTGGCCCAGTTTCCTGAAAGCACGGACACCCCCAACACCTAAAATTATCTCCTGGGAAATTCTTAAATCTAAATCGCTGCTGTAAAGTCTAGAAGTCAATTCCCGGTCTTCCGGGCTGTTCCCATCTACATCTGTATCAAGCAAATAAAGCGGAATCCGGCCGACCTGAATTTTCCAGATCCGGGCCAGTACATCGCGTCCTGCAAGATCAACCAAAACTGTTAGTGGTGAATCTTCTGAATCCAGAATAGGGAGAACTGGAAGCTCATCAAAACGAAGGCGGATGTACTGGGCTTCCTGCCAGCCATCTTCTGTAATGGTCTGGGTAAAATACCCATTTGTGTATAAGAAACCCATTGCCGCCAGCGGCAAATCCAGGTCGCTGGCTTCTTTCAAATGATCTCCTGAGAGCACGCCCAGTCCACCCGCATAAATTGGAAGTGTCTCATGCAAACCAAATTCAGTTGAAAAATATGCAATTAACTCTTCCGGTTTATGGCCGTGATTTTCCTGATACCAGGTATCTTCCCGCTCCATGTAATCATCAAAAGCCTGGATTGCCCGATCATAAAAATCTAGGTAATAACTGTCATGTGTTACCGCGTTCAACTTTGCGCGGCTAACACTCCGCAGAAAAAGTATTGGATTATGGGTGGTTTTCTCCCAAAGATCGCTGTCAATTCTTTTATAGAGGCGCTGAACATCCGGATTCCAGGTCCACCAAAGATTGTAAGCCAGCTCTCCGAGCCGTTCAATTCTTCGTGGCAGGCTGAAATGATTAGGAATTACAGCTTTGTAATCATCCATAACTCATATACTCCTCAGATTATTTCTAGCACCAAATAACAGGTAAGATTTTACCACCCAGCGCTTGCAGCGTAAACACGCATCCCCCTCCTGCTGAAAAAATCAACAATCAAGCAAAAGCACCTCCTGGATCAAAAAAATTGAAGAATCCAAAATAGATTCGGCCAGAATCACCCTATAATAAATCGGCTGTTTCATTCAAAATTAATTCGGCGACATCATATTTGGTCTGCTGAGGATAAGATTTAGATTCTCCGTTTTTCCAGATTAATTTCACTTGATTGGTATCAACTTCAAACCCAGCATCCTTTCTCGTAATATCATTGGCTACAATCAGATCCAATTCCTTGACCTGCATTTTGATCTGAGCGTTCTCTATCAAATCCTCAGTTTCTGCTGCAAATCCCACAACCAACTTCAAATCAGTTTGGCCTTTTTTCCTCATCTCTGCAATGGATTTCAGGATATCAGGTGTTCGTATCAGATGGAGATTGATTGATTTTTTATTATTTTTCTTGATTTTCTCAGTTGAAAAGACTTCTGGTTTATAATCTGCGACTGCAGCTGCCATCACCAGGATATCCACTCCCCCCAAATTTTCCTTTACCGCCTCTTGCATATCCTGAGCAGAGCTCACAGAGATGAAATCAACCCCAACAGGTATTGGCAGTTGATTCATTGTCGAGATTAATACAACATCTGCCCCGAGGTCCACAGCCGCCTGGGCTAATGCGTAACCCTGTTTTCCTGATGAGCGATTCGTGATCATCCGAACCGGATCTATATCTTCCCGGGTCCCTCCAGCTGTAACCATTAATTTCTGACCGTTGAGTTTTCCCGTCCGCCCCAGGAACTTTCTCAAGTATCCCAATAATTCTTCCGGCTCCAGCATTCTTCCCTGACCTGTGAGGCCTGAAGCAAGATGACCGGCAGCAGGACCGAGTATCTGGATACCTCTCTCCTCAAGAATTTCCAAATTTCTCTGTGTGGCTGGATTATTGTACATCCCTCCATCCATAGCCGGGGCCACAAGGATCGGTGTTCGAGATGCCAGGGCAGAGAGTGTGACCAAATTGTCCGCAATACCGTGGGCTAATTTTGCAATAGTTGTGGCAGTCGCTGGAGCAATCAATAAAGCATCATTTTGCTCCCCCATTTCAATATGGAGCACATGGTTTTGAGCTTGCCATAAATCCCTGTCGGTCTTCGCCCCTCTACCTGTAACAGCGGAAAAACTCAGCGGCGTGACCAGTTTTTCGGCAGATTCCGTCAGCAGAGTGTCGACATCTGCTCCCAACTTGGTTAACGAGGATGCCAGGCTGATCATTTTATAAGCTGCAATCGATCCGGTGATACCTAAGACAATCCGTTTGCCCTGAAAAATATTCATTTTTTGATTCCTTCGCAATATTTCTATCTAACCTGAATAAAACTTAAATCCAACCTCTCAGAGAGTATATCCAGATCCCAAGATATTCCCGGATCGCTCTGGTTGTCAGTCCCATAGCTTCAAGGCTGGGAAAAAAATCCAATATCCGATTTTGCCAGCTCCGAACAGGATTTAAGAACCGATCATAATCTGTGACCTGAAAGTCTACTGGAGCAGGTATTACCGAAAGACCTTCTTTTTCAAACACACTGACAGCGCGGGGCATATGGTACGCAGATGTTACCAGGATAATTTGAGAATACTCGTTTTCCTGAACAATCCGATAACTTTCCCGGGCATTTTCATATGTATTTCTTGAACTGCTCTCAATTATTAAATCATCCCCCGGCACTCCCATCAGCTTGAGAAGATCCGCGATTTGGACCGCCCCCGAGTTCTCAATATCCAACCATGAAATCCCTCCACCGCTAATTAACACCCTGGGTGCAGTTTCCTGCTGATAAAGCTTAGCAGCGAAAATATAGCGATCTCCAGACCCATTTACTTCCGGAATCGTCCGGGGGGGAATCAAAGGCTCCTCGCCCCCTGCCAGGACCAGAATCAAATCAGCCTTCATTCCCTCCTCTAATGGTTCATACTGGCTCTCTAAGGACCGGATCAGGAAATTACCAACAAGAGTATTGCTGGTGAAGATAAAGATACCCAGAGTGCTCCATAACAATCCAGACTGAATCCGGGGCCGATTTTTGAATACGATATTCAGCACTAAAAGGAAAAAAATTAACCCGATGGGATAGATCAGCTGCGGAAGCATTTTTGAAGCCAGAAGAAACATCAGTTATCCTCCTGGTGATTCAGGTCCCAAATGATGCGCAGCCCATCCAGGGTCAACCAGGGAGCGAGAATCTCCAGGCTATCTGTTTCCCGGGCGATCACTCCAGCCAGCCCCCCAGTTGCAATCACCTTCATTTCTGATCCCAATTCTATCCGAAATCTTTCTACCATTCCCTCAACAAGACCAACATATCCAAATATCAAACCCGATTGCATTGCATGGGGTGTGTTTTTCCCGATGACTGAAGGAGGTCGCCGCAGCTCAACTCGCGGTAGTTTCGCAGCTCTATCAAACAATGCTGCAGCAGCAATTCCAATTCCGGGTGCAATTGCCCCCCCCAGATAATCTCCCTCGCTTGAGATCGCATCAAAGGTAGTTCCTGTACCAAAATCAACGACACAAGCAGGACCACCGTAAAGTTTCTGAACTGCAGCTGCATCAACAATCCGGTCTGCCCCTACCGAGCGGGGATTCTCATACAGAATCCTGACACCGGTTTTTACTCCTGCATCCACCAGTAATGGTTCCTGGCACAAATACTCCTGGCAGGCTTCAACCAAGACCCCTGTTAAGGGGGGGACCACGGAAGCCATGCACACCCCCGAAATTTCCTTCGGAGAAATCCCGGCGTGCTTCAACAAACCCTCAATCTGCAATCCATATTCATCAGGCATGCGATGATGGTCTGTGGATACACGCCAACGCGAACCTAGTTTCCCTTTCAGGTATACACCCAAAGAAATATTTGTATTTCCAATATCAACTGTTAACAGCATAGTATCTCCTTAACTTTGTTGCTGTTTTCAATCATAACTTTTTTTGGACAGAAAGTCTCTAGAAAAGGATCAGAAAACAATCTAGAAGCCATAACAATCACCAAATCTCCAGGAACCGCTCATTAATTTGGATCACCCCCAATCCCTTTTCTACGCTGATTGCATAAATTTTTTATCCTGAACCAGAAGAGCTATTCACTACCCGGACATCTTCATATTTCAGCAGATCTGCATCAATGAATATACTTCCTCCGCAGATCAAATATTTTCCGGTCCCCATCATCCGGTTGAGCTCCGATTGAGCATTTTCCTGTCCATCAAACTCTCGACTCCGCTGCTTGGATTCCCAGAATGGTGGTCTCAGGCAGCAAAATATTATCAATCAATCGTGTCTTTCCAACAAAAACAGCCAGGGAAACCAAAGCGGAATCAACTCTGCCCTCAATTTCTTCTAAAGTGACTGGATCCGCGCAGGAGATATACTGCAGCTGGGCCAAAGTTTCATTATTCACTTCTTCAGCAACCACTGCTCGCAAATGATCGGCTTCCGTCTCTCCATTCTGGAAAGCATCCCGGGCTTGAATCAATCCCCGTGAGAGGCAAACAGCAGCTTTTCTTTGAGCAGGGTTAAGATATAAATTTCTACTGGACATCGCAAGCCCATCCGGTTCCCGGACAATCGGACAGACCACAATTTCCAATGGGTAACTTAGATCATGTGTCATTTGTTTGATAACCACTGCCTGCTGGGCATCCTTTTGGCCAAAATATGCTCGATCTGGTTGAACAGCATTAAACAATTTACTGACAATGGTTGTTACTCCTTGAAAATGGGTCGGCCTCCGAGCACCCTCTAACAGTTGAGTCATTTCCTCCACTACCACCCAACTTTGAAATCGATCCGGGTACATGATCTGCGAGGAAGGGTTCCAGAGCACATCAACTTTCTCTTTTTTCAGCAACTCCGTATCTCGAGCCAGGTCCCTGGGATAATTATCCAGATCTTCATCTGGCGCAAACTGGGTTGGGTTAACAAAGATACTGACCACAACATGATCGTTGTCCTGCCGGGCTTTCCTCACCAGGGAAAGATGCCCTTCATGCAGGTACCCCATGGTCGGCACAAACCCTACACTGCCAGTCAGCCCCCTCCGAACTTTCCAGATCTCTTCCAAGGAATTAACTAAATTCATAATTTGATTCCTTTACCGCAACTAAAGCCCGAACCAGCTGCAGCAGTGTATAGTTTATCGGGACATTCATTCCCACCTGGGACGCTTCCCTCACTACCGCGCCGTTGATTGCCTCAATTTCTGTCGGCGCTCCCCGCCGGATATCCTGCAGCATGGATGATAAGTTTTGAGCAGTACTCCTGGCGACGCCTTCCACGGCCGCCCAAGGATCAACATCCTGAACCGGTATCCCTTTCAGCTTCGCCAGGCCCGCTATCTCCTGGGCTGCCGTCGACATTATTTTTCGGGCACCAGGAAGCTCCAGCAGGCGTCCATTGGGCACCTGGAGAACAGCTGTTAATGGATTTATCGCTGAGTTAATCATCAATTTTTTCCAAATCAAAGACTCCAGCTGATCTTCAACATGAACTAGAAATCCAGCAGCCCGAAGTATCCGGTCCAAGGCTTGGACCCGGGGATGCTTTCCCAAACTAATCCTGGGGGGGGCTACCTGTCGTACATGAGCCGGTCCCAATAAAGTTGCTCCCGCTGTTGTCACCCCTTGAGTTACCCGATTCCGACCCAGTTCTCGCTGCAAGATTTCAAAATTACCCAATCCATTCTGCAGCGTAACCGCCAGCCCATCCGGGCTCAGAAATTGTGATATCTGGGCAGCAGCTCTTTCTGTTTGCCAGGATTTAACCAGGACTAATGTGTATTTTAGGTTCTGGAAATCCTTCAGAGAACAGGTAGCCCGGACCGGAAAGACTTTCGTGCCTTCACTGTTTTCTAAACTCACCCCCTGCTGATTGACAGCTGAGATTCCCTCACGCCAGGATCCCAACAGGGTTACCTTCACATTGATTGCAGCCAGCCGGGCAGCAAACAAACAGGCGAGTGCTCCAGTGCCGACAATGGTAATTTGCTCCACTCAAATCTCCTCCGCTAGCAGCTGGTATTCCTTCCACTCCTCATCAACCATCTGATAGGTATGTTCCGCAGCGGGGAATTTCCCTTCAATGACTTCTCTTTGATAATCCTCTAGTGCATCATTTATGATCCCTGATAGACGGGCATACTGCTTTACAAACTTAGGTTGAAAATTATCAAATAAGCCCAGTAGATCTTGAATCACCAGCACCTGACCATCACATCCCTGACCGGCCCCAATCCCGATAGTTGGAATACTCAGCCTACGGGAAATATCTTCAGCTAATCTGTTGGGAATTGATTCAAGAACAATTCCAAAACAACCAGCATCTTGTAATCTCAGCGAATCCTCTAATAACTTTATCCCTGCAGCCGCGGTTTTTCCCTGTGTCTTAAAACCTCCCAGCTGATGGACACTTTGAGGTGTAAGACCTAAATGTCCAAGGACTGGAATCCCGGCATCAATAATCGCTTTTACCGCTCTGACCCGCTGCTTTCCTCCCTCTACCTTTACCGCATCCATACCCCCCATTTTTAAAAATTTTCCAGCATTATCCACTGCTTCGTGAACAGAAGCTTGATAGCTCATAAAAGGCATATCCCCAATCAGCAAACATCTCTTTGAACCCCGGGAGACAGCCCGGCAGTGATGGAGCATTTCCTCCATCGTGACCGGAAGGGTATTTTCGTAACCCAACACCACCATCCCCAGAGAATCACCAACCAGGATAGAATCAACTCCCGCTTTTTCTACAGCCCGAGCTGTCGGAAAATCGTACGCTGTTAGCATGGTGATTTTTTCACCCTGGGCCTTCCGGGTTCGAAAAACATGCGTGGTTATTTTTTGTTCTGGTTGGAGAAATTCAGACATGGTACCCTCCTGAGCCGGTAGGGGCCGTATTGAGAAAAGATTTCTTGCTAAATCCTGCTGTCCCGGTTGATATCAATCCAAGCAGCGAGATAATTATCACTCAATCCAGTGATACTGGCAAGAGAAATCACCCTATTCATACCCATGTGCTGCTAAAAAATCTCCAAATAGCTGATCACATAATTCCAGCTGAGCGTCCGTTAAGTGACTGCGGTGCCTGCCTTTCTTCCCATGCACAAAATGCAGTCCCTTCCCTTCCGGTTTTTTATCTTTGGGTCGATATTGATCAACAACCTGCCGGCAAGCTGGATGCTCTGAATCAATCCCGAGGTGTTCTCCGAGTCTTTCAACTTCTCTGTCATAATCTGCCAGCAAATCCTCATATTTGACGGAGAGAGTCTTCCGGGATTGAAGCCATCCATTTGCAATTGGTATATAGGATTCCATGAAATGAATGGCGTCCTTGATTGTTTTTAGCGGTGTGAAGGCATTCGTCAGGTTCTTTGCAGACATCCGCTGCCCATACTCATATGCGGACAACAGTGCATCGCGGGGGTCCCGGTAAATATAGGTCGGTTTTATCCAATTTCGGGTGATCATCCAATCCGCAAGGGGTCGGCGTTCTGCGTGAAGTTTGATCACATAGGATGGTTCAAAGAACAAGGGGAAAATCGCCGGAATCAGACGATAAAAACTTAAAGTCCCCAGATTGCAGTTGACTTCAGTCAGTAATGGTTTCAATGCATACCTGGCTCGAATTGTCCGGGCTGAGATCCCGCCTACCGCCACAACGAGGTCATGAGTAAGATTGTAATACCATCCTGAACCAGCTCTCGGCATACCCACTGATAAGATCATTGATTTTTTCATTGATTTCCTCAGTCGTTACTGCATTTCTCCAGCAGGTTTTCCTTTTCCCCCGGGGATAAAAAGGCTATCTTGAGGGCATTTCTCTGGGCTTTTTGGATTTGAGTCTGGCTTAAACCAACCAGATCCCTGGCTGTTCGATACTCATGCCGCAGATCAATTCCACTAATACCGGGGTCATCTGTATTTATCGTCGCCAGAATCTCATTTGATAAAAATTCCCGGATGGGATGTTTAGATAGATCTTCAACAACCCGGGTTTGAAAATTGCTCGTTAAATTACACTCCACCCCGATTTTATGTTCCCTCAGATAATCCATCAGCATCGGATCCCGCACCGCGCTGATTCCATGCCCAATTCGGTCCGCACCCAGCTCTTCTACAGCCTGCCAGATGCTGTCTGGACCCGATTCTTCCCCGGCGTGAATCGTGATTCTCAAACCAGTATTTTTTCCTTCCAGTATATGATCTACAAACAAGCTGCCCGGAAAATTTCTTTCATCTCCAGCGAGATCCAGAGCGATAAAATTATCACTATATTCTAAAATTGCTTCCAGTTCTCTCCAACCTTGATCCGGACCATAGGTGCGGCTGATGATTCCAATCAGATTTACCTGGATATCATAGGCAGATGTTCCAGCTTGAACCCCCTGGAGGACAGATTCTACTACCCCCTCAGGATCCAGTTGGTGGGGTTCTGCCATAAATAATGGGCTGAACCGGAGCTCAATGTAATCGAGACCTTCTTGCCAGGCATCTTCCACATTTTCATAGGCAATCTGTTCGCAGGCTTCATAATCTGCCAGGACACCAATCATGTACTTAAATTTTTCGATAAATGCCATTACACCAGGGCGGGGATTTACAATCTGGACATGGGGACGAATTTCTTCAACTGTCTCACCCGGCAGTTCAATCCCATGTTTCTTTCCCAGCTCAAGGATTGTGTTGAGACGGACGCTTCCATCCAGGTGCCGATGAAGATCAATCAACGGAAGTCCAGGATCAATTAAATATTTTTCCGTCATAAAACCTCATAACCTAATTGAATTTTGATCTTCGTCAATTATAATAAAGATATTCGTGAATGGTAATAAGGAGATCTGTCCATGAAAAAAGCACTTAACTTTCTTTTGGGAGCTATCATTGGTGGAATGATTGGCGGAACAGCCGCAGTCTTACTTGCACCTTTTTCCGGGGAAGAGCTCAGAAATCAACTTCGTTCCAGGGTCGACAATATCCAAATTGAAATTCAAGATGCTGCAAAGAAAAAGAGGGTGGATCTTGAATCCCGCCTGGATGAACTAAAGACCAGCTAAACAACAAATCAAACTCACCAAAATATAAAACCCTCGCCAATCGCGACGAGGGTTTTCTTCCTTTCTTTAGTTGCCGATTTGGTACTGATAGGGAGCCCGCTGGCGTGTATATCTGGTGGTTCCACTGACCACCAGCAGGACTTGATTAGTTCCAGAATCATCCCCAATTGTAAATGATACGTCCAGCTGATTATCCGCTGCTAATGGAAGATATTCCACAGCTGGAACAGCTCCAAGCTTTACCAGGGCTACCCGGTAAGTTTGGGGCAGAATGTTCTTGATTCGAACAAATCCTTCACCAATCCAACCGTCCTCGTCTTGCTCAAAATCTGTAAAGTAGTTAATTTCCGGGATTGCAACATCATCCAGCAGGAACCCCTCTCCATGAACAGCATCATCTGTGATGTATTCAAAACGAATTTGGACCTTTTCCCCGGCATATCGGCTGAGATCTACACTCTCCCTGATCCAGCTTCCATTCCCTCCGGACAATCCGTTGTAACCCCACCCATAACTGTTTCCAGATGGATCCTGATCTGTTCCCGAGGGAGTTCTTAGAATCTCCCAATCCTCCCCGTTTTCTGATACTTCCAGATAAAGATAATCATAATCCTCTTCCAGGTCATACCAGGTCCAGTACACCAGAGTAATTGAGTCTTGAACGTCCCTGAAATCAAACTCCCGGGTGAGGGTGATATCAGACTGATCCCCTTTATTCGACCAGAAAGCATAATCACCGGAAAAAGCATCTTCAGGGATAACCTGTACAGTCTGCTCACCTTGAAAGTTTAACTGGTAGGTACCTGAACAGTTAATCAAGAGATAATCAACTCCATATTGGGTCACATCTCTATCCTGAGTGCCGGTCGGACACTGATCAATTTCTTCTGTCGGGAAAAATTGGGGGGCTCCGGGATAGTTTGAATAAATAAATCTATCCGTGACATTATATTCATCTTTAAGATAATTTGTCACAGCCCAATCCATGTAAACATCATCGGCAGTCATCTGTTGACCAGTATCCGGATTAAGAATCCCCAGATCTTCCAAAACTGCATCGACACTTGCCAGCCCGTTCAGATCACTTGAAACCAAGGCTTGAGTTGCTTCATTTCCAAAGCGATCCAAAAAATAGGTCACAAAAAGAAATGAAGAGCCGTAATGGGGGATGGTTGCAAAATCATTATTTGGGTCATTTGGCCAGTCATTAAGTTGAGAATCGGGGTCATCCGCATACCAATAATCATGCCCGGGGACAACCCGGTGTCCAGTGAGCAATGTCGCTAACTCTGAAAAGCCCTCATTCAGCCAGGAAGTTTCATTCCGATCCCGATACCAATGAATCATATGCTGAAACTCATGAGCCATTACACCGTACATGTAATCATCACTGAGCTTGACGTTGTCCGCACTGAGCAGGAAAGTTTCATGGGCGTTAGAATATTCATCAATTAAAGGATGATACTGATGGGAAGAGCTAAAATAACCAGCTACCCCGGACCCAATTCCACTAGCATAAATCACGTACAAATGGGGATCTTCATCTACTCCTGGCGACCATTCTGATCCAAAGAATTCCCGGTTAGTCGGATAAATGTTCTCTTCAAAATCGGTGACCAAACGGTCAAGAGCGCGATCGGAATAATCAACACCATTTTCTATCCAGAAATATACATGGTCTGTAACTGCAGCCAGCGTGGTATCAACTAAAAAATTTTCAGCTGTATCCGTGTTGCTAACCCAAAAACTCTCCTGTTCTCCAACCTTTCTATTGAGATTCTCAACAGGCAAAGTTCTGGGGATATTTTCCTTTCCTTCCAGGCGGAGGGCCAGATCTACCGGGTCATTGATCGGAATCACTGCTTCTTCCAGGGTTCGCAAGGTGTCACTCAGTTCTGTTTGAGATGCGGGAACCTGGGTTTCATCCGGTTCGATATCCATTTCAATTTCTATCGTTGGCTGGATTGCGCCAGGCGTGTTAACAACTACCTCAACCGGATCTTGACTGGTGATATCACCTGACTGAAAATATTGATTTACGGCAAAACCCATCAAGCCGCATGCAAAACAAACAACAGTCAATACAACCGCGGCGGCAAAGCAGCCACCAATAATTAACAGCGTCTTTTTATTCACTAGTTTTCTCCCTCTGTTTGTTATTAACCAAATATACATGCATTGCAGCGGTGATCAAGCCGAATACCACCCAGGGGTTCGGGATAGCTAGCGAGTCGTAAGAAAACGAATCTACCAAAAAAGCAATCAATCCCAATAATGTGGCAGCGCCCCAGAATTTTTTGTCTTTGGTTTTTGAATACCAGAGATACAGCCCCCCGGCACCCAGGCTGATTAAAAACGAAACGAAAGCTGCAGTACCCAGAATCCCCGTTTCTGCTAAAAGCCGGGCAAAATAATTTTTCGGTGTGGTAATTCGCGAATAGTCAGGAACAATCCTTGTTAAAATTTCAGGCATATACCCAACCTGGATTGCTGGCAATTTTTCAAGAAAGTGGAAGGAAAAATTACCTATCCCCACACCCCAAAAAGGATTATCTAGAAAGGTTCTAAAAGCTGTTTCCCAATAGATGAAACGGGGGCCGAATCCAATAAACCGAAAATAACCACTCAAACTTTTCGGCCCTGATGCCCGGGCTTGTAAGGAAATATTCAACCAGTAATCCCACATCCGGAAGATATATTTACTCTGCAAACTGACAAGGAACATCGCCGCAGCAATCAGAATCACAACAACCAAAATTGTCAATGTAACCCGGAGCCAGTCCGGAAGATTCCAGTAAAAGGAACGGATTTTTCCCCAAATACCAGAGAATTCTTTCTCAGAAGTATGCTGTTTTCTCTCCCGGAAAAAAAGCAAACCACTGACAATCACAATTGCTGCAACAACAAAACCAGCTCTTGAGAGGGTAAATAGGAGTACCAAACCCAACCAGGGGAAAAGCAGCTTTTCTATTGTTAACCACCCCCATCTTTTCCGGAATATTGTTCGATCCAATAGTACTGCAGGAAGTACAAAGGGTAACCAGAGCGCTGAAAGTTGATCAGCAAACCAACTCGGTTCTAAAGTTAACCCCATAATACGATTAGGTGATCCAACATTCATCGTGAAGTACTTTTGGATGTGAGTCATGTGGTAATACCAACGAGGAAAGAAATCTAGAACTGATACTATTTGCAAGCTCCCCCAAATTAAATTTAGCCCCAGGCCAATATACAACCATTTTAAAAGGAAATTTAAATCTGACTGCTTTCTGGCTGCGCTAGAAACTGTCAGGTAAATCGCCCCTGCAATCAACAAGGTAATGATACCCCGCAGAGATCTTGATATGATTGAGGCTTCCCGTAATTGAGAGCTTTCCCCTTGAATTACCGGTAAGAAGGTCGAGATGAAAGCAATAACTGCAAATACAAAAAATGGAAGCCAAACTTTTGGTAATTCTTTTTTCCAGATCGTTGGAATGGTAAGAAGAATCAATAGAAAAAAAAGTGGATAGATAATCAGCGGCCGTACATTTGCACTTCCAACGATATTCCCCGGAAAATACGGGAAATTTGTAATTGGCAAGAATAGAAAGAATGCCGCAAGAAGAACCTTGACGGCTGAGCGAAGAATTTTATTACTCATCTTCTTCTCCAACATTTTGGATCCGGACAAACAACAATCCGATCCAACTTAGCAAACCAAGGACTCCACCCCCCAGTGTTGTCTGACCGGTCGAGCGGACAATTTTAAGCTCTGGTTCTTGAATCGTCGGTTCCAAGACAAGGTTTGCAGATAAACCAAGGCTGTCTTCCAGCGCTTGATGATAGATGTCAATAACCTCATTTCTTTGATCTTCAAGTTCCTGGATATTGTCACCATACAAAACAAGACTTGAATTTGTGGTAGAGATTTCATCTTTCAACCACAATATTATGTCTGATATTGACTGCTCCATATCAGGGAGATCCTCAGTAAATGGAATCTCACGAATGGATTGAATTTGTTGGCTTGAAAAAGAATTTTTCCATGTTTGATATTCTGCTGGAGACAGATTCCGGGCATCTTCGATGCTTTCCAGCTCAACCAGGGATGTCTGTAAGAAATCAAGATAAGACTCAAACACAATCTTTTCTGCAATCAGTTCTCCTGCTGCCTGGTTGTAAGATTGAATTTCTGCGTCAAATTTTGCTACATCCGTGCTTACAAGCAGTAAATCTGAAAGTTTTTTATGGGAGACGTTCAGCCAGGTTTCAGCGGAAGAGAGTGCCATTTCTTTGTCCGAGAATTTTGTCCTCAGCTGCCAGGTCCCGGTATCATACCAATACACATCTAAACCTTTTCGAAAATCTTCCAAAGACCAGTCATTCCAATCAGAATTCTCAGCTGCGAGTTGATTCAGTGTTTTTTGCAATACTTCTTTGGAAAAAACAATATCAGCGACCTGTTTTAACTGCCAATTTTTGTAATCATCTAAATTAAGTGGTTCTTCTTTTGCCAAAGGAATCAGGTACTCCATATCATTTACACGCTCGATATTAATCCCGACGTATAAATTTGCTGTAGCTTGATATGGGGAAGGCATCAGATAACCAAACAGGTATCCAACCAGTCCTCCAATTGAGACAAAGATCAGAATCAAATACCAACGGTGGATTGCCCATAAAAGCTGCTCTCGAAAGCGCCAAGTTTCCATGATCTACCCCTTCAGGTTTAGTTATCTAGCTGCCACTTTTTGAATTTTTTCCAAATTGGTGATAATAATTGCCGTAAAATATATTTTCCCATGAAAAACGAAAAAACTCCACCACCGTGGCTGCGATGAATCTCTTTCATCTCGGGCCAGCAGCGGTCGTCAGACACAGTAGTCTTCCCCTCTTGATGGATCCGGAAGGCGGACCACAACTTCGGGACATAAACCAATTTTGTTTTCTGGGAAAATCGAATCCAAAGATCATAATCCATGGCAAAATAGTAGCTAGGATCCAGAGGTCCGGTTCTTTCCCAGAGAGATCTTCGCCAGAAGGCAGCTGGTTGGGGGATATAAACCCCACCCCGCATCAAACGATTAAAATTAGTCTGCTGGGCGTTAAATTTTCCGACCACCTTGCCCTTGTGATTGATAATATCTGTATCACCATATACCATCTCAATCTCCGGATTCTGATTCAGATAATCAACCACGGACCGGATTGTGCCGGGATAATACAGATCATCGGAATTAATCCAGGCCAGGATCTCTCCCTTGCTTTGAGAAAAGCCTTTATTAATTGCATCAGTTTGCCCTTGATCCGGTTCTGAAACCCAGTACGCAATCTGATTTTGATATTTTTGAATGATTTCAACCGATTGATCCGTGGATCCACCATCAATTACGATATATTCCAAACGTTTATAATCCTGTGAAAGCACGGATTGGATGGTTTCTTCCAGAAACTCTTCTTGATTATATGAAGGGGTTACAATGCTTACGAGCGGTTGGGCTTTAATTGATTTATTCATATTTTCTCAAGGAGAGAGATAAAATCATTTGGATTGAAGGCCGGGCCAGTTTGAATATCCTTCTAAAACCAGGGACAATGGTTTTCTATTCTTGATTGAATAATACCAGTCTCCAAGAAAAGATAGACCGAATAAACCAAGAAATGAGAACAGGAAGCGGTGCCAGAAAACTCGGAATTGAGCGGGCCAGGAAATAAAAGCTTGATAATATAAACTTAAAGCATTTTTACTTTTCCCTGCATCCAACTCATAGCGAGCGTGTATCTGGTACGCCCCCCCCATAATTCTTCCCCGCTGCTGCTGAAGTATTTTTCGTAAATCTTTTTCTTTTTCAGCCCACTCCAGGATCCGATAGATCTCCTTTCCGCATTCAGACGCCATTGTGACATTCTTGGCATCTTGGTGGTAACGAGAAACAGCCCAGGTCTCAGGAATATGAACCAGCGGTGCAATTCTAGACATTCGAATCCAGAGTTCATGATCCAGGAAGAAATGATAACTGGAATCCAACAGGCCAGCCTTAATTAAAACTGAGCGCTTCATGAAAACTGCCGGTTGGCAGATCATCCGAAATTGGAGTAATTCTTCCGTTGATCGGGGGCCAAATTCAAGCAGATTTAATAGTCTGCCATCCCCATCTGCCGATACTGCATTGCCAAAGACAATACCTGCATCCGGGTGTTCGCGAAAAGCCTTTACAGCATTCCGGACAGCATTGGGCAAATATAAATCATCAGAGTTCAGCCATCCGATGATTTCCCCCCCGGAACGCAAAATTCCCTTATTGACAGCATCCGCCTGACCTTGATCCGGTTCAGACACCCACCAGTTTAACTTTTCAGCTTGATCCTGGATAATTTTCGGACTCAAATCTGTTGAAGCCCCATCGACCACAAAATACTCCAGATCAGGAAAATCCTGGCGAAAAACTGATTCCATAGCCGCAGGAAGAAAGCGGGCTTGATTATAGGAAGGCGTGATAATTGAAACCTGCGGCTGCATGGATTAATCAAACCTTTCCTGAAGATTGAATATTACATATCCACCACCTTCTTTGATAATTGGGTAGTGATTATACAACTCCTGATGGAGATTATTCTGGCGGCGGAATTCCTTCATCCGGGTCACAACAAAGTAATCATAGGTTTTCGAAAACTCTTCAAACCTCTTGGAAAAAGGATCAACTTCAGAATCTCGGAGCTCAATATATCTTAAATCTTCTGTTCCCTTCCAGGGATGGACCGCTAACCAGCCGTAATAAGAGAGTCGGTAGCCATAATCCTGGCTGAGTGCTACAACTTTTGATTCAGGCGTGACAAAGCCAGCCACTTTAGCATAGTAAGGCGGTTCATTGCGATAATCATCTTTGTGAAAAGTATAATAACCGCCGGCAACCCCGATAATCACAACCACCAGAGTACCCGCACGGACAATCCAAACGGCATTAAACCTCCTGATTAACCCAAATGTCTTCTCCGCTAGAGCACCGATTGTGACCGACAGAAGCGGGATAACCGGCAAAGTATAGTAATAATGAGTAGATATGTGATAAGAAAACCCGAATCCATATAAAATATATCCCAACCAGATCCCGCCCAGAAATAAACGATCGCGGTTATTTTCCAAGAACAAAAACCCAGCTAATCCCAGGATCAGGATCAGCCAGTGACCTGTAACTGAGGCAACAGCATTTTTCCATTGAAGATAAAAATCCGGATCATTCCACATCTGAGGAAAAAATCTTCCTTTAAGCTGACTTTCCAGATCGCCCAAAATAAAAACTCCATAAACAAAATAGGAAAGGGCAGGAATCCCGGAAAGCAGGGCAATCACCCAGACCTGAAAATTCTTCAAGATATTAATTATTTTCGTCCGGTACAGGAGAGCAAACCCCATGCCAAAAATCAGAAAGAAAACCGAGGTGGATTTTACAAACATTGCGGCACCCGTCACCAGTCCAGCTGTGATCGCTCTCCTCCAGGATGGTTTTTCATACCACCGGTAATAGGTATACCAGGATGTCAGAATCAATGCGGACATTAACGGATCCGGCTGGAATGTACGGCTAGCCACCAACCCGAAAGGGACAAAAAGATAGTAGATTAATGCAATTACAGCGCCATCCCCGGAAACCATCCCGCGCACCAGTCCATAGAGTGCCAACCCGGCCAAGACCCAGAAAAGTGATGAGTAAATCCTGGCAATCCAGAAATATTCCCCTCCAACGACGTGGTATGTAGCTGCAGTAATTGTTTCAATTACTTCCGGCTCTATCATACCGTGGATACCAGCTTGTTTTCGGGCAATATCCTGTTTCCAGAGCGGCGCATCATCCAGCTGTTCGTAGTACATACCGCGAGTTATCATCATCGATCGCAGCTGCCTGGCTCCGGCGTAATCAAGCGGCGGATCTGTTAAATCATATAGACGGGTAACAAAACCACAAATTAAGATACTGGCGATAATTACAAATCTCCAGAATTGATTGGGAGCAAATATTTTCTTTGATGATTGATCCTTCATTGGAAATCCTTAACAGAAGTGCATATTTAAAATAAACTTTGGAAATCTATCTTGGGGAAGACCTGCAAAGATCCATCTACCGTCGCATCGAAAATTTTCCTTCCAGATGCAGCATAGGAATCCCTTGCCATTCGATATGCAATTTCCGAGGTATTCAAATCAGGAAGCTGCCAGCGAAACCCTTTCCCAAAATATTTTGTATCGAAATGATTTGGATCTTGTCCTGTTGAAAGAACCGTTTGATTGGCTTTCCCTTTCGTTTCAAAATGATGATCAACGCCAATTAAAATAACCTCAGAAAACCCAAAATGGTAAGCCAACTGCAGGCAGACGAAAGTAACCGTTGCCCCTTCCCAGAGGCGATGATTGGCGTTTTTTGCAAAACGCGGACCTGTATAGGTCGTGAATAAAAAATGTGAGTCGGAATCCAAGCCATGATTGGTTTGAAAGAAACGGCGAGAATGCCAGGAAAAAAACTTGGGGATCGGTAGGGCCGAAAAATCCTGATAGCATTGTTCAATCACTAAATCATTAATTGACACTAAAAAGCTGGTTGAAAACCCCCACTCTTCAAATGCCAGGTAGACCCGGTTCATTCCGAAGGTATATTCATTCTTCAAGGGAGAGAGATCCATTGTTTTTAGGCTGGGACCGTTGCCAATTACAAAACATCTTTTACCAGCATAATTGTCCTCCATTTGATTTATTTTCCGGATGGATTCTCTTCTCCAGGGATGCAAATAAGCGGAAGGATACTGGCACAAGCGATGAAAAGTATCACGCTGATCTCTAAGAAACGAAATTGATTGATCCGATAAATTTTTCTTGAGTAACCTTATCAATGAGGACATACCTTTATTCTGTGCTGAGCCTTGCAGTTGCACCCCCATCTATCACCAGCGGCTGACCGGTGATGAAAGAGGATTGGCGCGAATCTGCTAAAAAGAATATTGATTGGGCAATTTCCTCTGGAGTTCCAATCCGCCCACTGACTGTTTTTCGAGCCAGGTTTTCCAGTCGTTCAGAGACCGATCCACCACCAGCATGATCTCGATTTAGACCTCTCTTTAACATCTGGGTTTCGACTGCACCGGGCAGAACAGTATTAACCCGAATCTTATCCTCCGCCAATTCAACCGCCAGGGCCCGGGTCAATGCCAGCATGCCACCTTTGCTGGCAGCATAAGCTGAAATATCCCTAGAAGTAGCAACAGCATGGACTGAGGACACATTTACAATTGATCCCCCTTCCCCCGCTTTCAGCAAAGAATGGAAGTATTTAATGCTGAGAAACACCGAGCGAAGATTGGCATTGATCACCTGATCCCATTCTTCAGGACTGGTTTCTAAAATCGGTTTCGTGATCTGGACGGCAGCATTATTAATTAATGCATCCAAATGATCAATCCGATCCTCTACAAAGCTCGATAGCTTCTTCCAGTCGGCTGTTAATGACACATCTGCTTGGACAAAAAAACCCTCAGAAGGAAATTTTCCCGGAAATTTGGCTCGATCCACGCCAACCACCTGCCAGCCTTGTTGGGAAAAGTAGTGAACAGTCGCCTGTCCAATTCCTCCAGAAGCTCCTGTAATAACAGCAACTCTTTTCTCACTCAAGATTCACCTCCTGTTCCGGGCCAATCATCTCCAAACCAACCAACAGATTTTTTATTGTGTTCTCATGGACCCTTTCCCAGGCGGTCGGGCTTGAGTTTGCATTGTGCGGTGCAAGGAGAACATTATCAAATTGCAGCAGCGGACTATTAGGTGGAAGAGGTTCTTCCTGATAAACATCCAAACCAGCCCCACCAATCTTTTTTGCTGCCAGAGCTTGAATGAGCGCTTCCTGGTCTACAACCGGGCCTCTTGAAGTATTAATTAGAACAACCTCAGATTTCATTTTCTTAAATGCATCCTCATTGATTAAGCCCCGACTGGTTGGATTCAGATCACAGTTCAAGCTGATGAAGTCCGCCTTTGAAAGCAGCTCCTCAAAAGATACCATTTGAACACAAATTTCCCGGGTTATTTTTGAATCAATTATTTTTATATCTGTACCCAGTAAGTTCATCTCAAAGGCTTTTGCTCTTCTCAAAACGGCCCGGCCAATTTTTCCAACTCCGACAACCCCTAAAGTGGTTTCACTAAGGGATCGACCTGGAATCTTTTTCCAGATTCCTCGTTTTACAGCCCGATCCATCCAGGGGAGCTGTCTTGCAAATGCGAGAATATATCCAAGAACAGTATCAGAAACTGGCTTCGTGAATGCATCAGGGGTGTTACCGATCATGATTCCGTGTTTCCTGCAAGCTTCCTGATCGATTGAATCTATTCCGGTTCCCCATTTAGAGATCACTTTGAGACGTGGTGTGCAAGCCTCAATCACCGTGCTGGTAAATCGATCATCACCACAGATTACTCCGTCAAACTCCCCAGCCAAAGCCAGTAATTCCTGCTCCCCCAAACGTTCTTCCACATCCGGGACGATTAACTTTATCTCCATCCGCTCAAAAAACGGTTTAAACCGGTCCAGAAAGGGGATCATATACGGGGCAGAGAAAAGGACAACCGCCATATGATTACTCACTCCTTTTCTTTAGAAACATTTCTGTGACTTCAAAATCAAATTCCGTATCAATATCCCAGGCTTCTTCCTGAGCAATCTCCAACAAATAAGGTCTGCTGCCGATTCTATTGCCACTGTTTTCTAAACTTTCGCGCGTGAAAATATATAGACAGGAATTCTCTTCATAAATTGGGGGCAAATCCTGGGTTTGGATTAAGTTTGACGGATCATGATTGATAGCATTTCCAAGCTGATCCCATAATCGCGTTTGAAGTCTTGTGACAGAAAACAAGCTGTCGGATTCCTCCCTGTGTTCCTTGAATAATTGGAGGGCATCTGAGATCGTTTGGGCCGTGAGCAGTGGATTTGTACTATGGGTTTGCAGGAAGATATCAGCATCAACCTGTCGGACATCATGCAAAAGAATCCTATTCATCGATACCAGATCGCCGCATAACGAATCCGGACGGTCTATAATGTGAACATCGGGGAAAGAATCCTGAGCTCCTTTTTTAATGGTTGGGCTGTCCGTGTTGATCCAAATTCCAGATAACTCCTGGACCTGATTAAGTGTATTTAAAATATGGTGAAACAAAGGAACTCCCCCAAGATTTCGGAAGTTCTTTTCTGGAACCCGCTGGGAATGATGTTTCATGGGGACGAGGGCAGCGATTTTAACCACGATTGTCATCCTGACTTTTATCCTGATACCGAATTGGTTGAACAGCTCGTTTTTCAGGGATTTTTTCAGTCAGCAGTTGAGGAGGATAGTAAAACCGCTGATGTAACTCTAAATCGACCTTACCAGAATAAAGATATCCCCGGTATGTCCCAAAATACTGCATCCAGCGAAATTTCAACACATTCATTAATTCTGATAAGAAAATCCGGCTCCGGTAAGCTTGAACCCAATCGGAAATCGTTTTTTGAAAGAAAAGGCTGAGCATATCACGCAAACTGAAATCACTATTCGGTAATATCTGCCTCAACGCAACAGCTTCCCGCTGATACCTATTGTACACCTGACGATAGGTCTCGTCGTGGTTATGAATGATTTCTGCTTCAGCTACATAGGCTATCTTATATCCTTGTTCCTTGGCCCAACTGCTCCAGGCTAGATCTTCCAGACCGGTCAAATTTTCGTTGTATGGATTCTCTTCCCACAGGGATTTCCTGATCGCCGCATTGGCATTATGGGTATAGGGCTGACCCTGATCCAGCTGACTGATATCCGGGAAATAAGTCTGAAAGAATTGATGCTCAGAAAAATGATTTGTCTCTCCCCCACGCTGCTTTCCATAGACCGCTGCTACTTGCTGATTCTGGAAGGGTTTTATCAGCAATTCAAGCCAATCCGGATATACCGGATAACAGTGTGCGCTGATAATTACAATAAACTCACCCCGCGAAGCTTCAATTCCCCGGTTTAACGCCCGCCCAAATGTAAATTCTTCTGGTCGGATATTTACAGTCTTTACTGGGAATCTAGAGGCAATGGAAACCGTGGAATCCGTGGAACCGGAATCAACCAGAATGATTTCAACATTTTCCAGGGTCTGTCGCATAATCCCGGTTAACAATCGCCCAATATGTTCTTCTTCGTTATAAGCCCGGATGACAATGGAACAGACAGGTTTTTGGACATCACTTTCCATTTTGTTTCACCTTACCATTTCTGATCATCATCTTCATATCCAAGTCGAGTCAGGAGATCACCGGCAACAGCTTTAAAGCGTTCTTTGTTCTCATCAGAAAAATGTTCTCGCCAGTTACCTGGTTTCCCTTTCCGGAATGTACCAGATTTTTTCGGGCGGTTGGATGTACTCATAATTTTTAGTGCTTCCTCCCGCGAAACATCAAAATTCACACCAAAACTCTCAATGTAATCAAGCAGCTGTCCTAATGTCGGGATCTGATTGTTGATCAAATCTTCAAACCGGAGGCAAAGGACATTTTCAACCTCAAACCAAGCCAGGAAATTTTGATATCTCTCATAAACCGTCGGAAGTCCCAATCCGGGCAGATCACATCCTTCGATCGCCACATTCAATCGTTCTTCCATGGTACTTAAGACATTGTTGTAATAATCATGCATCCCATGCCCCGTGTGGATATCTTTAGCATAAAAGACATGGGATACCAATAAATCTCTGGGATCGCGATAAATAAATACTGAAGCTCTTCCAGGAGCCGTAATTGCTGAAAGGTAAGGCTCACGGCAGGGAGCATAACCATAACGGATTTCACCTGATTTCATTCGATTGATTTCAGATATTCGCTCAGGCTCTTCCAATCGCGTATTACCTTCAAAACGATTAACTGGAGGAAAACCTGGATCGATAAAAGGTCCAATCTTTGTCAGACCCAGCAGCACCTGGATTAACAAATGGGATCCGGATTTTGGAATTGCATTTCCAAACACCTGGGGTGACATGCTGACTGCCCGATCTCCCCATTTCCTACAGGCCCGATATCGTCTCCATTCCAAACGACCTAATTTTATAATTCTTTTGATCTGATAATATTTTCTCATAAATCCTCATCTGGCAGCACAAATTGTTTCTGCTGCAATATGCCATCTTCAATTACATCCAAACTCACGGATTTTCCTCTTAACAAATTTTTCCAGGAAAATGCTTTTAGCTGGACATACCCTGGTGTTTGGTGTTCCTTAAGAAAGTCAGAGAACGGGAGTGATGCCCGGAAAAGCTGCCAGAACAAAAACCGGCGGGCTTGCTTTTGGTAGGATTTTTGATCAGGCAGGTATTCAGAATCAATGAACTCATCCAGGGTTTTCCGGTATTGCTGTTTTGATTCAGGGTAATGTACAGTTGGATACTGAGTGTAGCGTGCCTTCCCGGCACAGAGAACAGGCACACCCAGCAAACTGGCCTCAAGCCCAATTGAGGAATTATAGACCATCACAAATTTTGAAAGCTTGATCAATTCGTACGAGCTAAGTGTCTCTTCAGCTGGTATAAAGACCAGGTTCAATAAGTTCTCAACTTTTTGAACCTCAATCCATTTTGCAACACTTTCTTGACTGCTTTTTCCTGGTCTGATCTCATCAGGATGAGCGCGGATTACAAAAAGTATTTCAGGATTTTCCCGGACAAAAGAAAGTACGTCATCCAACCAGCTGAACATATCCTCGAACAAAGTGTTGGCGTGAACCTGGCTTGTATCAAAAATCACGTTTGTGAAAATCGGGACAACACCCTGAAAACTCTTGGCTCTGTTCAGAAATTCTTTCGGTAGGTCTTGCATTCCTGACCAGAATTGAATGCCCGCCATCGTAAAATCACCCTGGAAACGTTTAGATAGATAGCTGTCCAGCTTTTGATTCTGTTCAGCAGATAATTCAAAATCATCAGGAATTTCCATTGGGTAGATCGTGGCCTGCTGATCAGTGAAGAAAGCTGAAAACGGCATTAAATTTGACTCGTAAGTAATCACTCGAATATTGTGCTGCTGAGCTTTCCAGCGAACCACGGCTTCTGGATACTGCAGTCCATTAAACACGACAACCGTTTCCGGTTGATGTTTAGATATCAGGTCCTCCATCTGATCTGCGATACCGGCTGCTGAGAGCAGGAAAGACCGCACAAGATAATGCGTCTGTTGATCAGGATGGAGATGGAATCTTCGCAGCACCCAACGCAAGCTCGGTAATATCAGTGATCCAAGCGGCATTCCCCGATACACAAATTCGGATAAATTATCCAGTTTAATTTCAGATATCTTAGATCGAAGTTCAGGGTTATCCTGGTAATCAAACCAGATGGTGGGGGCTGCAGCAGTAAACCACCTGGTATCCTGAATGCATCCTTTGCAGGGAGGGAGGGATTCAGGACCTGCAACAACCGCACCCAGCACACACTGCTTCATAGCAGAGTGACATCCCACATGGAGGATTTTGTTTCCCCGCAGCTGCAAAGCCCAACTGGAAATCATGCCAAAGGCAGCATTAAGATTAAGCCCTTCCAACCGGGCTGAGGCATTGAAAAAAACGACCGGATTGTCGTCAGAATCCGGTGAGCTGTATCTAGCAACTTTGAAATTCAGAATCAGCAGTCGCCAGTACAACCTGACACGTTGGATTTTATTTTGAATGAAACTATACAGGTTCCACTTGCTCATGCTATTTTGTTCTTTTGTCAGCTTCAGAATTAATGATCGAGATTAATTTCTTCCACGGATAGGCAGCGTATCTATTCGGCGGAGTTTATCCAGGCTTGCCTGCTCACTCTCATAAACAGTTTTTTCACCATCTCCTAATGCTTTCTCAACAACCCGGATATACTTAACCAACCTGCGGAAACCACCTGGCTCGATTGATGCTGCCTGATCCGAACCCCACATTGCGCGATCGAGGGTGATATGCCGTTCTACAACCGAAGCACCCAGGGTAATCGCTGCAATAGTAGTTGGTAAACCAACCTCATGCCCCGAGTATGCAATTGGACAGGGAAATAAATCCCGGAGTGTTTCAATCATTCTTAAATTCAACTCTTCTGGAGGACAGGGGTAAGTGCTGGTGCAGTGAGCTAAAATCAGTTGCTCAGTTCCCACCAGATCTACAGCTGCCTTGATCTGCTCCATTTCTGACATTCCAGTTGACAGCATCATCGCCCGATCTTGCTCCCGAATTTTTTTCAAGAGACCTGTATCTGTTAATGCTGCTGATGGAACTTTGTGCATAATCGGATCAAATTTTTCCAGGAAATCTACAGATGGTTCATCCCAGGCAGAAGCACACCAATCAATCTCTTTTTCGCTGCAGTAATCCGCAATTTGTAGGTATTCCCGTTCCCCAAATTCCACTTTTTCACGGTACTCCATATAACTGATATACCCCCAGGGAGTCCGCCGCATTTTTTCACGCTGCTCAGATGGGACACATATTTCTGGAGTTCGCTTCTGGAATTTGACAGCATCTGCCCCAGCTTCCACTGCAGCATCTATTAGCTGTTTCGCAATTTTCAGGTCACCATTATGATTAATCCCAATTTCACCTATGATATAAACAGGGTGACCATCCCCCACCATTCGATTCCCCAGCTGAATTTCACGTTTCATTCTAACTCCTTCAATTTCTACTGTCTAAATCCTGATTCTCCAGGATCTGATCACACAGCTCCCGGACCGCCCCTTGACCACCTTTTTTCCGTAAAACGAGATCGGCTTCCCGGATTAAATCCGGATGGGCATCAGCCACAGCTACAGCCAGCCCGACAAGAGGAAAACAAACCAAATCATTGATGTCATTTCCAACAAAGATCACTTCATTAGGATCCATATCTCTTTCGGTCATAATTTGCTGGATTGCAGAACCTTTATCAGTAATTCCTTGAAAAACCGGGACATTCAACTTCTTTCCCCTCGCAGATACAACCGGATTTTTTTCTGTTGACAAAATCACGACTTCAATCCCTTGTTTCTTGAGCAGAGAGATTCCCATCCCATCTCCGCGATGGGCTGCAACACTTTCTTCTCCATGCTGGTTCACATGTACTCGATCATCTGTCAAAACTCCATCAAAGTCCAGGACCAGTAAGTTCGGACTCATATTTTCAAGCTTTCGATCTGGATCCGGTAAGGCTATTTGATCTTTTAGCAGATTTAGCTTCCATTCTGCTCGCCGCCAATCTTCTAAATTGTCCAGGTCCACACTAAAAGCAGGATCGATCACACAGCTGAAGATATTTTCACCGCTCATGGATCCGTTTAAGATTGTCTCAACACGAACAACATCAATATGGCCTGTCTGCCAAAAAGTTTTCGGAAGTTCCTGGCGCGGCATATTATAGGGTTCAGAAAATTTTGTTTTCAAGAGAGGTTCCATTCGTCCGTCAGAATCCACCTTCCACATTTTATATGGGTTCTGTTGGGATGGTATAACTCCGCGAACTGATGAAGCCTCCGGATGATCAAGAAGAATTTGAACTGCTCTGTCCACTAAATTAATTGGGCGAAATGGGCTCGTTGGTCTGAGCTGGATAACTATATCGGGCCGGTACGACTCATTTTCCTGGAGCCACTTAATTGCATGCTCAAAAACTGGTAAATCCGGAGTGTGATCCTCCGCATACTCTGCTGGGCGTAAAAAAGGTACCTCCGCCCCATATTTTTGAGCTATCTCAGCGATCTCTGGATCATCGGTAGAAACAATTGTGCGAAGCCTAACTTGGGCCTGCTGGGCAGCGGCAATGCTGTAAGCAATCAAAGGATAATTTCCCATCTTTTTGATATTTTTCCGGGTTATTCCTTTTGACCCTCCCCTGGCAGGTATCACCGCTAACACTTTCACCATGCTGTCCAACCTCCATCTACGACCAAGTTAGATCCAGTCATGTAGCTTGATGCTTCAGATGCCAGAAACACCACTGCCCCTTTCATCTCATGGGGATGTG
Source organism: uncultured Anaerolineales bacterium (assembly GCA_964618295.1). GTDB lineage: Bacteria > Chloroflexota > Anaerolineae > Anaerolineales > UBA11858 > B10-G9. The sequence goes on along the minus strand of CAZTWV010000003.1, from coordinate 41,173 downwards.
CCATGCGGTCAAGGACTGTACGCTGGGCATACGCTTCCTGAAACTCTGGTGAGTGACCCCTTTCCACCCCGCCCGGTGTAAGGGCATTGCACCGGATACTTGTTCCATGGTAGTAAGTTGCAATATACTTTGTCAAACCAAGAACACCTGCTTTACTGACAGTGTAGTAGACAGGTTTGTACTGCCTCGGTTCTCCCAGGGATTCATACAAGCGCTGGTCCGGTCCATTCAAGCCATAGGTTGAGCAGATATTGATGATCGATCCTTCTCCTGCTTCTTTCATTATCCTTCCGGCAGCCTGGCAGCAAAGGAACATCCCCGTCAGATTGACATCCAGCGCCTCCTGCCAGCTTTTAAGTGGAAAATCTTCAAAAGCGGAAACATGTTTCCCGGCTCCAGTTTTATCAAACTTAGGGTCCAGCGCAGCGGAATTGACCAGAATATCGAGTTTTCCAAACTCCTCCATAGTTTTGCTCATCACATGCTGGATAGAATCAGGATCTGTTACATCCAGAGAGAGCCCCAGAGCTGTTTGATCGCATTTTGTTTTACATTCCGAAGCAACCTTTTTCGCTTCATCAGCATCCAAATCAGCAACAACAATCCGTGCCCCGGCTTCCGTTAGCGCTTCGCAAAACTGCTTACCCAGAAAACCAGCTCCACCAGTCACAAGTGCAACTCGCCCACTGAGATCAAACAAACTCTGGATATCTTTCATTTTATACTCCCAACATCACTTCAGGGATGATGGATTGGAAACATCCCTTTTAGATTCATTACCCGCTATTGGGCAAAAACCCATCCGGTTTAATAAAGCCCTTTCCTTCCAGATAGTTAATTATTTCCCGGGCACAATCTTTAGGCGTCCGATCTACAGTATCAATGTTGATCTCAGGATTCACCGGTGCTTCATATGGATCATCAATTCCCGTAAATCCCTTAATTTCTCCACTCCGTGCTTTTGCATAAAGACCTTTGATATCTCGCTCTTCGCAGACGTCCAACGGTGTACTGACATAAACCTCTACAAAACGCTCTGGGCCAACCATCTTCCGGGCTTCGTTTCTTGGTTTACTGTAGGGACTGATTGCAGCACAGATCACGGTGCCTGTATGGCGGGTAATCTCGCCGGCCACAAAACCGATCCGCATAATATTTGTATCCCGATCTTCTTTGCTGAAGCCTAAGCCTTTTGATAAATGGGTTCTAACCACATCCCCATCCAGAACCGTAGCCTGTCGACCACGCTCCAAAAGCATTGGGAGCAGTGCATTGGCAATGGTTGATTTTCCGGAACCACTCAATCCGGTAAACCAGATGCAAAGGCCCTGTTTATGACGTGGGGGATAGGTGTCGCGTAGAATTTCTGCTGTTTCTTTTCGGGTAAACCAGCCTGGGAGTTCTTTACCCTTATTGAGATATTCCTCCCGGACTTCGGTTCCGGAAATAAATGCCGCTTTCGCATCCTGCGGCGCTTCCTCTTTGGCCACATATTTATCCTGAGATTCAATGTAAACCAGTTCATTGAATTTCACGGGCTTCACGCCAGTTTCTTCTTGATACTGTTCCATCATTTCCTGGGCTTCATACGGACCATAAAACGGTTTCCCATTACTGTCTTTTCCAGGTCCAGCATGATCACGACCAATGATCAAGTGATTTGCCCCATAGTTTCTGCGGATGATGCCGTGCCAGAGAGCCTCCCTGGGGCCTGCCATTCTCATTGCCAGAGGAAGCAAACTCAATACTGTATTTTTGTCATAATAGTTGTCAACTAAAGCTTTATATACTCGAACCCGGGTATAGTGGTCCACATCGCCTGGTTTTGTCAATCCAACAACCGGGTGGATCAATAAACTTCCAGGAACACGGTCCAATGCTCGTTTGGTCAAAGCCTCATGAACCCTGTGCATCGGATTTCGGGTCTGGAAAGCCGTCACCTGCTGATTGCCAATTCCAGCCAGAATCTTTCGAACCTCGGCCGGTGTACGTCTGATTTCGGTAAAGTCATAATATACCGGCATATTTATGACATGCAGCTCGCCAGAAATACAAAGGTCTCCCCACTGATCCATCTCGGATACCAGAGGATGGCGGTAATCTGTCGACCCCAGTACCAAACGGGCTTCTCTGGTTGGATCCCAGCGATATACTTCTTCAATCCGCATAACCGCAATAATATAATTCCTGGAATCTCTCAAAGTGATCCACTCACCCCGGGTTGGCAGCTCTTCTTTTGTAATTGTGAGAGTGATAGGCATCGGGAATAAGGTGCCATCCGACAGCCGCATTTCAGTTAATACCCGCTGGTAATCCTCTTCTCCCATGAAGCTTTTCAGGGGGGAAAAGCCGCCTACAGCCAACAGCTCCAGATCATGAAGCGATCGGTCTGTCAGCTGCAAAGAGGGGTATTGATTAGCTTTTTCCAGCCAGTCCTCTCGCTCTTTGTCCTCCACGACCAAATTTACAAGTTCCCCCCCGTAGGGAGTGATAAGTACATCCGCATTGCTCATTTTGCTTTATCTCCTAAATTCTTAATAATTTTCTTTTTCCTCAATGTATCAAGAGGTGAATGTTTTTGTTAATCGACTGCATATGATACCATACCTCTAATTTTCATCCTTCCTGGACTTCAAAGCAAAGATTGGTGGCCGATTACCATCACCGGCAGCTCTACTAGATCAATAATTTTGACCACCAGATTTCCAAGCATCCGGGCTTTTAACCCTTCTTTAACCTGAGAGGTACCGATTATTACCAGGTCATAATTTTCCAGCTGGGTTTCCCTAACAATTTCTTCCACAGGTACACCCCGGCGGATTTTTACCTCGGAATTTACCGCATGCTCTTGGAGGATCTCTCCGGCGTGGCGTAAGTGCTTTGCAAACGGAGTATCTGTTTGCAGCAGCTCTTCCACAGTTTCATCCAGCTGATTCAATCCAGTGTACATTGTTGGAACTGCCCCTGAAATCACATGAAGAAGCGTCACTGTGGCACCCACTCGTCCAGCAAAATTAGCGGCTTTTCGGACCAGAGAGAAATCATCTTCCTTGCAGCTGGAAGCCAGCAAAATTCTGTCTAGTTTTGGCTTTGCATTTTCCGTTAACAAAATGGCAAAAGATGATTGGCTGGTCAAAACTGGATCTATATCGTCATACTTCCGGGTAAGACGTTTTCTGGCGGCATCCACAATCACCAATCGATAATCTTGACTTAAAATTTCCTGTTCATAAAGATCACTTAACTGCCCAGAGCGGATTATGATCTCGGGGTTTACTCCCTCCAGGTCTTTTTTTGCTTGCTCCGCAACAGCCTCAGCATTTTCAAGGTGACCTTCCCTGGTAATTATGATCAACACAGTTACCTCAGCCTGTGTAGCTTCGGCGATGATTTTCCCGATTATGACTGGAGAGTGGGTATACTTTTCACTATCAAGCCCAATCAAAATATTCATATCCTACATCCATCCTTGTTTATACTCCTGTAATGCCCATCAATCTCAAAATCACAAGTACTGCACCAATCAAAGGTAAAAAAGAGAAAGCCAGCCGGATCCGCGGTCCAGCAAAAAAGCGGGTTGCTGTCGCTCCAATTTGAGCACCTATTGCAGCTCCGGTTTGCATGACGAGTGCCATCAGAATGTCAACATTTCCCTTCAGGGCATGAGTAATCGTCCCGTACCCTGAGGAAAAAACAATTTCAAATAAATCTGTCCCTACAGCGACATGAGTGGGCACCCCAAGGACATAAACCAGCATCGGCATCCGGATAAAACCTCCCCCTACACCCAGAGCTCCAGCTAGCAGTCCAGTAACCAGGCCAACGCCAAGAATCATCCATAAGGAAATACTCTCGATCCCTGAGGTGGGGAAGGAAACCATAGGAGGTATATTTACAGCCTGGATTCTGCGGGCTAACCCTTCGAAACCAACTGCCTCATTAACATCAATTTGATCTGTCCGAACCATCTGGATTGCTCGAATGCTCTCCCAGGCAGTAAATAAACTGATAATCACCAGAATTACAATATATGTAATACCAATCGTGACATCAATCACACCGCTGTCCTGCAGCCGTTCAATAATCTGGGCCCCAATTTCCACCCCAATGACCGTTCCAACAATCATCAGCAGCCCCAATCGAAAATCAACATGGCCCAGAGTCCGGTGCCGGCGAGCAGCGACCAGGGATTTACCTGTCATGTGGGCCAGATCTGTCCCCACCACAAAGTTCATAGGAACCCCGGACCAGAACATCATCGGTGCAGCTAAAAAACCTCCCCCGACACCAAAAAAACCTCCCAGGATGCCTACAAGGAATCCCACGCTCATTAAAAGAACAGGGCTGATTGTTACATCAGCGATTGGAAAATACATCCAGGAATCTCCTTATTCCAAATTGATCCATTTTGATGTATTTCATCAAAAATGATGTAACAAGATCGAGAATAAAAGCTTGAAACAAGATCATACTTAGACCAACCAAAGCGAAGATTGTCAGGTTTTGATGAAACAAACCATTCAGCCAATCTCCCAGATAACGCAAAACCAGCAGATAATAGCCACCAATTAAGATACTGTAAATCAAAATTTCTACTGCCAGATTCCTGAGAAGAACTTTGGGATCCATTTTTTTCATTTAAAGCTCCCTTTGCCCTCTTAAACCTTTTTAGGTATTCCAACTGTTATTTGCTGTTTGATTTCCATCAAGACTTTTTGAACCCTAACTCCATCTTCCAGCGAACAAACCGGGGCTTCTTCGTTCTTATTCACACGAAGAAAATGATCAATTTCTGAAAGGAAAAGGTCATTCCGGGTAAATCCCTCTGGCAATGGAAATAATTCCCATACTTTCTGTTGATTTAGGAAATGTTTCAAGACACCTGTCTGATAATCCCAACTTACCTGCCCCAAAGACCCCAGTATCTCCAGGGTGTGGCGGGCTGGTTGTTCCAGGTAATTCAGATGAACATCAGCAAGCAATCCAGACTCAAAACGTAAGTTAATATTCACCAATTCTTCGACTTCGAGACCGAGGATGTTCTTTTCACCAGCAGCAGCGCTAAGATTTTTAACATCTCCGAAAATCCACATCAAATAATCAATCGGGTGTGATAAGGTCAACACTACCCCACCCCCAAGGTTCTGTTTTGCGCTGTAGCTTTCCCGATAATCCTCCCAGGGATGCCAATCTGGGAGAAACTCTCCCCAGTGAGCCCGCACAAAAAGAATTTCTCCCAACAGGTCTTCATTGAGCCAATTATGAATCAATTTCAAACCAGGATGGAAACGGAACTGAAAACCAACCAATACCTTACTTCCCGATTCCTCGACTGCTTGGCGCAGATCAGTAATCCGCGCCAAGGAGTCAGAAATCGGCTTTTCAAGCAGGATATCTGCTCCCTGATTTGCTGCTGGTATAGCAACATCCAGATGAAACGCGGTTGGATTGGATACCACAACCAAATCCGGATCATACTCCAGTGCTTTATCCAGATCATGAAATACCGGATAACCTTCAATCTGGCTGTCATCCAGGGTGCTCTTATGGGTCCGATAAAATGCGAAATCAGACAACCCAGATAACTTCAGGTTTTGGTAATGACGCCGTCCGATCGATCCGAAACCGGCAATTAGCACCTTCATCGAATTTTCTTTATTCATAGCCCCAGGTCTCTAATACATCTCTCGCTATCTCTGAAAAAATTTGATTATCTTCTGCGGTAAACAAATTTTTCCAACCCCCAATTTTCCCCTTTTTGTAGTTTGCGATCAAGTCTTTTTCCTGAGATCGCTGCCAGTCTGCATCGGGATTATTATTCATCTCTGCATAAACCGCTTTTTCTTCTTTATCAAAATCTAGATCTACATCAAAGAATTTCCAAATTCCATCCATGACTTTCTGGGGATCCACTAATAAATCTTCATACCTCAAACTGTAATATCGATTACCGAATCTTTGTTTGGCCAGAGTATCTGTTTCAACCATATTTTTTACCCAACCGTGAGCTACTTTTTCCAATCCTTGTCGGGTAAAGAGAGATTTTTCTCCATTGATAAAGGGTTCAGGGTGTTGTATAAAATCTTCCCGGATTATCTTATCTTCTTTTGATAACAGATCCTGGAAATCAATGAAAGCTTGTATCCGATGTGATAAAACAGTATCCCTGCCATCTCGAACAATATAAAACAAACTTGCATCAGGATAAACTGAATACAATTTTGTTACGGATTTTCCATCCAGCAAACTATTAGGGCTTTTATCCCCCACAATCTTTTTTCCCAGTTGCTTAGCCTCTCGTTCCATAATGTAATCCGCAACAACTCTAAGAACAACAGGGGATAAATCCTTGCCTTGATTCCAACGGTTGTCAGGTCTTGAAAGCCATTCCCGGACCTGGGGTGACTCAACCAGGGCGTGCAAAGTTGGTTCTCTTGAGAAAAAATGAGCCTGGTAATTACAATGAATATCAGGATGAATGCGGATCAATCTCGCCAGCAGGGTGGTTCCCGAACGTGCATGGCCATAAATAAAAAACTTAGGCATTGGGAATACCGTTTTTATCTCAGCTAATTCTTGCTGGGATAAATATGGAGTAATCACATCCTCGTGCTCCGGCAGCACACCATGGCGGGCGATGTAAATTCCGAGTTTGATTCTTTCTGAAATCTTTTCCACCATTGATGCCCGTCGTTCTTTCTGCGCTTCCCGGACCGGCATTTTCCCTTTGATCACCTGGTTATACATTGCAACCGTGTCCTCTGCAATTCTTGTGGGATCATGTCTCTTCAGTGCTGTGTTGCGGGCATTGATTCCCATTTCAACAGCTTGATCCGGATGATCTAACATATATTCAATATGATCAGCCAGTTGTTTGGTGCTGTTGTGGTTGTAAATCAAACCATCTTTTTTATCTTCCAGCATTGAAGGAATACCACCCACATTGGAAGCAATACACGGCATTCCAATAATCATCGCCTCTCCCAAGCTGTTGGGACTATTATCCATATGCGATGGCAGAACAAAAACGCTGGCTTTCTTCATTTCCTGGATAATTTCATCCGGCTGGACTCTACCCAGCAAACTGATCTGGTCCTGCAGTTTATTCCGGTTAACAATCGTATTGATATATTTTCCAACCACACTGGTTGCATCAACACCAGCTATTCGCATCTTAATATCAAGTCTGCCTCTATTTTTGAGTTCAACAAGCGCCCGCACTAATGTAATCCCACCCTTAAACGGAGCATTGCTGGAAGTAGTATAGACTAATTTTTCCTCGGTCTTTTCCTGATCCCATTTTGAATTGTAATAATCCTCTGCCAGGACACGATCAATATGAAAATATTTTGCCTTCGGATTTAATTTTCTGAGCCACTCTTTATCCCAATCCGTGCGACCTTCGAATATACGGCACCGGTTATAAATTGTTTTTTCCATCCTGGCCGATTTTGCTAATTCCCAGCGCCTATGGATCACCCCTTCCCCCATGATCATTTCTTTAGAGAAAAACTCTTTGATCAGCTCGATTGAAGTTAAACCGTGGAAAATTCTTTTTTCCAGTCCGTTAAGCACTGCCTGGATAGAAATTACAACCGGGACCGGGAACCGATTTGAAAGCAAACCAAATGGGTTTTCTGTCCCAAAGATGAAGATTAAGTCAGGTTGAACCAGTTCTACTATTTCTTGACATCGACTCAATTCTTTCTCTTGATAAGATACATGTTTCCAGTTCTTAACCAATCGGGACCAGCGATCATCAGGAATAGGATCCCGATGAATGTTGTAATAAGTAGCATTCCCTTCCGTAAAAGGTTGATAATCTTCTGACCCAAAAGATGCAATTGCCAGTTCAACTCGATCAGAATGAGACTCGAGAGTCCGGCGAAGTCCCTCCTGCCAACCTGCCCTGTTCAAATCTTCCCCAGTTACCGCCGGCAGTTGGACACCAGTAAACCATAAAATACGAATCATTTCATTTCACTCCATGCAGGATATTAAACAGCCAGCGGTAAAGAGGCCAAAGGATTCTACCGCTGCCAGGAATTTTCAACAGCCAGTGCTGTTGTTCCTTAACTGTCTTTGTTGTCACCTCAACATCAATCCCAACTCGAGAAATTTCCCGGATCAATTCAGGATTAATCGTGTTTCCAATATGCCTTGTAACCCGGTCAACTGTTGATAACCTCAAAAATCCACGCCTGTCAACAGCTTCATCCAGAGCAACCAATCCATCCATTAGACTGGTAGGCCATTCTTTCCCCAGAGCTTGGAGGATTACTTTTTTCGGGGTCACAAATTGAAAATGTTTGGCAGCCTTGATTGCTTGAACATCTTGATATTCCAGCAAAAGGTGCGGTGTCTCTTGAATTTTCCCTAAGTGTTCTTCAGCATCTCTACCTGTGCTCAGAGCCCAATCTCGTTCCCAATCTAGGATTCGTTCTTTCCCTGAAACCCGGAGATTTTGGGCCTTGTCTTCAATGAAATTATCAACCGACTGAAATGCATGCTCGGAGGAAAAACCTACAGGCGCACCACTTACCATCCCTACTCCAGGATATGTATCTAATATCCGAAGGTGTTCTTCCAACCAACCGGGATAATAAAGCACATCATCGTCACTGTACGCAATGATTTCTCCCGGTACAGCTGGAAACAAGATTTTGAAGGCCCCAATCACACCCAGATTTCGCCGGGAATGCAAAAGATAATCTATCCGGGATGCTTCTAGAAGTGATCCTAGATATTCTCTGACCTCTTGACAGCTTCCATTGTTGAGCACTGCAATATCACAATCTGGATCCAGGGTCTGTCGTAAACTCGCCAGGCAAACTTTAAGGACTTCCAACCGCTGCGAGAAGTATCCTTCCAGACTGGGTATGTAGGTTACAACCGCTGCAGTCACCCTTGCGGGTTTATAAGTGCTATTTTGTCTCCTCGCTGGATTCATTCCATATCTTGCCATTATTTCTCCCGGTCAGGTAATTCTGCGCCGTAGTTTTCTAATCATTCTTGTCAGCTGCCAGCGCCAGCCCTTTTGGATTTCTGGAATCACTAACCTCTCAAGTCTGCGCAGCAAATAAGCCATTGAGATACTTTTCCGGGAAATCTTTCTGTTTTGATACTCAAATTTCACATCGAGCAAATCATAGAGTGTTTTCATCCCGCCGGATAAAGCAACATTCCGGTCAGACTCCTTTAGTTTGTGGTGTGATTTTCCTCCAGGTAGATGCTGATAATCATGGCGTTGGTGAATTATACGAGCAGCAGGAGTAATATCTATCACTTTCCAACCCTTTTGAAATGCATGGTAAATCATCCAATTATCCCAACCGGCCCTTCCTACCGCAAAATCCGGAATCTCCAGATACAGATCCCTGGGAAAAATAAAATAATCCATCGCTGTATAACCGCTGAGCCTTCCATCGAAGTTTAATTTCCGTTCCAGGTTACTAACCCAATCCTGCTCAAAATCTAGCTCTTCTGAAATTTCAAGCTCCCAGCGTCTTCCAACCACTACATATTGTTCCTGAAGCTGATTAATTTCATCAACAATATTCAAGAAAGAAGGCAGCAAGATAATATCAGCATTCAAGTAACAGAGAATATCACCTTCCCCAGTATCTCGCGCTTGGGAAAAAATCGAACTGATCAGCGGTGTCCCGTGCTCGTTTCGAAGGACTTCAGGTCTGTGTTTCACCGGCAATTGATTTGTGACATCCGACAGCCCTGGTTCATCCCCGATAATCACGATATCAACAGCCTCTCCAAGATTCATCCAGGAGTGAATCGCATTTTTCTGGATCAAGCTGATATGCGGATCCAGAAACGGCTTTGGAGCTGAAAAAATAGTGATTTTGTCCATAACTTCAGGGCTGTCAACCATCTTGATCAGACTTCAAACTAAATTTTTGTGGATAAAGTTGTGGATAAGTCCATTTCTCAGGGTATAAATTGGGGATAAGCCTGTTAATAAGTCTTATTTTCCACAACTATTGGTTATCTATCTTAGGCCTGATTCTCTCTATACCACTCGATTGTTCTTCGAAGCCCTTCCTCAAAAGGAATCTCCGCTTTAAAACTAAAATATTTCTCAGCTTTAGTGGTATCCAGACCCCGTCGGGGCTGTCCATTTGGCTTGCTTGTGTCCCAAACAATTTCTCCGCTATATCCAGTTAACTTCGCAATCAAATCCGCCAGGTCTTTGATGCTGATCTCCATTCCTGCTCCCAAATTGACCGGTTCGCTGCTGTTATAGCGCTCCGCAGCGAGAACAATACCCCTCGCCGCATCCCCGGCATAGAAGAATTCCCGGGTCGGTGATCCATCTCCCCATAATGTAACCTGAGCATCTCCCCGTTCCTGAGCTTCAATCATCTTCCGAATTAAAGCCGGAATCACATGAGAGGTTTCCAGATCAAAATTATCTCTCGGCCCATACAAATTTACCGGGAGCAAAAAGATCGAATTATAATCATACTGGTCCCGGTAAGCTTGGGACTGCACGAGCAGCATTTTTTTCGCCAATCCATATGGCGCATTTGTCTCCTCCGGATAACCATCCCAGAGATCTTCTTCTTTAAACGGAACAGGCGTAAATTTTGGGTAGGCACAAATCGTTCCAATAGCAACAAATTTTTCCACTCCAGATTTCCAGGATTCATGCAGCAGGGGAACACCCATCATCAGGTTTTTGTAGAAAAATTCGGCCGGCCTAGACCGGTTGGCACCGATCCCACCAGCAAGGGCAGCCAGATGAATAATTATCTCCGGCTTTGCGTCATTGAGCATTCTACGGATATCTTCAATCTGGGTCAGATCATATTCCTCGATGGTTGGAACAAATATATTTTCAGCCCCTCTGTCCCGCAGGGCTTCCTGGACAAATGATCCCAAAAATCCGGCTCCGCCGGTTACACAAACACTTTTATTTTTCCAGAATTCTTTTGGATCGGGGTATGCTTGGTTTTCTGTCATTGCTTACCTTCCCATGCTGATTACTTGATCTTCCCATTTGTGCCAATCATCAAACTTGTTTTCAACAATTTTTTTCCCCTCGCCGGGCGCATCCAAACCAACCAGCTCCAGATCTGCATCCATCATGATCCGGACCAGATCATGATAGCGGACCTTTGGCTCCCAATTTAGAATCCGTTTTGCTTTGCCTGCATCAGCCTCCAAATAATCCACTTCAGTCGGTCTGAAATACCGGGGATCGATCTTGACATGCTCTTGATAATCCAGGTCCACATATCCAAAAGCTTCTGAGACAAAATCCCTCACAGTATGGGCTTCACCTGTGCCAATCACAATGTCATACGGCTCATCTTGCTGCAGCATCATCCACATCGCTTCAACATACTCAGGCGCATAACCCCAGTCTCGTTTTGATTCCAGATTCCCCAGATAAAGATATTTCTGCAGTCCTGCTTTGATCCGGGCCACAGCCCGGGTGATTTTCCGGGTAACAAATGTTTCACCGCGCCGGGGAGATTCATGATTAAACAGAATCCCATTGCAGGCAAACATGTTGTATCCCTGGGAATAATTTCTTGTGACCCAAAAAGAATACAGTTTAGCAGCAGCATACGGGCTCTGCGGTTGAAACGAAGTCATCTCACTTTGTGGAGCAGGTGCGCTGCCAAACAATTCACTGGTGGAGGCCTGATAAAATCGGGTATCGATTCCGGATCGGCGAATTGATTCCAGGATACGGATTGTCCCCAGTCCTGTGACATCACCGGTATATTCCGGCATATCAAAGCTTACCCGAACATGACTTTGGGCAGCCAGATGATAAACCTCATTCGGATGAACCTCATGAATCACCCGCTCCAGGCTGTCAGAGCTGGCTAAGTCGCCGTAATGTAAGTAGAGTTTTACTTCCTCTCCATTATGCGGATCGCGGTAGAGGTGATCCAGTCTGCGGGTGTTAAATGTACTCGACCTCCGGATCACACCATGAACCTCATAGCCTTTGTGCAGCAGCATTTCCGCCAGATAGGAACCATCCTGACCGGTTATGCCTGTGATTAATGCCTTTTTCATATCATTTCCCTTTCTGATAACTTGAACCGGGCTAACCAATCTTATTCTTCTTCTAATTCAGGTAATCCTTTGAGCTTTACCGTATATCCTTCTATCAGCAGAACAGGAACCTGCCCTCCATCAACAATCTCTACTCCTTGCTCCATGCAGGTCAGGGAGCAAACATCTGCCAGTTCACTATCTCCTACCAACCTTACTTGCGAGAAACCAGCCTGCATAACTTCACCTAAAAGCTGCTTAATCCGCTGACGTGTTTCTCGATATAATCTCATTTGATTTTCAACGTACTGCATTGTTAATTTTGCTCGTAAAGCAAGCCCCTCAGGGGTGATGATGTATCTTAACTTCTTTCGCTGGGCACGCTTAACTTTGACATAACCTTTGGTAACCAGTCTTCGAATATGCCAGTTAACCGTCCCAACCGCAATATCAAGTTTTTCCGCCAGAGTTGCCTGGTTGATATCAGGATCCTGTTCAATATGTTCCAAAAGAATGAGTTCCCGATCTTCCTGGGATAAGTCCATAGCTCAATTCAACCTTTGATCTTTCATAATTCAACATCTGAATTATAACGGAATCAAGCCAGAGGTCAAGTCTCGAGGACAGGCCTGGTAACCTCTGTTATGCTTTATTGTTATTATTTATCCCGGAAAAAAAATTTAAGAACAATTGCAATGATAACAACCAGAATGAGCGGAGATACACGTCACGCTGTTGATAAAATATTTCCATGTAAAACCTTGAAATTCTTTTTATCAATCTGTAAAGTTTCGCTTTAAAACCTGTTGATTGACTTAGCTCCCCTCCCATTTGACCCCGAATAAATTCGGTAATGTACTCACTTCTTCCAAATGTATTCGAGAGATAACCAAATGCCTGAGAGCCAAAAACACCCTCAATTTTTCCACAGGTCGCTTTTGTAGACCAGTTTCCAAAATCAATATCGATTTTCCAGGGATCCCAGTAAACTTCAAAATTCTGGATCTGCTCTAAGACTTCCTTTTTGACTGCAAAAAAAGAACCGCGAACAGTTTTGTGCTGAAAATCATAATGATCAGGCTTCCAACTGGAATGTGCATAAGCATAGGGATGTTGAGCTACATCAACATGGGTAACGGATCCTTCTCCAGATCCATTTCCTACTGCAGAATAAACCTGGAGCAGTTCGTTTACACGTCGAATAAATTTAAAGTTGTGGATCTCCAGATCATCATGCATGAATATGATATTTTGATAAGGCCGCCAAAGTTCAGTCCGAACAAATTGCTGGTAACAGCCCCAATCATATCCAATGTTAGCTCGGATTAAGATCTGTTTTGATGAAAATTTTTCGGAGATGGACGTGGGGATCTCATCCACTTGGCGGTGAGAAACAATATAGATATCTGCAGATTCCAGTTCAGAGAGAGCTTGATAAAAATCCCGTGGAAAATGCCATCCAGTAACACAAATTACAGTTGATTTCATTTCCTGCTCTCAGACATTTTGTTACCGGGACATCGCCAGCTGAAGCGATGAATACCAATCGGGTAGAAATAGTTCAAACCTTTCCCTAAATCGGGTGCAGTCCAGAGCTGAATACAGCGGACGGGCAGCCGGAGTATCAAATTCCCCACTTGCTGCCGGAAGCACTTCTCTAGCAATCTGGTCCTCAGAATCAGGATCAAGCGCCAAAATTGCCTTCGCCCATTCATACCTTGATACCGCACCTGAGGCTGAGAGGTGATACACACCTGAGGTTTCATGATTTTTTATCCGTTCAGCTGCAATCAAGCCAGTCAGCCAATGGGCTGTAACTTCTGCCAGCATCCTGCTCCAGGTCGGAGAACTGATTTGATCTGAAACAATTCGTAAAGTTTTATTTTGCCTTGACCAATCCAAAACCTTACTCACAAAACTGGGTCTGTGCAGGCTGTACAACCAGCTGGTTCTGAAAATATAGAAATTTCCACCGACATCTTGAATTGCTTTCTCTCCAGCTAATTTTGTTCTTCCATAAACACTGAGCGGTCTGGGAATATCTGATTCCCTATAAGCTGAGCCTTTTGCACCATCAAAGACATAATCAGTTGAGTAATGGATAAAGACCGCCCCCTGCTTTTTCGCCTGATCTGCAAGCACAGCCGGAGCCTTGCTGTTTATTTGATCTGCATTTTCCTGATCAGATTCCGCTCCATCAACATCCGTGTAAGCAGTTGCATTAATTACAATGTTCGGAGACATGTCTGGAATCAGCTCAAGATAGCTTTTTTCATCCAACAAATCAATCTGGGGATAATCATAAGCCAGCACAGATCCGAGCGGCTGGAGCGATCTTTCCAGCTCCCATCCCAGCTGGCCGTACTTCCCGAGCAGGAGAATTTTCAGCATCAATGTCTTCCCGGGTAGATATCTTTTCCATCTGCTAAGCGTCTCAGGTACCGGCCATAATGATTATCCGGAAGCTGATCTGCCAATCGGTTAACTTGGGCAGAATCAATGTATCCCAAGCGGTAGGCAATTTCTTCCGGGCAGGAAATCATCATTCCCTGCCTTTCCTCTACAGCCTGGACAAAGTTTGAGGCCTGCAGAAGAGATCCGGCTGTTCCAGCATCCAACCAGGCTACCCCTCGACCGAGAACTTTGACCTGGAGCGCCTCTCGCTCCAGATAATTTTGGTTGATATCCGAAATTTCAATTTCCCCTCTGTCAGACGGCTCAAGTTCAGCGGCGATTTGAACTACATCATTATCATAAAAATATAACCCCGGGACTGCATAATTAGAGCGAGGTGCTTCTGGTTTTTCCTCAATACTGAGAGCCTTACCCTCTGAATTGAACTCAACAACTCCATACCGTTCCGGATCATTGACCGCATAGGCAAAGACAACTGCACCCGAATCAAGCCCTGCCGCAGATTGAAGCTGTTTTGATAGGCCGTGGCCAAAAAAGATGTTATCCCCCAGGATCAGGGCAGCCGAATCATCCCCAATAAAATCCCGGCCCACCACAAAGGCGTCAGCCAGACCACGAGGCTCGTCCTGCTGGGCATAACAGAAGTCGATTCCCCACTGATTTCCACCACCTAACAAGCGTTTGAAAATCGGGAGGGCTTCTGGAGTGCTGATAATCAAAATTTCTTTAATCCCCGCCAGCATCAGCATTGACAGTGGGTAGTAAATCATCGGTTTATCATAAACAGGAAGCAGCTGTTTGCTGACGCCAATCGTCAATGGATACAGTCGGGTCCCTTTGCCTCCCGCCAAAATAATACCTTTCATGATTGTTTCCTTCCCTGATAATTTTGATCCATCCAGGAACGATATTCTGCCTGTTCCTTTATCTTCTCACTCCAATCTTGATTTTCGAAATACCAGTTAACCGTTTTTTCCAGCCCCGTTTCAAGACTGACCCCAGGATTCCAATTTAACTGATTGGCAATTTTTTTGATATTCATTGCATAGCGGCGGTCATGACCTGGCCGGTCCGTGACGTGAGTAATCAAAGAATGATGAGGATAATGAGCGGATTCTGGTACAAGCTTATCAAGAATTGCACATATTTGATTCACAATCTCCAGATTCGTTGGTTGATTCCCCCCTCCAACATTATAAGTTTCACCAGCAGGCGTATTATGAATGACTTCATATATTGCCCGGCAGTGGTCTTCCACATAAAGCCAATCCCGAATTTGTTTCCCGTCCCCATAGATGGGGAGTGGATTTCCTTCAAGAGCATTTTGAATAATAACCGGGATCAGTTTTTCTGGAAATTGGTAGGGACCGTAATTATTGGAACAGTTGGTTATAGAGACCGGAAGTTGATACGTGTGGTAATAAGACCGGACCAGATGATCACTGGCAGCTTTTGAAGCTGCGTAAGGTGAATTTGGTGAGTATGGTGTAACCTCTTCAAAAGCCGGATCCTCGGGCCCTAGAGTGCCGTAAACCTCATCTGTGGAAATATGGTGAAAGCGCAGTCCGGAGTCATAACCTCCGTCTTGACCCTTCCAGGCTTTTTTGGCCGCTTCCAGCAAACAAAAAGTCCCATGAATATTGGTCAGGATGAAGGCTTCCGGTCCTAGAATAGAGCGGTCGACATGAGATTCTGCCGCAAAGTGGACTACATAATCAATCGTTTCCTCTGAAAAAATTTCGTTGACCAGGATCGAATCACAAATATCCCCTTCAATGAAGTGGTGGCGCTCCGGATCCGGGAGATCGACCAGGTTTTCCAGGCTCCCAGCATAAGTCAGCGCATCCAGGTTAAAAACCTGAGCTTCGGAATCATTCCCTAATAAAAACCGAATGAAATTAGAACCAATAAAACCCGCCCCCCCGGTGATCAGATAATTATCCATATGTTTACCCATAGATCTCCACATCCGGGAATAATGCCCCGGAAGCATCATTTTCCGACAAGAGAGGTTTTTGCCTGTCTTGAAGCGGCCAGCGGATGCCGATATCCGGATCATCCCAGGCCAGCGTCCGCTCGTGCTGCGGGGCATAGAGATTGGTCACTTTATAGCTGACTTCCGCCCATTCGCTCAAAACAAAAAACCCGTGAGCAAAACCCGGTGGTATCCAGAGCTGTCGTCGATTTCTACTATCCAGCTCAACCCCAACCCACTGCTTAAAAGTTCGGGAATTCCGTCTCAAGTCAACTGCCACATCAAATATTTTTCCGCTGCTGACATAAATCAACTTGCCCTGAGCCTGTTCGATCTGGTAATGAAGACCCCGCAGCACACCTTTTTTGGATCTGGAGTGATTGTCCTGCACAAAATGGGGACCAATTCCAGCCGCGGCATATTCTTCTTCCCGGTAGATTTCCAGGAATTCGCCCCGTTGATCTGAAAAAATCCGGGGACTGATCAAGATAAGATCAGGGATTTCCAACAAACGAAAGTCCATAACGTCAAAACACCTTCTCAAAACTACATAACCTGAGTAAGTATAACATCGGCAGATATACTTATCAATCATCCAACACTGAAGGCAATGTGCCTACAGTGTATCGACCTTACCGGCCCAATATCAATCTCAATCTTGTATGTTAGAATTCAAGCGATGGATGCACTCTTAGAGATTATTTTTGGTATTTTTATATGTCTCAAAACAAACCCTGGGCGAAAGCCTTTCAGTATCTAGATAAGCGATATTTTGGACTTCTCAAATCAGATTTGAGACGCCTCTTTGAAGCCAAACCAACCAACCAGGTCTCTTTTCTGGTCTGCGGAGCTCAAAAATGTGGAACAACTGCGCTTGACTCATATCTGAGGCAGCATCCTGATATCTGCATGGCAAGCCATAAAGAATTGCATTATTTTGACAGTGAGAATAAATTCCTTTATCCAAATATCAACTACCAGGAATATCTTACGTACTTTGAACCAGAGCATCATAATCAAATTCTTGGAGAAACCACACCGAGTTATATGTACTGGTATACCGCTCCGCGCAGGATTTGGGAGTATAACCCAGATATGAAGCTTGTTATCCTATTGAGAAATCCAATTGACCGAGCATATTCCCACTGGAACATGCAGCGGGAGCGAGGTGTTGAAAAGCTAAATTTCATGGATGCCCTGTTTGCGGAAGAAGACCGCCGGTATGCCTGGAGACCCCTGCAAAATAAACGGTTTTCATACCTGGACCGCGGGTTTTATTCAGAGCAAATCCGGAGACTTAGAGCATTTTTTCCAGCCGATCAACTACTTATACTTAGAAGTCAAACCCTTCGCCATTCTCCTGAAACTATATTGAATCAGATTGTAAAATACTTAGATATCAATCCTTTCCCAAAGATCGAATTTAAAACAATTCATACCCGGAATTACGAACGCCAGATGACAGAAAAAGAATGGAACTACCTCTTTGATCTCTATCAAACGGAGATACAAGATGTCGAAAAGTTAACAGGCTGGAACTGCCAGGATTGGCGCAAGTTCTGATCCAAATCAAATTGATTTCAGTGGTTCTGCCCTCTTATCCCCGGGAGTCATGACCCTCAACCCATGAAAACAACAGCAGACAAGGAGCACAGCCCGGTAATTATCGCAGGATTGGGCGGAAGCGGAACACGGGTTCTGGCTGAAATCTGTCAGTGCTTTGGTCTTTACCTGGGATCTGATCTGAATCGCGCCTCCGACAATCTCATATACACTCTACTGCTTCGCCGGAAAACATGGTTTAAAAAGATGGTCCGGCAGAACCGATCCTTTTCGCGTGGACTTTCTCTCCATCATAAAATGCTGCTGGGGAAAAAACAGCTAACCCTGCCAGATCTGGCATTCCTCAGTTATGCTGTGCTGGATATGTCTCTTCATTACCGGGATGATTGGAAATGGCCCTGGAAGCGTGTGACAGCCTATCTGAAGACGCCGGTTATTGATTTACGCAATTTCAATGGTTGGGGATGGAAAGAACCCAATTCCTATTTACTGATTCAGGAACTGGGTGATCTGTATCCCGGGATAAAGTTCATCCACACTGTACGCCATGGTCTGGATATGGCATTCAGCGGCAATCAGAGGCAGCTCAGAGCCTGGGGAGATCTGTACGGAATCCCCGAGATAAAAGCTCTGGAAGAAAAACCTTCGACTGCCCTGGAATTTTGGGTAAAAGCAAATCAACAAATACTAACAAACGGCCAAATGCTGGGAAATGATCGGTATTTGATGGTTTCATACGACCAACTCTGTCAAAATCCCCGGGAAGTGATTGATGATATAATTTCCTTCCTCGGAATTGCACCACGAAATAATGCTATTGAAAAAGCTGCTGCCGTGCTCAGGATTCCCGCCTCTTTAGGCCGTTACAAAGAACACAACTTGAAGATCTTTGCCCCGGATTCATTGGATTTTGTTGAACAGCTTGGATTCAAGATTGAAAGGAAACGATCAAAGTGAATAGAACGAAACTTGTATCAAAGTCAGGATTAAAAGGATTTCTAGCCAATCATCCCCACACCAGAGGGATCATTGTCTGTCCTGAAAGAAGATTCATTTATATGAAAGCGACCAAAACTGCCGGGACCAGTATTTTGCGCGGTTTACTTGAAAAAGAAATTCCAGGAATTATCCATCAAAAAGATCACCCGGACCGCTTCGGAGACTGGCTGGAGAACATCAGCGATGATCTCCTCCAAGAATATTTCATTTTTTCGATTGTCCGGAACCCCTGGGACCGGGTGGTTTCAATTGCGAGCTATTTTGATGTACCTCTGGTGGACTTTCTTTCAAATTTCAAGCAATACTGTCAGGAAGATTCGATTCGGATTCACTCCCTACCGCTAAACCTTTATACCCATCAGAATGGTCTCCGCTTTGCCGATATGATCTGTCGATTTGAAAGCCTGCAGCCGGATATCAATCTGGTCCTGGATAAAATTAGTCTAGAAAGACAAAATATTCCCTTCCTGAATCGCTCGGATCATCAGCATTACTCAATGTACTACAGTCCGGAAGATATCAAAAAAGTTGCTGAGATTTATCGGGATGACATTCGGCTCTTTGGTTACATGTTTCAGGAAGCCCCCCAGAAACTGGTTAACCAAAAAGGATGGCTGAAAAAGATCTTTCCGGGATCTAGGTAGCAGTTATTGGAATTTATTACCCTTCCCACGCATCCTTATGAATCAACCAAACCTGACTGACCATAGCAAATTCCCAAATCTGACGGCGGTGGATCTCCCCTCTCTACACGGAAAGCAGCCCCCGCCAGTCCTTGTTGTGGGCATGCACAACTCGGGCACATCGATTCTGACCGAGGTTCTGCACAAAAGCGGGATTTTTTTTTCACCCAATATGCAGCATTATGAGTCCTACTTCTTTTCTAATTTTGTCAACGACCGAATGATCCTTGGTGGGGGCGGGAATTGGGCCAACCTTCCTCTCCTTTCCATGGAAAAGGTAATGTCCTTCAAACCAGTTATCAAACCCCTGATCCAGGACCACTGGCTGGTTGACTACCTGCAGTGGGGCTACGATGGAAAATCCCGATGGGGGATAAAAGACCCCCGGATCTGTGTTCTTCTTCCACTTTACCTGGATATCTTTCCAGAAGCTACAGTTATCCACATCATCCGCGATGCAAATGACGTCGCTGCTTCATTGACACAGCGCTACAAAGCAGGTGTCGGAGTCATAAACGATTTTGAACACTGGAAAGCACTAACACTCGCCTCCACAAAACGGGTGCTGGATTATCAAGACCAGATATCCCATTATCTTGAAGTTAGTTATGAGGATTTCTGCCGCAGACCGGAACAAGTAACAAGAAAGATGTTTAAATTTTTAGATCTACCTTTTAGAGATTCAACCCAGCAACTACTCAAAAAAGTAACTCCAGAACGGATTGGTTCATACCAGGAATGGCTCCAAGATCAAAGTTCCCCCCGCTGGAGACAAGCTTTGAAATCGCTATTTCAGCGCTAATTACCCTCAGAAAATAATCTATCCCCCCGCCTGATCCCTACTTTTCAGCCAAGAGATCCTGATATAAATCAACGTAGGCTTGTGTTTGGCGGGATAAATTATACTTTTCTTCAGCCTGATTGCGGCAGGTTTTTCGGAGTTTATCGTGCTTTTTGGGATTTGCGAAAAAAATCTCTAGCGCTTCTTTCAAACTGCTTCCAGAGATCTTCTCAGTAAGTAAACCGCCTTCCCATTTCTGAATCATATCCGGCATTGGCCCCACGGGAAAAGCAATCACCGGTGTACCGCAGGCCAGCGACTCCAGGGCAGTCTGAGGCTGGGCATCTGCCAGTGTCGTTAGAAGAAAAACGTCTGCAGCGGCATAGACGAGGGCCTGTTTTTTCGGATCCCGGATATACCCCAGATGGCGGATTGGTATATCCGGCTCTTCCCCTTCCCAGCCCCGGTCTCCACCCATTGTAATCAGTAAAGGCATATCCTTGCCTGATTGCCGGAGGGAATTCAAAGCCTCTAACGCCAGAGTGTACCCTTTCCGATAATTCCCCCGGCTGCCAGCCGCCCATAGAACAATCTTTTTTTCAGTCGGTAGTTCAATTTTTTTACGTGCTTCCTTCTGCGGTATTGGCCGGTAAAGATCTAAGTTCACACCGTTTGAGATTACATTAACAGATTCAGCTCCCTGTAAAATACCCTGATCCACATTCCTCTTCATCCATTGGGTAGTGACAACGATCTGAAGTTTGGACTGCTGATACAAGCCCTGTTTCGCTTTCCAAACTCTTCTCGTACCATCAAATCGAGTAGGTGGAGGTTCAACTTTTTTCCTACCATCTTTCGTTAATAAAGGACAATCAAAACAGCCTGTAATCCAGCGCTGGCAGTCATACGGGTAAGCACAATGGCCGGTCAATCCCCACATATCAGGTAAACGCCAGACCACAGATATCTTCCGAGAAAGTTCAGGAAGAGCCCACAAGTTAAAAAAACCACTAAACAAATTTCGAAGATCTATAATATCTGCCCAATCCACCAGTGGGCTGGAGGGAATTTCGAGTAGCGGCCGATTTGCCCAGGGATGTAAACCCCAAAACCGCTCAATTTGATTTCCAATCCGTGATTGAACCCGATCAAGAATGGTAGGTTTACCGATTGCTTGGTCCCAGACCAGGTTTACATTCGGCTCTTCAGGAAATTTGGTTCTCCCGACTAAAAAACGGGATTGATGACCCTGATCAAGTAGCGCCTGGTGCAGCCTCTGCATGGCCAGAGCAGCACCCCCAGTATGCGAGGTTGCGTTGATGTGAAGAACATTCATCAGGCTATCAGCTCAGATATGGTCTCCTGAATTGCATCCACCATATAATCCAGGTCCTCTTCTTCCATCTGGGGGTACATAGGAAGCGTGACAATTTCATTCATGACTTGTTCTGTCACATTAAGGCGGTCAGATCGAAATTCACTGCCTTGATAAGGAGGCATGAGGTGAACGGGAGGATAAAAATGGACTGAAGCACCAACCCCGCGCTGGTTCAAACCCCGGACAAAACTATCCCGATCTATTCCATCCTGAACCCGAACTGTATACATCTGGTACACATGTTTGTTTTCTGCCCGTTCTACAGGAGGAATAACCTCTGGAATCTCCTGCAGGGCTGCGTTAAGCCGTCGGGCATTTTCCCGCCGCCTTTGGTTCATTTCAGGCAGCTTTTTCATTTGCTCGACTCCAATGGCAGCCAGGATATTGCTCATCCGGAAATTGTAACCAATCCGGCTGGCAGAACGGAACCACGATTTTTCAAGATCTTCCCGTTCATAGGTGCTTTTATCTATACCATGTGCCAGTAGAGCTTTAACTCGTCCAGCAAGCTGGTCATCATCGGTGGTCAGCATGCCACCTTCACCTGTAGTAAGGTTTTTTGTGGGATAGAACGAAAAACAACCGGTACTGAATGACCCGGTGAGCTTTCCGTGATGGGTTCCCCCAATGGTCTCTGCTGTATCTTCAATCACTTTCAAATTATGATCTGCTGCCAGCTTCATGATCGCTGTCATATCAGCACTCTGCCCCCCATAATGAACAGGCATGATCGCCTCAGTTTCCGGTCCAATCAAACGTTCAATGGAGGCCGGATCAATATTGCAAGTATCATATTCAATATCAGCGAAAACTGGTCGGGCTCCTCCGGTTATAACCGCATTTGCAGTCGCGACAAACGTAAAGCTTGGGATAATCACTTCACCGGTGATGCCCATACCTTCTACTGCCAGGTGAATCGCCGAGGTGCAGGAATTCATTGAGAAAGCATGCTTTACCCCATGATATTCAGCAAACATTTCCTCAAACTCATGATTTTTGGGACCATGAGCATACCACCCCGATTTAATGACCTCGCTGACCGCGTTAATTTCCTCTTCCCCTGTAAACGGGATGCATAATGGAATTTTGTTCATCAATACTCCTGGTTATTTACTATATGTTCCTGCCTAAAGTAAATCACTTGAATACTTCCAGCTTGCGATAAACATCAAGATATCTCTGCAGCCCGTCTTCCAGGGATGTCTTTGGCTCATAACCTACCAGTTTTTTTGCTTTCTGGATTGATAGAGCACCCCTCTTTGGTCGAAAAACATCTTCCTCTTCAATAATCTTAATTTCTAAATCCGGGAAATGGCCTTGGAGTATTTCCGCAAATTCCCGAAGTGTATAGCCCCGACCGTAGGTGATATTAAATGCCTCACCATTACCTGCTTCATTGAACATCACTTTGATGATACCTTCCGCGGTATCCTCCACATACGTAAAATCCAGTGCCTGGTATCCCCCACCAAATAGCTTGATAGGTTTTCCAAGCAGTGCATTTTCTACAAAGATCTGGCTCACACGGCGGTTGACATCATACGGTCCATATACAGCTGAGGGACGGATAATACTGTACGGAATTCCGTATCTCCGGCTGTAGGTTTCCGTCAAAACTTCACCAGCATATTTTGTCCCCCCATAGATGTCCTTTGGGCGTTTGGGATGGTCTTCCGGGGCCGGAATTTCTTCAAAGTCCCCATAAATCATGCTGGAAGAGATGTATACGAACCTCTTTACAAAATCTACATCCCGAAGAACTTCCAGGACATTAACTGCCCCTTCCAGAATACTCGTCAAAGCTTCCTCCGAGTGCCGGTTGGATAAATCTGCAATCGGGAGTGCGGCCAAATGAAGAATGTAATCCGGCTTTGTACCCAAAATCACTCTTCTTAGATGTGCTTTATCTCTTGTATCACCCCGCCGAAAATCAATTTGATCTTCAATCCCAGAAAAACGAAGTTCTACGTAATCCTTGAGAATGCTTTTCATGGGAGAAATGTAGTGTACAAAAGCATCATATACAATCACCTCATGACCCTGATTCAACAACTGCCGGCTGACATAAGATCCAATAAAACCCGCTCCGCCCGTAATCATCACCTTACTCATTTATCATCATCCTTTCCTTATTTTTGAAAAATCGTCACCTATCCGGAAGTAATCCGCAGGCATTACACTCTTACCGTTCACTAAAATTTCCTCAATTAATAATCCACGATTTTTGGCAAGAGCAACAACAGCTGTCTCTCTCTTCATTGGCACACGACCAGGAATACCAGTTATAGTTTCTTTCAATATGCTTGTTCTTAAGATTTCAACTTTCTCCTGCCCCCTAAAAGTGAAGGCTTCCGGGTAGGGACCTCTCATCCCACGAACCAGGTTGTGAACCTGAATATCATTCATACTCTGCCAGTCAATTATGCTATCGCGAGGATATCTGCGGGTATAATAACATCCATCAAGGGGATCTTGCTTTTCAACTCGAATATTGCCTTTTTGTAAATTTTCTAACACTTTCACCAACAATCTGGGAAATATCTCCAGAGTTTTTTCTAATACTGAGGCATGAGTATCTGTTGGAGCGATTGGATATCGCTCCTGCAGAATGATATCCCCCGTGTCGATCCCCTCATCAACAAATATTATGGAACACCCACCGGTGGATTCTCCATTGATAATTTGCCAATTGATCGGAGCAGCCCCGCGGTATTCCGGCAGTTTCCCGCCGTGAAGGTTAATGGTTCCCAGAGGGGGAATTTCTAAAATTAAAGGTCTGAGAATTTTGTTATACCCACTCAGCACAAATAAATCCGCCTGATAAGATTCCAGCTTCTTAACCATCTCGGGAGTATTGATCCGGGCTGGATAAAAAATTTCAATGCCTCGGGATTCTGTCAATGCGTCCAGTTCGGGTTCTGGTTCTACTCCCACAACAGCCTGAATATCTGCTCCTTGGTCCAGAACGGCTTCCAAACACCTTAACCCTCGAATACCTTTAGAGAAATAAACAATTTTCATAATTGGTTCAATCCTTGATAAGAATCAAACTTTTAACCCCTGACCTCCCATTTAATTTTCGGACGGATCGGGCCGTCAAAAGCTCCTCTTGCATATCGATATCCATCCGATGTATCAATTATATCGACTTCAAGATATTCTTTTCCGGGAATCAGGACCTTATGCCCGGGTGAATCAAACCCAATATACACCCGATAGGTTAAATTATTCAGGATATTTCCCGGAATCTGACAAACGGCTGTATAGTCCCCGGGTTCCCGGATAAATCCTTCTTGAATTGTCGAGTCTTCATAGGTTGCGAAAACAGTCTCGCTCATTGTGGTTTTGAACCGAAGATAAAGCCTCAGCTTATGAATTGGCTTTTTCACCTGGTAGTGAATCTTAATCTGAAATGGCTCATCTGTAGTGAAGGTAGTTTTGACTTCTCCAGAATTAGCACTCACCTCTATCCCGTAAAGAACCAACTCTTCACTTTGAGGGGCGTCATTTTCCGACCAGGCCAGCCGTCCCAGGGTTGAAACATCTTTGCTGGAGAGGTAGTAATTAATGACATCATCAACGTTTCCTTCCTTCACAAGAGCCCCCTGCTCAAGAAGAATTGCCCTGGAACAGAGTGATCGAACAGCACCCATATTATGGCTGACAAACAAAACTGTTCTACCTTGTTGAGAAACTTCTTCCATTTTACCGAGGGATTTCTTCTGAAATGCCGCATCACCAACAGATAAAACTTCATCAATAAGTAAGATCTCCGGCTCCAGATGAGCGGCCACAGAGAAAGCAAGCCGAACACCCATCCCGCTGGAATAAAATTTCACCGGAGTATCAATAAATTTACTGACCCCGGAAAATTCTACAATTTCATCAAACTTTAAATCAATCTCATCCTTTGTCATACCGAGGATAGTTCCGTTCAGATAAACATTTTCCCGACCTGTCAATTCCGGGTGAAAACCCGTTCCCACTTCCAGTAAGCTTGAAACCCGTCCGTTTAAGAAAATCTGCCCCTGCGTAGGATGAGTAATTCGGCTTAGAATCTTCAGAAGGGTGGATTTTCCCGCACCATTCTGACCAATTACACCGATAACCTCCCCTCGATCAACCTCAAAATTTACGTTTCTGAGGGCCCAGATCACATCATCCAACTCGTCAAGCTGCTGCTTGTCAAATTTTGTCAAACTTCTTAGACGGCGGTAATTCTGGAATGGTTTGGTAATCCACCCGGAAAGCACTTCGGCAAATGTGTCCTTTGCTTGCTGCTCAAAGCCGATCCGGTACCGCTTCGATAAATTTTTTACTTGAATTGCTTTTTCAGCCATAATCATCCTAAAAAAAAATCGTTGATTTATTTTTTTTATTGCTTTCCGTCAGGCCACATCCGCAAAATACTTTTCCATGGATCGGAAATATAGAGCTCCACTGACCAGGAAAACAACCGCCATTATTGAACCTGTCGCCAGGTAGTTCCAGGGTATGTCTCGTGTTCCCAGCAAAACAGCCCGGAATCCTTCAATGACACCAACCATCGGGTTCAAGGAGTATAAAAATTGGTACCGTTCTGGAATGCTGCTCGAAGCGTAGATAACCGGGGAAGCATACATCAAGAGTTGAATAAAGAAATTAGATCCATAACGAATATCACGATACTGGATTGAGAGTGCCGTCAACCACATACCAACACCTGTTGCTGTAAATACCATTAAAATCACAAATAACGGAATTAATAAAACACCAATTCCCGGGCTGATGCCAAACCAAATCATTAACCCGATCAAAATCAAAAAGGAAATTCCAAAATCAATTAATTTTCCCAACACAGGGGAGATAGGAATCACCAACCGAGGAAAATAAACCTTTGTGATTAAATTCTTCGAACTGATCAAGCTGCTGCTGGAACTGGTCAGGGAGCTGGAAAAAAAAGTCCAGGGTACTAATGCCGTATAACTGAAAATCGCATACGGTACACCCTCAGAATTAACTTCAGCGATGTTCCCAAAAACTATTGTAAAAACAATCATTGAAAACACCGGTTGAATCACAGCCCAACCAACGCCCAGAATAGATTGTGCATAGCGAGTTTTTATGTCTCGCCAAATCAAGAAAAAAAACAAATCGCGGTACTGCCAAAGCTCCCGCCAGTTGATCAATTTCTTCTGACCTTCAGCTTTGATGATGACTTGTTCGGGTTCTTTCGCAACCTTTTTATGATTCAAATTCATATCTTTTTCCAAAAATATTTACCAGAGTCAAATTGTTTTTATGTTTCTTAACCCAGGGGCCAAATCCATTAGAGTTAAAAGGACAAAGGATAATGATACCTTACTTCAACAACTTTGGATCGACCAGGACCTGGATGCTGTCAGCCTCATAAACTATAGAATATTCCTTTCCTGATAGAATACCATCCTGATCCTTCGCCGTAGCGACAACCAGTGGTGGTAATTCATTTCCTGACGTATCATATTTTCGTGAAACATCTGTCACCATTATATGACTTATTCTTGGTTGACCTTGAGCCGCGTTACGGCCAAGCAAAACCCAGATAGGATATTCCCAATCATTACTATCCATCAATAAACCAATTTCAGATAGCTGGAATTTACTTACTTTCCCCATAGCATTCTTGTAGTCTTTAAAGTAACTGAAATTACTATTAAAATATAGGCGATTACGGTTTGTATATAGAATTGATCTAGGGTCATAATACAAACTTCGGATACTTTGAAGATTTTCAGCTAAATCTGGATACCTCTCGAACATCTTTTCAAGTTTATTTCCAGTAAACTGGATAACTCGAGACTGTGAAACCTGAGATTCACGGGAAATGATAGGTAATAATGGTCTTGTTGTGTTCAATAGCAAAAACGGAAGACTAAAAATCAATAATAATCCCATAACGATAAGATTCAACCACGATTTCCCTCCAATTTCATCGATAAAGCTTCCAATTAATACAGATCCGAGCATAAATAATGGTGCCTGCAGTCTGGTGCCCCACGGCTGCCATTTCAATAACACATTAAACAAGATTACGCCCAAAAACATACTGACCCAAATTGCAGTTTCTTCCTTTGAAATTCTTTTTCTACGGAATATTAATCCGCTTGCTGCCGCTGCCAACAAAACAAAATGGAGTAAGTTTCCCGAACTGTCTTCATTGAGGCTAAAAGAAACCTGAAATTCAGTCCCACCAAATGTAGAATCAGGATTATTTATTTGGTCGCCTAACAAGTTAACTACTGCTCTATTGAGCAGTTCATTTCCTGCAGGTATCGGTGTAGCTAAATGAACAGCCCCATTCCTGACCAGATTAGAAAACATGGATTTTATCGAGTAAGCATCTGCTGTAATTCGGCTGTTTTCAGTTGAAAGCGGGTGGCCGTATAATTGAATGTTACGGGCGAAATGTCCTGTACTGAGCAATAAAGCACTCAAAATAATTACAGAAAACCGAAATATTTTTTTTTGAACTTCAGACCAATCTAAACCGATCAAATACACGCCAGCAATACCCACTCCAATACCTGCACAAAAGATGTACCCTGTTCCTTTGGTTAATAACGCAAAACCCATCGCCAAACTGGCAAACAATACATCTTCCCAGGAACCGGTCTTAACAACCTTCAACATGAAAAATGCGAAGGCTAAACAAAAGAAGCCAACTACCAGATCATTTTGGGTGCTTGAACTCTGCAAGACAGCCATAGGAATCCCAGCAACCAGGACACCTGTGATCAGTTGCCCCCTTTTATTTAGTCCAATAGAATCTGCAATTTTCATCATCAGTACTAACGACATCAGGAAGCTGGACCATTGGACAATATTTGCTAACCTGTCTGTCCTGGTTAATATTTGAAGATGCAGTATCGCGTACTCGGCCAGAGGTAAAGAGTAATTCTGCCTGGGAATGGCTGTAGGATAAAATTTCACACTCTGATTTTGAATCCAGTGAACTACCCGGGACATGTGGTAGGTCATAGAATCAAAATTGTTCGGCGGAGCAAGATAGGCGATCATCAAAGTCACGCTCAGGATAAAAACAATCCCCCCCCATCCCAGCACAGCCAACAACAAAGAAGATTTCTTTCTGTGCTTCCAATCTTTCCACTGCTGGGTTATTGTGGAAAATTGAACATCGATCCGGTTCCAGATTTTTTTCCAATTTCGAAAAAAGAAGATAACACTAATAAACAAGCCGCCAGCCCAGAGAATTCGCAGCCATCGAAACGTAATTATTTCAAATAATGATAATCCTTCAGTGAAAATCACAATCAAGGCAAATATAATCAAGTAAGCCTTGACTCCAGCTTCCTTGAGATCATTTCCATCGCCCAAAAATATGAACTTAATCGTAAAAAAGGTTCCCAGGATCAGGATTGCCCACATATGATTTTCCTCAATAAATTCATAATATATTTAATATTTTTTATAATTAAACCACTTATCAAGTGAAACCATCTTTTTCAATTAATCACAATCACGGGATGATTGGCAACACATCAAAATTCAGCGCTTGAATTATAGATTATTAAACCATATTGTCAAGGAGAATTGTCTCATATCGATGGAAAGGGTAGAAACCAAAACCTTGCATTTAGCTGGGAGATTCAATCACAGAAAAATTTTACCCGATTAATCAAGCCTGAAAAACCAAGACCTGGAGTAGAATATAATAATCCATTAATCCTACAATTATCTTACACCACTATACAAGTGAGACCATCTGATGACTAGTATAAAAAATATTATCAAATCAATATTCCGCCTTTTTGGATTCAAGCTGATCAAAATCCAAACCCAAAAAACAGAACAAAGCCAACCTGAACTGAAAATGAAATATGTCCATGATCCCGCCTCCTCGTATATGCTTGACTCAGATTTTCAAGATCGACTCTACTCAGAACTGGCGGATCAGGCTGAATTATATTTTCGAACTATTCCTCTTCAACCACCATCTTCCCAGGATTTTTACGCTGTTGTAAAGGAATTTTTTGACGTATTCAAGGACCGTCCTCAAAAGGATAACACCCATGGCAGCGGCTTTCATAATGCATTTTGGATTTATCTTTACTGTCGGCTTTTTGACCCGGTCCTAATCGTTGAAAGTGGAGTCTGGAAAGGTCACACAACATGGCTTATGGAGCAGGCCTGTCCTGAGGCACAAATATTTGGATTTGACCGCAATTTAAAAAATCTGGAATACTTTGATCTGAAAGCTGAGCTTTTTGAGAATGATTGGGAAAACCATCAGTTTCCGACCTTTGATCCAGATCGTGCTTTCATATTTTTCGACGATCATGTCAATAACGCAAAAAGGATTCTGGAAGCAAAAGAAAAGGGATTTAAACATTTAATTATTGACGACAATCCCCCTGCTCATAAAATCTTCACCCATATTCCAGGGATTCCCACAGCGGCGATGCTGCACGAAAATCAAGGGATAGACCAGGACAGCATCTCC
The DNA here is from genome assembly GCA_964618295.1 of uncultured Anaerolineales bacterium. Taxonomy (GTDB): domain Bacteria; phylum Chloroflexota; class Anaerolineae; order Anaerolineales; family UBA11858; genus B10-G9. The sequence continues at coordinate 10,870 of CAZTWV010000003.1, read as the reverse complement.
TGGATTTGGAATGATCGTCTTGTGGAGAGAGAAATTGATCTAAAGGAAGCTGAGAAAGCCAGGCAACTAATAAAAATTCACTCCTATTTTCCTGACGTTGGAGGACTTACTCGTTACGGCGGTTTTGCATTCCTGACCTATGTGGAGTTGATTTAATCCGTTGGATTAATTTTCGATGTGTTGAGCCCAATCCCGGTTCTGCTGGTACCATTCCACTGTTCTGGCAATTCCCTCTTCCAGGGATACTTCCGGCTGCCAATCAAGCATTTTTCTCGCCTTGGAGACATCCGCTAAATTGCTAGAAACATCAGCTGGATGACAAGGATTAGACTGGATTCTTGCTTTTTGACCTACAATGTTTTCAATCTTTCCTAGCAGCTCATTTATCGACATCTCTTCGTGTCCACCAAGATTAATTATTTCATAACCTAAAGGTTTTAGAGCTTCGATCGTACCACGGGCGATATCATCAACATAAGTGAAACCTCGAGTTTGTGTTCCATCACCGTTGAGCTGCAAAGTCGTACCTTCCGTAATCCACTTGATAAATCGAAACATAACCATATCAGGACGTCCAGCAGGTCCATATACAGTAAAGAATCTTAATACTGTAATATCAAGATCAAACAAATAGTGGTAGGCATGAGCCATAGTTTCTGCCGCTTTTTTGCTGGCCGCATAAGACTGCAGAGGAAAATCACTGGAAGCTGTTTCCGGAGTAGGCAATGGTGCATTTTCCCCATAAATACTTGAGGTTGATGCTAAAACAAACTTCGGGATATCCTGATTTTTACAGAATTCCAGGAGATTTAAAGTACCGGTTGCATTTGCGTCCAGATACACCCAAGGATCCAGCAAGCTGTCCCGGACCCCGGCGCGGGCGGCAAGATTGATCACAGCATCGAAGTCTCTTCCCTGAAGCTGATCTATCTTAATAATTGATCGATCACTGATATCTTGTTTCATAAATTGAAAATTTGAATATGTCTCCAGATGCTCCAAACGGTGTTCTTTCATCCGGACATCATAGGCATCGTTCAAATTATCTATCCCAACTACCCCAGCGCCAGAATCCAACAACATTCGTGAAACCACCGACGCTATAAATCCTGCTGCCCCAGTGACCAGATAATTCTTCATGCCAATCCTTTTGTAATTTTACAGTCGGGTAACTTTTGGATCATCTTTTCCAATTTCTGCCAGCGCGTTTCTGGAATCCATGATACACTTCGCATTCTGATAAATTTCCTGATAGTCATATTGACTGTGGTTGGTGATAATCACCACACAATCAACTGACTTCACAGCCTGCATCAAGTCCTCAACACTGCTGATTGAAAAACCCTCATCTTCAATCTGCGGAATATAAGGATCATGATAGCTTACTACTGCACCTTTCTGCTGCAAGAGCCCAATCACATCCAGGGCAGGTGATTCTCTGAGATCATCAATATCAGGTTTATAGGCAGCCCCCAAAACCAGCACTTCACTATTCTTAAGGGGCAGTTCCCGTGCATTTAATACATCCTGAATTTTTCCCACCACATAGCGAGGCATATCTGTATTAATTTCTGAAGCTAAATCTATGAATCGGGCCGTGTAATTCAGGGAACGCAGCTTCCAGGAAAGAAACAAAGGATCAATGGGGATGCAGTGCCCTCCCAAACCAGGACCGGGGGTGAATTTCATAAACCCAAATGGTTTGCTGGCAGCTGCTTCGATAACCTCCCAGACATTGATATCCAGCTTATCGCACATCACAGCCATCTCATTTACCAGACCAATATTCACCATCCTGAAGGTGTTTTCAAGCAGTTTCGCCATTTCCGCAACTTCTGCTTTGGAAACAGGCACTACGGTTTCCATTGCCTGAGCATAAAAAGCACATGCCACATCAGTACAATTCTGAGTTATTCCACCCACAACCTTTGGTGTGTTATGAGTTGTCCAATCTTCCCGGCCCGGGTCGACGCGCTCTGGCGAGAATGCCAGGAAAAAGTCTTCTCCTTCAGTTAAACCATTTTCCTCAGCCAGCATCGGGAGCAGGAGCTCCCGGGTGGTTCCCGGATATGTGGTGGACTCCAGGACTACAACCATCCCGGGATGCATATACGGAGCGATATCCCGGGAAACAGACATCACATAAGACAAATCCGGATCCCTGGTTTTACGCAGAGGGGTCGGAACACAGATGCTAACCGCATCTGCATCAGCGACTGCTGAGAAATCAGCAGTGGCGGAAAATTTGCCACTTTCCACCAGATCCTTCAAGAGCTCCGAATCAACATCATCAATATAGTTTTGGCCTTTCTCAAGGAGTTGAATCTTCGAAAGATCCGGATCAATACCCACAACCTGGTAGCCAGCTTCTGCAAGAACCGCAGCTAACGGTAAACCAACATAGCCTAAACCCAAAATTGCTACTTTTGCAGATTGATCATCAAATTTTGATACCAATTGTTTTTTATACATCTCTTTCATCTCTCCGGCATTCATTAATCAGAACATACTGAGCTGTTCTGGGTTATTATTTTGTTCCTCTACTTCAACAACCTGGTAAGTTGGCACCTCATGAACATCCGCAATGATTTCTGGAAGTTTCCGGAAATCCTCTTCCAAAACTGGACGCAGTGATGGCCGATGCAAAGCAGCTGCCGGATGGTAAAAGGGTACTATCAGCATGCCTTTGATCCTGATTGGCTGGCCGTGAATCTCACTAATTTTTGCATTTTGGATGTAACGTGCCATCGAAAAACGGCCCAAGGTAACAATTACCTTGGGAGATATCGCTTGCAGCTGTCTATCCAAATAATGACTGCAAGCCTGGAGTTCTTCGGGAGCAGGGTCTCGATTTCCAGGCGGACGACATTTTACCACATTGGTAATAAACACATCTTCTCTTTTCAGTGAAATCTGGGCCAGAAGCTCCTCCAAAAATTCCCCAGCTGCACCAACAAATGGTCGACCTTGCATGTTTTCATGAAAGCCAGGACCTTCCCCTATAAACACAATCTCGGCATCCACAGGGCCCTCTCCCGGAACCCCTTTCTTTCGAGAATACTGCAAAGGGCATTTATCACATACTGCTACCTGCTCAGCAACATTTTTCAGGACCATTTCTGGTTCCATTCAGATAATCACTCCTTAAATTAAATAGCTACCCTGGGATTGGTTCCCCTTTATGAAGATAATCTGGCTTAAGAGTAATCGGGTTATCGACATTTCCCTGAAGCCACTGATTCCAGGCTAATAAAGCCAGCATCCTGGGACTGCGTATGGCTTGGACTGGTGACGCGATTTTCAAATCCTGTTCCAGCTTTACAACTTCTCTCAAATCTTTTGTGATTTCACCAGTTAGAATTGATCCAGCGGGTAACGAATTCACCAAATCTTTTCTATCCAGATTTTCAGATTCACCAATCTGCTTCCAGCTTCCATCTTGATACTCAAACTTTGCCGCTGCAAATCTTCCCCGACCTGCTTCCAGAACAGCTGTTAGCGGAACATCTGCAGGTGGATATCCTGCCGCAGTGATATCCAAAGTAGGTATTCCAATTACTGGCAATTGAAGAGAAAATGCCAGCCCTTTAACAAAAGCCAGACCAATCCGCAGGCCTGTAAAACTTCCGGGGCCTACTGCAACTGCCAGCACATCCAGGTCATTTCCGGTTAATTTCAGCCGTGATAAATTCCTGGAAACTGCTGGGGCTAATTCAATTGTGTGAAAACGCCTAGAAAGCCAAACCTCTTCGCATAACACACGACTCCCGTCATAAACTGCCAGCCCCACATACTTGGAAGATGTATCCACAGCCAGAATCATGCCGAAGCTCCGTAAATCTCTTCTTTCAGAAGAGATAATAAATGCTGATGTCGATCCCCCCTTGCTTTGATAATGAAGTCTCTCTGCTCTTCTGCAACGTAATTCATATTGAAAATGAGCTTTCCTTCAGGCAAAACATCCTGGATTCGATCTGCCCATTCAACGACCAAGGGACTTTGATCCAGCATAGCGTCCAGATCAAGATCCACCGCTTCCTGTGGATCGTTCAGACGAAACGCATCCAGATGATAAAGTTGATTCCCATCGATTCGACGATAAACATTGACCAGCACATAGGTGGGACTGGAAACTGGGTCCAATGACCCCCAACCACTGGCCACCCCCTGAACAAATGTTGTCTTCCCGGCGCCAAGGTTTCCAACCAGACTGATAACATCTCCCGGCTGAAGCAGTTCGCCCAAACGCATGCCAATCCTTCGGGTTTGATTCGGGCTGCGGCTGATTACTTCAAATGATCCCTTTTCAATGACAGCCATTTGCGCTCCGTGATTCAGTACCAGAACTGCCAATCTAATCGTATTCTACCATTCACTTTTTAATTATTTTTAAATCCGCTAGTGATGCGAGAACTTTTCTATTCTTGCCGCTTTCTTCGAAAAAGATATCAACAATTTCATCGTCCTGATCAATCTTGCTGTTGATAATAACCCCAATTCCCCATTTGGAATGTTCAACCTTCATCCCTGGATCGTATTCACGTTCTTGCTTCTCTGGTTTGCTGCTCGCGTTATCAATATTATTCCAGCTTTGTGGGTTTGAAAGACTGTAATAGCTTCCACCTCCCAACTCGTCATTGGTATCGAAGGATTGGTCCCGGACTTCCGGAGGAATATCCCGGTAATAACGAGAAGGATCCATTGGTTCCATATACCCCCGGGAAAATCGCTGGAGAGAATGCAGCAGATAAAGCCGATCTTTCGCTCGGGTGATCCCTACATAGAATAATCTGCGCTCCTCTTCCATCGATTCTGGATCATCAAAAGATCGCTGATGAGGTATCAAGCCATCATTCAAGCCAATGATGAATACCTGAGAAAATTCCAAACCTTTTGCAGCGTGCAGAGTTAAGAGAGTCGGAGCTCCCAGATTTGTATCTAGGGTATCCTGGTCAGATACCAGAGCTATCTTTTCCAGGAATTCGTTCAATCCGGTAGTTTGATATTCCGATGCCAGACGGCGGAGTTCCTCGACATTCTCCCAGCGATCAGCCCCCTCTTCCGAGCCATCCTCAAGATGACTCTGAAAACCAATATCATTAAGCACAAGATCAATCATTTCGACTGGAGGAAGGTTTTCATACTTTTCACGCCACTTACGCAGAAGAACGCCGAATTTACTCAAAACAGCAAAGGCCCGACTTGAAAATTTCTCATCATCCAAAGCATCATTTGCACCCATCTTAATAAGATAAGCTCCGGGAGAAATTCCAGATCGCTGGGCTTGAGTAACCAATGAAGCGTAAGTTTTTGTACCGATCCCGCGGGGCGGGGTGCTGATAATCCGACTCAAACTAAAACGGTCATCTGGATTTGCTATCAATCTGAGATAAGCAATAATATCTTTGACTTCTTTTCGGCCGTAAAACCTTTGAGCTCCAACCAATTTGTACGGCATATTGGCATAAAGGAATGATTCTTCCAGAATCCGGGATTGGGCATTTGTGCGGTACATAACCGCAAAATCTTCCGGGGAAGCCTTTCTGGTGCTTACCTGCCTTCTGATTTGTTTGACAATAAACTCCGCTTGATCCCTCTCATCAAGAAACTCCTCAATCATAATTTTCCTACCAGCCCCCCGTTCCGTAAAGAGCTCCTTCGGGGTCCTGTGGGTATTTCGATCAATTACAGCCATCGCTGTATCCAGAATATTTTGAGTGGATCGGTAATTTTGCTCAAGGAGAATGACCTGAGCTTCCGGAAAGTCTTTTTCAAATCGCATGACATTCCGATAATCAGCACCCCGCCAGCGGTAGATTGATTGGTCGGAATCCCCGACAACAAAAATACTCCGGGACCCAGTGGCCAGGTTTTTCAGCAATGTATACTGGGCCATGTTAGTATCTTGAAACTCATCTACCAGAATATGTTGAAAACGCCTGGCATACTTTTCACGGATTTGGTCATTTTCAGCCAGCAGATAAGCCATCCAGAGCAGTAAGTCATCAAAATCTAAGGCATTCGAAGATATTAAAATTTTCTGATACTGGTCATAAACCCGGGAATAAACCTCATCCCGGTACTCCTCTATTGGATATTCTTCTGGAAATATCAATTCATTTTTTGCTGCGGAGATTGAATTGTGGATCCCTCTTGGATGAAATTTTTTATCATCAAGCTGGAATTCTTTAACAATCTCTTTGACCACTTTGATCTGGTCGTCAGCATCAAATATCACATAATTTGAGCTCACAGGAAGATGCTCTGCTTCACTTCGCAGGAAACGGGCACAAATTGAGTGAAATGTTCCAAGGGTAATACCACGGGTCTGATGGCGCAACAGATCATTGATGCGCTCACCCATTTCTGAAGCAGCTTTGTTAGTAAAAGTCACTGCCATCAGATGAACTGGGTTCACACGGAGTTCACCGATGAGATAGGCCGCCCGGTGTGTCAGAACCCGGGTTTTCCCCGATCCAGGACCAGCCAGAACAAGAACCGGTCCAGGAGAAGCTGTGACTGCTTTTCTCTGTTGTTGATTTAATTTTTCTAGTTTCATACTGGGCTCATTCTAATGGGTGTCAGATAGCATGTCAACGACATTGCGCAATTAAGGTCGATGACTTAAAATTCACCCATGCCGTGGAATCTAATTGGACATCAATGGGCTGCTGCCCTTCTCCAGAGACATATTCAAGAAGGTGTATTGCGGCATGCATATCTGATCACAGGCGCTCCCGGACTGGGTAGAAAGAATCTTGCAGTTCAATTTATGATGGCCCTCAACTGCAGAAACACACCAGTACCGGGTATGGCCTGCGGCAAATGTTCTACCTGCCAGAGAATCGCCCGGTTAGAACATCCGGATGTTTTCCCAGTTATGAGCGAGGAAAACAGCTCTACTATCAAAATTGATCAAATCCGCGGATTGATCCACGATCTATCTCTTGTGCCATATGAAGCCCCCTACCGGATCGGTTATATATTGGATTTCGAACAAGCCAACCAGGAATCCCAGAACGCACTTTTAAAAACCCTTGAGGAACCAGGAGCACAGGTCATTCTGATCATCATTGCTCAGTCCGCTGATCAACTTCTGGAAACGATCACATCCCGCTGTGAAGAAGTGCATCTTCGCCCACTCCCAATTGCTGAAGTTGTTACAGGATTACAAGAGCATTACGGACTCCCTGAAGCAGAAGCTAAACTGTTAGCTCATATTTCAGGAGGTAGACCTGAAGCTGCTTATTCCTACCATTTGAATCCTGATTTATTAATTTATAGAAAGCAAATAATTAATGATTTAGAGATGATTCTTCACTCAACAACAGTTAACCGTTTTAAATTTGTCAAAGAGATCGGAAAAAAACAGGAATACGTGACCTTGATGTTAAAATATTGGAGTTCATTCTGGCATGATATTCTGCTGCAGACAAGTGGCTCTAGAGCTCCAATCCATAATGTGGATTACAAAGATAATATTTCAAAACTGTCGCAAGGATTAAATCTTAAAAAAGTGAATCAAGTACTCAAAGATCTAAATACGACAAAAGTTTTACTCGAGCAAAACGCAAACACAAGATTAACCCTGGAAAATCTCGTCCTTCGTTTGCCAAGTTTGACTTGATTACTTTCTGACCCAATAATGAATATCTACATCAGATAATTACCTATCCGTCCTATAGTCTTTTTAGAAACAAGCCCGAATCATAAATCGTAGATGAGTAGCAATCTGATCAGAATGCCATTCAACTATGCCATGTTGCCCATCAGTTTTTATCAATACGTTTATAGATATAGATCCGATGGTCATAGGTACAACCGATATTATTGCTTTCATTGACTTTTTCAAAACTGCTTAAATCCAATTTCTGAAAGGTTTCATCGTACCATCCAGAAACTGCCTGCTGCTCAAAAAGCAGCACTTGAGAGTTGTCGATCCAATCCTGACTTTGGGAATCCTGCCAGAACCCGCCCTTGTTTAATTGATCAGTATTCCCTCCTATCCGAAAGGAGTGAATTGAATTTAGCTGCTGGGGATAAATTTCGAACTCTTTTCCTCCCTGGGCTTTCAACAATACAACCTGAGTGTCTTTTCCAATCCAGAAAACCTGATCCCCAGGAGCTATGACCTCCCCGACAAGCCAGGCTGCATTGTGATACTGTTCAATTGCTTGCGGGCTGCAGTCATAATAATCAAAACCGCCTCCCAGAAAGTTAGTAGGCGAGAAGGCAGTACCCAGAAGAAGAAATACCACCAAACCGTGAGACAACTCCAGTTTCCCATCAACTGAAAATCTTTCCCGGAAATATCTATGATAAACCCACCACAAACCAGAAATAAGCAGGATCAAAACTACTATCATTAAAACAATAGCAACAACAGTCAACAAATCTACAAATCTCCATCCGGTTCTGGCCTGAACACTTTCCCACCAGGCCCAGACAGCAGTACCCAAACCGCTGCCTTCAACATTGATAATCTTCTCCCTCAAAAATTCCTTAAACCAGGCTCCAAAAATTGAACTCTGCTCTGAAATGCTGTAGCCAACTATGAGGGTAAAACCAATCATTCCTACCCCAGCAAGAGTTTTCCTCAATGGATTCAGTTGAAAATTCCAATCCTGCCAGGTTGCCGCCACTAGAAATATACCTACAACGTGAAAGAAAGCAAGATAAGCAAAGAATGCGTGGATATTGTAATCCATGAATAAAGCCGCATACGCATGGGCTATAAAAAGTGCTGAAAATACAACCAGCAGGAACACTGAACTCCGTTTCTGATGCTGATCCAGAAATTTTTTCGGCCATAGCACCAAAGATGTAAAGACCCCCAGAAGCATGGGTAGTTGAAACCGTACTCCCTGGGAGAAAGCCATCAAACGTCTTGTAAAGGATAAATTGGGCTGATGGAGGGAAACCGTATTTCCAAAACGGGCCTTCCAAAGATCGACGGATGAAAATAACCCATCCGGGATCCACCTCCCCCACAGAGAGAGTATCCCCGGCCAGTAGAGTAAGTGCATCCCCAAAAAAGAAACGATTCCACTTGCTAAAGCAAAGGAACCTTTTCTTTTTCCGTGTTCCCAGAAGATATAAGCTACAACCAGCGGAAAAAACGGGAAGAGGTTGATGCGGACAAGCGGAACCAATCCAGCCAGGAATGATCCCAGAAGGATTTGCCACAGCGGGCGATTCTTTCCCAGAATAAGCAGCAAAGTGATCACCAGCATCAAGCTGACCAGACCCTGAGACAAAACCAGACTGTGAAGCTTGAGGGGCGCCGGGTTGACTGCTAGAAGCACTGCAGTGATCATCCCCCCCCATTTGCCCCCCAGACGAATGGCGAGGATGACTGTCCCCAAAAAAATCAGGACAGCCAGGATGAAAGCATAATTCCTTCCCACGTCAAGACCCGGCCCAAATAGTTCTTGGAAGTACCCCGGTACCAGAAAAGAGAGCGGCATCTTGTTGGTCCAGGTGCCGTACTCCTGAAAAGGAATCAGCTTTCCCGTCACAAACAGGTACCCTTTGTAAAGGTAATTTCCCTCATCCAGTAAGGTCCGCTGCAAGCGGGAATAGATCCATATCTGGAGAGTGTATCCAACAGTGGATAGAAAGATAAGAATCACACAAAAATATAAATCTCTCTTACCAATTATTTTATCAGAAGGTTTTTTTCTAAAAATTTTCATAAATCCTTTTTTCTCAAATTATTAATTTCAACTACATCTTTTTCTAGACTCAATCGTCAAATGAAAGATATCTTAGATTCAAGAACATGGGTGTTTCATATTATGTCAATTTCTAAATTTAATTTTGGTAGCAAATAGGTTTGTATTAGAAAATTAGGTCTTTATACCGTTGAATTGATCTTAGAAAAATATTTTGGTAACCAAATTCCTCCAAATAATGATGTGACAAAATAAATAAGTCGGGATACGATTGCTAAAGAAATCGCTCCATCCAACGGAAAGCCAAGAATTGAATAAAGAGTGGTTATTGTAACTTCTCTAACTCCGTACCCATTGATTGATATAGGCAACAATGTAGCTAAGTAAACAAAAACAGAAACAGAAACAACCTGAATTAAGCTTACTTTCATACCTAAATTTCGAGCTAAGATCCAAATCCCATAATAGTAAAACAGTTGTGATAACCAGGTAACAACTAAACTCAATAATAATCTGTTTGGAGATTCAAACCAAAATTTATTTCTTTCCAAAAATTCTTGGATATTTGCTTTTAATTTTTGAAATTTGTTACTGACAGTTGATAAGAAGTAACCAGCAGATGTTTTTACTCCATTTCCAGATGAAAAAATTTCTGAAAAAACAATAATTGGCAAGGGAAACAAAATAAGAATAGCAAATAAATTGATTATTCTGTCAATAACAATTGAAGATAAAACCTTTGAGCGATCATCCTCGTAATGCATTAATCCTAAAAATCTTACGCCATCCCCCCCAATTGTTGTAGGTAAAAAATTAGAGAAAAACATACCGAGAAAAAACAGTTCTATGCAATCAAGTAGTGGGATATCAATTCTAGCAATTCCAAGGAGAATGAACCAACGAATTGAATTGATAACAATGCGGGTCAAGAACAAGAAACATACCAATAAGATGACCATAACAGATATATTCTGAAGATTAATCCACAAGTTTTTCCAATCTTGTTGAAGAATTAGGTAAATAAACAAAGTTAATGCGATAAACGTCCCCACCCACTTTAAGAATACGTTCGAACCATCAAAGATTTCGCGTAGATTGTGCAAGAAATCATGTTTCATGGCAAAAAATCAACCTGAATTTCAAGAGAGTGTCAAGAACATTGTGTAAACGAGTTAATGCTTTGATCACAGCGGACA
>CAZTWV010000002.1:48846-129122 GCA_964618295.1 uncultured Anaerolineales bacterium | reverse complement strand
GTCAGCAGTATGAGATACTTCCCGGAAGCCGCCAGAAATTTTCTTTTTCATTATTAACTAGTATAGCAAATCATTGACCAGACTGCAGAAATCCCTGGTGATCTAACCAAACTGGTCAAATTCGTTCTTGTGAGCAGCCGCTCAATTACCTATAATTGAATTAATTTGAATATCACTTAATCTCAGGAATATTAATTTGGACAAACTCAAAACACCTCCACTCTTCGCCGTCATTGGCGGTTCCGGCCTCTATGAAATTAATGGAATGGAAAACATCCAGGAGCAATCACTGGAAACACCCTTTGGTAAACCAAGTGCTCCGATTATCTCCGGGATATTGAACGGCCACCGGGTAGCTTTTTTATCCCGCCATGGGGCCGGGCACAAATTTAACCCTTCGGCCGTTAACTACCGGGCCAATATATATGCGCTGAAGATGCTCGGGGTGAGGAAAGTGATCAGTGTCAATGCCTGCGGTTCGCTGCGAGAAGATTACCAGCCGGGAGATATTGTGGTCCCGAATCAAATTTATGACCATACAAAAAATCGGGATTACACCTTTTTTGAGCAGGGGATCACCGCCCATGTCAGCACAGCGGACCCTTTTTGCGGCGAGCTTTCAAAAAATTTAATCCAGGCCCTTCAAAAAACGGACGCCTCTATCCATCCCCAGGGGGGATTTGTGATCATCGAAGGACCCAGGTTTTCAACCCGGCTTGAATCCAACACCTTCCGCTCCTGGGGAATGTCGATTATTGGGATGACCACAGCCCCGGAGGCCTTTCTGGCCCGGGAAGCGGAATTATGTTATGCCTCGCTCGCCCACATCACAGATTATGACGCCTGGCACACCGGAGAAGATCCGGTATCTGTCAACATGGTGCTTCAAATCCTTGAAAAAAACCTGGATACAGTCAAAAAGACCCTGACTGCCCTGGTGGACATTCTCGCTGCTGAAACAGAGGTCTGTAAATGTGAATCCGCTTTAGAAGGAACAATTATCACCCGACCTGAGGCTGTCGATGCCTCAGTTAAGAAAAGACTTGAGCTGATCCTATCAAAATATATTTAAGGAGTGGCTGCCATGCGTGAAATTAAGATTCCCATCAGCCCTGATACAATTCGCGAACTGAACACCGGGGACACGATTGCCCTGACAGGCATCCTGGCTACCGGCAGAGATGCCGTTCACAAATGGATGATCGATACCTTTATCCGCGGCACACGAGACCCGGAAGGAGACGATCTGGAAGTTTACGAAGCGATTAAACCCATCCTTAAAGAGAGCCTGATCTACCACTGCGGTCCTGTGGTCTCCGGCCTGGAAGATAAGAATTATCAATTCGTCGCAGCCGGCCCCACAACCAGCATCCGCGAGGAACCATACCAGAGTGAAGTCATGCACCACTTTGATTTGCGGGGCGTGATTGGAAAAGGCGGAATGGGAGCAAAAACCCTCCAGGCCTGTCAGGAAGTCCCCGCCTGTTACTTTCATGCTGTGGGAGGGGCGGCGACATTAATTGCCGAGTCAGTTCACCAGGTTCTGGATGTTTACAAGTTAGGCTTCGGAGTTCCCGAGGCAATCTGGATATTGGATGTCAAAGAATTTCCGGTGGTGGTTACGATGGACAGCCACGGAGTGAGCGTCCATGATCAAGTCGAGCAAAAATCCAATAGAAAATTCCAACAGCTGCTTAACCCTGAATAAAACTGGGGAAGGTCACAAATTTAGCAGGACCCCACAGGCAACCCATTATGGATTTCAGCCAATTTAAGCCATGAGTTCCCAAAACCTGGCTGATCATTTTTTCCGGTTTGATGTGGTCTGCAGTCGGCTTCTTCCTGATCTCACTAGCAGCCGGGTGGTTTCAGCAGGTTTCATATGGCTCGCGCTGGATCTACTGGGCAGCTGGCCTTGCTGCTGCGGCAATTATTGCCAGGTGGGGATTTTCAAGTCTGGCCCGAAAAAATATCCTCCGGATCACGACAATCAGCTCCTCTGACCCCTGTTTTTTCGCCTTCCAGGAATGGCATTCCTATCTCTTAATTGCATTCATGATGGGACTTGGCATCACGCTAAGGAAATTCACCCCGATTCCAAAACCGCTGCTGGGGATACTCTACACCGGGATCGGTGGTGGATTATTTGGGGCCAGTATCAATTACTACCATTATTTAATACAAAACAAACCCAAAAAATAATTCGGGGATACCTGATTCGATATGGTCGGAATCCTTGTTTTCATGATCCCTGCCTCAGTATACAATTTAATCATGACTTTTATCTCCCCGAGTTTTCCTCTGGCAGCCTATCTCACAATTCAATTCCTGGGTCTGTATCGAAAACGAAGGCTTGATTTCCGGCTTGATTTGGATGATTGGTGTTGGCCCCCCCATACTACAAAGAAACAAACTGATGAATCTCGAAAAAGATCTGTTATGAATTTGATAATTTGTTTCAACAGGGCAGAAATCAGGGGAATGCTTCGGGGAATATATGCTCTCTTACTCTCTGTTTTGCAGATCAAACAGGTCGCGTTTTAGCTTCCTTCTTCTCCAGATCAAACTACCAACATATCCGGAAATGATTACAGCAATCACAGCATAGCCCGCAATCATATAATCTAGCGTATCAGGCACCAAATTTGTTAAATTCATAATTCACCCCCGATCTGACCCCACTCTTCCTCCTGAAGTGTTTGGAGCTCCCTTTTCATTTTCTCAAGCCGGATCCGGTGCCAGAGTAAATCAGCAAAGAAAACAGTAAAAGCGAATAAGCTGAAGAAAAAAGCAATCTGCATGCTGGGGATCATATTAAAACCTCCGCTCCCGCTCCCCGCTCCCTGTCCCACCACAACAGGATGGATTGTTCGCAGCAGGCGGATCGAAATAAATGTCAGGGGAACACTTAACGCGCCAAAAATTGCATAGACCGCACTGAATCGGGCCCGTTTGCGGTGATCATCAACTCCCTGCCGGAGCAGGAAATAAGCCAGATAAATCAGCTCGACTACTGCAGCGGTAGTCAATCTGGGATCCCAGGTCCACCAGGTATTCCAGGTTGGTCTGGCCCAGATCGATCCTGTCACAATAGCGGTCAAAAAGAATACCAGGCTGATTTCAACCGCTGAAAGACCTGCTTGATCCCACCGCAGATCACCTTTTAGTAAATACAAAATTCCGGCTCCCGCGGCAGCGATAAAACCCAGCATCCCTACCCAGGCGGTTGCCACATGAAAATAGAAAACTTTTTGGACCTGCCCCATCACAACTTCAACCGGAGCATAGAAAAAGACCAGGCAAACAGCAGCCAGGATGACAAGCAGGCTGAATCCGTCTAAAATTTGTAATGCTCGGGGCTTAGGACCCATCAACTACTCCTCAACCACATATTCGAATAAAACTACTGCGAGGGTAAGAAATATCAAGTTGTAAACCAGAAGTAAATTCACCCACAGATTGGCTTCTATTATACTGCTGCCATCCAGCAAAATCTGGCTTGCTTTTACTGCTGGGATCAGCATAGGAAGCGTCAGCGGGAAGAGAAGAATCGGCAGCAAAATATCCCTGGTCCGGGTCTGGACAGTCATCACAGCCAGCAGGGTTCCCACCGCTGTATAACCAAGTGATCCAAGAACGACCACCAGGAAAAATGAGAATTTAAACAGGTTAACCTGGTACAGAAAACTATAGACCGGAATCACAATCAGTTCCGTCACCAGCATAAAGCTGAAATTTCCCACCAGTTTTCCAAGGTAAATATAGCTTCGATCAACAGGGGCAAGCAAAAGAGCCTGCAAACCACCCTGATCGGTCTCGGATGAAAGCGACCGGTTGATTCCAATCGTTCCCGCAAAAGCAAATGTCACCCAGAGCACACCAGAAATTACAGATTCCCGGGCCGGAAGATCCAGTTCCAGGGAAAAATTAAAAATTATGATCACCAGAAGTGCGAACACAAGCATGGAAGAGATTTGTTCTTTTCCCCGCCATTCTGTTTTGAAGTCCTTCCAGATCACGGACCAGATCACGGACAAAAAATTTTTCATTGGCTGCTCTCCTGGGACCGGACTGCAGCCTGGTAGGCATTCATCAACTTGGGAAGGCTGTTATTTCTATTTGAAATTGATGATGAGATATTCCCTCTAAAAAGAATATCCACCCGATCGACTAACTTTGAGACCCGGATCAGATCGTGAGATGTCATCACAATGCTTACACCGCTGGCTGTTAGTGACTGCAGGGTGGTCTCCAAAACCCGGCCGGACTCCTGGTCCAGGCCGGTAAAAGGTTCATCTAACAGCAGCAAAGCGGGAGAATGAACCAAAGCTCGGGCTACAGACAGACGCTGGAGCATCCCCCGTGAATATGTCCGAACGAGATCAGTTTTTCTACTATTGAGATTAAGTAAATCAAGCAGCTCTTCGATCTTTTTCCGGGAATCTTTCACTCCATACAACCGGCAAAAAAATTCTAAATTTTCCTCTCCAGTTAATTCCCGGTACACAAACGGCTGGTGCGAGACCAGACCAATTTGGCGCCTCACGATCTGGATTTGCTCCGGAACCCGGTAAGATCCAATCCGGATCAGACCCCGGGTGGGACGGGAAAGAGATGCCAGGATGTGAAGAAAGGTTGTCTTTCCAACCCCGTTGGGTCCCAGGAGAGCTGAAAACTCACCCTTTTTAAGATCAAAATCAAGGCTCTGAATAACAGACCGATGGCCAAAACGCTTATCTAATCCCCTGACTTTAATCATTTTCCTGCTCAGGCTCTAGCTTCTTGATCACGTCCCGCAGCTGCTCTTTTAGAACTGATCTCCTTTCTTGATAGCGTTCCTCTTCAACCTTGCCATCATCAAATATCTCATCCAGGGCAATAATTGAATCCATCAGGTTTTCTTTCCTCTTTTGCAGTTCATCTAAACCAGCTGCAGCAGGATGCTGGGCTTGATTCCTGAAAAAATAAACAGCTCCAATCAGGATCAAGGCAGATCCAGTTCCCCCCAAAATCAGCCACAACCAGGAACCAGACACGGCCGGGAAAAATCCGCTCTGACCCCCAACAGGAATTTTCCCGCTGACCAGAAATTGGAGCTCGGCTCCCCGTTCCAATTCTCCAGAAGAATAAACCCGGATGGATCCATTCTGAATTTCCCGGATTCCAAGATCATCCAGAACCTTGGATTTAAGTCTCAGCTGGGAGACCGGTGTCATCACCACAACAGCACTGACAGGGTAATTCAGTTCCTGAATGAATTCCAGCTTATTTTTTTGATACGGAAGCGTATAGAACACCATCACTTGATATACACCAGAACCCGGTGGAATGCTGATACTGTCACTGAATCCATCTTTTGTAAGGTGAAAACGATCACCAATCTCTCCATTTTCAAAAGCCAGATTTGCTGCATCTTCTGGAAGGAAAAAATCCAATACAGGCTGACCGGGCTGTTCGGCAATCACCGTTGCATCCCCGTAATTGGAGAGGATAAAGATTTCTCCTACTTGAAGCTGTTCCGGTTCCTGATAGTCAAGAAAGATATGAATCCGATCAATTGATAATGACGCGGTGTTAGTCGTCGTTCCATAAATATCCAGGGGCAGGGAAAGAGCTGTGGTTCCACTTTCAATCACCACCAAATCCGAGCGGTAAACAGCGCCATGGTATTCCACATCAGCAAAATATACAGTTCCCTCTTCCAGAGGAACACTGGAAAAAATAACCGACTTACCTCCGGCCGCAGATTCTGAAGCCTCAAAGATCTGATCATGCTGTTCGTAACCCGACAGTTTCACAACCAGATTTTCCTCTGTGCTGCCGGTGTGATTGTAGATCTGGACCTGGACAGTGCCTTCCGGATAAGTTCCTGATGATTTTTCTTGTGTTGGTTGATTGATCTCTGCAGAATCAAAGAGTCCTGGAGTACTGGTAGGTAAAAGAACTTTTTCCTGGGTGGCCTGGCTGGTTGGAGGGAGTACATCCTGTCCAAGATCCATACAGCCGGATGAAAGCAGCAAAAACAGCAGCATTCCAAATAAACCCAGGGGAAAGATCCGATTTCTGATCATAATGTTTCCCCACAATGGCCGCAGAACTGGTCAAATTGATTCACCTGGGTCCCGCACAGCGGACAGAGCTTCTGCGAATCCCGCCGAAGCTCTCGTTTTCGGGATTCAATCAGGGCATCCAGATCATCCAGATCTTCTTCAGACTCATTGTTGAACTGATTTGATTCCAGATCAGGTTGTATGCCAAGTTCATCTAAGGTCTTGAGTATCCCGGCTGCCTGAGAAAGTAAGTAATTACGCTTTCGCTGATAGTCATCTTCTGCTATCTTTTCTAATCGATATTCATCATCCAGATTTTCTAATGCAGCAAGCAGTCTTTCCTTTTCAGCTTTGAGAACCGAACCGGAACTATCAGAAGCCTTGAGATCTTCTTGCTCCCTGAAAAACGGCTTGATTAAGAACACCGCGGACAGCGTAAATAATGCCAGATTGATCAGTATTGCGCCTGTTCCCATATATATTTACTCGATCGAAAATGAATCATTTAATATTGTTTCAACAATACTTTCTATTGCTGCTTTCGATTGAAATGGACCAATCTGAACATGGGCTATTTTTCCATCCCTACCAATCACATAAGTCTCTGGAACCCCCCGAATGCGGTATGCCTGAGAAATTTTGGTTCGCAGGTCCGGTCCATTAGGATATGTGATCTGAAATTCATCCAGATATGCCATCGCTTCTGGTTCTGTATCAGTGTAATCCACCCCTAGAAACAAGACCTCTCCCCCATCTCGATATTTCCGCCAGGCCATTTCCAGGTCCTCAGCTTCCGGCTTACAGGACTCACACCATGAAGCCCAGAAGTTAATCACCACAACCTTTCCTCGCTGATCAGCCAGGCGGTAGGTATTCCCGGAAAAAGTCTCCAGCTCAAAATCAGGAGCGGACTGTCCGATCCCTACCTGTCCCTGCTGAGCCCGGAACAGACCCAATCCCAGAAGCGTCAGCAGCAAACCCAGACCACCCCACAGCAACCATTTTTTCATCTTCAGATTTACTCCCGTCTTGCCAATTCTTCCTCAACCCGTTTCAAATATTTCTCAGGGATCTCCTGTCCATCAAGCAATTTTTGGTTCTGCTTTTGGACCACATCCGGATCTTCAACCGTCCGCCACTGCCGATATCCCAGGAATAATGCTGTTAGCCCAATCCCAAACGCCAGAGGAGGAAGGACATAGACCAACCAGTTAAATCCTCTGCGGGGTGGTTCAGCGAGAACACGATCCCCATACTGCTCAACAAAGTAAGTTTTGATCCGTTTTTCAGACCAACCGGCAGCCAGCTTATCCCGGATCACACCTCGCCACTGTTCACAGGCTTCTGTTCCACATGTATCCAGCGGGATATTCTCACACACCGGACAGTACAATTGATGGGCAATTTGGTTGACTTCATCTTCTGTAGGGATATCCCCTTGAGCAAAAACAGAGGCTGTACTTCCAACCAGAAGTACAAGGATGCTGATCAAAAAAAACAGAGGTTTTTTGAGATTCATTTCTTCACCTGGATCAAGGTTGGTTTGTGGGCTTCCTGGACAGCTTTCCCGGAATCGGGCCAGACAGCAAAAACTACCCCAACAATAAAAACCCAGGCGCCGACCCACATCCAGCGCACCAGGGGATTATGATAGACCTTAAAAGTAGCTCCTTGCTGAGAGATTTCCTTCCAATCAACCAGCACAACATAAAAATCATCGCGCAGAGTAGAACGCACCCCGGGGATCGTCATTGGCTGATTCGAGTCATAATAATAATCCCGCCGGGGATAAATTTCTCCTAAATCCTGTCCATCCCTGCTCAAATTAACAACAGCCCGGGCAATATTTCTCCCATCAGGGGTGTCAAATACATCCAACCTATCATAAACCATGGTGTAGCCTGCCAAAGAGAGTTGTCCGGACTGGGGAATCGTTCCTTGTGTTTCTGATTGATACACCTCAATCCCAACAACCCCCAGTGCCATCAGTACCACACCAATATGAATTATCATCGCTCCATACGTCCGCCGCTGTCTCCCAATCTTTTTTAAAATGGTCCCAGGCCTGGGTTGGTTTTTTCCTTGAATTACCCGCCGGTACAAATCAAATCCGTTTACAGCAATCACAAAGAAGATCAGCCAGAATCCCAGTACAGCGGGCCAGCGGCGAATCCCAAGGCTCAGCACCCCCATCAGCCCAATCAGAGAGATCAAAAATGGTTTCCAGAGTAAACGACCCATCTTTCGGAAAGAAAAATAACTCCAGGCTGAAAACGGACACAATGCCAGCAAAAACAGTAAACCTCCAAAAAGAGGTCCGGTTGCCCGCTCGTAAAACGGCGGTCCGACAGTTACTTTTTGGCCGGTGACTATTTCCGACATAAGTGGGAACAGCACACCCCAGAAGGAGGTCACCAGAATTCCCAGGAAAAGTAATACACTGAACAGAATCAATCCTTCTCGAGTAAATAATGAGGTCAATACCTGTTTTGACTTAAGATCGCTCCAGCGGTGGATTAACAAACCCAATGAAAAACTGAGTGTGACTGCGATAAAAACAAAAAACAAGGGACCGATGGCACTCTGGGCGAAGGAGTGAACAGATGACAGCACTCCGGAGCGGGTGAGGAAAGTTCCAAAGATCACCAGGTCGTAGGTGAGGATGATCAAAACCATATTTAACTGCTTAAACATTGCCCGCTTTTCCTGGATCATCACCGCATGTAAAAAGGCAGTACCGCTTAGCCAGGGCAGCAGGGCAGAAATCTCAACCGGGTCCCAGCCCCAGTACCCCCCCCACCCAAGCACATCATAAGCCCAGCGGGCGCCGAGGACCAGGCCCAGGGATAAAAACAACCAGGCCCAGAGCGTCCAGCGGCGGGTAATTGAAATCCAACGATCATCGGTGCGGCCGGTGATTAATGCCGCCACAGCAAATCCGTACGGGACAACAAAAGAAACAAATCCCAGGTAGAGCAGGGGAGGATGAAAGATCATTCCAGGGTGCCGGAGCAGGGGATTCAGACCCTGGCCGTTTGCAGGGAATACAGGAACAGAACCCTGCGGTGGTGTTACGGCCGTAAGAATCCTGTCACCTATCCGCCAAAAACGATCAAATGGATTCTCGAAAAATGCAGTCAGGAAGATAAAAAAAGCAAGCGTGACCAGGATCACCACGATTACCCAGGGGAGCAAATCGCGATCCCGATCCCATTTTTTCAGTCCAACTGCTGCGCTGAATCCGGCCAGCAGCCAGGACCAAAAGAGCAGGGAACCCGCCTGTCCACCCCAGATTGCGGTCAGCTTTAAATAAAGCGGCATCTGGCGGCTGGAAACTTCGGCAACATATGCAACTTGATATTGGTCGGTGACAAGAAGGAAAGCCAGGCCAAAGACAGATATTGTCAAAAGGGGGAAAACTAAGAGTAAGGCTTGCCTCGCACTTTCAATCCAGTCTTCACGACCTGTTCTGGTTCCGGTAAAAGCGGCCCCAATCCCGTAAAGGGAAACAATCAAGGCAATAAACAGGGAACCAAATCCAATACTGGCTGCCATAAGCTCTCTCCAGACCTTCTTATGTTTCCTGCCTGAACAGGAATTTTCGTTTACTCTTCTGATTGACCCGGCACAGAGCTTTCATACTTTGTCGGACACTTCAACAAAATTTCATCAGCGTAAAATACGCCATCATCTCCAATCCTGCCGGTCAGGATGGCTTGCGCTTCATGCTGGAGCAAGTCGGGAACAGGACCTGTGTAAGCCACATCTAAAATCGCTGCATCCGGATCGTTAACTGCTTGATGCAGTGCTCTGGCCAGTCCACCCTGCTCTTCCAGGATTTGATTATCTCCAGGGACATGGGCGATCGTGAATTCCAGCTCCAGGCTGTCCATATCATACTCAATTGAATCTCCTAACACAGCACCGGATACCCGTAAATTTCTGCCGTCTAGACCATTCTCCTGCGTATGGTGAATTGCTTCTTCCACTGTCAGAAAATACTGCGCGCTGGCAGCAGCTGAGGAAGCAATTAAATAAATAATCGCTCCGACAATAATTATTCCGCCGGCCACAAATTTCCAGCGGATCCCAGATGGGGTGTTTTCAAACTCATATTCACTCATAGCTACTCATTATAAAACGATTTCCCGCAGAACGATCCAGACAAAATAATTTTTGCACATTTAGATTAACAAACTATGAAAAAGAGTCCAGATCCTGATGAGTTTTCTCACATATTTCAGAAACAGATGTCAAAAGAACAGCTCTGCGGGTGCAGAGCTGTTGGCTGGCAAAACTTCCAAATCAATGGGGTCAATACTTTTCACCGCAAACCCGACAAAAAAGGTCACCCGGGTGGGCTGGATTTCCACATTTCGGACAGTAATTCGGCTGGGCTGAGCTTGACTTATCTTCCGGGAGGACGGACTTCACCAGATCTTTGCCCCGGTTTCCCTGAAACCACCAGTACAGAATGCCTGCTGAAACGGTGGCCAGGGCTCCCAATCCTGCCAGAAAAATTGGGATCCAGTCCCCGGTAAAAAAGGAGACAGGGATTTCTGGTTCAATTGGTGCCGCGGGTTGAATTTTTTCGCCTTCAACACTTAATGCATCAGATTGTTTCTGGTAGCTAAAATTAATTGAAAACTGCGCAGGGATTTCTTCAAAACTATCATATGCATATTCCAATCCATCTTGGCCTACAAGGGATTCTTTCAAAGGTGGATTCACTTCCAGGCCGTGGGCATCTCTTGGGATCTGAATCCAGATTTGAGCTTGACCAACTACATGCTGATCAGGCCAGAAATAACTGTAGCTGCGAGTTTCCTGAGTCACAACCAGGGCAGGATCGTAGTATTCAAATTGGATTTCAGGAAAACTGGTGATAAAGGTAATTTCAGCATACTCACCCCGGACAACGCGCGTCTCTTGCAGCGGAATCAACTGACCCTGGTCATCCCGGAAAGCCACTGCATTCGGGCGCCCCACTGCAGTTGGAATCCGGAAGGTGATTTCAGCCGGCAGTGCTACCTCAGAAGACAGCTTCCCTCTGTAAATTACCAGGACATCTGGCCGATCATATTCCGGCCAGAATTCAATTACAAATTCATCAAAAATTAAATCGCCGGTTTGAGCTGACACAAATCCAGGAACAAGGCTGAATACAACCAGGAAAAGTATTACTGAAAACATTTTGCTTTCAGCTCTCATTCTATGGCCTCCCTGAGCTGCTGAGTGTAGCCGACAAATTCTGGAGAATATCGATCTTCATCCTTCCGGGGTCGTTGAAGTTTAATGTCCAGATTGAGCCGCAGTTTTCCGGGCTGCGGGCTCAGGGCAAGCACTCGATCAGCAAGAAAAACTGCCTCCCCGATATCATGAGTGATCATCAGCACTGTTTTCTTTCGGGCCCGCCAGATCCGCAGCAGTTCTGTGCCCATTTTTTCACGGGTCAAAGCATCCAGAGCTCCAAAAGGCTCATCCAGCAGCAGTAAACCTGGATCATGAATCAAGCTCCGGGCAATCGCGACCCGCTGCTGCATCCCACCGGACAAATCGCCTGGTAGCCAGTTTTCAAAACCGGACAGTCCTACCAACGCGGTCAGATCCCTGGCCTGATCACGAGCCCGATCGCCATTCACCCCTGATATTTCCAGCGGAAGAGTGATGTTTTCCAGAACCGATCTCCAGGGCATTAAATTTGCTTTTTGAAAGACAATCCCAACACCTTTCCGGGGTTCAGTCAGCAGCTGGTTATTGAGAAATACTTTTCCAGTCGTCGGTCGCAGCAGTCCACCCAGGATCCGGATCAGGGTGCTTTTCCCGCTGCCGGAAGGGCCCACGACACAGATGAACTGCTCCGGTTCAATCTGGAAATTTAGATCTTCAAGGGCGTGAAGGATGCCGTTATCATCTTCAAAAATCACACTCAAATTTCTGACATCCAGCACTGGATCACTGTTGGGGGATAAATTCATTACTGTATACCGACTCCAGATTAATCTCTTCTTTCATGAGACCCATGGTCAATAAAACATCCTGCATGTTTTCCCAGGCTTCTTGATCGCTGTAGCCGTAAGGATCAGTTTGGTAAAGGGAGATTGAGGTCTCCAGCACAGCCATTTGAACATCCTGGTCCGCATTTTCCAGACCATCAACATAGTCGAAACAAACCTCGTAGGCTTCTTCTGGGTTCTCAACCGTGTACTGAATTCCCTTGATAACCGCGGACACCATCCGCCGCACCAGCTCAGGATTTTCTTCAATGGTTTTCTGATTGGTAAGAAGTCCATTTGAAACCAGATCGACATAATCCGCAACAGCGATTACATCAATCTCATATCCCTGGGCCTGGAGCTGAATGGGTTCATTTGCCAGGTAGCCAACAACAGCCTGATCAGCATCGGTTGCCAGAACCTCCACCTGGTTAAAACCAATAGAATCCAACCTTAAATCACTCTCCTGAAGTCCCACCTCTCCCAGAAGAGCCCGCAAACCAACATAGTTAGCCCCGAATAAACCCGGAAGTCCAACGCTTTTTCCTTCCAGCTTTTCAGGGATCGTAATGCCCTGCTCGGTTTTAGCAATCACCGCCACCGGGTATCTATCGTACCAGGCCATAACATAGACTATCGGCAGTCCTTCCGCCCGGGCAATTGGAACCTGCTCTCCAGAGACAATGGAAAAGGACAGCTCATTGGCGCCAACCAGCGCCACCCCATCCGTCTCATAGGAGTAATCAAACTCAAGGTCCAGGTTTTCCTCAGCAAAAAATCCCAGCTTATCCGCCACGTAAAAAGGGGCATACTGGACATTCGGAATGTATCCCATGGGAAGGCGAATTTGATCGACCTTCTGATCTGGATTCTCTACTTCTTGATTTATTCCACATCCTGCTGCGGTCAAAAACAGCAGTAATAATCCGATTCGGGCGAAATTTTTCATCAACATATCTCCATAACTCAGCCGCTGTTATTTTTCTGCCAGGCAAGAACTTTGTTCTCAAGGAGAACAACCAGCCCATACAGCATCATAGCCAGCGCGACTAAAGTGAAAACTGCTACAAAAACCAGAGCAGTGTCATATAATCCCCGTCCAACATTTATCAAAAATCCCAATCCTTTATCCGAACCGACAAATTCTCCGACGACAGCCCCAATTACCGCCAGGGTAGCTCCAATTCGCAGCCCGCCAAGAAACACAGGCATGGCGGCCGGGATCTCAAGCAGTCGAATCCGCTGCCAGGTGGTCGCCTGCAATGATCTCAGCAAATCGTACAGCTCAGCAGGTACAGATCGAATTCCAACAATGGTATTTACCAGGACCGGGAAAAACACAATTAAGGCACTGATCAATATTTTTGAGAGCAGTCCAGGGCCGAGCCAGATTACCAGTAAGGGGGCAATAGCTACAGTGGGAATCGATTGACTGGCAACGATATAGGGTGCCAGGATCCTTTCCACCAGACGCGATTTTGCCAGAAAATAACCCGTTAGACTGGCGGAAATCAATCCGAGCAACAGCCCCAGAACCACCTCCAGCAGGGTAATCATGGTATGGTAAACCAGACTCCCGTCCAGGAGAACAGCGTAAAACCGGTTCCAAACCGACCCGGGGCTGGGGAAAATAAATGGCGGTACGCCGCTGTATTTCGTGAACAACCACCAGAGAATTAGCGCTGTCGTTCCAGAGAATAACAGCAGTAGGATTCTCCCCGTTTTACTTTCTAAATCCTTTAGCATCCTCATCAATCCCTGTATGTAAAAATACCCGCTTCCGCGGGGCATAAACTAACGAGATTGTGACTGGAAATAAGAAAACCCGAAAGCGTGATGCTTTCGGGGCATACTGCCAGCCAACCTGGTTTGATCGCTAGGCCTTCTTCTATCCGGACTGTACCGTCGGCTTCGGAGTTTCACCGAATCCTGCACCTGATCTGGCGCTCGCGGGCTGTACCGCCGATTGGGAATTGCTTTCGCTCACCCTGCCCCGAAGGTTGCTATTTAATTGAATGTCCTGGTGAAAGTATACTATCCGAAGTTTACTCCGTCAACAAAAAGAGAGCTGATTTCAATAAGAAAGCTATTAAAGATCAACTTTTTCTGATTGATCCTGATCAACAATCTCCACAACAATAGTAGCTTTGGTCACCAGCGCAGCCAGGGCACCAATCGCAGCCAGATGGGGAGCAACCAGGGCTCCAATGACACTTACAGTCAAGGGAATATCAAGCAATGTCCGACCATTCTGATCCTGCATAATCACCCGGCGGATATTACCTTCATGGATCAATTCTTTGATCTTATCGATCAGAGCTTCGCCTTCTACTTTAAATTCCTCTCGCCGAACTTTCTCCTCGGTCATAACTGCTCCTTTTTTAGATAATTCCAATCTAAGGATATCACAGCCTGCTCCGAATCTTCCTCCATCGAAAGGGGGTCATCTAGACGAATCCCCCTCCACATGATATACTGCTCTCATTCCCGCTGAAGAGCGGGAGTAATTTTGTAACTCACACGTTCCTCGACCAGCTGGTGCGTGCCGGAGAACCCCTTCGGTCTCCGGCTGGGAAGACGGGAGCGGAGGCCTAACGCAAGGAGAAATCTAATGGCTATTGTATCAATGAAGGAACTGTTGGAAAGTGGAGTTCATTTTGGACATCGAACGGCAAAATGGAATCCATACATGGATGAGTACATCTTCGCTGCTCGCAACGATATTCACATAATCGACCTGCAGCAAACTGTACAGGCGCTGGAAGAAGTCTACAAACTAGTCCGCGACAAAGTTGCAGATGGAGGGACAATTCTTTTTGTAGGAACCAAACGCCAGGCCCAGGAAATCATCAAGAAAAACGCAGAAAAAGTTGGCATGCCCTATGTTATCGGCCGCTGGTTGGGTGGAACCCTGACCAACTGGCAGACAATCCGGGAACGAATCCACGAACTGGAACGACTCGAAGGGATGCGGGACCGCGGAGAATTTGAGCTCTTTACGAAAAAAGAAGCTCTGGGTATGACCCGGCAAATTGAACGGCTGGAAAGCAGGCTGGGGGGTATTCGTGATATGGATGGTCTTCCAGATTTGTTATTTGCTGTGGATGTCTCCCGGGAAGAGATCCCTGTGCACGAAGCTAACCTGTTGAAGATTCCAGTCATGGCAATGGTTGACACTAACTGCAATCCCAAGAACATTGATTATGTCATTCCCGCCAATGACGATGCCATCCGCGGCATCCAGTTGATTGTTTCCAAGATCGCCCAGGCGGTCAACGAAGGGATCAACATGAGAAAAGACTACGAAGCCGACCTCCAGGCAGCTGATGCAGAAGCTCAACTGCCCGAAGAACTTCGGGATGAATTATCTGATGAAGATCTGCTCGGAGAATCCACCCTGGCAAAAATGAAAGAAGACGAACCGGAAGCTGCACCCAAAGCTGAAGTTGAAAGCGAAGTGGAAGAAGAACAGGAAACAGCTGAGGAAAAGGAAAGCGTCGAGGAAGCTCAGAAGCTGGAAGAGGCAGAAGAAAAGCAGGAAGAAAAAGAAGAGAACACTGAAGAGGAATAAAAAATGGAAATCTCAGTTGAATTAATCAAAAAACTGCGTGAAGCAACCGGTTCTGGCATCCTGGATGTCA
Organism: uncultured Anaerolineales bacterium; assembly: GCA_964618295.1. Taxonomy (GTDB): domain Bacteria; phylum Chloroflexota; class Anaerolineae; order Anaerolineales; family UBA11858; genus B10-G9. The sequence continues at coordinate 113,435 of CAZTWV010000002.1, read as the reverse complement.
AGGAAGCACTGACCGAATCAGATGGTGATTTTGACAAAGCAGTCGACTATCTCCGCCAGAAAGGTTTAGCAAAAGCAGCAAAACGATCTGACAGGGATGCTTCTGAAGGAACCATTGAACTTTACTCACACGGTAATGGCAGGGTTGGGGTAATGGTGGAGGTCAACTGTGAAACTGACTTCGTCGCCCGCTCAGAGGAGTTTCTGGACTTTGCTCATGAGATCGCCCTCCAGATCGCTGCCGCTTCTCCCCGTTGGGTGGAAAGCGAACAGGTTCCTGAAGACGTAATTGAGCGGGAAAAGGACATCGCGAGAAAACGGTATCAGGAAGAAGGCAAACCAGATAACATCATAGATCGAATTCTGGAAGGCATGGTAGAAAAATTCTACAAAGAAAACTGCCTTCTGGATCAGGCGTACATCCGGGATGAAGATCTAACCATCCAGGAGCTGCTCCACGATCAGATCGCTTCAATAGGCGAAAATATCGTCATCCGGCGTTTTGAGCGTTGGGAACGCGGAGAAAGCATCCAATAAAACAAAAGGCCAACCTCCCGGTTGGCTTTTTTCTTATATAATTAGGACAGTGTTATTCAAGGCGAGGAATCTTTATGAAAAATGAAGCGATCTACAACCGGATTCTGCTGAAAATCAGCGGGGAGGCACTTGCCGGCCCCGATGGTTTCGGGATTGATCCCATGCGGGCAGAAGACCTGGCAGCCCACCTCCAATCTGTATATGATCTGGGTGTTGAGATCGCAATTGTAATTGGAGCCGGGAATCTCTGGAGGGGACGTCAGGGGCTTGAACGGGGTATGGATCGGGCCACAGCGGATTACATGGGAATGCTGGCAACGGTCATGAACGCCATGGCCCTGATGGATGCCCTGGAACGCCAGGGAATCATCACCCGGGTTCAATCGGCAATTGAAATGCGAGCAGTCGCAGAACCTTATATCCGCCGCCGGGCAATTCGCCACCTTGAGAAAAACCGCGTGGTTATCTTCGGGGCTGGAACTGGCAACCCCTATTTTTCAACCGATACAGCCGCAGCCCTGCGGGCAATGGAAATTGATGCCGATGTCCTTATCAAGGCCACCAAAGTAGATGGTGTCTATGATTCAGATCCGGAAAAGAACGCCGACGCCAAACTTTTTGATCATCTGACCTACATTGAAGCAATAAACAGGCGTCTGAAAGTCATGGACAGCACTGCGCTCTCGCTCTGTATGGATAATCAGCTCCCGATCCTGGTGCTAAATATGTGGGATGAAGACGCCCTTAGATTCGGTTTACTTGGACAGAAAACAGGAACCCTGGTTTCAGATCAGGATCGAAGCTGAGTTTCAGATCGGCTTCCAGCAGCGGAAAATTGATCAAGAACCAGTTTTTGGGCGAAGATAAAGCTCAGTTGCCTGTTTTAAATCTTGAACTCCATTCAAAAACACATATAATAAACCTACCGCATAAGCCGTTATCTGCTGAACTAACATTTTGAACTTGATTGATCAGAAATAGATTGCTAAATCAATTGACCCAGGATGGTGATCTGCTTGTCGTGAACTGTAGGATCCCTCGTGGTCAGATGGAGGCCCACCATGCTAAAAGATGTCTATCAAGATACAACCCAGAAAATGGAAAAATCAATCAGCGTTTTTATCCAGGAACTTAATACCATCCGGACAGGCCGGGCAAATCCCTCCTTAATTGAAACACTGCCCGTGGAATATTATGGCACTCAGACATCGCTCCAGGAATTGGCCAGTATTAGTGTACCCGAAGCCAGATCCCTCCTGATTCGTCCCTATGACCCTTCCTCCCTTGGGAATATTGAAAAAGCCATCTTAAAATCAGATTTGGGATTAATGCCCAATAATGATGGGGAGAACATTCGGCTGGTACTGCCCACCCCAACAGAAGAACGAAGAAGAGAGCTGGTTCGCCTTGTTGGGTCAAAAGCAGAAGAGACCCGGGTCACAATCAGAAATATCCGCCGGGAAAGCATCCGCACCCTGCGGGAATTTGAAGAAGAAAACATGCTGACTGAAGATGATCTTCACCTGGGCGAAGAAGAGGTTCAGAATATCACTGACCAATACACAAAAAAAGTCGATGAACTGGCAGAACGAAAAGAAGCCGAAATTATGGAAGTCTGATCCTTAGAAGCTGGTTAACCATCAAACGGAAAATATTGGACTGATCTTTATATCTTGCAGCAAACAGAGACTGCTAAATCTACCATCATGGAAGAAAAGTCTGAATTTGAAAAAACACCCTCTCATGTCGCCATCATCATGGATGGCAATGGGCGCTGGGCTGTAAAAAGAGGACTCCCCCGCTTATCGGGTCACCGGGCAGGGACTGAGAACCTGCGGGAGATTATTGAATCCTGTGTTGAGTTTGGTATTCAATATCTCACGATATATGCCTTTTCTACAGAAAACTGGAAGCGGCCTGAAGATGAAGTTCAGGGCTTGATGGGCATATTCAGAACAATGCTTGACCGGGAATTGAAAAATTTGCATGAAAATGGAGTTCAACTTCGCCATTTAGGGTGCCTGGACCCGATTGAAAACAGGCTGAAGAAAAAAGTTCTTGATGCGATGGAGCTTACCAAAGAAAATCAGCGCTTAATCCTCAACATTGCCTTCAATTACGGGGGAAGAGACGAAATCGTGCAGGCTGTCAAGGAAATCATTGAAGAAGGTCATTCCGCGGATCAAATTGATCAAAACCTGATCGAAAATCACCTTTATACAAAGGATATTCCAGATCCTGATTTAATTATTCGGACATCTGGAGAATTTCGGTGCAGTAATTTTTTGATCTGGCAGAGTGCTTACGCAGAATGGTATTTCACACCGACTTACTGGCCCGACTTCGACAAATCAGAACTTATAAAAGCCCTTCAGGAATACAACAGCCGGGAACGCCGTTACGGCGACATCCAGCTATCCAAGGAATAATAACTCACTCTCCATGTTGATCAAGCGGAGTCTCGTTGCTGCTATTTTGATCCCGTCTGCCTTACTGGCAGTCTTGATTGGAGGCCTCCCTTTTACCATTTTTGTAACTATCTTCCTGGCTGCTGCCACCCTGGAATACATCCGGCTTGTGGAGAAGTGCGGGTTTGAGCCAGGATTGATTTTTACGCTGCTTAGCGTGATTGTGCTGGCAGGAACCCGCTTTGTATTTGATTTTGATCACATGGGAACTGTCTTATCTGCTGTGATTCTGAGCTCAAGTTTTTATCATCTTGTTAAATTTGAACAGAACCCTGAAATCAATCCAGGGAATTGGGGAAGCAGCCTGTCCATCATTCTTTACATTGGCTGGCTGGGTTCTTACATCCTGTCGCTCCGGAGCCTGGAGAGCGGCATGTGGTGGCTGCTGCTGGTTTTTCCAGTGGTATGGATTGCGGACACAGCAGCTTACCTGATAGGAAGCTGGTTAGGAACTCACTCCCTGAGCCCGAATACCAGCCCAAACAAAACCTGGGAAGGCTATCTGGCATCTGTTCTTTCTGGAACACTCTCAGGCGGCGGACTCGCCTTGCTGTACTCCCACTTCACAATCCAGACTCTTCCTTACCAATTATTTGAAGGTCTTCTGATCGGGTTTGTCATCTCAATCACAATCCCGGTTGGAGATCTTGTAGAAAGCATGATCAAACGCCAGGCCCAGACCAAGGATTCGGGAAAGATTTTTCCTGGTCATGGAGGTGTTTTTGACCGACTTGATTCTCTATTCTGGGCTGCTCCGATCAGTTATTACCTCATCTATTACCTTCTACTCCCTTGAGAGGAATTATGCCCAACAAAAAACCAACCAGAAACCTTGCTCTTGAACTCGTCCGGGTCACAGAAGCAGCTGCGCTTTCCGCCGGCCGCTTTATGGGAAGAGGCCAAAAAGAAGTGGCTGATAAAGCCGCCGTTGACGCCATGCGCCTGGTATTAAACTCCATTGACATGGATGCTGTTGTGGTAATCGGGGAGGGGGAAAAGGATGAAGCACCGATGCTCTTCAACGGTGAAAAGGTTGGAACCGGGAAAAACCCGCTCGTTGATCTGGCAGTAGATCCAATTGACGGCACCCGACCCCTTGCGGACGGATTTTTAAACTCCATCGCCACCGTGGCAATTGCTCCCCGGGGCAGTATGTTTGATCCCGGTCCCTTTGTTTACATGGACAAGATTGCGGTTGGACCCCGGGCAAAAGGTTTAATTGACTTTGAAGCTCCTCTTAAGGAAAATCTGGAAAAAATTGCCCAATCCGAAGATAAAACGATCAAAGACGTCACAGTGGTAATCCTCCAGCGGCCCAGACATGATGAATTAATCAAGCAGGTGAGAGAAATTGGGGCCCGGATCCGCCTCATCCCCGATGGGGATGTTGCCGGCGCATTGATGACCTGCCTTCCTGAATCCGGTATTGATGCTTTGCTCGGAATTGGAGGAACACCGGAGGGCGTCCTCGCTGCCTGCGCAATCCGGGCTATGGGGGGAGAACTGCAGGGAAAACTGCACGTCCGGGATGATTACGAAAAACAGATGGGGCTGGAAATGGGATATGTCCTTGACAAGGTGATCACCATGGACGATCTGGTCTCATCAGATGATGTATTTTTCGCTGCCACCGGGATCACGGATGGTGAGCTGCTGGAAGGAGTTCGCTACACTGGAAATGCCGCAGAAACCCACAGTCTTGTCATCCGGGGCAAAACGGGGACAGTTCGATGGATTTCTGCCAAGCATAATTTTCAAAAATTGAATCCGATCAGCGAGATTGAATATTAATCCAGAAGAGAGTTATCAAAGGTTTGATCCGGATCTTTGAAGATCACATCGATTTCCCGCAGGATGTCCATCAGCGTAAAGGGTTTCTGAAGCAGCTTGAGATTCGGGTCATCTCCAAATTCATATTCCTTAATTTTCGCAGGATGTCCCGTGATAAACAAAAATCTCAGGTTGGGATGCATTTCCCTGCTTTTTTGGAATAATTCTGTCCCCCCCATATTGGGCATCACAACATCAGTCACAACCAGGGATAAACGTTCTCCTATCTGCCGGATAATATTTAAGCCCTTCACGCCATCATCAGCCAGAATCACCTGGAAGTTGTAATCCTCAAGCATATTCCAGAGCGCATTCCGTAAGCTTAAATCATCTTCCACCACCAAAACAACCCGTCCGTCACCATCCAACGATACGGCAGCTTTTCCGGGATCACCACCCGCGATCACACCTTCAAATAATGGGAAATAAACATGAAATGTTGTTCCTTGATTGAGCTCACTGTCTACGTCAATATAGCCCCGATGCTGCTTGACAATCCCGTAGACCTGGGATAAGCCCAATCCAGTTCCTCCCTTGGTTTTTTTTGTACTGAAGAATGGATCAAAAATTCTCGATATGTCTTCTGGTGCAATCCCAATCCCTTGATCCTTGACAGAGAGGTGAATCCAAATTCCAGGAACCATTTTCGGGAATGGAGCCATCGCGTATGCTGACAGTGTAAATCTTTCCAGACCAATAATCAGGTCTCCACCATCCAGCATCGCTTCCCGGGCATTAGCCACCAGATTCATGATCATTTGTTGTATTCGAGATTGATCTCCGTACAATCGCAGAAGATCAGAGCCTGGTTTTACATCCAGGATGATGTATATATTTTCCGGCATCATTCTAGTTAACAGCGACTTGATATTTTTCAGGAAATCATGCAGATCAAAAGCTTTCATCTCCAAATTGGATATCCGGCTAAAATCCAGGATCTGGGTGATCAGTTCTGCTGCTCGTTCAGATTGCTCTCGAATCACTTTGATTCGACTGATGTTTTTACTTGATAAAGATTGATCTCGAACAATCACATCAGAGTACACTAAAATCGCAGACATAATGTTATTAAAATCGTGAGCGATGCCGGCCGCAAACTGTCCCAGGGTTGCCATCCGTTCTTGAACCTGCATCCTCTTCTTCACCATCCGTTCCCGGGTAACATCAGCGACCATCAAGATCCAGTAATTCCCTTCAACCGTTTCCACCTTTCGAAGCTGGACTTCAAATTGTTCCTTTTCTGGACCTTTCCTGTTAATCAGCAGCGGCAGCGGATCCGCTGCATGCTTCACAATTTCAGCGATTTTCTTCCCACCCAGATCCTCAATTTTTCCTTGTAAGTTACTCTCCTGGAGTTCCTCAACATAGTTAATCCCTTTCTGATTCGCTGAGAGGACCTTGAAGCCGTGATCCAGCAGCAATATTCCAATCGGGAGGTATTCCAGCAGTCTGTCTTGAAGTTCCTTCTGACCTTCAATGGAATTCAGCAAACGGGCGACATCCACATAGCGCTGGGCGTTGTTCAACGCCAGCCCGACCTGCTGCCCTATGGCTTCCAGCAGCTGCTGTTGGTCTTCCGAAAAAGCATCTTCCTCCGAGTGCAGAACCGACAGAGCCGCCAGTAAATCCTGTCCGATCAGCACCGGCACTGTAATCAAAGATTGAATCTCAGGATCCAAACGGGGAAGTTCAACCCAGAGTTCATGCTCCCGGACCCGGGAGATCCGCAGGCTGGTCTGATTCTCGCGGACCCAGCCCACATCACTTTTATTTTCTCCAAAAGACAAATGATAATTAATCTTCTCCAGCTCCGAATCTGAGCGGCCGAGGGATCTTTCCAAGCTGATCTGCTCGGAGTCCATGCGATACCTGTAAAAATCTACTTTTTCCCCGCCGAGTGCTTCTTTGACAAGTTCAAGTGTGGTGTCAATTATTTGGCGGGAATCCAATGTTAAAGAAAGCTTCTTGTTCAATTCATAAAGAATGTTTAGTTCCTTACTCCTTTTTTGTTTTTCATCCAGGAGCTTGGCATTGTCGATTGCAATCGCCGCCTGGTCAGCAAAGGCTCGAACCAGGCGGATATCCTCGTCGGTATAAGCATTAAACTCACAATTATCAATACTCAATAATCCAATATAGGTATCTTTCACAAATAGAGCTGCACCGATCCAGGACCGAATATAATCTGTTTCAGGTATTTCAAACCAATCCGGGTTTTCCTTTGTATCTGGAAAATATAATGTTCGTTCACCGCTCCAACGAGCGGGTATGAACAGTTCACTGTGTTCTTCAAGCAGGATATCCAGGCTGTCTACCCGCTCAAATCCACGGCTGGCAGCAAAATGAAATCCATCCTTATCATTGAGGAGAATTATCGAGGATGAGTCATAATCAACTACATCCGCAACCAACTCCAGGACCTGGTCCAGAACCTGGTCCATCCCTGTAGATCCAGTAAGAAGAGACCCCAACTGGTGGATTGTCCCGAGCAAAGCCTCACTTCGGGAGCGATCTCCAGCAGATTCAAGCAATTCACGCTCATCTACAGGTATTGTTTTTTTGGCAGCGGAAGCTAGCTGCTCCCGGAATATCCTAATCGCCACAGCAGCTGCAGCACCAAGAACTGCTCCAAGAAGTATCAAGAAAATGTTCATGCTGGCAGCGCTCCAGGAATCCAATCAGCTGGGAACAACTGCAGGATTCTGATCTCAAACGAGTTGAATTTATTCAACATTTTTTCCAGCATCAATTGCTTCATTTTCACAACTTTTTAATCAGATAATATTGACCTCTTTCATAACCGCGATCCAGATAATACTGGCGGGTACCGACTGCAGAAATCACAGCAATCCTTCCGAAACCTTCCTTCCTGGCAATATTTTCGGCTTCGGTTAAGAGAGAAGTCCCTAAACCGGAATGCTGTGCAGCTCCACCGCTGGTATGCCCAACTCGAAGTGATTGACCGTAGACATGGATTTCCCGGACCATGGCTGTCTCTTTCAACTCGGACAAGTCCAAATCATAAATATCGGGGCCCGGAAGGGACAGCCGGAGAAAACCCGCTAACTTATCTCCGGATGTGTCATAGGAAAGGAAATGTTCGGTAAACCCATGGATGTCATACCTCAAATCTGAGATCTTCAAATGATCTGTATCAAGATCCTGACCGCGAATTTCCCGGCACCGAATACAGTTGCAGCGGGTTCCCCTCCGTTTTAACTCCCTGTGAACATCCTGCCTCAAACTGGTGCGTTTATTCCCCTCAACAACATTGTGAGAAGGAATATCCCGGATCACACGGTTGACACGGGTGTAGCGCGGTATACCCAGTTTGATATCAGCAATCAGTTCAATCAATTCTTCTGAAGTGTACGGTTGATACTTACCCGCTTCCCATATTTCATACAGTCGGGTGTTTTCCAGGAGCTGAGTAGGGTAAATTTTTATCTCATCCGGGGCAAAATGAGTCCAGATTTTCGAAAAATCTTCCCGGTCAGATTCAAGAGATGCTCCCAGTAAATTGGGCATCCAGTGCACCACAATTTTAAAACCAGCTGCCCGCAGCGCTGCTGTACCCAGTTTAGCTTCTTCCAATGTGTGTCCGCGCTGATTAAGGGCCAGGATCCGGTTATCCAAACTCTGGATACCCAGTTGAACTTTTGTCGCACCCAGCTTCCGGAGCCAGAGCAGTTCTTCTGTTGTGATCAGATCCGGTCTGGTTTCAACTACCAATCCAACATTTTTATGAACAGCCTCCTCATTGACCCGCTGGGCCTGTTCCAGAGAATCCGCTGGGACCCCGTTCATGGCTTCAAAACAGCGTTTTACAAACCATTTTTGATAATCTCTAGGGTAGGCACTCCAGCTTCCCCCTAAAATCAGGAGTTCGATTTTTTCTGTTGGATGGCCAATTTCGTATAAAGCATTAATTCGGGCTTCAACCTGGTTGAATGGGTCATATTGATGGTGCAAAGCCCGCATCGCTCCCGGTTCATCAGGCAAATAGCTGACCGGCATTTGAGCATAAGTAGGACAGAATATGCACTCTCCCGGACAGGGATGGGGTTTAGTCAAAACGGTCACCGTGGTGACCCCAGAGAGGGTTCTCATTGGTTTTAAACGGATCCTGGCTAAAAGACTTCTATCAGCTTCTCTGATCCCGGAGGCAACCTGGTTCCGGTAGGCTGTGATCAAGGTGTGTTTACTTAGAAAACCCGCCCCATCCGGCAGCGGATAGCTCCTGATAGCTTTAAAAACTTCCTTCCCGGCTTCAATTTCTTCCAGGGCGGAGGCAGCCAACTCCAGGACTTCCGGGCTGTAATCCGGATTCTGTCCCCCAGATCTTGAACTTCGGTTCATGGTCATTGTTCTACCTGTAATACTATTCTCTAATTGATTTCCCTTATAATTGAGCTATGGATCAATTCATCTCCAGAAAACTCACTGCTCTTAACAATCAATTTTACCAAAGCTTCTCCAAGGACTTTTCCGCAACCCGGCAAAGACTGCAGCCGGGGGTCTTACGGATCATTGACAGCTTGCCCCCAGCCAATGATGTTCTTGACCTCGGCTGTGGAAATGGCCAGCTGGCAAATGAGATTTCAAGCCGGAATTTCCAGTTCAATTATCTGGGTGTTGATTTCAGCGGCGGGCTGCTGTCGGATGCCCAAAACAATCAAGAATCCTCCCAATTTTCATTTCTGGAGCTAGATTTTACAGCCGAAGATTGGACAGATCACTTACCGCTTAAATCATTCGACGTTGTGCTGTGTTTTGCCGCCTTACATCATGTTCCAGGCTATGATTTGAGATCAAGAATCTGCCGGGATATTCATCAACTGCTCCGGCCGGGAGGTTTATTCATCCACTCAAACTGGCAGTTTTTAAAAAGTGATCGGCTGCGGAAAAGAATTCTGCCCTGGTCCACAGTCGAGATAAAACCCGAAGAGCTGGAACCCGGTGATTATCTGATTGATTGGAGACGGGGCGGGAAGGGTCAGAGATATGTTCATTATTTTTCTGAGGAAGAACTGATAAAACTCGCAGAGGAGTCTTCCTTCCAGATTCTTGAAACCTTTTATTCCGACGGTAAAGAGGGGAATTTAAGCATATATCAACGCTGGTCGCCGATTTGATAATCTATCTCAGCCAGATAACCTAACTCCAACAGCATTTGGGCAATTTTTTCCTCGCTTCCCTCATGGATTAAAACAGCCGTAGGACCCAGTTCTTCACCCAGAAAACGGCCAGATCGTCCTTCTTGCAGTTGGCTGATTATCCGCGGAGAACTGACCCGCAGCACGGGCTGTTTAAAGATAGAGACCTGAGAACCTTTCTCCTTCCAGCGCTGCAGCGCCTTACGAATATTGGGAGGAATATTCTCAGCCTGATTTTGAAGCAGACCGATCAAATGGGACGTTCGCAGTCCCTGCTGCTCAGCACGCTGAAGAGATTCCGGGGTAAGAGCATAATGGTAAGCCCCTGCTTTGGGAGTTTTCCAGGTGCAAAAGCGGGCAATTTGATATCGAACTTCAAAAGGGACCTGATCAGAGACCTGAAGCTCACCATTCGATTTTACTTTGATCAAATCATCGGGTCTTTCCGGAACCGGCAGTACTTCCCCCTGTCGTAAAAAATCAGCCCAGCGGGAAAGCGAAAATGCAGTTATGCTATTTTCTTCATTACCTGCCAGGTCCAGATACCCCAGCCAGTGCAGTGGACCGCAGATCAAAAATCTGAGATAAGCTGCTTCAACAGAATCCCATTTTTCAAAGCCTCTGAGTGTTTCTTCAGATTCTCTGTCTTTTACAAACCAGGTGTCAAAAGCACCCGCTGTCCGTAAAAAATTTGGCGAAAATTCTTTTACATATTGAATAAAAGACTCCAAACTCCACCAGGTATCTGGATCCAGCTGCTCAATAAATCCAATAATTTTCTGGCGGCTGTCCGCAGGTTGATAACCATCCGTCTTTTCCACCTCAATGGAAGGGATATAATGGACATCCAGAATGTCAAGACTGCTCTGCCAGATCTGCCAGAGCTGCAGCAAAGCCTGCCCGGGATCCAATTCAAAAAATTTCGGGATCTGATCCAGGACCGGATTCAACTCATCATCAAGCAGTCCGGCGCATTGGCTCAACCTGATGTAAAAATCCTGCTCTGTTTCATGGCTGGCAGGGAGATGATCCCCTGGATCTTGATCCAAACGATGGGCTGCCAGCAGAGTACAAATATGATCAAGGATCTGATCAGTTACCGGAATCTCTTCTTCCCGTTCATTCCGGACAACTTTTCTAATGATCAAGCTGGAATTTGCTTGCTGCTCAATTTTGTCATCAAAATATTCTGTCAGAACAGGTATTAATTCCTCAGCAATATACACAAATTCTTGAGGGCTTGCTTCATCATCAAAGAAACCCCGGCCGATCAACCCACTGTACCAAAGCTCCTCCGCAGCTGAAATTGGTGTGAGATCTGGTCGTTCCCTTTGAACCCGACCCGGACCCATCTCACGGATCTTTCCAAATTTCCTGAGAAATGCCAACCAGGGTCTCCTTCCCCCTGAACTCAGGATCCAGTGAATTCCTGATCCAGCATTTGCTGGCAGTCGTTCAATGAAAGCCCTTAACGCATCTGACCTGACCATTTCCTTTTCTAAGGACTTGGCCGCGGTCTTAACATCATCGCCCACCGCCGTGATCCCCCAATTCTCGGCGATATGGGTCAGCTGATCATAGTCAAATTGTCCTAATATCTGGTTTAACGCAGGCATAGGTCTCTCATCTAGCACAAAAATTCCACAGCCCGGGAAGCAATCTGCACTTGAATCTGTTTCAGGTTGCTCGAAAAACCGGAAAAAATTTCTCCATCTGTATGGATGTAAAGCGGCGAATCAGATTGAATCTTGATCTCCGAAAATTGATCAACAACCACTTTGGAATCTGAGGCATGATTTCCCTTGATAAACCGCGGAATTAATCCCAGCATTTTCAGCCTGGAGACATCCTGAACTGCTACTAAATCGAGGATGCCGTCATCAATTTTTGAATCCGGCGCAAGCTGAAACCCTCCACCTTCCCGTCCTCCATTGCAAACCGTCAGCATCAACAAGTCATCTTTCCAGGATTTTTCACCATCCTGAACAATATCCATCCGCATCGGATCATGGTTGAGAAAAATTGTTTTCATGACAGCAGTAAAATACATCATAAATCCCCGGACAATGGGCAGCTGGTGAGAATAAATGGTCACAATGGCATCAAAACCAATCCCAATCGTATTGCTGCAGTATTCTTTCCGCCCAAACTGATCCTCAATGGACGCCACATCGACCTTTCTTGGTTTTCCATTAAATATCTGTCGGAGAGCTTTCCAGGGGACAGGATCCATCCCCAGGCTCGACGCAAAATCATTTCCAGAACCTAAAGGCACAACCCCAATTTGCGGTCTTTTTTCCGGGGGATATTCCATGACCGCATTGATCATTTCATGGACAGTTCCATCTCCACCGCCAGCAATGATCAAGGAGTAGCCCTCTTCAACCGCCTGTCTTGTCAGCTCAATCGAATGGGTCGGGTAAACAGATCCCGCCCAATCTGCACCGCCGTACTCGGCCATGATTGGTCTTAAGTCGGCGGCCAGGCGCCAGGCTCTCCCCAGATTTGCATTGGGATTAACGATAAATTTTACATCGTGTTTTCTCATACACCGTTCCTTTTCATGAATGGTGCTCATTGTACTCTGAACTGGATTATTTTGTAAATCCGGGCTGTGAATCAGCTGTATCGAGCCCGGAGTTTTTGAACCGGGATAACAATTTCCCCCTCCCTGGGATCTCCGATGCTGGTCACCTGATCCGGGAATAATGTTGTTTTCCAGGCTGTAAATGCAGCAGCCAGGGCCTCGAGATTCTCGACCTGAAATAATTTTTCCAGCGGCATAATTCCCTGCAAGATCCGGTATCGGGTAATCTCTTCAAATAACTTCATTGGGTCAGGAACCGCAATATCCTGAGCATGGAGACAAAGCTGCCTCTGCAGGCGTCCTTCCAGGCTCTTTTTCTTAAAAGGAATCCTTTCCAGCAGGGCCGCAAATACCGCATGGGGATAAACCTCTAACATCATCTGAGTCTTGTTTTCTCCCTTGTAATCCCGGAAACCAAATTCCGCCAGCTTGCGGTATAGGGAAAAACCGGTTTGCATCCAGGTCGGACATTCTCCTGGTCTGGCAGGAGTATGCGGAATCCGCAAATTTGCCTGAAACAGCTGATATTCTGCGACCCGAAAATTCATCCAGCGTCCAGGACTCGGGTTCGGATCTAAACCCGCCCGGACTGCTCCATCCGCCATTAATCCCTGATTGGGTCTGCGGGGTGAGTTTATCGCGACCACGGCGGACTGCTGACCGGCGATAAACGCCAGCAGGCTGTTCAGGTCCACCCGGGAAAGGGCCAGCAGGTTGCGGTCCTTGTCAATCACGGCATAGGTGATTGACTCGGATCCAGAAGGGGGGTCAATGCCGATAAAAACTGTGTTTTGAAACAACATAGGAGCTCCCGGTGAAAGGGTTTGACCAGGATTCTTCTATGAGTGTAGCGCAAAAAAAACAGAATTACAACTAAGGAAAAACAAGATGGAAACAAAAAAACTGCAGAGGTAACTCACTCTGCAGTTTTTGTTATGGTCAAAGTTGATTATGCTTTCGTGTGTTCGAAACGAAGCTGGTCCTCATCCTCGGGATCAACATCCACCAAGACAGTGTCGCCAGTTGAAAATTCTCCAGCCAGAAGCTGCTTAGAAAGCGGGCTTTCAATGTATCTCTGGAGGGCACGGGCCAGCGGCCTGGCTCCAAAATCGGGATTGTATCCTTTTTCCGCCAGCCAACGGCGGGCATCACCCGTCAAAGTAGCACTTAAACCGTTCTCATTCAATCGAGCCTGGACATCTGCCATCTGCAGATCCACAATTTCAAGCATTTGCTCCAGCGAAAGCGGAGAGAAAGTGATAATCTCATCAATCCGGTTTAGAAATTCTGGACGGAAGGCGTCTTTGAGAGCTTTTTCAATCTTTTCCCGGCTCTCTTTTCCATTATCCTCGCCATCTCCTCCCAGGAATCCAAGGCTCCCCGACCGGCTGACATACTCTGTACCCAAATTGCTGGTCATAATCAGGACACTGTTCCGGAAATCAACCTGGCGCCCCTGACCATCTGTCAGGCGTCCATCATCCAGAATCTGCAGCAGCGCATTCCAGACCTCAGGATGAGCTTTTTCAATCTCATCAAACAATATCACCCGGTAGGGTCTGCGCCGGACTGCTTCAGTCAGCTGCCCGCCCTGTTCATAGCCAACATACCCGGGAGGGGCTCCAAACAGCCGCGATACTGTATGCTGTTCGCGGTATTCACTCATATCAAGCCGCAGCAGAGCGTCCTCATCATCAAAGAGGAACTCCGCCAGCGCTTTGGCGAGCTCGGTTTTCCCCACACCGGAAGGTCCGATGAATATGAAAGAACCAATCGGCCTCCGGGGATCTTTCAAACCGGAGCGGGCTCTGCGAATTGCATCCGAGATGACATTAATTGCCCGTTCCTGACCGATAATTCGCTCATGAATCCGTTCTTCCATGTGCAGTAATTTTTCCGCTTCTGCTTCTAACATCTGGGTCATCGGGATTCCAGTCCATTGGGAGACAACTTCAGCTACATCGTTGTCGTCAACAACTTCATCCAGCTCATGTTCCGATTCCCAGGCATCGCGTTTTTCATAAAATTCGGTTTCTAACCTCATCCGCTGGGTCTGCATGGTTGCTGCCCGTTCATAATCACGCTCGAGCCCGGCGCTCTCTTCTTCTGTTTTCAGGTGCTCAATTTCAGTCTGGAGCTCTTTCAGCTCCGGGGGAAGAGAGTAAAGCGCCACCCGCAGTTTAGCTGCAGCTTCATCCATCAAGTCAATTGCTTTATCTGGTAAATAGCGGTCGGTCACATACCGATCCGATAAAGTTGCAGCCGTCTGAAGGGCCTCATCCGAAAAACGGACCTTATGATGGGCTTCATAGCGATCCCGCAGACCTTCCAGCATTTGGATGGTCTCTTCAACGGATGGCTCTTCAATATAGACCGGCGCAAATCTGCGCTCCAGAGCGCTGTCCTTCTCGATATACTTGTGATATTCATCCAGTGTGGTAGCGCCGACACACTGCAGTTCTCCCCGCGCCAGAGCAGGTTTCAGCATATTGGAAGCGTCCATCGCACCCTGGGCCGCACCTGCACCTACCACGGTGTGGAGCTCATCAATAAAGAGAATGATCTCCCCTTCTGCCATTTTGACATCGTCAATGGCCGCTTTCAACCGTTCTTCAAATTCTCCTCGGAAGCGGGACCCAGCAATCATTGAGCCCATGTCCAGGGACACCACTCGCTTCCCGGATAGAATTTCCGGAACGTCATTGGAAGCAATTTTTTGGGCCAGCCCTTCCACAATTGCAGTCTTACCTACCCCTGCTTCTCCGATCATCACCGGGTTGTTTTTTGTTCTGCGGGATAAAATCTGAATTACGCGCAAAATTTCAGAATCACGACCTATCACCGGATCCAGTTTTCCTTCCCGGGCCAGCTTGGTCATATCGCGAGAAAACTTTTCCAGGGCCTGATAGCGGCTCTCTGCTTTGGGATCTGTGACCCGCTGACCGCCCCGGATCTCATCAACAGCTTTATAGACCCGGTCTTTCGTGACCCCTTCCCCATCGAGGATTCGGGCTGCCGGTGTGTTTTTTTCATCAAGAATCGCCAGAAAGAGATGTTCAGTTGAGATAAACTCATCTTTCAGGCGGTTCGCTTCTTGGTTGGCAACATCAACAATTCGTTTCACCCGGGGGGTGATGAACACCTGCCCTGCTCCCCGGCTGCCAAAAATGCTTGCTTTCTGGGTGTTCTTCAGCACATAGTCCAATCGCTCAATCAACTCCGCGCCCTGAACATTCAATTGGGATAAAATTTGGGATATAGCACCTTCCGGCTGTTCAATCAGCGCCAGTAAAATGTGCTCTGTGTCAATTTGATTATGTCCATAACGCTGGATGATCTCAGCAGCCCGCTGGGCCGCCTCCTGCGCCCGTTCTGTAAAACGGTCAAAACGCATCATTTATACACCATCCTTGAGGTTACTCTGGTTCATCTGTTGTCATGCTATTTTGATTTGATTATAACAATCACCCGTTAACACATTGTATGAATTATCAAGGAGAAATATTACCAGCTTACCCGTCTTTGAATCCAGGGAAGCAATTTTCATACCAAGGATCGACACTAGCTAACCAATTCAACGAGCAGCGGTTGCCAATCTTAAATTAAAATGAGGAGGAACGATGGATAAACCTGTCCTGATTGTCAACACCCACCCCGCTCCCAATCCAGACTTCATCCATCCTGTTGAAACCTGGCTGGCAGAAGAAAACATCCCCTGGAGATCCATTTCTGGTTATACAGGGAACCCACCAGATCCCGGCCAGTATACTGCTTGCATTCTATCCGGTGTACCTCTGGATGTTCCTTATTCACTGCTTCAGCCAGAAACCGGGGCTTTAATCCTGGATCATTTCAACTGGCTTAAATCCTGGCCCCACTCCCTGCTCGGGATTTGCTACGGACATCAAATTATTGGACATCTATTTGGAGGCGTGATTTCTGCCCTTCCTGAACCTGTGATTAATCCATCTCTTAACCTGGAACTGCGCCCAATCTGCCAGCCAAACTTGTTTTCCTCCAACAAGGAAATCCAGGTCTTTGCTGAACACGGTCAATACATTTCACAAGTTCCGAAAAAATTCCAGGTGCTGGCTGTGAAGAACAATGTTCCTTACCTGATCTACCATCCCGAGCTGAATTATTACGGGATGCAGTTCGTTCCAGAACAATCACCGCCGCCCACCCGGAACCTGGTTCGGCAGCTTTTTCTCTGATCTGAAGCTGAAGATATTAGCAAAAGAGCGGGTACATCAGACATGTGCCCGCTCTTTTTATTTAGAGACCAAACTCAAGATTCCTGGGTTTGTAAATATTCCTGATACTGCTTCCATCCGGGGCACCAGCTGGTATGCCAGCGCCAGATCCGTCCCATCAGGGATTTGGGTTTCTCTTCAGCTTTTGCCCGCAGCGGGCAGTTTGCGCATGACGGTTCTTCTTGGATTTTTTCCATTTTGTTTCTCCTGATAAGATCCTTATTGTTGAATTAACTTCCTGTCCAGGCTTCCTTGATCTGTGGATTTTTTGCGAGGTAGGACCGCTGGATTTCTACCGGCACCCGATTCAGAGGACAGGAAAAATTTACACACCGGGGACAAACAGTACGGACCAGGCTGAACACAAAGGATCCATTAGCTGCAGCTGTCAAACCCAACAGCAAATACTCACCCCCCAGGGCCAGAAACGGCCAGGGAAGCATCAAGAGTAATCCAGCTCCCATCAGAAATTGAATCTTTTCTGATCGGCTCATCGGTCCAGGTTGATAGGGCCAGATTTTGAAAACGCCGTAATTCGCTGGACAGCGCAGGGTTTGCCCTCTCCCGGCATAGTAGGGACAATGACTGCAGAGGACTTTTGCCTCCCAGATGTTAAAAAACACCAGCATGTATCCAGCCCAGAGCAGAAGCCCCCAGGTAAAACCACCCCGGATCATCCCTGCAGCTGCAGAAATACCCCCGGGCAGAAAAATCGCGCCAAAGTAAGCCAGGGCTCTGTAATCCATCCGGCAGTTTAAAGAATAGGACAG
Source organism: uncultured Anaerolineales bacterium (assembly GCA_964618295.1). Taxonomy (GTDB): domain Bacteria; phylum Chloroflexota; class Anaerolineae; order Anaerolineales; family UBA11858; genus B10-G9. The sequence goes on along the minus strand of CAZTWV010000002.1, from coordinate 95,835 downwards.
TTCACAATCCTGACAGGCTTCATCCGGACCCCAGGTGCACACCTCAACCTGGTTTTCATCATTTAGCATGTGAACATTACTCACATTTCCACCTGGGTATCCAGGGAAAGTCCCCTAGCTCTTTTTTCCCAGTGCTTTTTTTACATTGGATACCATAAAAAATATGGAGCCCAGGGTGGTAAAAAATGCCAGGCCAATTTTTGTGGTATCGAGAATTGGCTGGACCTCAACCTGTCCATCCTGGATGCTGATCACGGCAATCGGCCGACCGGAAGCACCGCCCCCTCCACCTCCACCCCCTCCCATCCCGGTATCTTCAGTCTGTTCCGTGCTTGTTCCCTCACCCTCTTCAGATGATTGAACTTCCGGGCCGCTGCCCAATCCAAACCCGAACCCAAGACCTACCTGGACTTCAGAAGCAGTGATCACCTGGGTATCCCCAACTTTAACCGGCTTGCTGTAAACGCTCTCCGGCTTAGCTGCCTCAAGCAGTTTGTTCATGATTTCGAGAGATTTTTCTTCATGCTTACTCGCATGATTGGCAATAGTTTCAAATTTATCCGTCATTTTGACTCCTTTTTTGTTTCCGCAATATGCTCAATAAACCTATCAAACTAAACAGAAAACTTAATGAAAAGAGCAGAATCTGGATCAGCCGGGTCAAATTTACAACGGGGATGGAATTAACTTCTTCCTCCCCTCTGATCTCAATCTTGCTGGGTCTGTTCCAGACCCAGCCGCCGTGATTCCCGACCATACCGATCGATTTTGAGAAAGGAATTACTTCAACACCATCAGATTGAATTCCAGCACCTGCTGTTTCCTGATTAAACCAGGGAATTTTTGTCTCAGTGTGATTCATATTCAGGTACCTGTTTTTCCTGACTATATAACTTCAATTGAACCCAGGCCTGTTTCAATCCGGACAAAGATCCGGTTTTCCGCCGTTTCATACCCCGGGGATTGATACCCATTTCCACCCCGCGGGAAGCGGTTCAAATCAACATTGATCGACGCCAAACCGGATTCCGTCTCCAGATGGAGGGCTGCGTTTTCCGGAACTCTGATTTTTACGGAAGCTGCTCCAGCTTCTACTTTTACATCGGTCTGACCTGCCCTGGCAGGCAGGGTGAGATCTGTTGAACTGGCTCCTGTTTTCAAAGCCAATCTCCGGACCTGCAGTTCTTCCAGGTCAAGGCGGGCTTCCCCGGCTCCAGTCTCAAAAGTCAGGTCCAGCTGGACCTCCCTTGCAAAACCAAAGTCCCAGCTCAACCCCTGGCCCGAAACCCAGTTCCAGGGCAGGATCACATCCGGAAAAACCGGTGTTTTCGGTTTCATAATCACGTCCAGGCTGTCATCCAGTTTCGTGAGCCGGGCATCCAGCCCATTCACAAATGTTCCAGAGGCCAGCATACCCTCTTCTGCACTTCCATCCACGTGCAGTCTCCCAGCGCCGTGTTTCACAATCACTTTTGCCCGGGAAGCACCGTCCAGTGCAATCGAGTCCTCAACCGTGGTCATCTCCTGAGGTCCCCGCATCGTACCCAGTAAAAACCAGACCCCCATCAGGATTAAGAATACGGGCCAGAACAAAGACCAGACATTGAAAGAAAACAAACCTAAATTATTTCCCAAAAACAATGCTCCCATCAGAATCAAAAGCACTGCCCAGAACACACGATTGGATCTCATTTTAATCTCCTCATTCTGCCTGGTTTTTTCCAAAAAAGGTCCTGACCATCAAGATCACACCCAGCAAGATCAGCAGCACAGGCCAGTACTGTCCAGCCATCCCGAGCGCACCAAAGAAGGACCCAAACACGGCCAGCATGATCAAGCTGATCAGCATCAAGGTCAATCCATCTTTGTAAGAGTCAGATTCTCCCCCACCCAGCAGCTTCATGATCACAATTCCCAGCCCCACAAAACCTGGAATCAAGGTCCAGGCGTAGGACCAACTTTCCCAGTTGCCGGTGGTACTCTGGTAAGCCAGGATACCGCCGATGCCGCTGACAATCGTTGCCGGGACGGCCATCCCGGGTTCTCCAACGGCAGCGCCCAGAGCAAATAAAAATACTCCAACACCAATTACTGTCCAGGGCCAGGTAAAGCTGATCCGGAATCCCGGCAGGATCTGGGCTAAAAAGAGTACAATCCCGACCACGATCAGGATCGCACCCCCAATAACACTGGTTCTCCGTTTCTTATCCATCCAATTTCTCCTTAGAATATCAATTCAAGATTAGATCTATACAACATATACGTGAAAAAGTACTTCAAAGTTTCATAATCCCTAAATGGATTTGATTTTTCTGAAAATCTGTCAAATTAATTATCCACCAGATAAGTTTTCCAGGTTGTTAACATCGAGTTAAATCTATCATCGTGTTTCTGAATTTATTATAAAGCTGAATAAATCAAGACTCACTAGATATTGGACCAGTTATTTATTAAAACCATCGCCCAGGTCATAAGTGACCCGGGCGAATACTTGATCAAAATAAATTTCTTAGATGGATGAATGAAAGACTTATTGTTTATCACCCTGAGGAGAGAGCTGATACTTGTCCGGGCCGGGTTTGAGGAAAGGCAGCTTGATCACTTCATATTTGATCAAGAGCCAGACCACACCTACCAGGATCATCAGGGCTGCTACTGCCCGGGAATAGCTGAAGTCTGTCCCGGGAATGCGGGGCTGATCCGGACGGAAAAATTCGATTATTTCCCTTCCCACACCTTCCAGGATCAGCCAGCCGGCAAAGATGGTCGCAGGTTTAATCCGTTTGCTGAATTCCAGGGCGAGGTAGAGCAAAATCCCGGTCGCCAGGAAATTCCAGAGCATCTCGTAGGCAAAAGTGGGATGAAAACGGGTGGTCTCAACCGGGAACAGCGCCGTATTCACCCAGGGGCCAATCCGGTTCACAGCATCGATTTTTATTCCCCACGGCAGATTTGTAGGCGGCCCGTACAATTCCTGGTTGATCCAGTTCGCAGGCCGGACAACCGCCTGACCGATTAACAAGGCCGGGGCTGCCGCATCCAGGAAAATGCGGAAATCTAATTTACTTCGTTTGACATAAACAAAAGCTGCTAGAGCACCAAAAAGAACCGCCCCGTAGAAATGAAGCCCCCCATCCCAGGTCCGGATGATCCGCAGGGGATCTTCCAGATAATAACGGTTTCCACCTGCTATGTCATTCAAGACATACCAGAGCCGGGCGCCGATGATTCCAGCGGGAGCAGCCCAGATCAGCAGTTCCCAGATATGCTCGCCGTCCTCGCCCCTCTGTCTGACGCCCCATTCTGCGACAAAACCGGCCAGAATTATCCCCACCGCCATGATCAATCCATACCAGTGCAGTGAAATGTTTGTCCCCGGAATTGTAAATATAATTGGATCCATAATGCTTGTTCCTCCTGACTAGAACTGACAGCTCGGATATAAAGAAAAGAAGAGCCGCGTCTTCTATTCTACCTCAAAGAATCCGCGGCTCTTATATTCTACTGCTGATTGCCGACCGGGTCTAATCTTCCCCGCTCATCCAGGCCGGCATTTTGTTTTCTTTTTCAGGGAATCTGGGCAGCACGGTTACATCAACCGGAAGTGTGACCCGGCCTCCTCTCAACAGGGCTTCTTCCAGGGACTTTCCGCGCAGCGGGAAGATCACCAGATGGGTTCCAGGCTCAGTGAATCGGCGGTCAATAATCGCCAAACCAACCATAAAGCCTTCCACATCCACCGAGCAGCTGGCCACTTTACCAATCTCCTGACCCCGGTCATCGACCACTGGATCCCCGAGATTGGGACGCCGGGTCCGTTTCTGATCGCACCGGAAGCGGATTAATTCTCTCTCACGGGTTTTTTCCATCCCCAGCAAGACATCCCGACCGACAAAGAAAGGTTTGTGATATTTCACATATCCGGGGAAGCCGGCTTCAATCGGTGAGATCTCAAAATCGCCGGCCAGCTCATGCCCGTAGAGCGGCAGTCCGGCTTCAATCCGGGTTGAATCCCGGCTTCCAAGTCCCGCGGGTTTGACTCCCAGGGGTTCCCCGATTTCCAGGATCTGGTTCCAGAGCTGGACCATATCATCCGGATGAACCAAGATTTCAAAGCCCCAGGATTCACCGGTGTACCCGGTCCGGGCAATCACCAGATCCATACCCTGCAGCTCACAGGTGATCATCTCTGTCCGGCGGACACGCGCCAGGTCAGCTTTCAAATTCGGGTTGTCAGTCATTGCCTGCAGGGTCGGCAGGGAAGCCGGTCCCTGGAGCGCAATATCACGGCGCTGATCTTTTCCAGCCGCCGGATCCTTGAGGTTCCGTAAATCCGCGGGGGCTTCCACCTTGACCCAGGGCCGGGCCTGATCAATTACCACTTCCTGATTGTTAACTGCATTCAGCCAGTCCCAATCCTTTTCCTCATTGGAGGCATTGATCACGATGTAATAATATTCCGGCGACATGCGGTAGATGATCCCATCATCAATCACGCTTCCATCTGGAGCCAGGAAGTAGCCGTACATGGACTGTTTGTCCTCCAGCCAGGCAGCGTAATTCGAAAAGACAGTATCAATAAAGGTTGTTGCATTCGGTCCGGAGACCTCAAAGACACCCATATGAGACACATCATACAGGCCTGCTCCTTCGCGAACCGCATGATGCTCTTCCATCACACCGCTGTACTGGACCGGCATCTCCCAACCTGCAAAGGGAACCATCCGGGCTCCGAGCTCAACATGAACGTCATACAGCTCTGTTCGCCTTAATTTGCTCTCGGGCTCCTCCCAGGTCCAGGGTTCGTGTTCATGGTCTGGCGCGGCATCGTTCAAACTCTCCTGGCCAACAAAGTACAGCTTGGAGAGGTCAAATCTTTCCGGTTCAGCCTTAAAAAGTTCCTCGGCTGTTGTTCCAGTCGGGCTTGATGGAGATTTTCTTTCCTGAACGGATTCAACTTCAGCCACCATCACAGGTCCTTCGACCTTACGGTAAACATCCCCGCTGTCAAAAACGGTGTAGCCGTCGGCCAACCCGCGCAGCCAGGCGGTGACCCGGGTTTGGTTTTCGAGAGTCGGGTGGACAAGGTATACGTCCCGTCCGCGTTGATCTTTTTCTTTCCGCTCCAATACAACTTCATCCATAAGCTTGCTGTCAGCATCCAGCATAAAGGTAGTAACCGATTCACCTTCCTGCAGGGTCAGGATATTAGATGTCACAACCTGATTCAAATGCTGTTTTGCCCGCCAGCCCGTAACCTGCAGGGCAGCCGGTTCAGGGCCATCCGCAGGCAGTGAGTAATGGGGATAATCGCTTTTTTCGTACTCAAAATCAATCCCCGCCCGGTCCGCAATCCCGGCCACACCCTGTTTGACTTCTTCGAACACATCCAGATCGACTTTGCCTCTGGGCAGTGTTCCGATCAGCCCGTTGTAAGCAAAGGGCTGCATGTGGGTCAACAGCTGATACAGCAAGCCCGCAATTTGATCCATATCCTTTTCGACCAATCCCCGCTGGGTCAGCCAGGGAGTGCCGAGCCGAATTCCGGTTGCCAGCGATGTTTCCAGGTCGCCCGGGATAGTATTTTTATTGGCGACCATTCCCGCCAGGTCCATGATCCGCACCGCAGGCTCCCCGAAAATCGGGTATTCGAGGCCGGTCGGGGCAGCGTCAGGTGCTTCAACCGATTTCAGATCCAGCAGCAGGAGATGAGTGTTCGTTCCCCCATATGCGAGCCTCAAGCCCCGGGAGGTCAGTCCTTCGGCCAGAGCTCCAGCGTTTTTCACAATCTGGCTCTGCAAAGAATGAAATTGATCGGTCTTTGCAATTTCAAAAGCCACAGCCATAGCAGCAAACTTATTGACATGGGGTCCACCCTGCTCCCCAGGGAAAATTGCCAGGTCAATTTGTTTTGCAAGCTCCTCATCCGTGCTCATCATCACCGCTCCGCGGGGACCCATCATGGTTTTATGAGTGGTGAAGGTGGTCACATCTGCAATTCCAACCGGGTTTGGATATTCCCCCGCCACGGTCAATCCGGCCACATGCGAAATATCAGCCATCAGGTAAGCGCCAACTTCATCCGCGATTTCCCGGAATTTATCCCAATCCGGAGCCCAGGGGTAGGAAGTGTATCCAGCAACAATCACCCGGGGGCGGCTTTCCAAGGCTAGATCCCGGATCACATCATAATCCAGCTTTTCGGTTTCAGGATCCACGCCATAAGACACAATCCGATAACGCTGGCCGGAGATGTTGAACTCAGAACCATGCGAAAGGTGGCCACCCTGATAAAGGTCCAGACCCATCAGCGTGTCTCCCGGTTCCATCAAGGTCCAGTACACGCCTAAATTGGCCGGGGTCCCGGACAAAGCCTGAACATTGACAAAAATCTTGTCTGCCGTCAGCCCTTGATGAGCAAAAAGCTCAGCAGCCCGGCGCTGGGCCAGGCATTCAATGAAGTTTGCGTAATCCTTGCCTTTATAAAATCTACGGTCCGCATATCGGCGGTAATAGGCCAGCTGCCAGGAGGCATCCTGCAGGTGCTGCACTTCATCCTGGGTCATCCGGGTTGGCGGATAACCTTCGGCATAGATATTCTGAAAACGAGACCCCAGTGCTTCCCGGACCGCGCATGGTACATAAGATTGGGAGGGGATAAAAATCAACTTTCTCGCCTGGCGTTCGTCTTCCCAGCGAATCAGGTCAGAAACAAACGGGGAAAAATCTCCCACTCCTCCCCGAAAAAGGAAATCTTGATCGGATGATTTGCTCATGGAACTTCACTCCTTTGTCAGCGTAATTTGTTACGGCTTTTATGATTGAAAAATTAATTCCAGGTTCAAAATTTTCTCCCATTTCCCGGGTGAAAACTGAACCAGATTTCGGCTGGTGTTCCCCTTCCGGGTTCCTGATCTTTTCGGAGAAACTTTTAAACGCAAGTTGAAAGATCCCCGGCAAAATTGGGCCGAATCAATCTTTTCCGCTTGATATATCTGTAATATATCTGAAAATCTGAGTTCTTCCATATGATCTTATTCACCTGCTGAGGTTCAGGATGTGACATTTTTGATTCAAAATGGGGCTGGAAAGGATTTTTGCTGTTTCTTGGCATGATTCAACCACCTTCTCTGGGAAAGAATATTGATTTAGCCCCTTCTCCAGCGGAGATCAAATCGATTCCCACGGAATGGATTTGTGATAAGTTACACTTGATGGATAGTTGCCAGCGGAGTAAACTACAATCAGCATAATCCGGATTCAATAATTCCGTCAGGATAACCAGGGGTCAAGTCCCAAAGGCAAAACTCAATGCGTCAAATCGACACAACCAAACTGTCCGAAGATGAATGCTGGGGGGTCCAAATTAACGGTTTGCAGCACTGCCAGGATAACTGCAAGTGGGTCGGGATCAGTGCTTGTGAGGGACAAAATATCCGAACAACCGGCTACAACTCAAAAGGATACAGGGTTGGAGACCACGGGGTGATTGCCGAGGACTACAACCCTGTTTTTGATAAATCTGCCTGATATCAGGCGGTCAAATTTCAGATTTCCGTCAGCGTTTTCTTCATATACTGGACCCGCTCGAAAGCTGCCAGATTCCCCTCTCGCTGCCCAAGCTTGCCCTGAAACTGACTGACGGATTGATAATTATGATCCTCCAACCAGGTTTCCAGATCCTCAACCATGGTCGCAAGATACTTGAGACCATTTTTATAGAGCGTGGTGCAAACCTGAACTGCTGCTGCACCAGCCAGTAAATGCTTGATCACATCTTCTGCAGTGTGAACTCCTGTGTTCCCCGCTAAATCACAATTCACCTGGTCTGCCAGCAGGGAAACCCAGCGCAGCGGCTCGGTCATCTCCTCGGGAGCACTTAAAATATTGTCCCGAATCACTCGCTCTTCATCAACATCAATATTGGGCCGGAAGTAGCGGTTGAAAACCACCACAGCACCTGCTCCAGCCTCTTCCAGCTGTTTCACAAGCCGGAAAGGGTTAGTAAACATCGAGCCAATTTTCACGGCAACCGGAACACTGACGTGTTTTTTCACTTCAGTCAGGATATCTATGTAGCGGTCTTCAATTTCCTGGCTGCTGAACTCGGCGCTGGTGGGAAAGATTGAAATATTTAATTCCAATCCATCAAGCCCTGCCTCCTCCAGTTTAGCGGCAAACTGGGGCCATTCCTGGGGAGTATTGCAGTTGATGCTCCCGATAATTGGAACGGAAGTATTCGTTTTGACCTGCTTGATCAAGGTCAAATATTCCTCTAATCCGCCAGCCTTGGCATGCTGATTGATAAAATCAACAGCTTCTGGAAACCAGAAATATTTCTCATCCTGATCCATTAATTTTTCCGGATCCGCCAGCAGCTGCTCTTCAAAAAGGGATTTCAGCACAATGCCACCCGCACCGTGTTCCGCGCATTTGACAATATTTTTTACTTCGCTGGTCAGCTTGGAGCTGCTGACAATAATCGGGTTTTTAAGCTCAAGTCCCATATAGGATGTCGATAGATTTAACATAATTTCATTTCTTCCTTTGAGTCTAAGGCTGTCTGCGGATTTTTCAGGATGGCCTTCATCCCATCAAATGCAAGGTCAAGGTTTTTAAGGGCCGGATCTGTCAGTCCTTCCTGGAAATTCCAGGCGTAGCCCTTGATGTGAAGCAGCAGGACCCGGGGAGTGCGGTCAAACAGCTCCTGGCAGAGTTTGACAACATATGAGGGTGAGGCTGCGTGAGTGGTGAAGGACATTTTTCCAGTTCCATCAACCTCACTCAGGCAGTAATCCTCAATATCCTCTTCCGATGCATCCGCAAAAACCACCAGATCCTGATCGGAAATTGCTTCTGCATCTTCAATATTCAGCTGGTAATTATTTTCAAAAGAAATCCCGGTCAGTTTTTCATCAGCGGCCCAGGCTTCTAAGCGATCCACCAGGGCAATGCCCAGACCGTCATCCTGTCTGCCGGGATTTCCATAACCGTAAACCAGAATGCGCATGGCTTTGATCAGGTCCGCTTCCGGTCGATCAAATTCTGATTGGCATCATAGAGTGAGATTTCCAGCGGCATTTGTCCCAGAGCATGTGTTGCGCAGCTCAGGCAGGGATCATAAGCCCGGATTGCAACTTCTACCGCGTTCATCATCGGCTCAGTGATCTCAGGTTTTCCATCCATCCAGGAATGAGCTACATAGTTTACTGACTCATTCATCGGCTGGTTGTTGTTGGTTGTGGAGACAATCAGATTGGCTTTGGTAATCTGATCATCATCATTGATTTCATAATGATGGAAAAGAGTTCCGCGCGGTGCCTCCAGCAAACCAATACCTTTCTGAGCCTTGGTGCCTTTGGTTACCAGTTCTCCTTTCATCAAATCGGGATCATTCAGCAGTTCTTTCATCATCTCTGCCGAGTGCAGGATCTCAATTAATCGAGCATAGTGGTAATGGAGGCAGTTGTTGTTGGGTTTCCCGTTGGTTAAAGCTTTATATTCTTCAAATTCAGCTTGCGCCAGGGGCGAGGGGATAAAATCACAGGTGTTCAAACGAGCCAACGGACCAACCCGGTACCAGCCCTTTTCCTTCCCGAGCGACTTGATATAAGGGAACTTCATATAGCTCCAGGATCGAACTTCTTCTTCGATGTATTGTTCATAATCCTGGGTATCCACATCGTCAATGATTTTATTACCATCCGCATCTACGGCCCGGATTACGCCGTGATACAGATCAAGGGCTCCATCTTCGCGAACAAGACTGAGGTGGTTGGAAGGGAAAGCAGCAAAATCATCAATAAACCCCTGGTTCTTCTGGTAATAATCCTTAAAGAATTCCAGGATTCCAACCGACCATTCAATCATCTTGTCAATATTCATCGGATCATCGCCGTGCAGGAAAGCTTCCTTATCAGCCGGGCTGAGATGCTTGTTAATCCCGCCGGGGATCGCCCCGGTTCCATGAATTTTCTTTCCGGCTGTGGCCCGGATGATTTCCTGACCGTATTTGCGCATCATCACACCCTGGACAGCCAGTTCTTTGTGCTCAAGGGCAACCCCGATCACGTTCCGGATGGCTGGATCGGCCTCAATCCCGAACAGCAAATCCGGTGAGACCAGGTGGAAGAAATGCAGGGCATGGGATTGGAACATCTGTCCGTAGTGCATCAACCGGCGCATTTTTTCACCGGTGGGGGTGAGACCATCTCCGGTCCCTGCACCGACCAGTACATCCAGAGCTTTAGCAGCCGCCAGATGGTGGCTGACCGGGCAAATTCCACACAGGCGCTGGACCAGCACCGGAGCTTCCCAATAGGGTCGTCCCTGTACAAATCTTTCAAAACCTCTAAACTCAACAATATGCAGCCTAGATTGAGAAACCTGATGATCATCATCCAGGTGAATGGTTACTTTTCCGTGTCCTTCTACCCGGGTTACCGGTTCAATAGTGATTTTCTGGGACATATCTCTATCCTTTTCATTAGTCAAATTTCACAACTTCATAAGGCAGTTCCATCTCTTTGCCGGTGACCAGAGCCACAACAGCATTCCAGATCAAATCTGCCTGGGGTGGACAACCCGGAAGATAATAATCAATCTTCACAACCTCATGGCAGGGATAAACCTTATCCAGGATCATCGGCAGTTCATCATCATTGGGAAGGATTCGTTCGGTGTTCTCCCCCACGGTCGGGCCGTTAAGGTAGGCTTCCTCAATGCATTCTTTGACCGAAAGCCCATTGCGAAGGGCTGGCAGGCCTCCCATGATCGCACATTCCCCGACCGAGACCAGGATCTTGCAGTGTTTTCTGAACTCTTTCAAGACCTCAATATTTTCACTGTTGCAGCAGCCTCCCTCGATTAATCCAATATCACATTCTTTGGTGAATGTTTTGATATCATCAATCGGGGATTTGTTAAATTCCACCAAATCGATCAGTTCCAGGATCCTCTCATCGATATCCAAAAGTGACATATGGCAGCCAAAACAACCTGCCAGAGATGTGGTCGCGAGTACTGGTTTGCTCATAGTGTTTTTCCTAGATCTAGTTAATTGGACTCGATATCACTGCCAATCGGAGCTTGATCATATTTCCGCTCTCCAATTGGAACAAGATAACCTTCTTCTTTCTTCAATATGGCGCCGACAGGGCAAATCTCCATCGCCTCTCTGGCTTCTTCTTCTGTCAACCTGGAGGCCAGTTCATCATCAATCATTACCTGGAGATCTTCTCCCCCCCGACCGCTGTAGGCAAAGACGTGTTTACCGTCCTTGGTGATCGTTCGAATGCAGCGCTTGCAGAGGATGCAGCGGTTGCGGTCGTGGAAAATATGATCCGACCTGGCATTGACACCTTTGATCGGGAATTCATACGGGAATCTGGGAACCATCATCTGGTAGCGGTATGCCAGAGCCTGGAGCTCACAGTTTCCGCTTTTTTCACAGGAGGGACAAAAATGGTTTCCGGAAACAAAAAGGACTTCAACAATCGCTTTTCGAAGCTCATTGAGCTCAGGAATGTCATTTTCAACAATCATGCCGTCTTCAACCGGTGTGGTACAAGCAGTCATGTTTCGCCCGTTGACTTTAACATTGCATATCCGGCAGGAACCGGCGGGTTTGACTCCCTCCACATGACACAGCGAGGGAATAAACACGCCATTTTCTGTAGCGGCATCAATAATCGACTGCCCCTGCTCTGCGTAGCAAGGCTTCCCATCAATTTCAAAATATAGTTTTTCTTTTTTAGTCATAGTTTTTTCCGCGCTTTTTCAATTAGGTTTTAATGGGATGGAAGATTAGGAACTCTGCCGACCACTTCACAGGATTCGGCAACTGCCTGCTCCATATTGAATGCAGACAGGTATTCTTCATCGGTCTCAATCAAGCCCTCATACAGTCCCCGGAAATTTTCAATCGAGGTGATAATTGGATTGGCAGAAGTCTGTCCCAAACCACAGCGGTTCGCTGTGACACCCATCTGGGCCCAGCTGTACAATTCATCAATATCCTGCTTGGTGCCTTTGCCTTCCATGATTTTCACCAGTTTGTCCCGTAAAATGACTGTCAGTGATCGGCAGGGTGCACAGGAACCGCAGGATTCTTCAATGAAGAAGTTCGTAAAAGGCAGGACAAATTCCTTCAGCAAATCACGCTGCTTGCCAATCACAATCATTGATCCGCCAGTGGCCAGATCTTCAAAGGCAATATTGCGGCCAAAGTGGGTCGGATCAATGCACACTCCGGAAGGGCCGCCGACCATAATCGCCTGGACATCTTTAGCAGCTACCATCTCTAATATTTCATTGATCGTCGTGCCCCATTCCAGCTCATACACACCGGGCTGCTGGCAGTCGCCGGAAACACTCAACAGTTTGGTTCCGGTTGATTCTTTGGTTCCAATCCCCTTGAACCAATCCGCCCCATTACATAAGATCGGAACAACTTTGGCCAGGGTTTCGACATTATTTACCACGGTTGGCTCGTCCAGGTATCCTTTCTGAACCGGGAAAGGAGGTCGGTTTCTTGGCTCACCGCGTTTTCCTTCCATCGATTCAATCAGAGCTGATTCTGCTCCGCAGACATATGAGCCGGCTCCAAGCTGGATCCTGATGTCAAAATCAAAGCCTTTTTTACCGACAATATTCTTGCCGAGAATATTCTGCTCTCGAAGCTGTTCCAGGACATCTTCCAGGTAGTCTTTCATGTACTGGTACTCATACCGGAGATAAACAATACCTTCTTTTGCATCCAGCGCATAAGCAGCAATTGCCATACTCTCAAACAACTGCTCCGGCAGCTCTGTGAGGATCACCCGATCCTTAAAGGTGCCTGGTTCTCCTTCATCTGCGTTGCAGATCAGAAAAACCTCATCCCCTTCAGATTTCCGGCAGAAATCCCATTTCAGACCAGTCGGGAATCCTGCCCCGCCCCGTCCTCGGAGATTGGAATCTTTGATAATCTCGACTATTTCCTGAGGGTCAAGATTAACGGCTATTTCCAACCCGGAACCTAACTCACAATCAGAAAATAACACTGATCCCCTGGTAAAGATGTTGTCCTTGACCATGGTCCGGAGTGAACCCTGAATGTTCATTTCATCCGCAACCTGTTCAGCAAGCTCCTGAACATCTTTTCCGCTTTTCATACCCCGGATGATTTTTTTAACTTTCATGGGATTTAATTCGGTGAACAAAACCCCATTGATAATTGCGGCCGGTTCCTGGTCATTCATACCGATATCCGCAGTTTCCCAAAGTCCTATCAGACCATCCTCAGTGACTTCATTAAAAGAAATCCCGGTCTCCTTTTCAAAAGCTTTCTCAACTTCCGCTCTGCCGTGCATGTTCGCACCGGCACTATCATTGAGGTAAACTGCATATTCTCCAACCGGTTCCAGGGTGAAGAAATGGTAGAAAGTGATCACCTGCTCCACGTCAACCCGGGAGAGATCCAATTCCTCGCCAATGACTTCGATAGCTTCATCCGGGATAAATTTGTATTGACCCTGGATATCCAGCAGAATATCCATCAAGCGACTCTTGTCACTGTCATATTTTTTGATGATTTGGACGATTGTTCCTTTCATAGATAGACACCTTTCCAGAAGATTTCTCTCTTGCTTAAAATGAGTTGTGAATGATGAGCTTGAAATTTAACTTCGATGTAGAGCAGGTATAGTTTAGAAAAAGTTTGAGAACTTTTTCACATTGTGCTTTCATTATATAAGCATTTTCGACTTTGTGAATGTCTAAACAGCTAAAATCTCGAGATTTCCCCCATTAAAGTGATATTAATCACATAGAGATTTGTTGCTGCCGGTTGGATTCAAACTCTCCGAACCTTAAGAAAATTTTCACCAATAAATTTAAGTTTACAGAAGAGAAAAACCTGCTGCTGCTTAGAACCCGGTTAATCCCCAACCAGTTTGATCTTGAACCTTAAATCTCTTATCCAGCCTGCCGTGATCTGCATCCGGCTTCCAAGCCAGCTGAACCGGGTTCCATCCCCACGATATACAGAGCAGTTAGAAATTTCTTCCCGGATTTCTATTCGGTCTTTTTCAGAAAACAGATCCGGATCATTTGTCAGCAGAATTCGAATCCCAGATCAAACTTCTTACCACGGCATTTATCTGATAAAAAATCAATAGATATCAAGGTCCTTCGCTAACCTCACCTCACCATCATACCCGGATAGGATTTCCGACAGCAGATCTTCCGGTTTTGTACCCCAGAAAAGAACGTGGTTAAGAACCAGCAGCTTTGGTTTTACCTCCGCAGCTAATTCTGCCAGCTCCCGGGTAGATGTGTGGTGGTGCTTGTGATATGCCTGCCAGCAGGGAGGTCTGGATTCGAAACCTGCCGCAGAATACACCTCATGGACCAGGATATCCGCATCCCGGCTGTTTTCAACAACTTCAGGACAGGGTCGGGTATCGCCGCTGAACACAATCGTTTTATCCGGGGTTTTTACCCGGAAACCAAAGCAGTCTAACATATCCCCATGTCTAACTGGAAAGGCTCGGACCTGGATTCTGAGATCTTCATAGACCTCCCCTCCCTCGATCTGCTGTACTTCCGCCTTCCAACCGTGCTGGCTGGTGGGTTCCAGACCCTCCAGGCGGTAGCGGATATCTGCCTGGTACCCCTCCAGGACATGATCAACCAGGTGTTCTGTCCCTGAGGGTCCCCAGATTTGAAGCGGATTTTCCCGCCCCATGATCCAGGGGGTTAGGATTAAATCCGGCAACCCTGCGGTGTGATCAGCATGAAGATGACTTAGAAAAGCCCGTGACAAATCCCGGAGCTGAAAATCATCCCAATCTCCACCATAACGGGAACTGAGTCCTGCTGCCCGGCGGATCAATCCCGGACCAAAATCAAAAATGTACGGAACACTTTGGACCCGCAGCAAGAACGATGGTCCAGATCGGAGGGGATCTGGATTCGGGGTTCCCGATCCCAGGACTGCTAATTTTGTAATGGGAGAGGACTGATAATCCTGCATAAAGATACCCTCCTGGATACCCGGCAACCAACAACCCTAGGGTATCACCGAGGGGAGCGAGATTCAATCCCGAACGGTGATCCTGACCAGGATTATCAGTTCAAAGGTTGTTCTTAAACCTTAGCAGCTGGATTTTGAATATTCATCCCGGCAGGTATGTCTTTATTCACTAACGGCTCCAGGTAGAACTGATGTACACTTCAGATATAATTCAATCAAACCAAACTATTTTCCACCTATCCGCTGGGAGGATCTCTTCATGATGAACCAAGCTTACAATCCTTTCCGGATCGCCCAGGAACAGTTTGACCAGGCAGCAGCAGTGCTGAACCTGGATCAGGGGGCAGTGGATTTCCTCCGGATCCCAATGCGCGAGTACCACTTCAGCATCCCGCTGAGAATGGATTCCGGCGAGGTCAAGGTATTCCGGGGGTATCGGATTTTGCACAACGATGCGCGGGGACCTGCCAAAGGAGGCATCCGCTTCCACCCCCAGGAAACAGCAGATACAGTCAGGGCTCTCGCAATGTGGATGACCTGGAAAACAGCAGTGGTTGATCTCCCCCTGGGGGGCAGCTACGGCAGTGTTGTCTGTGATCCTCACGACCTGAGCAGAACTGAGCAGGAAAGATTGAGCCGGGGCTGGGTGCGGGGTTTGGCCCGGAACCTGGGCCCCATCAACGATATTCCTGAACCAGATGTGATGACCAATGCCCAGCACATGCTCTGGATGCTGGATGAATATGAAGTCCTTCGGGGCTCCAAGTATCCTGGATTTATCACCGGGAAACCTGTTGATCTGGGGGGGTCCAAAGGTCGGATAGAATCCGCCGGGTATGGTGTGGTAATTTCCCTCCGGGAAGCATTAAAAGAGATGGGGATAGACCCGGAGAAAACCAGCGCTTCTATCCAGGGATTTGGAACTGTCGCCCGTCATGCAATCAAACTTTACCAGCAAATGGGAGGGACCGTGACCTCTGTCTCCTGCTGGAACCAAAAAGACCAGACTTCCTACGCATTCAGAAAACAAGCCGGGATTGACCTCCCGGAACTGGAAAAAATCACCAACCAGTTCGGTGAAATTGAGGTTGAGGAAGCTGAAAATCTCGGATATGAACGCTTACCGGGAGATAAGTGGCTCCAGCAGGAAGTTGATATCTTAATTCCAGCTGCCTTAGAAAATCAAATCACAGCGGAATCGGTTAAAAAAATTCCTCCCTCTGTGAAATTGATTGTTGAAGGTGCAAATGGTCCCCTGACTCCGGAAGCTGATTTTTATCTGCGGGAGAACAAAATCAGGGTCATTCCGGATATGCTGGCAAATGCTGGAGGAGTGATCTCCAGCTACTTCGAGCAGGTTCAAAGCAACAATAATTATTACTGGCAGAAGTCCGAAGTACTGGGACAGCTGGACGTAAAAATGACTTCAGCCTTTATCAATGTCAGTGACTTTGCCAAGCAGCAGCAAACTACTCTCCGGGAAGCGGCATATTTGATCGCTGTAGACCGTGTTTCGCGGGCCTGCATCAAACGCGGCTGGATCTAAATCCTATGGCAGATTTCTTTCCACTTGATGATAATGATCCAACAGCAGGTTTGTTTGAGATCGGCAGCCCAATCTGCTCCATATCACGGGGAGCATTCGGGGGTAAAGCCCAGGGTCTGGTGCAGCTGAACCAGGTCCTTGAAGAAGAGTTACCAGCAGAGGAATTTCCCGGGATTAAGATTTATATTCCCCGGATGGCAGTCCTCTGCACAGATGTTTTTGATCAATTCATGGCTCAGAATCAACTGTATTCGATTGCCCTTGATGATCTCCCGGATAACCGCATCGGGCACGCCTTTCAACAAGCTGAACTCCCATTTAATATCCTGGGAGACCTTCGGAAATTAATTCAGGAGACTCGCTACCCCCAGGCTGTTCGCTCTTCCAGCTTGCTGGAGGATGCAGCCCACGAACCTTTTGCCGGAGTTTATGGCACAAAAATAATTCCCAACAATCAACTGGATGCAAACACCCGCTTCCGGCGTTTAGTTGAAGCGATCAAATTTGTGTATGCCTCGCTCTTCTTCCGGAGTGCAAAAGCATATCTTAAAGCCACCAACCATGAACTCCGGGAAGAAAAGATGGCGGTGATCATCCAGGATGTGGTGGGAAAAAAATTTGGCAGCCGCTATTATCCAGAACTATCCGGTGTGGCCCGATCCTATAATTTTTACCCGATGGACAAAGCCAAGCACGAAGACGGTGTAGTTCACCTCGCCCTGGGGTTGGGTAAAACAATAGTAGACGGGGGTATTTCCTGGAGCTTTTCGCCGGCCCGCCCCAAGGTCAAACCTCCCTACCGGACTGTGGATGAACTCCTGAAAATCACCCAGACCCGGTTCTGGGCCCTTAATCTGGGAGATCCACCAGCGTATGACCCCCTGAAAGAAACAGAGTACATGGTGTCTGCTGACCTGACAACCGCAGAACAAGACGGATCCCTGAGATATCTGGCTTCAACTTTTGACCCCTACGCTAACCGGCTGACCATCGGGACCGGTTCACCGGGTCCGCGGGTGCTGACATTTGGCCGGCTGCTCGAGTTAAACGAAATACCGCTGACCAGGATAATCCGCCGCCTGCTTAATATTTCCGAATCCCTTCTTGAAGCTCCGGTGGAAATTGAGTTTGCAATGACTTTCGATCCCCACGAATTTGGTTTTCTTCAGGTCAGACCAATGGTTGTTTCCGACCTGGAAGTAGACCTCGAACCTGATGAACTGCTTGGAGAGAATTTACTTCTCGGGTCAGAGCAGGCGCTCGGAAATGGAAAAGATCAATCCATCCAGGATATTGTCTTTGTCAAACCAGACAGCTTTTTACCCAAATACACCCGTGTTATCGCTCAAGAATTATCCGATCTTAATCGCCAGCTGCTGGATGATAACCGGCCCTATCTATTAATTGTGATCGGTCGGCTGGGTACAACAGATCCCTGGCTGGGGATTCCGATCGACTGGGGAGATGTCTCCGGAGCCAAGGCGGTGATTGAAACCACCACAGAAGATTTCAACGTCGTACTCAGCCAGGGTTCTCATTATTTTCACAATATCACCAGCCTGGGGGTTTATTACTTCACCCATCCATTCTCAAGCCAATTCCAATTGAACTGGGACTGGCTTTTAAAGCAGGAAATCACTGCAGAAACTGACCATCTCAGTCTGGTTCATATCCCCGAGCCTCTTTCAATCAAAGTTGACGGACGACACGGTCGGGGGATTATTCAATTTTCAGCGGGGGATTAAGATGGAAAAAGAGAACAAACCAATCAATCAGCTGGTGCGGGACCTGCAGGAACGAGCAAAAGAGCTCAACTGCCTGTACCGAATTCAGGAGCTGCTCAGCAACCCGGATTTATCCCGGGAGGATGTCTGCCTGGGTATGATTGAAGCAATTCCACCTGGATGGCAGTATCCTGCGATTTGCAGCGCTCGAATCACTCTCCGGGGCCAGACCTTTCAAACCCCCGGTTTTCAGGAGACACCCTGGCAGTTGAAAGCCGAGATTGAAGTTCAGGACCAAATTCTGGGTGAAATAATTGTCGCTTACCAGGAGGAAAGGCCCCAGGAAGATGAAGGTCCATTCCTCAAAGAGGAACGAAAACTGATTAACACGATTGCAGAACAGTTTGGATATTACATCCTTAATCAAAGACTGCGCGAGGTATTCACAGAACAGGAAACCATCCAGCAAGAGCGGCAGGCAGAATGGTGGGTAATTCTCAGCTTGCTGAGACGAACTGATCCTGGACTTCTGATCAGAGTATCTCGAAAGATGATTAACTATCTGGTCTGGGTTAGCACTCCTACTTCTGAAGACCTTCTGGCAAAGTTCAGCCCAACCTACCAGGAACAAAATGAGGTCTTTGAGGATAATCAGCCCCTGCAGACCCCCATCGGGGAAGACCGTGTTCATCTCAGCAGTGAAATCTTCAACCTGGCAAGCGAACACCTGGAAGATGATTTAATCCTTGATCTAATCCATGAATGGATCAAGGAAGATCAGAGCAACTTCCTCGTAAACACCCTCGCCAGTCCCAGTTCCTCCCTGGATGAAATTGTGACCTCTATCGAGCGCTATCACCAGCTGTCCCAGCAGGGTCTGGAATTATCGCTGCCCCGGCGCCGCAGTCTTCGCGTCAACCTGATCAGAAAGCTGCTGAGCGATGAACCTGCCTTTATTGAAATCGCCAAAAGCTATCTCTCCGTGGATGACTTTCATCATCTCCTTCGCCATACAATTTCCACCCCTGGAAGCCATGGGAAAATCGGCGGCAAAGGATCAGGTCTTTTTCTGGCAACCCAGATCCTCAGAAAAGCGGCCAGGGATCACTCATTTCTGTCAGAAATCAAAACACCGAAAACCTGGCACATTGCTTCCGATACCATTTTTAAATTAATGGGTGACAATGGATTGGAAGACGTTGTCGAACAGAAATATAAAGAGTCGGATCAAATTCGCCAGGAATACCCCTATATTGTTCATGTCTTTAAAAACGCGAGATTTTCTCCCTCGATTCTGAAAGATCTCTCCCATGCCCTGGATGACTTCGGTCAGGTTCCGCTGATCGTGAGAAGCTCCAGTGTCCTGGAAGATCGAATGGGAATGGCTTTTGCCGGAAAGTATAAAAGCCTGTTCATCCCCAATCAGGGAACAAAAGAGGAGCAACTCCGTTCCCTGACCAACGCTATCGCAGAAGTATATGCTTCAATGTTCTCTCCTGACCCGATCGAGTACCGCGGTGAACACCAACTCCTGGATGAACATGAAGAGATGGGAATCATGATCCAGGAAGTTGTTGGAACCCGGATTGGGCCCTATTACTTTCCTTCCTATGCCGGGGTGGCATTCAGCAATAATGAATTCCCCTGGTCCAGCCGTATCAACCGGGAGGACGGTCTTGTGAGGTTGGTGCCTGGCTTGGGCACCAGGGCTGTAGACCGCCTCAGTGATGACTATCCCATTCTGGTCGCGCCCGGCCAGCCCGGCCTGCGGGTTAATGTTTCGCTGGAGGATATCATCCGCTATTCACCTTCCCAAATTGATCTCCTCAATCTAGAAACTAGGGGCTTTGAAACTCTCAAGTTCCAGAAGCTGCTTGACGAATTTGGTCAGGACATTCCCGGACTGGAAAAGATGGTCTCTGTCCGCGAGGAAGATCACATCTCCCAGCCCAGTATTCTCCGGTTGAATTACAAACAGGACAACCTGCTGGTCACTTTTGAAGGTTTGTTTACAAAAACACCATTTCTCAAGAATCTCAAATTAACACTCGATATCCTGCAGGAAAAATTTAGCCATCCTGTGGATATTGAATTCGCCTCCGATGGAGAAAACATTTATCTTCTCCAGTGCCGCTCCCAGAGCTACCAGGAAGGAAGTAAACCGGCCAAACTGCCTTATTCGTTATCTGAAGAAGAAATCTTATTCACTGCCCGCCGTTTTATTTCCAATGGAAAGCTGGAAGGATTAACCCACGCAGTTTACGTGGATCCGCTGGAATACAGCCGGCTTTCAGATGTATCCTCCATGCTGGAAACCGGGCGGGCGGTAGGAAAGCTCAACAAAATCCTGCCCCGCAGAAAATTTATTCTGATGGGACCGGGGCGCTGGGGGAGCAGGGGTGATCATAAACTGGGAGTGAAAACAAGCTGGGCAGATATCAGTAATACAGCTCTGCTGGTTGAAATTGCATTCAAACAAGGGGATTACCAACCGGATCTTTCTTTTGGAACTCATTTCTTCCAGGATCTTGTCGAGGCTTCCATCCGCTATTTACCTCTTTATCCCAATCAACCGGATGTTATTTTCAACCGGGACTTTTTTATGAATTCAAAAAACATCCTGGGGGAAATCCTTCCGGAGTTCGCTCACTGCAGCTCTTATTTGAAAGTTATTGATATCCCGGATATTTCCTCCGGAAAACAGCTTTCGGTGCTGATGAATGCAGAACAGGAACTGGCAATTGCCCTCCTGAATGCTTCAGATCAGGATTAATCGGTTAAAACAAAAAAGAGCCAATCAAAATAAATTGGCTCTTCTTGTTTTCTTCTGATTTCGAAATTCAGTCAATCACTTCCAGCTCTCGACCAATTTTCTCAAATGCAGCCAGGCCCTGGTCCAGATCATCTTTGGTGTGGGCAGCTGAAATCATAACCCTGATCCTCGCTTTCCCCTGCGGAACAGTTGGATAACCAATTGCCATTGCAAAAACTCCCTCAGCAAACAACTGTTTGCTGAATTTTTGAGCCTGGGGGGCTTCACCCAGCATGACCGGGGTGATCGGAGTCATGCTCTTTCCAGTATCAAATCCCAGGGTCTCCATCTCTGCTTTGAAATATTCCGCATTTTCCCACAGGGTATCAACCAATTCAGTGGAGGATTCCAGTATTTTCACGGATTCAATACAGGCTGCTACATCGGGAACTGTCATCGCGGATGAGAACAGAAAAGGACGGCCCCGCTGAAACAGCCATTCAATGATCAACGGATTTCCAGCCACAACACCGCCAACTACTCCAAAAGCTTTGGATAAGGTACCTACCTCCACATCAACTTTTCCATGGAGATTGAAATGATCAACAATTCCGCGGCCGCCTTGACCCAGGACCCCCTCCCCATGGGCATCATCAACCATCAGGATTACATCATGGTCTTTACAAACCTCATAAATCTCATCCAGCGGGGCTATGTCTCCATCCATACTGAACACCCCGTCAGTCACAACCAGTGCCCGACTGTAATCATCGCAGTATTCCTCCAGGGCGCGTTTCAACGCCGCCGGATCACAATGGTCATAGGCAACAATCTTGGCTTTGGAAAGTCTGCATCCATCAATAATGCTGGCATGATTCAATCGATCGGAAAATATTACATCTTCTTTTCCAACCAGGGCAGGTATAGTCGCAGTGTTGGCATTAAATCCTGATTGAAAGGTAATTGCTTTCTCGACCCGTTTAAACTCTGCCAGTCTCTTTTCCAGCTCCTGGTGAAGATCCATGGTGCCGGCAATCGAGCGAACCGCTCCCGGCCCTACCCCATACTGTTTGGCAGCCTCGACTGCAGCTTCAACAATCCGGGGATGATTAGCTAATCCCAGGTAATTATTCGAGCAGAAATTTAATACCTTCTCTCCATCCACCACCAGCCAGGCCCCCTGAGGGGACTCCAGAGTTCTGATCTGGTTGTACAAACCGGTATCCCGCAGTGCTTGCAGCTCGGTTTTAATCCAATCGAGTTTGTTTGCCATATAAATTCCTTTTCATGCTTCTGGCCCAACAGCCCTTCCCATCTAGGCCGGGAACCAGATTTCCCTTTCACCTATTCAATACCATATTCTACTCTTCTCCAGCCAGTTGTCCATCCTGATCCAGGATTTGATTCTCTACCAGAGCTTCTTTTTTCTTTCTTGTAAATTTTTTAATCTCAATCTCGCGTTTCATCGCAGTGGAGCGGTCAGGAAAAGTTTCCAGATAAATCAGGTGAACCGGCCGGCGGAATCGAGTGTAAAGGGCTCCCCGGCCTGCATTATGTTCTTTTACACGGCGGTCAGGATCCGTTGTCCATCCAGTATAAAAGGTCCCATCCGCACACTCAACAATGTAACAAAAACATGAATCCTGATCAGTCTCTGGCAAGATCAGCGCTCCCTGGTATTTTTTCTTCGTCCCCCAATTCCAAATATTTGTGCTGCAAGGTTTCTTCTGGGTATCGGCGCACTGCCCTCACCCTTCCAGTGACCCTCCTCCCTGTCCTTCCACCATAAATCCCGAGCTTTCTGCATCTCAAGATATTTCTCGCTCATCTCCTCCAGATCCACGGCTCTCAGCTCATCTTTCAATACAACCAATTCCCGGATCAAATCATCGATCAGTCTTTCTGAATTTTCAACATTTTGGAGCAGCTCAGCACTCAAACTTGCAGGTGCGTCGTCCGGCAGTATCGGCAGGGTGACCTGAGCAAACGGTTTTCCGGCAATTTTCCTTGCATCGCGCCATCCAGGAGCCTGCTGGGTGATGCGGAGCAGAACAGCAGACATCAAGCGCGGGAGAACATGAACCATGGACATCAAACCATCGTTCTCCACAGCATCAATAAAATAGGGCTCTGCACCCACCAACCCCACCAGATTTGAAGCAGCATTAATTGCTTCAGTTGAACTCTTGCTGGTGCCAATAACAGCCATCAGACAGCCCTCAAACAGATCAGCCCGCCCAGCATCAATTCCTGATTCTGCTTCATGCAGGTAATCCACACCCAGCACTGGCGTGAGACCTACATACTCGCTGTGTTCCGGGAGATGCTTTTCCACCCAGTTCGATACCGGGCTTTTTAGCGGAGATGTATCGACCAGCAGGGAACCGGGCTTGAGATCCCGGGAGACCAGCTCAATCATCTCTTCCATTTCGCTCAAAGGCACAGCCAAAATTATCAGATCAGCATCTTTCACTGCTCCAGAGAGGGTGATAGGAATGTTATCCACGGCACCCATGCTCTTCGCCTGTTTGGCAGTTTCACGGTGTTTATCATGTCCAATCCGGACTACCTGATCCTGATATTCTTCCAAGGCAAGACCAATGGATGTTCCAATCTGGCCCAGACCAATGATCGAGATTTGATTGTTCATATGACCATCCTAATTTTGATTATCTGCATTTTGAAGTTTCCTGAGCAGCTCACCAGCTTCCTCGTTCGGGGAAAAACGGGGCCTGAGCGATTCATGATTTCGAACCAGCCAGACCGTCAGCGGGCTGCATCCAGCTTTGTCTGCCAGTGCAGCACCCCATTCGGGATGGTTGTGATAGACAACCAATGACTTTCGAATCCCTTTCGGTTCTCCGGCAGCCCACCGATTCGCCAGTCCGGGGAAGACCCCAATCATCAGCACAGCCGCTGCCCGCTCCCAGGATTTCAGGGGAAATTTGACTTTTCCGAGATCATGGAGTAAAGCCGCCTGGAGCAGATCTCTATTCGTCTCTCCTTCCTGGATCAGGCACCGATAGACTCGATAGCTGTGATTTTGGTCGGAGACTGGCAGCTGGAAAAACAATTCCAGCTGGTCCGGACTTAACAGCCCATCTACATCGTCTAAAAAACCAGGCTCAAGCTTTCCCCGAAAAGATATCCAGAACTGCCAGACCCGATAAGGAAATCCAGAACGCATCAGCCAACCAGGATTGAGAGCAGAAAGTTAAACGGGGGTCCAAGAAGCCAGCTCAGGATATCCAACCCCAGATAAGGCCCCAGGACGAATAAACCCAGTAAAATCATCGGCCCGTAAGGACGAATTTGATCCAGTCTTCCCTGCCAGGCATCGGGAAGAAAGTAGGCTGCTATCTTATCCCCATCTAGAGGTGCCAGGGGAATCAAATTAAAAAGCATCAATATCAAATTGATCGTGATAAATTCCCACAAAAATCCGGGCAGGGTTGGTAGAATTCCACTGCCGTTCAGCAAAGCAGAATATACATCATTGAGAGATACCAATCCGACCCGGAATGGGATCGCCGCCAGGCCCGCCATTAGAAAGTTCGAAATTGGTCCAGCCAGGGAAACCCACATTAATGCCGCCGGAGACCTGCGCTGCAGGATATAGGGATTGACCGGAACGGGCTTTGCCCAACCAAACCCGGCCACGATCAACATCAAACTTCCAAGCGGATCCAGATGTGCAGCCGGATTCAGCGTCAATCGACCGTTCATCTTTGCTGTGTTATCGCCAAAATAATTGGCTGTCCAGGCATGTGCAAACTCATGAACCGAAAATGCGGTTAAGAGTACCAGTATTCTGGATATCAAGGTCGCAAGGTTTAAATCAAGCATTATTTTTCTCCTGGGGAAAATTATACCATTTAGCTTTTTTCCTGATACTGTTTATACAGCTGCCAAAAAAAACAATCTACCTGGAAAGCGCCGGTGATATAATGCCTGCATGCTGCCCGATCTAAAAATGGATGACATAGTTCAACTCAAAAAGACCCATCCCTGCGGCGAAAATCGCTGGAAAGTGATCCGTCTGGGAGCAGATATTAAAATAAAATGCCTGGGATGCGGACGGCAGGTAATGCTCTCCCGCAGAAAGTTAGCACAGCGCTTAAAGAAAAATCTTTCGGAAATTGAACGGGGCCAAAAATGAGCACCCTATATCTGGCCGCAACACCCATCGGGAATCTGGAAGATATCACTCTCCGGGTGATTCGAATCCTCAAAGAAGTACCGCTAATTGCGGCGGAAGACACCCGAAAAACTTCCAAACTGCTTCAAAAATATCAGATTAACACTCCCCTGACAGCGTATTACGATCACAATAAAAGCAAACAAACCCCGCAGCTGGTGCAGCACCTGAACAGAAACGATCTTGCCTTGGTGTCCGACGCCGGGACGCCGGGTGTGAATGACCCGGGATACACCCTGGTGAGGGCAGCCCTGGAAGCCGGTCACCAGGTAGTGCCCCTCCCCGGTCCCAGTGCACCAATTGCTGCTCTTTCCGCCTCCGGGCTTCCTACAGACCGTTTTCTGTACCTGGGCTACTTACCCCGGAAATCAAAAGCGCGGCGGGATTTATTAACCCAGTACCGGGATTTTCCCCACACAATAATCCTCCTGGAAACTCCTCACCGGCTGGTTGAAAGTCTTGGTGACCTCCTTGAAATCCTTGATAATCGTCAGGTTGTGATTGCAAGGGAGATGACAAAACTTCACGAGGAAATCTTTCGAGGATCAATCACCGCAGCCTTGGATTCTTTCAAAGCGGGAAAGATTAAAGGGGAAATTACCCTGGTGATTGCCGGATCGAACTTGGATAACTCAAAATGGTCCCGGAAGCAGCTCCTGAAGGTAATTGACAACAAGCTTCAAGCTTCAGCTTCAGCCCCATCCCCTTCCCGGTTAGCAAAAGACTTAGCGGAGGAGTCCGGCTGGCCGCGAAGTGATATTTACCAGCTAATTTTAGAACAATCACAGAATCAATAAACAAGACAACGGAGAATTCGGAATGAACTTAGATCAACATCAAGATTTTTCGAAAATCGATCAATCCAACATGCTGCAGGAGATCATTGAACTGCCGGAGCAGCTCCAAAAAGCCTGGGAACTCGGTCAGGGTTTTCCGCTTTCAGATTACAGCTCAATCCGCCAGATTGTAGTTGCCGGAATGGGTGGATCCGCAATTGGCGCTTCACTTGTCAAAGCATACACAGCGCCTCTCCTGAATATCCCCCTCGAAGTTCACCGCGATTATCTGCTGCCCGCCTGGGCTGCCGGCCCTGAAACCCTGGTAGTGGCTTCATCCCATTCCGGGAACACCGAAGAGACACGCTCCGCCTTTGATACAGCCCGGGGAAACGGCTGCCGCCTGCTGGTAATCACTACCGGCGGTGCCCTGGCAGAAAAGAGCCAGGAAGCAAACTGCGACCTGTGGCAGTTTGAACACAGCGGTCAGCCGAGAGCAGCTGTTGGATATTCTTTTGGTTTGCTGCTCGCCCTGCTCAGCCGGCTGGAACTGATCCCGGACCAGAGCGAAGAAATTCAGCAAGCTTATTCTGATTTACTGGATCAACGAACAGTTATCTCCCCCGAGGTCACGACTTCCAAAAACCCTGCTAAACGGGAAGCGGGGCAGCTTGTGGACCGCTGGGTCAGTGTATTTGGGGCGGATTATCTGGCCCCGGTCGCCCGGCGCTGGAAAGGTCAAATCAGCGAAGTCGCAAAAGCCTGGGCTCAATTTGAAGCCCTCCCGGAGGCTGATCACAATACGCTGGCAGGGGTAGTTAACCCTGAACAGGTTCTGCTGAAAACTATGACCCTCTTCCTCCGATCCGATTTCAACCATCCGAGGAATCAGCGCAGGGTTGACTTAACAAAGAAGAATTTTATGCTGGAAGGTTTAAACACTGATCTGGTCGAAGCCAGGGGCAGTTCACGCCTATCCCAGATGTGGACTTTGATCCATTTCGGCGACTTTCTGGCATATTATCTGGCGCTGATGTACGGCGTGGACCCAACCCCGGTTGCCGCCATCGAAAACCTGAAATCAGAACTGTAATCCAGAACCGGATTTTTCCCGGCTGGCGGGTTGAACTTTATGAAACAAAAAATCACGATATGTGCGGTTCTTCTGATTGTGCTGGGTATCAGCCTTGGGGTACCGGGCGGGGTCAGAGCCCAGGCGAATACCGCGCTGGAAGTGATCAATACCATTAATCAGCTGCGAACCCAGCAGGGATTAGCACCCCTCCAGATTGATCAAAGCCTGATGACGATTGCTCAGCAGCACAGCATTTACCAGGCTTCCCTGGGAACCTGGACTCATACCGGAGCTGATGGCTCCCGGCCCAAAGATCGGGCAAAAGCTGCTGGGTTTGGGAACGGGGCTCAAATCTACGTCTCGGAGAATGTGGCTTACGGCACGGATCAATCCATTATGGATGTCATTAATACCTCCTGGAACGATCCCGATCACAAAAACACCATGTACGGCGCAAATTACCAGTACATTGGCGCAGGTGTAGCATATTCCGGGGGTCTGGTCTTCTACACTGTCGACACCGGTTACTGGATTAGAGACTCCCAACCAACATCTGTTCCATCAAACCCCAATCCAACTCCAGAAGAAACACTCCCCCCAACACCGGTTCCGGTCGTGCAGTCCACCCCTGCCCCGGATGGTTCTGTGAGCCACACCGTGCAGCAAGGCCAGGCACTCTGGAATATCGCTGCTGTGTATGAATTGACAATTGAAGAGATCATCAACCTCAACGATCTCCCCCCGGATCCGATCTTGCTTCCCGGTGACACCTTACTGATTCAACCTTCATCCACTCCTACCATCACACCGATCGGACTTCCAAGTCCAACCCTGCCAACCCGCTTTACCCACACCCCTTCCCCGGTGGGAAACAAGGAAAACATGATCCCGGTTACAGTGATCGCCTCTCCTCAGCAGACCTCAGAATCAGCACCGGAAGTGAGATTCCGGACCACCCACCGGAACACAACTGCCATCATTATTGGTGTGGTTCTGGCAGGGGGTATTATCCTGTACAGCTTGATCAGCAGTGTAATCAAGAGAGACCCCAATGAATAATCTTGAAATTGCCAGTGTTTTTGAAAGGATCGCCAACCTGATGGAAATCAGGGGGGATGTGATTTACAAGATCCTTGCTTACCGGCGGGCAGCTGAAAACATTTCCGAATTGGGTAGAGATCTGACCCGGATTCAAGAAGAAGAAAAGCTCACAGATATTCCCGGGATCGGGCAGGCGATTAGTGAAAAAATTGAAGAACTGCTTTCTACCGGGTCATTGGAATTCCTGGAGAAACTCGAGGCAGAGGTGCCGCCTTCCTTGATTGAACTGCTGGAAGTCCCCGGGCTCGGTCCAAAACGCGTCAGCCTTTTCTGGCAGAAAGCTGGGGTTACAAACCTGGATGAACTGGAAATTGCTGCCAATCAAAAACGTCTCTCTGAGCTGGACGGAATCGGAATAAAAACCGAAGCAAATATTCTAAAAGGCATTCAGACCCTCAAGCAGCGGTCGGACCGGATCACACTGGGAAAAGCCTGGCCATTTGCCCAGGAAATCCTGACCATGTTGGAGAGCATGAAGGAAGTTGAACAGGCTGCCCCAGCGGGCAGCCTGAGAAGAATGCGTGAAACTGTAGGGGATCTGGATCTGCTGGCAGCCTCCTCCAATCCAGAACCCGTGATGAAAGCTTTTGTACAGGATCCCCGGGTCCAGGAGATTGTTAGTCAGGGTCCAATTAAATCCAGCGTGATCTATCAAAACGGGCTGCGGGCCCAGCTCTGGGTTCATCCACCTGAGCGCTTTGGAACAGCCCTGCAGTATGCCACTGGAGCGAAAGATCACAATGTAAGATTGCGTGAAATAGCTCAGAAAAAGGGATTTTCACTCTCCGAGCACAACTTAACCAGAAATGAAGATCAAACCAATCTCAATTTTTCCCGGGAAGAGGAACTGTACAGCGCCCTCGGACTGCCCTGGATCCCACCGGAACTGCGGGAAGATCGGGGGGAAATTGAGGCAGCAGAGCAAAATCAGCTCCCCGCCTTGATTCAGCAGGAAGAAGTTCAATCGGAACTCCATTCCCACAGCACCTGGAGTGATGGAACAACCACAATTCTGGAAATGGCCCTGGCTGCCCTCGGAAGGGGGTATAAAATCTTCGCAATCACAGACCATTCCAAAAGCCTGGGAATCGCGGGTGGGATTTCCGAGAGTGAATTGCTTCAACAGCGGGAAGAAATCCGGCAAGTCCAAGAGGAAATTGGAGATGAAATCAAGATTTTGGCCGGGATTGAATTAGAAATCCTTGCGGATGGTTCGCTTGATTTTTCCGACCAGGTGCTCTCTGAGTTGGACCTGGTGATTGCCTCCCTGCACACCAGCACCCGCCAACCCCGGGAACAGGTCACCCGCCGGTTATTGAACGCCATCGAGAACCCCCATGTCGATATTATTGCCCACCCAACCAATCGATTAATTGGCAGAAGGGAGCCGGCCGATCTCGATCTAGAAGCTGTAATCAAAGCAGCCGCTGAAAACCGGACCGCTCTGGAGATTAATGCCCATCCCCAACGATTGGATCTGGCAGATATTTATGTCCGGCGGGTAATGGAGATCGGGGGGTTGATTACAATCAACACCGATGCGCACGCCCCGGGTGATTTTGAACATCTTCGATTCGGGATTGCCACCGCCCGGCGGGGCTGGGCGGTTCCAGACAGCGTGATCAACACCTGGGATCTCAGTCAACTGCAGGAATGGTTGGATCGTTGATCGCGTTATTTCAAAACAACCGGTTACACAAGACGGTCAGCTGTCCAGCTGACTCCCTCAACCAGGGAATCGATCCCCAGTAAATCACCCAGCATTTCTTTAAACTTGGAGGGGTTGCCGCTGGTGATGTACCGAGTTTTTCCCGGCTCGTTCCGGTTATTTTCTAACTGATGCTCCTGGAGCAGCCGCCCAACCTGACGGGCGACCGCCGGGGCAGGATCGATAACCTGGACATTATCCCCCACAATTTCGCGGATGATTGGCAGCACAAACGGATAATGAGTGCAGCCCAGAACGATCTCATCCACGCCAGCATCCAGCATCGGCTCCAAAGCGTTTTCCAGAATTTTTTTGGTCTCCGGGGAACGGGCTGCGCCCTGCTCAATCTGCCCCACCAATCCCGGGCAGGTATCCTGCATAATCTTTACCCCGTTTGCGAACTTCGCAACTGTTGCCGCATACAGCTCTCCCTGGAACGTGGCAGGCGTTGCCAGGACACCGACAACTCCACTGTGGGTTTTTTCAGCGGCTGGTTTCACCGCCGGCTCCATCCCAACAAACGGGATAGAATTAAACCTTCTTCTCAAATCCGAGAGTGCAGCGGCTGAAGCAGTATTGCAGGCGACAACAACCAGCTTTGCATCCATTTTTAGCAGATAACGTACAATCTCTGCAGAATAGACCAGGACCTCGCTCCGGGGACGAGAACCATAGGGAACATGGGCCTGATCAGCAAAATAAACCAGATTCTCTGATGGAAACCGGTCTCGAATTTCACCCAGAACCGAGAGGCCTCCCACCCCTGAATCAAATACCCCAATTGGATGCTGTCTAAGATCAGATTTATCCAATCCCATTACCGCCTAACTTCCTTTAAATATCTTGTCGTTTCTTCCTGAAAAACATACCAGGCAGATTTCGGGGTCCCATCGATCTTCCGCAGTCCCAGAAAGTTCAAATAGTCCACAAAAGAATTCATAAACTCTTCATCATCAACCAGATCAGGTCGATGGGGAATAAAAGTCAGGGCAGACTGGTAGGAATTCTCGAGGTCCCGATCATACAATGAAAACCAGCTCAGATACTCAATATCCGAAGCGTACTTTTCCAAACCCCGGATCGCTTCCCGGACAAATTCGGCCTGGTCTTCTTCCGTTCCTGCCAGATTAGGAGAAGTATTCCAACCAATTTCTACTACTGCAATTGGTTTTCCCTCCGCGAGATCAATCATATCTTTCAGATAGCGATCCAGCTGATCAGGATCCCGGTCAAAAACAAAACCCGGACTGAACAAATACAGCGTATAGGGCACAAAATCCCCTCGATTTAATGTCTGTATGATATCCAGACCCCCCTGAGATTCCGCATCATGATAGGCAAACGTCATCCCGAGCATAATATCCGGATATTCCCGGTGAATTGCCTCAGAAACCTGATCAAAAAACACTTGGTATGCTTCAATTTCATCCCGGTGATTAATAAAATAATCATTCACCTCATTCCCAAGCATGAGATAATTTACCGGGTACCGCTCCAGGACTGCAAGTATGAATTGAGTAAACCTTCGGATATATTCCGGATCATCAAATCCCATCTTCTCAAGATCTTCAGGGACGGGACCGCGGACCGCGGTGTGAATCAGATTGACAACCAGAGATATTTCAAAACCCTCCGCTTCCCGATAACCCATTAAATAATCCTGCCAGTCCCAGAAGTATTCTTCAGGAGACCGCTCAACCTCCCCCCACTGCAGATAGGTGTGAAGTACCTGAACATTATTTTCTTTCGCAGTCCGCAGGGCTGGATAAAAACCTTCCTGAATATCATCCTCGATTGGATTGGCCATCAGACCGATCTTTCCAGTTTCCAAATCAGGGACCTTCACTGGGTCCTGACAGCTGGAAGATGACAAAATCCGCTGGTAAGTTGATGTGATTGAGACACTTTCCACTCCGCCAACGACAACTGCATAAGTATAACCCTGGCAGTAATGAAGGGCTGCTTGATACCGGGTTGTTTTCCCGCCGCTGCGGGTTGTGAACTCCAGAAATGGTTTTCCGTCCCGAATTTCATCTAGAACCAAAAATGAATTTGCATCGGACGTGATGTACTCTTTGTACTCCTCAGCCAAAAGTACAGGAAGATTTTGATAGCGGTTAACCAAAGTGAAGAATCCATCCCTGTTGATCGCCAGAATAGATTCAGGGTCCCGTTCCCGCATCTCATTCCAATCCGGGATTTCAAGACTGAAGTAACCATCACTGAAGGTATTCCAGATTTCGGTTTCCGGAGTCTTGTCAACCGCTTCGGCAGAAGAACATGCACCTGCCAACAGCAAACCTCCCGCCAAAAAGACCCCTTTAATTACCGTTTTCATGACTCAATTATACTCAGGTTTGAAAGCAATCAAACCTGGCGATATGTTTGATTTGGATTAAATACTAAAACGGGGTCCGGTCCCTGAGGACTGCACCCCGAGTGATTCTCAAAAAAACAATTAAATTCAGGAGGAATATTTTTGTTTCAGCCGGGCTTTCTTACCGCTTCTCTGACGCAAATAGTACAAACGAGACCGGCGGGTAAATCCCTGACTTTGAACTGTGACCTTTTCAACTGTCGGGCTTCTGAACAGGAATGTCCGTTCAACACCAACTCCATTGCTGGCAATTCGTCGGACAGTGAAGCTTTTACTGTTGCCGGTTCCATGGACCCGGATCACTGTACCTTTGAATTGCTGAACTCGTTCGTTTTCCCCTTCTTTAATCCGCACAAACACGGTAACCGTATCCCCGGAATTCACCTCCGGGATATTCGGATTCTTGGGAGCTTCCAGCTCTTTAATTAAATCTGACATTTCTGCAACCTTTGATTGTTATTTAATTTTGCAATAATTGCTTCTCAGAGCACGGCTGGTGATTATATCATGTCTGCACCTGTTTGAGAAGGAAATCCCCCAGAAGAAATTCAGAACATCTCTTAGTCTTCCTGTCTGGTTCTTTCTCTTATTCCTGCCCATTCATCCGCTCCATAAGTTCAGCCGTTACTTGACCCGGATCGCTCTGGTCCTTCAGGACAGCCACTACCGCATCCCGGACGAATGGCCCGAGTTCACTAATAGTCTGATAGTGAGGGGAAAGGATTGCGGATGGCAATATTTGCTGGAACACAAGCGGGAATTCATCTTCAGGCCAGTTTTCAAAACCTGTTGTCCGAACTGGGAGATAGCTGGATTCTGCGGTCCAGGCTGCCAGATAATTATCCTCTACAAGAAACTCGATCAGCTCAACTGCTGCCAATTCTGTATCCAGTTCTGAGGCTACCACACACCAGACCCAACCCGTTGCATAACTAAATGCTTTTCCATCCCGCGTAGGAATTGGGGCTAATCCTGTGTTGGGAGAATCCGATTCAAAATACTGTGAGCTCCAGGTCAAAGCCAGAGTGGACTGCCTCTCCTGGTATGATTCCCAGGCTTGAATATCTGTCTCAAACTGGGTCAGCCAATAAGGCATGACATTTGCAGTCTGGGCATCCCTGTAAAAAGTTAATACTTCCTCCAGGATATCCGCTTCCAGCTGAACTCCAGCTTGGTCACTTCGTTTCTCATCCAGCAGGCTTTCATAATAAGCCAAGGTTACCAGGCTGTCCTCAGCAGATGCGGGAAATGCCAGCGGTTTCTGGGATGCAAGCAGCGACTCCCAATCGGAGGGAGGTATATCGCCAGTGTCATTTTTATATGCTAGAACCAGTGCATCACCAGCCATCGGAATCCCGATGGTATTTTCCCGATATCTAGCGAGTGTTAATGCATACTCAAACCAGGATTCTTCCTCCATAATTTCTGTCAAATCATCCAGAGGGATAACCAGACCTTCATCATAGGCCTGTTCCATCATCTCGCGAGGGAGAGCAATAATATCCGGCATGATCAATGGGGCTGCGCTCTGGGCTGCCCGGAGATTCTCCAGCATACCGCTTTCCCCTTCCAGAGCTTTTGAACGGATATTTACCTCAAGCTGGGGACGCCGGGTTTTAAACTCCTCCATCCGTGACAGTAATAAGTTCCCCCCCGTTGAACTCTCCTCCGGTAAAAACTGCGGTGGAACCCAAATTCGGAGGGATGTGATTTGATTCGTTTCTTCCACTGGCGTAGCGGTGGGCTCAGGGGTTGGCGGGAGAGGTGTATTCGCAGCTTGAGTTCGGGCTGAGCCCGGTATCATATTCTGCAGCACCGGCAGCGAACTGCAGGCCATCAGAATTAAACCCAATGTCGCCATCCAGGCAATCATCCAGATCAGCTTTTTCATATCATCATCCAAGTCTGTATTGACAGCTTTTCTGTCAAAACATGTATTAAACCACATCCACAGATAAGAGGCAGGATTTCTATAACGAGATCATATCACTCTCATATCTGAAATGCGATCAAGAATCAGGGTCAATATCAACTTGTATTTGTGCTTTAGGGAGTCTCAGTCCCAACAGTCGAAGGAGTATTCGTCTCTAATGGGATCTCAGTCGGGCTGGGCTGAGGAGTCTCTGTCGCTGTCGGGGGAATCGTAACTGTTAAGGTAAATGAAGCCGTTGCAGTTGGTTCATCTGTGGGTGTCAAGCTGGAAGTGAGAGTTAAAGTAGGTGATGATGTTCCGGATGGGGTCAGAGTTGGGGTGAATGTCGGGAAACGGGTTGGCAGATTGGTGGTCGGAGTAACAGAAAGAACTAAAGCTTCCGTCTGTGTAACGGTGGAAGTTGGTTTCGAACTCACTCGCTCATTCACTTGAACAAAGATCCAACCCAGACTATAGCAAGGGATGGTGCTCAGGATGATGACTAGAAAGATAATTTGTCTCTTTTGTTCTCTTGAGTATTTGGCAAGCATACCTGTGATCTGCTCCGGGCTGTGTACCTGGTTCAGCAGCAGGAAAAAATGTGATTATGGATGTCAGTCCCTGCTGAATCATGTATAATTTCAAGTATTATAAAACACTTCTTCCCTGGATTAGCCGCCAGTTCCTGGTTGTAGGATTCAGACTCTCCAGGAACCTGACCTGGATCCCTGTTATGGTTCTTCCTCTTTCCATCAAAACCCTGCTTTTCGATCTCGACGGAACCCTCTGCCAGCACCAACCATCCTCCCAGGACATATTCTTCGAGCTGCTGGACGAATACCATCTTCAGGCAGACCCGGCTGCCAAGAGAAAAATTCGACAGTTTATCCATTATTACTGGTCGAATTCTCCTGAAGCTGCAGCGGATATGGAAGCCTATGGAGCCTTGAATGATGCCTTCTGGACCCGGTATCTGCAGCGGAAATTGGCTATGATTGGAATGCAGGCTGAAAAAGCCGCTGAACTGGCTTCTTTAATGCAGCCAAAATTAGAGGAGCGGTATCAACCAGAAACGGTGATCGCGGATGATGTCCGCCCTACTTTGAAATCACTCCGGGCAAAGGGATACAAGATTGGCCTGGTTACAAACAGGTCAAAACCAATAGATCAGGATGTTGAAGAACTGGGGCTGCGCCCATTCTTTGACTTTTTACTCACTGCGGGGGAAATTGACAGCTGGAAACCGGATCCTGAAATTTTTGAGTATGCTCTCTATCTGGCCGAGTCAAATGCCTTGGAAACTGCCTACATCGGGGATAATCTCTACACGGATATCATGGGAGCGGGTCAAGCAGGCTTGTTCCCCATCCTCCTTGATCCCAATCACACATTTCCCAATGCTGAATGTATGGTGATCCGCTCCCTGAGTGAATTGACCACTATTTAACCCGGGACCAATTTATCTTATTCCTGATCGATAACCAGAGTCTGGGTCGGAAATGCAAACTCAATTCCTTCCTGACTGAATCGCTCGTACAAACCAAGGTTAATGGATTGCTGTAAGTCCATGTAAACTTCATATCCGGGTTCAACCACATAGTATACAATTTCATAAATCAGCGAAAAATCTCCCATCTCATGAAAATGGGCTCGATCAAATTCCGCTTCCTTGAGAGGTTCAATGACTTCCCGGACAATTTCTGGAATAACTTTCAGCTTTTCCACTTCAGTCCCGTACACCACACCCACCTTAAATGAAATCCGCCGTTTTTGGAGCCGTTTGTAATTTCGGATCCGGCTGTTCAGTAAATCGGTATTCGAAAAAACCAGCTCCTCACCTGAAAGACTCCGGATCCGGGTGCTTTTCAAACCAATCTGCTCCACATTGCCGGCATAATCGTCCACAATGACAAAATCTCCAATCACAAACGGTTTATCAAGGGCGATAGATAGGGAAGAAAACAAATCTCCCAGAATGTTTTGAACAGCCAGGGCAACCGCAATTCCCCCGATCCCAAGACTGGCCAGCAGCGAGTTCACTTCCACACCAACATTATCAAGAATCACAACCGAGACGATCACCCAGAGAGCGATCTTCATCAACAAACCGACTGCATCCAGAGTGGTAGCATCCTCTCCCTGATCCTGATCAATTTTCTCCGAGACTTTCCGGGATAGATAATAGTTGATTATCCCGATTCCCCAGAAGCCAACCTGCAGGAACAAAAATACCCGGAACCCCGTAGATACCCAGGATTTCACATCCGATGGCAGATTTAATGTTAAACTGCCGAAGTAGACACCAAGAGCAAAAATGGTAAACCAGCGGGTTTGATTTAAAAGAGGGATAATAATATCATCAATCTCTGTCCCGCTCTTCTTAACCATTTTGAGAAGCCGCTGTTTAACTACCCGCTTAATCAATAATACGGAAAACAGGATGACCAGCACCACACCCAGCGCGATCAACCAATCCTCAAGCGTGTTATTGTATAAAGTCCAAGAAAATATTTTCGTCATTTTTTACTCCCAAACCAATTTGATACTCACTTCATTATAATCAGCGCCTGATCCTCGTAAAGGGTTTGCTTCCAGCAGTGTTTGCTTCCAGCAGGAAACAAAGAGCGCTATTCAAACGGAACTTTTGCGGTGAGTTTCCATCCACTTCACAGCGAAATCAACCAGCGGTTTTTGCGGAATCAATAGGGCTTCCCCGTAGCCCACAGAGCCACTGGATTGCTCTCCACCCGCTTTTTGATAAGCCAATCCAATCTCAGGAAAATCGTCCTCATTCAAATCCAGATCTCGCTGCTCCACCCATTTTCTCTTCCCATCGGCGAAAATTGGCGCTCCCTGGACCTGCTCCTTTTTCCCGGGAAAGCCTGCTCGCACTTCTGCCAGATGGAGGCTGGTGTTGTTCTCATGCCCTACTCCCAGCAGCAAGATTGAACCCCTCAGGCGGTACACTGCGCCCAGCGGGGAATCTTCACCCAGGCCGTAATCCAGAGAATGATTTGCTGTAATGTGTTCTGCCTGTGGTCCGCGAGCTGCAAACGAAAAGTGCGGGTGACTGGAACGAATCGCCCCATCTTGCTTCCGGAAGCACTCCGGCAGCGCGCCCATGCCCCGGGTTGGAGTTAAATCTTTTTGAAATGCTGGCATTGTATCCCGGATTTTCTGGTGCCAATCCTCAGGGACCGGAGGATTTTCCCATAACCCCGGATCGGACAGATCCCCGCTGTGGGTGGGCATGACCAGTGTCCCTTCCTCTCCCAGCACCTCTTCCAGGGCCAGGATCACAGCAG
Source organism: uncultured Anaerolineales bacterium (assembly GCA_964618295.1). GTDB lineage: Bacteria > Chloroflexota > Anaerolineae > Anaerolineales > UBA11858 > B10-G9. The sequence continues at coordinate 58,345 of CAZTWV010000002.1, read as the reverse complement.
CCGGTCCACCGCTGACCCAGCCCAGGCTGCTCAAAGATGAATGCACCAGTAAAACCATCCCCTTTTTCACACCCAGTTTCTGGAAATCCTTCACCAACTTCGGTCTGGTAACGGGACCGTCACTGGATTTATTAATGATCTCGAGTTCTGACATATTCTCCTGCCCGTTAATTTTTTACCATCATACCAGACAACTCGATTCAGATAAAAAAAAGCGCCGGAGATATGCATCCGGCGCTCTCAGCATTACTGAAACTGTCTCATTCCTGCAGGGTATTCGCGTTTTCAAATGCGGACCAGGCAAACCAGAACGTGCTGTGATAAGGAATGGGTTCTAATTGAGATCCAGCTAAAGGTCCTTCGGAAGCTACCCCAAAAATATCCCAGGTTGAACCAGTTTCTTGATCGACAAACACTCCATTTTCTGGTGAATCAAAAGTCAATCTCTGCCCATCTATTTCAGCCTTGAAGACCCCGACGGAACCAACATCCTTCCCCAAAACAATCTGACTTGAATCCAATGCGGACGCTGTTCCGGATTTCCAGAAGACTGCCAGAGGTATGCCTTCCACCAGGTCATTTATGATTTGTTCCTCTTCCAATCTTGACAGCAGGTAGCTGACTGGAGGTCCATTTACATCAGCAATCCCAATCACCCGGGCCATGGGCAGGATATCTCCATTGGGTTCTTCAGCAAACGCAAACGGCGTGTTATTGATATTGTCATACCCCGGGTAAGGATTTCGACCGTAGCTGCGGTTAAAACCTGTCTCCCGGGAGAGTACGATCCCGTCAGGAAAGCGAGTTTTAAAATCTGCCCAGGAAGAAATCCCTGCCGGAAGAAACTGGAGCTGGGTCCCGGTCAGATCCCCCACAATTGAATCCCCGCTGAACTGCTGCCAGAAAGATTCTGTCTGGCGGTCATACATGACCAGGTCACTTTTTCTCAGCAGTCCGCTGGTCCCGAATGTTAGTGGTTCCCCGTCAATCTCCGGGCGTTCAAAAACAAGGGCCGTGTTGCATAAAGGGCAAAAAGTGACTACCACCGGCAGATCTCCAACACTGTCATTGACAATTTCGTGCCAGGTCATAATTTGGAGCGGATACGCTCTTGCATCCTCTCCAACCACAAAAGAAATCACTGGTTCGATATCTTCCAGCCATTCATCAGCTTCCTGGGTGGAGATAAATTGAGGATTATCAATTGCTGGAATTCCATCCGGTGGAGGTCCTCCAGACAGGAGCTCGTTGTAGTCGATGCTGTGAATACAGAAATTGGTTTTTTCCCAGTAGCTGGTAGGAAACTGCGGACCTCCAGCTCCAAAAGGTTCTTCACAATCTAAATCAGTTGAATCCCCAGCTTCTACTTCGGTGGATGGTTCGAGAGAACTTTCCACTTCTGGGGTTTCTCGTGGTGTTAAGTTCTCTCCCACCCCAGCACCGCAGGCAGCAAGCACCAGTGCTATTCCCATTATGACGCCCAAGAATCGAATCCTTTTCATCGCAGTCCCTCCGTTATCTTGAATAGGCTATGGGGATTAGATGAAACACTCAATCCCCTTCTTACGGGGGCTGGATGAGTATCCGCTTAATCTCAATCACAAGACTGGGTCTTGAAAACAAGAATGGACTTGAGGGTGATCGAAGACCTGGTAAAGAGCGAAAATCATCAAAAATGCGCTGTGGTATAAATAACCATCATGAAGGAGCAATTCGAGTTTTATCCGCCCCGAAGATTGGGCACTATCTTCCATCTCGGGATGATTTTGATCCTGGCCGCCGGCAGCGTATGGGGCTTCTGGCAGATCTCGGTAGCCGAGGTTGCCCCGGAACTTCTGCCCTACCTTGGATTGGTCTTGCTGTCATTTCTGGCAATCCCGTTCCTTGTCTATAATTTTTACGGCTTACAGCGCTCCCGTTACATCCTGGAAAGGGGTGGGATTATCCTGCAGTGGGGATGGCGTTCGGAAACGATTGCAATGGAAACGATTAACTGGGTCTACCGGGCTGAGGAATTGGAACCAACTCCGAAACCCCCTGCGATCCGCTGGCCCGGTGCTGTTTCCGGGACCCGTGGAATACAACGCGGTTCCCGGGTTGAATTTCTTGCCTCCCAAACAAAGGACCTGGTCGTCATCTCAACCGGACCAAATTACTTTGTGATCTCCCCGGCCGAAGTGGATAATTTTCTGGACACGTACCGGTGGATGACTGAACTCGGTTCCATTGACCAGCTGAATCCCGAGACCTTCAATCCCGCCCGGTTTCTTCAGGAAATTGTTACTCAGCGTTTTGTCCAAATTATTACCGGGTCAGGTCTGCTGCTGAACATCAGCTTATTGATCCTTATTCTCCGGACCATTCCCCGCCAGGAGACAATTTCACTGGGATTCGATCCATTTGGAAATCCCTACCCGGCTTTTGGCAGTGTCCGGCTGATCCTCTTCCCAATCATCAGCGGGGCATCCTTTTTAGTCAATCTGATTCTCGGTTTTTTTCTATACCGCAGCGATGAAAACCGCCCTCTTTCCTATCTGATGTGGAGCTCAAGTGTCATAATCACAATCCTTTTGCATCTCGCTCTGGGATATATTCTGCTCTGAATCCACAAATAATTCACAAAACAACCTGCTTATCCACAGTTTTTCCCGTAGTTATCCACAGTTTTATCCTCTTTCCGGGATCAAACCGAATCTAACAAATTCGCTTTCCGGGCAGATGACCGGTCAACCCCAACCTCCCATAAATCATGCATTATTTGGTACACTATAGCGGATATTATCAACCGGCAAAGGAATTTCGATGATCAATGCTGAGATGTGGATAACCATAGCCATCCTGGCTGGCGCCATCCTGTTTTTTGTGACAGAATGGCTTTCAGTCGATCTTGTTGCCCTTGGCGTGGTAATCAGCCTGATGGTGACCCAAATTCTCAGCCCGGAAGAAGCCCTGGCAGGTTTTTCAAGTCCAATAGTAATCACAGTCGCCGCTCTTTTCATCGTTGGGGGAGCGGTGATGGAAACCGGTTTGGCCGACACCATCAGTAAGCGAATCATCGCCTTTTCCGGGGACAGTGAGACAAGATTAATGATCCTGATTATGGGAACTGTGGCCCTGCTGTCCGGGTTTATCAGCGATACAGGGACGGTCGCAGTCATGGCGCCGGCTATCATCAGCATCAGCCGAAAGAAACGGATCAATCCCTCCAAGCTGCTGATCCCCCTCTCATTTGGTTCTTTACTGGGAGGAGCGATGACATTAATCGGCACCCCTCCCAATATTATTGTCAGTGACCTGCTGCTCGAAAATGGATTTCAGCCATTTCAATTTTTTGACTTCACCCCGATTGGTTTGAGCCTCCTCCTGGCAGGAATTCTCTTTTTGACCGTTACCCGGCGCTGGCTGCTGCCAGATCATGAATCCAGCACAGAACTGCAGCGAATCGCCTCTCCTGAAAAAATTGTGGAGATGTATCAGCTTCCTGAAGAGCTGTACCGTATGCGAATTCGAACAGGATCGCCGCTGGTAGGAAAAACTCTTCAGGAAAGCAACCTCCGGCACAATTACCAGATCACGGTGCTTGAAATCCTCCGCTTTCCAGAACCGCGTTCTATTGCCCGGGTTGGCGAGCGGCGTCTCGTGCTCCAGGATGACGAACCGGCTGCAATTTTAGCTGCCCCCGATGTTGAGCTCCATCCCGATGATATCCTGATCTGCCAGGGAAAAATTGGGGATGTCAGCCACACGGCTGCAATGCTTAATCTGGCGCTGCAGCCCGCTGAAGCCGAGGACCGCCGGTCTCTGGTCAATGATGAGGTCGGAGTGGCAGAAGTGCTCTTACCGCCCCGCTCCCGGTTGATTGGCAAAGATCTGGTGTCTTCCCGTTTCGGAAGTGTATATCGATTGACGGTGTTGGGGTTGAATCGTCCTGGCGTCAGCAGAGATTTACCTTTGAAAGAAACAGAACTTCAATTTGGAGATACACTCGTTGTCCAGGGCCCCTGGAAAAACATCCGGGATCTGACAGCCAGACGGAGGGACTTTGTAGTCATGGGTCAGCCTGAAGAGCTCAAGGGAACTCCACCCCGCTCAAAAATGATTACCTCTGGATTGGTTCTGGCAGGTATGCTGGTGCTGCTGATTACCGGCTGGATGCCTCTATCTACCACAGCTTTGATTGCTGCGTTTTTGATGGTAATTCTCGGTTGTATCGAAATGAAAAACGCGTATGCGGCAGTGGACTGGAAAAGTGTGATTCTGATCGCTGGAATGCTGCCGATGACAACTGCCCTCCAGGAAGTTGGGCTGGTGCAGCTGGGTGCTGATTGGATGGCAGCATCATTGGGTGAAGCAGGAATTTACCCTACGCTGGCTGTTTTATTCCTGACCACCTCTTTATTCACCCAGGTGATCTCAAATACAGCAACCACCGTACTGATCGCACCGGTGGCTCTGACCCTGGCTTTGAAACTCGGGTATCAACCCCAGGCATTCTTAATCCTGGTAGCAATCGCTGCCTCAACAGCCTATGCCTCACCTGTCGCCTCGCCAGTCAACACCCTGGTGATGGGCGCGGGGGATTACCGCTTCAAGGATTACCTCCGGGCCGGCCTGCCGTTGATCTTTCTTTCGATGGTGATCACTATCTTTCTGCTCCCCCTGCTCTGGCCGCTCTAAAAGCGATTTCAAGTTCATAACAAACGGAAAACTTTTGTTTACTCCTGTTCCCGGAGATGCGGGAAGAGCAGGACCTCGCGGATCGAATGCCGGTCCGTGAGCAGCATCACCAACCGATCCACGCCGAGACCAAATCCGCCGTTGGGCGGCATCCCGTAGCGCATAGCCCGCAGGTAATCTTCATCCATCGGGTGGCGCTGGTCATCATCCTCGCTGTAATCCCGGCCCATCTCCAAAAAACGCTGCTCCTGATCAAGAGGATCGTTTAATTCTGTGAACGCATTGCAGAGTTCGATTCCGCCAATAAAACCTTCAAAACGTTCCACAGTTGTTGGGTCATCTGCTTTCATCTTGGCAAGAGGTGAAATTTCACGGGGATAATCATACAAAAACGTCGGTTGAATAAAGGTCGGCTCCAGGTAGTGCCCCAGCAGATCATCAATCAATTTACCCCGCGAAGCATCCGGATTAAACTTCATATCCAATGATTTCATCGCTTCCGCTAATTCCTTTGTGCCGGGAAATTCTTTGATGTCAATTCCAGTCGTTTCAATTAATCCCTGGCGAAGCTCAACCCGTTTCCAGGGTTCTCCAAAATCAATTTCCTCTCCCTGGTAGGTGATCGTTGAACCTCCGTGGACAGCCTGCACTACCTCCGCCAGCATCTTCTCGGTCAGGTCCATCACATCCCGGTAATCCGCATAAGCCCAGTAAAACTCAAGCTGGGTGAACTCCGGGTTGTGCTTGAAGGATACGCCCTCATTCCGAAAATCTCTTCCAATTTCGTACACTTTTTCCAGGCCGCCTACCAGCAGTCTTTTTAAATACAGCTCAAATGAAATCCTGAGATAGAGATCCTGCTTTAATTGGTTGTGATAGGTCGTAAAAGGCCGGGCCGCGGCCCCGCCGTAAATTGGCTGCAGAATCGGGGTTTCAACTTCCAGGAAACCTTCCCCATCCAGGAAATCGCGCAGAGCCCGGATGGTTCGGGACCGGATCTGGAAAACTTTCCGGACTTCCGGGTTAACAGCCAGATCTGCATAGCGCTGCCGGTAGCGAGTTTCCGGGTCAGATAGCGTGGCATGTTTAATGATTTCCCCATCCACCTCCTCTTCTTTGGCAGCCGGAAGCGGCGTGACTGCCTTCGCCAGCATCCGGAATGATTTCACCCGGAGGGTGATTTCCTCCGTCCGGGTCCGGAATAGGATTCCCTCAGCCTCAATAAAATCGCCCAGGTCAAAAGCATTGTTGAAAAAGTCCACCTGTTCTTTTCCGATATCATTCGCCCTGAAAAAAAGCTGGACTCTTCCGCTCATATCCTCGATATGCGCAAAGGTGATTTTTCCCATCGGCCTTGCAGAGCGAATCCGTCCTACCAGCACAGCCTCAATTGGCTCTGGATCTGGATCTTGCTCTATCTTTTCAAAGCTTTCAATCGCTTCTGCAATGGTTAGGGTTCGGTTTACACTCCTTGGATAAGGATCAATTCCCTGCTCCCGCAGTTCTTCGATTTTCTCCAGCCGGATATTTTCTAGTTGTGTGTAATCAGTCATTCATTCTATCCTTTTATTAAAAAAACCCCGTGCCTGATACCAGCGCACGGGGGAAGTATCACAGTTTACAGTTCAGTTGATCTTGAGGATCTTCACCTTGAAAACACCTCCTGGAGCGTTTACATCAACCTCATCTCCCTCGGTGTGACCCATCAGTGCGCTTCCCAGAGGAGACTCGTAAGAAATTTTTCCTTCAACTGGGTCCGCTTCTGCCAAGCCGACCACTGTGTAAGTTTCTTTTTCATCCTCCGGTGATTTAATGGTTACCTGTGTTCCAACCTGAACGACATCGGATTGTGAAATATCATCCACAATTTCTGCCTGAGAAATCAAACCCCGCAGATATTGGATTCTACCCTCGACAAAAGCTTGATCATTCTTAGCAGCTTCAACTTCAACATCCGCATCCACGCCCAGGGGACTGCCGTCCAGCGCTTCCCGCAAACGTTCAGCAACCTCCTGTCTCTTTTCAGAGCGGAGGTATTCAAGTTCTGCTTTTAGTTTATCATAACCCTCTTGCGTCATATATGTTGGTGACATAGATATATCCATTTCAGTTGTTTGATATTTAATAGAAAAAGAGCTTTTATGAGAGCCATTGGACCCTTAAAAGCCCTGCCTGTCTGGAAAGTTCGGTAATTCTATCATAGACATTCCAGCATTGCAAGGTTTCAGGAACACCTTATTTTCAAGCGTCTTCGAGGGTTTTCCAGAGGGTTCCAGCAACATCCTCCCGGATCATTTTTTGAATTTCCGCCGCCAGTTGTTCCCGATCTTTCCAGAAACTGGAGAGCTGAGACCGATAAGCTGATGCTGCGGAAATCCAGCCCTGAATAGCCCCGGATGATAGATCACTGCGCATCTCGCCCCAGTCCGGTGAACCGGCCATATACTGCAGGGTGCTGATCCCATCTGGTTCCCGGAGATATGGAAAGTCTGCGAAATAGAAAACCTCACACTCTAAACGGGAAGCAGCTTTCCGCACCAGGCTGTGATCGACATGATTCCCGATCCCCAGCGGCGCTGCGACATAATAGTTTTCCGGAATCTCCTCCAGCAGTGCTGTAACCAGCTGGTCCAGAAATTTTCCATCTCCGGAGTGAATCCCTCCAAACAAATCCTGATCAGATTGATACATAAAATTTCCGGATTGGGGATCGCGGCGGTAGATGCAGTCCAGGAAATCAAAATGACGCGGGACAGCACCCAGCAAACCGCAGGCTGCCGCGTCTTCTTCCCGCCGCAGGGCGACCGGATCCGGTCCTGAATCCCAGCGGGCGTGCAGCTGCCGGGCAAATTCTGATAAATGTTCCGCGGCGGGCTGTCCGGCACACAGGGTCCAGATCTGCACCCGGCTGCCCTCCCGGATCTGCTGGTGAATTAATCCCCCGCAGGAGAAAACTGCGTCGTCCAGATGGGGTGAGAGATAAATCCAGTTCATTGTATAACCTCCATCTAATCATCGTCCTGGAGTTTCTTAGGAATACATTACTTTTTATCCCTGAACATTTAAAAAAACTGTAAGCTAATCTAAATTAGAAAATGTTATAGTCCCAATAGCTTAACACATGATGAGAGAACCGTGTTAAACTTAGATGGAATTTTCCAATTCAGTATAAATTTGATTTCATAATTGATCGGGAAGGAAACTTCCTAATCTTACACAATACAAACAAAACCTGTTTGCTCAGGTGTGGATTATTTTCATTTTGCTTTACAAACCTATCGGGAGGGACAGCATGGCTGCATTCGCTGAAAAAACTGCTTTTTTCACCCTCAGCATCGAAGAAGTTGCTCTCGCGGCATATATTATTAACAAGCCCGACTTCGGGAGGTCTCTCCTGGCCCGGACCTATCCCGATCAATCCGAAGCAGAAATTGCAGCTGCAGCCACAGCCGCCCGGAATTCATTGATCTCGAAAGACCTCTGCACCATTTCTGACAGGAGTACACTACAAATTCCCGAGGTGCTGCAGCAGGCGGTATTTTTACTGGATCATTTTGACCGGGTGCTGGGATTTTACCGCAATCTTGAGGGCGATGAATGGTATCTGGATGCCTTTCTAAACCAGGATCAGGATTTTACCTGCCATACCGATCAATACGGTATCATTCAGAATCTGATCTATGGACCGCTGGATTCCCTTCCTGATTTACTGAGTGGGCTGATCTTTCCCGGAGAGTTTGACACAAAATCAGGAGAATCGATCCAATTGAAAATGGATTTTAAGCTGGAAAAAATGATGGAAGTGCTAAACGAGCCGGAACAGGTTGGAGTAGATGACCTCCTGAAAGTTGGAATGGAGAAAGAGCAGGCAGATCTGCTAGCGGCAGATCTCCAGCATCAGCGGGTGCTCTCAACCATCAGTCTAACAATTGCCAACCCAAACACTTACCCGGATTTGAAGGAAGAAATTCCCAAAAAAGTGTTAGCTGTGATCGGGAGCCAGCAGCGCACCTGGATATTCCCATTTGAAGAGGGCGTACTTCCCGCAGGAGATCAAATCCACCTGACTTCCAGGGGTAATTTCCAGAATCTATTATCTGTGCTCCTTTTCAGCTCTGGCAAGGATGGTATTCAGCGATGAATAAGATGCAGCTGGATTTCGAACATGCCAATCGTGTTCATAATAGACTCACATTGGAGTACTACAACATACTGAGCAGTCTTGATAAATTAAAGGTACTAAATCAAATCATGCAGGAAATGTGGCAGGGGGATAAAGCCCGGGAATTCGAACAAGATGTTTTGGATTGGTTAAGAAAAACTGCCCACCAACTGGGATCATTAGACGATGTTATTGTTAGATTCAAAACTGAAATTACTTCCTGGGAAAGGCTGGATCATCAAGGAAACTTTGGGTCACTTGATGTAGGCAATCTAAAATATCAATCAAAAGTTCAAAGTCTTTTTTGTGGAGGCTCAGGTGAATTTCTTAACAGCTTGAAACCTTTGAAACCTCTTCCAAAAAAACCACCTTTCTGGAAACGCTGGGGCAGCAAAGTGCTCGATACCACAGTGAGCGCTGTCACCGCTCCGTTTGTTTATGGATATAAAGGCGCCCAAAAGTTCTTCGATCTTTTCAGCACAGATGACAGCGCCGTTGTTCCTGCTAAGCCAACATCATATCCAATTTATATTCCCGTTTTTAAAGACGCAGCAGGTCGAACAAAATACTTCGAGATCAAGGAAGGATCTGAAGCCACAGATTGGTCTGCCATTCTCAACCGCGACGACATTCTCAATCGTTATGACATTCTCAACCGTG
>CAZTWV010000002.1:0-48746 GCA_964618295.1 uncultured Anaerolineales bacterium | reverse complement strand
ATGACATTCTCAACCGCGATGACATTCTCAACCGCGATGACATTCTCAACCGCGATGACATTCTCAACCGCGACGATGCAGTCCAGCTAAATTAATGAATATCTATAGAAAATTGTCTAATATATGAATTTCACCAAATCATCATTCAAAAGGAGTATGAAGCATGGAAAACAAGATGGGAATGGATAAAGAACTCGCTCACGGGGCCAAGACCGCAATGGAAACTGCGATTTCGGACTTGAGAACAGCCCTGGAAAATATGTCCAGCAATGTTAACGATTTAGTTGGGACTTCAGGTGGATATGGTGAAGGAACCTGGTATGGAAACGCAGCCTCTGATTTCGCAACAATCTATTATGAATGGGCAGGAAAAATGAGTGGTTCGATCGAGGAAATTGAATCTCTAAAGAATCGATTAGGTAAAGAAATTGATGATTGGGAATTTAGTGACAAGGGATTGGAATAAGCTGACTCGAATCAATCTGCAAGGATAGGACTGTTATCCTGCACTGTTCAGATCAGGAAATCCAGGAGTCATCTGATGCCTTCTACCCCACCGGGTCCGGATAATCCTGCCCGGCACACATCCTTGATTCAGCGCAGCCCCCGCCGGCCCTATGTCCCCGGGGTCCGGGAGCCCTATGTGCTTCCCGGTCAGGAGATCGAAATCCCGGCTGCCGGGCAGCCGCCCCGCCAACCTCCGGAATTCAATTTCCTGACCCTGCTAACACCTCTGCTGACCACCGGAGCCTCCCTGGCGATGCGCTACACCATGTTCAGCAGCAACCCGCAGTCCGCCTGGATTATGTATGTCATGATGGGGGCTTCCGCTGTTCATCCCATCTCCAATATAATCTCGGTCTTTACCAAACGCAGCACCTATAATAAAGCATTCGAAGAGCGCGAGGAAAATTACCAGGTAAAGCTTTCTACAACCCGGCAGACATTGGACAATCTCGCCCATCTGCAGCTTAACACTATGCTGGATGCCTATCCGAAAGTGAAAACACTGGGCGAGATCTCTCTGGCTCGCGGCCGGCACAGCCGGCTCTGGTACCGCAGATTGGGTGTAGACAGCGATTTTTTATCGCTCCGGGTCGGCACTTACAGCGGTCCACCTTCTTTTGAAGTCACTCTCCCCCGCTTCACCAGCCCCGAGGATCCCCTCCTTGACCTTGCTGAACAGCTGGTAGAAGACTATTCCCGGTTGGATGGCTTACCTTTCCTGATAGATTTTGAAGAGGTTGGCAGCCTGGGAATCACTTCTCCCGAATCCCAGTCAATCTATCAGACAGCCCGGCGGCTGCTGGTAGATGCGCTTGTGCATCATTCCCCGCATGATCTGAAAATCTTTCTGCTGACCGACCGGGAAGATGCAGTATTCAACTGGAACTGGCTGAAGTGGGCCCCGCACTGCGGGGCAATGAACGCTGGAAACCATCCGCCCCAGCTCGCCTACCAAAAGCACACGGTCAATCAATTGGTGCGCTGGCTGGTTCAGGAACATGAAAAACGGGGGCAGGAGGATTTCAGCCAGGAAGAAATCGGGCTGGAGTACCCCAGCTTGCTGGTGGTAGTCGACGATCGAGGGAAAATCCGCCAGCTTCCGGAATTAACCAGGCTGGTGAAATGGGGTCAGGAAACCAGGATCCACACCCTATTCCTGGGCGAGGAAAATCTGCCCCAGATTCGGGCCAGGCTGGATATCAGCCCCGAGGGAAAATTTCGCTATGCCGAAACCTGGGAAGGCGGAATAACAGCCGAAGGATCCTCCGAATCCGCTGCCATCGACATTGCAGAAACCATCTCCCGGGCTCTGGCGGGATTGGAAACGCTGGGTGGAAAAGTGGTCACACCCCTTCCTTCCTCACTGCCGCTGTCGGATACCCTGGACCAGATGGCTTTCAGTGCCACTGCCATCAGTGAAAACTGGCGGCAGAAATGGCTGGACGAAGAACGCCTACAGTTTCCGATCGGTGTGCATGTTACACCTGATGGGCTGGCATCGCTGGTTATCAATCTCCTTCCCGCAGAGCGGGGAGGTTTTGATGCCTACCACTCGATCCTGATCGGCACCACCGGCAGCGGAAAAAGCGAATTCATGAAATCCGTGGTGCTCGGGGCTGCTTACCGCTACTCCCCCGAGGAGTTGAATTTTTTCTTCCTGGACTTCAAAGGCGGAGCCGCTTTTGATACTTTCAAGGAACTCCCCCATGTCAGCGGTGTAGTTACCAACCTGCAGCCGGAGCTGGTTGATCGGGGATTGACAGCTGTTCAGAGTGAAATCGCCCGCCGCCAGGAACAGTTTTCCAGCGCCGGGGTGCGCGATATCTGGGCTTTCAATCAGCAGTCCCCGGACCGGAAAATGCCTCATCTCTGGCTTCTGCTGGACGAGTTTGCCAAAGGCTTGGCGGATTTCCCGCAGCTGCGGGAAGTTCTGGACCTGCTGGTCCGCCAGGGACGCTCCCTGGGAATGTACCTGCTGCTGGCTAACCAGGATGTCAGTTCAGCTGTGGATAATTTATTGAGCAATGTCGGCTGGCGGATCGCTCTCAAGGTTGCCCGCCGCGATGAGCTCAGCCAGCTTCTGGAAGAAAAACGTAATCCTACGGTTCGGCCCGGGCACGGTTATCTGCGGACTTTGAACGGAGAAATCCTGGAATTCCAATCCGGATATGCCGGATTCCCCACCCCAACAGACGGCCCCCTTCAAAGCCGGGGATTTGAGATCCGGGTTATCGGTCCGGACGGCAGACCGCAGGGAGATCCCGTGTACAAATATGATCCCTCGGAGGAATCCCTGGCTGCCCATCAGGAAGAACCAGAAAGCGAACAAAAAGCCCTGGTGTCATTAATGCTGGAAGCAGCCGGTAATTTATCCCTGGAAAAAGCCCGGCCCATCTATCTGGACCCGCTGCCGGATCAGATACCACTGGCTGCCGTTTTGAAAGAATCCCCGACCTACCGGGAGTTCTCCAGCGGGCAGTGGTCTGCGGATCCAGCGCCGGATTCTTTCCTGACCATTCCAGCCGGCATGCTCGATTTTGTAGAAACAGGAATCCAGCAGCCTCTGGAGATCCCGTTTATTACCAAAGACGGCCATCTCTGGATGGCAGGCGCGCCTGGCAGCGGCAAGGAATCCTCCTTGATCAGCATTTTGCTGTCCCTAACAGCCACCCACACCCCGGAAGAAGTCCAGATCTACATTCTGGACTGCGGATCCGGCAGCCTGCGCAGCTTAGAAAGTCTGCCGCATACCGGTGCTGTGATCCGCCTGCCAGAAAAGGAACGAGTCCTCAGACTGCTGTCCTTCCTTGAAGATCAGATCAATCAGCGTCAGCTGGCCGGAAATACGGATCAGGAGACAGCGGTTTCTTACCTGCCGCGGATTTTCCTGGTGGTCAATAATTTCGGAGAATTAAAGCAGGGGAGTCTGGAGGTCATGGACCGCATTTCTGGTTTTGTTCAGGGCGGTCGGGTTGGAATTCATCTCATTCTGGTTTCCAACCTGGTGCGGGATATCCCCAGTAAAATATCCAACAATATCAGCCGCCGCATCATTCTGCAGATGGCCAGTAAGGATGAATTATCCAGTGCAGTGGGCTACCGGGTTCCACCGCTGTCCTCCCAGGCACCAGGACGGGGCTACTGGTTCGATGAAATCAGGGCAGAATGCCAGCTGGCCGCCCCGCTGCTGTCCGGTTCTGGTCCAGAACCAGTCTCCTGGAAGGATTTTGTCCAGAATCTGGCCGATGCCTGGCAGGGAGATCTGCCCCACTCTATTCAAACCCTGCCCGAGTCGATCGCACTGACCGACATTCTCATTCAGCAAATCCCGGAAACAGAAAAAAGCATCCCGATCGGTTTCAATTATCAAGACCTGGAGCTGATCAAAGAACCGATTTCAGCAGCCCAGCGCGAATGGTTAATCCTGGGTGGACCCCAGAGCGGGAAGAGCAACTTTTTGCTGACGCTGGCCGAGTTCTTCACCCGGCTGGAAAACGATCGATGGCAGATCACTGCTCTGACCCTCCGCCCCAGTCCCCTGAGGCGATTCACTGAATTCTTACCGGATATTGAGCTTCTATCGGATGCCTCCGAAGCTCAATCGGCTCTGGATAGCTTCTGCACCCGGCTGGAAAATCAGGCAGTGCTTTCTGAGAAGCAGCTGCTGTTAATAGACGACCTGGGCAGTGTTTTTCAGGGAGGACCCAGCGGACTCGACAGAACTCTGGATCGGTTAGCCACCCTGAATGCCATCCGGGAAGAGGCTGATCTGCTGGTTTTTGCAGCCGGGACTCTTCCGGAATTCCGGTCGAAAGCCGGTTCTAACAGTCTGGTCCGGGCTTTTTCACAAAACAAAACCGGACTCTGTCTGTCCCAGGATATGTCTGATTGGAGCTGGCTGGGAGCTGCTCCCCAGGATGCCAGACCTTTCCAAAAATTAGCCTGCCCGCCAGGACGGGGCTATTTCATCAACCGCGGGCGGCTCGTTTTCATTCAAACCTGCTGGGCAGAAAAGTATTTTCGCTAAAGTGGAGAAACGGAGATGACGGATGTCTTTGTAACAGTCCATTACAGTGGAGGAAAAAAGGTAGATCTCTCCCTCCCCTGGGAAGTTCCTGCCAAAAAACTCCAACCGGGAATTTTAGCTGCTCTGGGGTTGATGGTGATTCCTAATCACCGCCTGATGCTTGCCGTCCAGCGGGGAGACGAGTTCCGCCCCATCCGCGAAACAGAGACCCTGGCGGATGCCCGGGTCCTCGTCGGCGATCAACTGGAAATCTATCGCTGGCGCAAGGCTTACCTGATTAGTGAGGGCGGAGACCAGTTCTGGCTGGGAGAAGGTCAAACCAGCATCGGCCGCTCCATCCCGGACCAGCCTGTCGACATTGATCTATCAGCGCTGGATATTTCTCAGCTGGTTTCCAGACAGCACGCCCGGATCAAGCACAATCACAACCAGTATTTCATCAAGGATCACAACAGCCGGAACGGCGTTCTTGTCCGCGGTCAGCGCGTTCCTTCCGGACAGTACCAACTGCTAGAGGAGGGAGATCCAATACACTTTGGCGGTCAGCAGGGAATCCAGTTAACTTTTCATTATCAGCTGCCTCTTTAAGGGAGAATCTTCAGATGGAAACAATACAACAGGTCGGTCGCTACAACATTAAGCGGGAGCTGGGCCGGGGCGGGATGGCTACTGTTTATCTGGCCCAGGATCCCCATTTTGATCGGGAAGTTGCCGTCAAGGTCCTCCCTCGGGAATTTCTGCATGATCCTTCCTTTTTTGAGCGTTTCACACAGGAAGCCCGCACCATCGCCCGTCTTGAGCACCAAAATATTCTGCCAGTGTACGATTTCGGGGAAGCTGACGGAATTCCGTACATTGTCATGCGCTATATGCCCCACCAATCTCTACGGCAGCGACTGCAGTCCGCCCCCGGACCCGGCCTTCCTCTTCAAGAGGTTATGGATATCATCCAGCAGGTTACCAAAGCCCTCGACTTCGCCCACAGCCAGCAGGTGATTCACCGCGATCTGAAACCCGGCAATGTGCTCCTGGACCGGGAGGGCAACGCTTATTTGTCGGACTTTGGGATTGCCAAAGTCATTGAAGCCACTATGACCCACAGCGGCACGCTGTGGGTCGGCACGCCGAGCTACATGGCCCCGGAGCAGGTCCGGGCGGCCAAGCCCACCCCGCAAACGGATATCTACGCTCTGGGAGCGATGTTATTCGAGCTTCTAACAGGAAAAGTCCCATTCCACGCTGAAGATCCTCTGGCGCTGGCCTATCAGCACGTCAATGATCCGGTCCCCCAGCTGAACGAGTACCGATCTGATCTGCCTGCCTTCCTCCAAGAAGTGGTGGAAAAAGCTATGGCCAAAGATCCGCCCGGCAGATTTGTGAACGCGCAGGAGCTGGCCAATACGCTCAGGAACAGCGGTGGGCCTCAAGATCAACTGGCGTCTAAAACCCAAACGGAAACGAAGACTCCAGAAGAAGATAATCATCAAGAGATAAAATCTCAAGAAGAAACTTCTGCTGCAGCGGATCCTTATCTGACCCAGTCGCCCTCTAGTATTCCCGGAGTCGAACCTGCTCCAGTAGCTCCAGCAGCTCCAGCCTCATCTGAGCTGGAAGAGACTTCCGAACCGGAAGCGGCTTATGCCACCCAGGCTCCCCCGCTGGAGCCTGCGCCGGAACCGGAGCCGGAAAATGCCAACCAGGCTCCCTCACCGGAACCTGAGCCCAAGCCGGTCAGCAAGCAGAAGCCTGATAAACGCCCAAAAAAGCCCAGAAAACCGATCCAGATTCCCTGG
The DNA here is from genome assembly GCA_964618295.1 of uncultured Anaerolineales bacterium. Taxonomy (GTDB): domain Bacteria; phylum Chloroflexota; class Anaerolineae; order Anaerolineales; family UBA11858; genus B10-G9. Next base: position 42,419 of record CAZTWV010000002.1, on the reverse strand, counting down.
CAGTGGGTCGGTCCGGCTGGCGGCGGGGTGCTGGTCATCGCTTTTTTCGCCCTGGTTTACTTCGGCCTGCTACCCCTTTCCGGACTTCAGCACTCGATGAAGCTCCTCACCCCGGATTCCAACGCCGGGGATCTGCTGTCCATTGCATCTTGCAATTCCAGGTTCCTGAACGATCCACAGATCACCAGCTCCTGGTCTGAAAACCGGGTCCGGATCGACGGTAGAACAACCCAGTACACCGAGTGGTCCGATGCGACCTGCATCCGTGGATATCTTTATCATCTCGCCTGGGAAGGGGATGACCTGGTAGAAAAAGGGACAACATCTGTCCGCTGGTGGGTCAAGAATGATGCGAAATGGGTTTACATGCTGGTGCGAATTAGTAAGGATGACATGAGATTGGTCGATGGGGTTTATCTTGATTATTTCTGGGACGGCGGGGGGGACTGGGACTGGCAGGGAACGGACGGCGTTTATGTGAATGTAGAAGGCAATGTCAGCGATATCCACGGCTGGGACGGGCAGGAGTGGTATGCAGACGAGGAAGCCGGCGGGAAGAAAAACGTCAGAGGGTCATTCTCCGAGGATGAGACTTATTTCTGGTTTGAGTTCAAAAAAGAGCTCAACTCCGGGGACGATCTGGACTGGATCTGGAAACCCGGCAAGACCTACGGTGGGTTAACACACAGCGGCTATGACAGCCTGCTGCTAGGGGCCTGGGAATCAGTCCCGACCGATATGAAACAGTTAAGTTTCTCATTGCGCATTGCAGAAGAATAAATGAATGAATCTTCACATCAGCGTACTTGTTCTTCCACCGCAACCTGCATCCGGATTCCATCGCTGGAAATCCGGATCGTCCCGTGCTGATCAGTTCTGAGTAAGGAGTATCCTGCAAGATTTTCAATCAAGATTGGATCAACTCGGTTCTCAAATTCATAAGAACCTGTACTTAAAACCACCAGCTGGGGGTGTAAATTATTGATCCACTGCGGCGGATTTCCGGGGGCGTATCCCCCGTCTGCCGCCAGCAGTACGCTGACCGGACCAATTTCTGCTCCCTGACGAAGCTGGTTTCTCACCTCAGCGGTCAATCCAAAGGGCAGCAGGGTCCTGAATCGATTGTAAGTCAGCAGCAGCGTCCCTCCCCTGTCGGATAATGAAACCACTTCCATTCTAGCCTCACCTTCCAGTACGAGCTCCACCCCGTATTCCCCTTCGTGAAGTGGAATATTCTTTTTCAAAATCTCATCTTCGAGGTAAGCAGCTTCTCGATCCAGATCTCTCTTTCCAATCCACAGCACCTGCTCTGGAGGGTAGCGATCCAGGTTGCGTTCCAGAGCGCCGATTTCATCTGCTGTGGGAGCGGCGATCACCAGCCAGTTCAGCCGCCGCGAAAAGGGCGGCAGCCGCCGTCCCAGGCAATCCGATAAAGCGGATGGACTCGATCCCCCATTGATCAAAATTCTGTTTCCGGTCTGTGTTTGGATCAGGACAGCCGTACCAGGACCAACATCACAGAAGGTCAGCGTTAAGTCTCCATCAGGAAGGCAAAACCAGGCCCTCCAGACCAGCAGCACGGATATAAACAAAGCAGAGAGCGTCCCGGAGGGTTTCAGCCACAAACCCAGCGGAAAATCCGAGCGGACCAAGAGTGTGATCAATGCTAACCCCAGGCAGTAAATTCCTGCAGCTGCTGCGCTGTTCTCACCAAACGAAAAAGTCCGGATCGGCAGTCCGCTGAACCACTCCACAACCCGGATTGTAAAAGTCACGAACGGGAAAACCAGGTGAGCTGTCAGCCTGCCCAGCGGGAGCCAGATTCCTCCCAGGATCAATGCCAGACCCCCCAGGATCATGATCGGAGGCTGAACCGGGAGGATTACAGGATTAGCCAGGAAAGTGCTCAAGGAAAAAGTTCGGAAATGGAAAACCATGACCGGGAAGGTGGTCAGCTGAGCAGCAAAAGTAATCAGAATGTATTCACTGATTGGTTCCGATATCCGGGTCAGCAAACCGGGGCGGATAAAACTGGAGAAAATCTGCACAAATCTGTTTGTGATTGGATCTGCATAAAATATCAATCCCAGTGTGGCCGAAAGGGACAGCTGGAACGAAAGATCCCAGGGAATCTGAGGATTATGAACAGCCATCAGTAAACTGGCCAGGGAGACCGCAATTAAACCGTGCTGCCGGCGTCCCACCTGCTGCGCAAACAGGGACATCCCTCCCATCAAAGCTGCCCGGACCACAGCAGGGTCTGCACCTACCAGGATGGTGTAAAGTGCAATTCCCACCGCAGCCACCAGAGCTCCCCGCCTGGGGTTGAAAAGCCTGCCGGCCAGTCGGGTAACAAGCCCGGCAACAATGGTGATGTTAAATCCGGAGATCGCAATAATATGAGAGGTTCCAGTCTGCCGGAAAGCCTCTTCAACCCGAACAGGAATCCCGGACTCAATCCCCAATAGTATTCCTGCCAGTAAAGATGCTTCCGGATCCGGCCAGATTCTATACACCAGATCCAGCAGGTTTTCCCGCAGCCCGTAGATCCAGCGCAGCATCAGAATCCCCTCCCCCTGATTGAGCCGCATCAACTCGGGATCATTCACCATTCCAAAGATGCTTTTACGCTCCAGGTATTCCCGGTAGCTGAAATCTTCCCCTTCCGGCGGGCTGTTAAGATATCCGGTCAAGGTAACTCGATCGCCATACTGGACATTGTAAACAGGGTGAACCCGGGCCAGGATCCGGCCGCTGATGGAGATCCAGGGCTGGTCAGAATTGAGACAGATCAGGGATGTTTCCACAATTAAATTTTGACTATCATCCTGTTTGTCTGGAAATCCGACAACAAGGCCCTGGATCCGGATTGGTTTTCCCCGATCCAGATAGTGCGTCAAAAAATGGGGATCAGAAAAATCAGGAAGGGAAATCTGATAGCGAACTGCCCCGCAAGAAAAAGCAAGAATCAGCACAGCTGGCAGGATCGAATGGCTCTGGTTGATAATTTGTTTTTTAAACAAAAGATGGAATGTAATTAGAGACAGACCGCTTCCAGTAATCCCGGCCGTGAGCCAGAACAGGATGGATCCTGAGACCTGCTCCGGGGTCAGGATTCCTCCAAAGAAAAAGATTGAAACCCAGATGAGCGGCATAGGATTTCCCCGCTGTGCGCTCGGTTTTCTGGTTTACATCAATGAAATACTGCCTGAAGTATGTTGTTATTAGTTCCCGGTGGAATGGTGATATCCGGGATTATTGAATGTCGATCAAAATAAAGTTATCGCGAGGTTTTCTCTTTTCTTTGTTTGCTTCATTGGCACGGTACAGGAGCTGCTGGGCTAAAATCGCGGTTCCAAAGACAAACAATTGGCGGGGATTTGGTGTTTCCTCCTGGAGAATAACTTCGTGGGGAATTTGAAGCCGCTTGCACAGGTCCTGGACATCCTCTTCGCTGAACTTTCCTTCATCCATATCTCTGATAAACCGGTTCCGGATATGCCAGATTAAAACCAGGTCATGATATTCCACCCGGCTGATCAAACCAAAGCCGTAGGCTGCCTTGATCCGCGCTTCAAATGTACCCAATGGGTTTTCTTCCTCCAGGATCATTTTCTGGATTTTGTCATCATCCACCAGGAAACATTCCAGCAGCCTGGCAAGATGGGTGTTTAAATAAGTTGTTCCAAGAATAGCGACTGCCCGATCACTTTTTGGTTGGAACTCCTGCACCATTTGCTTCCATTCTCGAGAGTCTGACGGATTCCCATTACTCATATAGCCATTCCTCTGCTAGAAATCTTTCAGGTACATCCATTATACATGACATTTTTTGAACAAGTACAACCCAAAATACGCCCCCCAAAACACTACTCCACCGACTGCTGAAAAATCCAGTTGAATTCCTCGAGATAAAGCGCAGCCAGATCCGGACTGTGAATAATCAGAATATTTTCATCATTCCGGACGTCTGCGCTGTAGGTCAGATTTGCTGATCCAGTGACCAGAATTTCCCCGTCCAGGATAATCACTTTATGGTGCAGTTTCTCAGGATAGTTATCAAGGTAAACCTCTAAATTTGCTCCCCGGAAATTTTCATATTCCGACCCCAATCCCACTTGATTCTGATAAGCATCCAGAACACCCCTGACTGCCACTCCATCTAGTGCCCGGGCAATCATTGCATCCGCTGTTTCATCATCAGTAAAACTGTAATACAAAAAATCAATACTCTGATTTGCGCTCCGGATCAGATCCCGAACCCTGTCCAAAGCGTCATCGTCAGGAGAAAAAAATGTCTCAACCCGGATCCCCTCCAGGGTCAAAGTCGGATGCGGCGTATTGAAAAGGACATCCTCGCCAAAAAGTCGGTCCGTAAACATTTCTTCAAATTCTGCCTCGTAGTTCTCAGCCAGCAAACCTGATCGAATCCGGATTAAATTATTGAGATGGCGGTAGGCCCCATTAACCGTGAAATTCATCGAACCTGTCCAGACTTCAGAGCCATCAATCACAAAGAATTTGTTATGCATCAAGGCTTCATTTTGATCCGGAACAATGTCGATTCCCGCGGTGATCAAGTCCTGAATTTCCTCTCTGTCCAGAAAATCCTTTTCCACGACCAGCCGGACCTGCACGCCCCGCCGGTGAGCCCGAATCAATGCATCCCGGATGCTCCACAAGTTGAAATCATACACCGCTCCATCAATTTCATAGCGGGCTTGATCCAGAGCTGTTTCAAGATAGCTGTCAGGACCACCCCGGAAGCCATTCAACTCCGGAGCCGTAAAGTATACATGAATCGAACTTTCCAGCTCTGCATCTTGGATCTGATCTGGAACTTCCACAGGATCGAGGTAGACCGGAGTATTGGTCTGGCAGGCGCTGACGATCAAAGACAGGAATACAACCAGCCCTGAAAGGATCCATAAATAAAGCGATTTTAACTTCTTCATACCTCTAGAGACCTACATGACTTTCAAGACCCGAACACAAACCCGGCGGTTGTGTCCCCGGGCCCTGTGCTCAAAGAGATATACCCCCTGCCATGTTCCCAGTGAAAGTTTTCCGCCATCAACCGGGATGCTCAAACTGGTCCCGGTCAGCATCGCCCGCATATGGGATGGAGAATCGTCCTTTCCCTCCAGGGTGTGGCGGTGCCAGGATTGATTTTCGGGGACTAAATGGTCCATAAAAGTTTCAAGATCCTGCCGGGCAGACGGGTCATAACTCTCACTGATCACCAATGATGCACTGGTGTGTTGAATAAAAAGATGGCAAATTCCCTCTTCCACTTTTTCTGCTTGAAGAATACTTTGAATTTGTCCCGTAAATGGATAAAGTCCTTTTCCCCGGGTTTGGACTGCGATGGTATCCTTGATCCAATCCAATATGACCTCCCTCTTTCCCTGATTGTACCGAATCTTTTCCTGAAAAAGAAAAAGAGCAGCGGTATTTCGCTGCCCTTTTATAATATTCAGTTTTTAGATTGATTTAGAAAATGCTGTCGCTGTCATCAGGTTCTGCAGTGAAGGACATGGTGGTGCTTTCGCCCAGGGCTTCTACATCTTGGGCCTGAGGACCTTTGTCGCTCTCTACCACATCGAACTCAACCCGCTGACCTTCGTCAAGGGTTTTGAAGCCAGAGCCATTGATCGCGCTGTAGTGAACGAAGACATCACCTTCACCGTTGTCGCGCTCAATAAAGCCGTAGCCTTTACCTGCGTTAAACCATTTCACAGTCCCGGTCTCACGCTCTGCCATAAAAAATTCTCCTTCGTACTAATGTGTTATGACCATCAGCAGGGCGTTCCCCCTCGTTCTAAACAAAAAAATTGCTCAAGAAACAAACGTTCTGCTACTGGAATGAAAGTGAATATCACTTCCACTACAGGAATGTAATATAGCATTAACCCAGCAGATCGTCAACTATTCAGAGGGTTTGTCTATACAATTAAGGACACTGTTACAAGAAGAATAAATGTTCTATGTCTACCTATCTCATTTATAATAAAATCTATTCCAATCGCAGATATCAGACCAAAATTAGATCAAGTTTACATCCAGATTGCTCCGGTTGAGAATTTAACAAATTACGCTTTAGACATTCAGGTAAATATAATCATGATTCTTCCAACAATCTTCCTCTTGACTGCTGCCAGTGGTTTTACCATCCTGGCAGCCAGTTTCAGTATTCTTTCGCTCCAGGAACGAGAATCCCGGGCAGCCAGAATTGGTTTTTTACTCAGCATCCTGGGCCTGGCGGGAGGGATTATCATCATTTATCTCCCGGAACAGCTTCAGTTGCTGCTGTCTGCCGGTTTGGGTGGTCTGTTCCTGCTCAGCATAATTGGTTTTTTGCTTCCGAGTGGGAAAACTCACTCAGGACCAATCCACCCGGAGTTTCAGGTGGATGAACGGACAATCATGTTTGCCCGCAGCCGATTAGAACCAGGTACTCCGGATTGGGAAGCATATTATCAGGATCATCCAGAACATCTAGCGGGAGATTTGAAAACAAGGAAAAATCCGGGGTTGCTCAACCCGGAGGCGAAATTCAGCGGCCCACTTACTTCGGCAGCTGCTGGAGCAAGTTTCTTCCTGACAGATGCCCTCAGCAGCGCAGTCCAGGGTCAGGAAAACAATCACCGGACCGAAATTCCAGCCAGCAAGCTGACTGCATACCTCAAACAACTGGCTTTGTACTACGGAGCTCTTGAGGTCGGGATCACTCCTCTAAAAAAAGCTCATATTTACTCCCGGATCGGCCGGGGCAGCGGGGTTTACGGCGCCCCAATCGAACTTGATCATCAATTTGCCCTGGCTTTTACAGTAGAAATGGATTTCGAAAAAACCCGGATGGCTCCCCAACCCGCTTTAACCATGGAATCCGGGCGGCAGTATGTTGAATCTGCTCGAGTTGCTGTTCAGCTGGCAGCTGCCCTGCGGGATCTGGGTTACCCTGCAAGAGCCCATATCGATGGAAATTACCGTGTGATCGCTCCCCTGGTTGCCCGCGATGCCGGGCTGGGCGAAATCGGAAGGATGGGACTGCTCATGACTCCCAGACAGGGACCGCGGGTCCGGATTGGGGTGGTGACAACCCGTGCCCCACTGGAAGCAGACGACTATCAACCCAATACAGCTCTGCTGGATTTTTGTACTATCTGCCGCCGCTGCGCCGAACTCTGTCCCAGCCAGTCCATCCCAAAAGGAAGCCGGCTTCAGGAGCAGGGAATTACCCGCTGGAAAATCAATCCGGACACCTGCTTCCGCTACTGGTCAGTTGTGGGCACCGACTGCGGCAGATGCCTCGCTGTCTGCCCCTACTCCCATCCCGATAACTGGCTTCACAATGCAGTCCGCTGGGGAATTCAGCATTCCGGACTTTTCCGGAGAGCCGCCCTTCAGCTTGAAATCCTTTTTTACGGTAAAAATCCCCCATCGCTTAAACCAGAAAGTCCTTTGGTCTGGGAACAGGAAATTTCCCATTAAACTCAGACCTGCATGTGATATAATTCACTAAACGTTTAGGGAAATGGTAAAGGTATCCATGTTTCGAATTAATCGCGAAACCGATTACGCCATCCGGGTCATTTTGTCGCTTGCGAAACGACCTCCGGGGACCATTACACCGAGTGCCGAAATTCGCCAGGAGATGGATCTCCCCGAGTCTCTTTCGCTCCAGATTATCTCGGGACTGGTCAAACACGGCTTTCTGAACAGCTTTCCCGGACGGAGAGGTGGGATCCAACTTTCTGCTCCAGCCCGTGAAATCAGCCTTTTAGATCTGATCACAAGCTGCCAGGGTCCATTAGAAATTGCCGAATGCCTGGACCAACCTGGAATATGCCGGCGGACCGAACACTGCCCGGTGCGAACCACCTGGCGGAATATCCGGCACAAGTTGGAAGCTGAACTTAATCAAGTCAATTTTCAGACTCTGGCAGATTGTGACGGACAACCTGCTCAGAATCTGGTTTTCAGTGAACTCGGGACCTGATTGGTTTCCGGGGCTTGCAATGTATAATGTAGTCACATTAGGAGTGAGGTGCTTATGAATCCTGTAAATCTGGCTAGGTGGCAGTTTGCAATAACCTCCATCTACCACTTCTTTTTTGTCCCGGTCACCCTGGGACTTTCCATTTTTCTGGCGGTGCTCGAAACCCGGTATGTCCGAACCGGAGATGAAACCTACAAAAAAATGGTCAAATTCTGGGGCAAAATATTCCTGATCAACTTTGCAATTGGCGTGGTCACCGGTATCGTTCAGGAATTCCATTTTGGATTAAACTGGTCGGAATATTCCCGCTTCATGGGAGATGTTTTCGGAGCCCCGCTGGCCATTGAGGGACTGCTGGCATTTTACCTGGAGTCCACCTTCCTCGGTGTCTGGATTTTCGGCTGGGATAAGCTTTCCAAGCGGGCTCATGCAGCCACAATGTGGCTGGTTGCAATTGGTGGTAATATTTCAGCGCTCTGGATCTTAATTGCTAACTCCTTTATGCAGAATCCGGTAGGCTATGCCCTGCGCAACGGACGGGCAGAAATGACAGATTTCTGGGCTTTACTCGGAAATCCCAATGTCTGGCATCAATTTCCCCACGTGCTCAGTGCCGGAATCTCCACCGCCGGCTTCCTGGTGATGGCCTTCAGTGCTTATCACCTGCTCAAGAAAAACCCCCAAACCCGGGATTTCTTCCAGCGGTCTTTCCACTGGGCAGCGGGTTTTGCCCTGGTGGGTTCAATTATGGTTGGTGTGATCGGCCACGCCCAGGGTCAATACCTGGCGAAAATCCAGCCGATGAAAATTGCTTCCATGGAAGGACGCTGGGAAACAGAACAACCGGGCGCCTTCTCTGTGGTGGCGATCATTGATCAGGAGAATCGAGAAAACCGTTTTGATATTGAAATCCCCTATATGGCATCCTTCCTGCTTTACAACGATTTCAGCAGTGAAGTTGTGGGGCTGAACGATCTCCAGGCAGAAGCGGAAGCAAAATACGGGCCTGGAGACTATACTCCCCCGGTCGCCCTTGGCTACTGGTCAATGCGAATTATGATTGGCAGCGGTTTTGCGATGGTTGGACTGGCGGCTTTTGCCTATCAGTATGCCCGGAAAAACACGCTGGATCAGCGGGATTGGTTGATGAAAATTCTCATTCCTGCCGGCTTACTGCCGACGATTGCCTCCACAACTGGTTGGATCCTGGCAGAAACCGGCCGCTTCCCATGGATTGTCAACGGTTTGCAAAGAATTGAGGATGCCGTTTCTCCCACCGTCAGTGCGGGGAATATCCTGTTTTCAATGACTGCGTTCACCCTGATCTACGCTGTGCTGGCGGTAATCGGCATCTCGCTCATGCTCCGCTATGGTAAGAGCGAACCAGCGGTAGTAGAAGTAAAAGGAGAGTAATTATGGATCTCAATATTGTCTGGTTTGTACTGATAACTGTGCTGTTTACCGGGTTTTTCTTCTTGGAAGGATTTGATTACGGTGTCGGGATCCTGCTCCCCTGGATCGCAAAAAAAGATAACGAACGCCGGGCTGTGATTAACACTATCGGTCCGGTCTGGGACGGAAACGAGGTCTGGATGATCACCGCCGGCGCGGCGCTGTTCGCCTCATTCCCGCATGTCTACGCTACCCTGTTCAGCGGTTTTTATTTAGCCCTGGTTTTGATGCTGCTGGGATTGATTATCCGCGGTGTTGCCTTTGAATTCCGCAGCAAGCGGGACAGCAAAGCCTGGCGCCGGGGCTGGGATTGGTCGATTTTTATCGGCAGCCTGCTCCCCGGTCTGCTCTGGGGTGTTGCGGTCGCCAACCTGATGCGGGGAGTTGCGATCGATGCGGATAAGAATTATTTTGGAGGACTGATTCCCCTGCTCAATCCCTATGCCCTGCTGGGTGGGATTGTGTTCCTGGGTTTGTTCACTTTACACGGGGCCAGCTTCCTGAGCCTGAAACTGGAGGGGGACCTGTCCGAAAAAGCCAGCAAAGCTGCAGGAAGAATCTGGATTTTTGTGGTCCTGCTGGCCGTTGGTTTTCTGGTCTGGACTTATCTGGCCACAGATATCCTGAACAACCCGGGGTTTGACGGGCTGATCCCCGCCATCCTGGCCGCTGTGGCTCTCCTGGCCTACGGCTGGTTTCTACGGCAGGGCAAACAGGGCTGGACCTTCATCAGCGGTGGGCTGGTTATCATCCTGGCAACCGTGATGGTCTTTTCCGGCTTGTTCCCCCGGATTATGATCTCCACCCTGGACCCGGCTTACAGCCTGACCATCTACAACGCATCCTCCAGTCCTTACACCCTGCGTGTGATGACCATTATCGTGGCGATCTTCCTGCCGATTGTTTTGCTCTATCAAGGTTGGACCTACTGGATTTTCCGGAAGCGAATCAGCCCGGAAAGCGAGGACCTGCACTACTAATTTCCGGTGCCCGTCTGAGATCAAAAAAGCGGTTGGCAACAAGCCAACCGCTTTTCTAATAAACCTTTAAATGTCATTTGACTGCTTGACGAATTTCCTCCGTGACCTGATCAATTGACTGGTTTCCATCAACCTCAACCAGGATTCCCCGGGAGCGGTAGAAATCAATCAGCGGGCTGGTCTGCTTCCAGTACACTTTCAACCGCTGGCGCACGGTTTCCGCTTGATCATCCGGCCGCTGATATAATTCCCCGCCGTCAAGATCGCATACACCCTCCTGCTCAGGAGGATCAAAAACCTGATGATAAGAACGGCCGCAGGTCCGGCAGATCCTTCTGCCGCTGGCCCGCTCCACTAGAACGTCCTCGGGAACAGTGATGTATATCACCCTGGACAGCTGACTGTTGATTTCAGCCAGGATCTGATCGAGAGCTTCTGCCTGGGGGATTGTACGGGGGAACCCATCCAGCAGGACACCTCCCCGGCAGTCTGGACGATGCAGCCGTTCCTCCACCATCCCGATCGTGACCTGATCCGGGACCAGATCTCCCCGTTCAATATAGGCCTGGGCTTCTTTTCCTAAATCCGTCTGCCGCTTGATATTATCCCGAAACAAATCTCCAGAAGCAATATGCGGAATTTCCAGAGTTTTTGTTAAGCGCGCTGCCTGGGTGCCCTTCCCGGACATCGGCGGTCCCAGCAAAATTAGAAAATTGGAATCAACGGACATAGGCTGTACTCCCCAGGTTTCTGAGTAAGGTTTCACCAAAAGTATAGCATGTTTTCACCCGGTTCTAATCCCGCCGCTTCGTTTGATACTATAATACTGCTGTACCCCGGTGAATTTATGAGACCCGATCCCCGTTTAATGCGTCTGGCAAAGGACAGCCGGTTCTGGCTGATCTTGACTATCACACTCGGACTGCTGTCCGGCCTGCTCACAATTGGCCAGGCTCGGGCAGTCAGCACCCTGGTCAGCAGGGTATTCCTGGAAGGGTTTGGTCTTTCCGGGGTCCAGAATCTCTTTCAGCTGATTTTTCTGATCTTTACAATCCGGGCCGTTCTGGCCTGGCTCAGCAGTTTAAGTTCAAAGACCATAGCTGTCCAGGTCAAGAACCGGGTCCGGAAGATGCTCCTCGAACATATTCAACGACTTGGACCAGGATTTCTCCAGAAAGAGCGCAGCGGAGAATTGACGAATACAGTCGTGGAAGGGGTTGAGGCCCTGGATGCCTACTACAGCCAGTATCTCCCTCAGCTTGTGCTGGCTGCACTTGTTCCCCTCACAATTCTGATCTTCGTCTTTCCAATGGACCTGCTTTCAGGTCTGGTTCTGCTGGTCACATTCCCATTAATCCCATTCTTTATGTTTCTGATCGGACGGACCTCCCGGTCTATTTCAGACCGCCAGTACGGCATTCTGAGCCGGCTTTCCGCCCAGTTTCTGGATAGTCTTCAGGGGCTGACCACGCTGAAACTCTTCAACAGAGCCCGGGCTCAGACAAAAGCGATTGCAGAGACCAGCGACCGGTACCGGCAAACCACAATGAAAGTTCTCCAGGTGACCTTTCTCTCTGCCCTGGCCCTGGAACTGCTGGCTACCATCAGCACAGCTGTCGTGGCAGTCCAGATCGGCCTCCGCCTGCTCTACTACCGCATCGAATTTGAGCAGGCTTTCTTCCTGCTGATCATCGCCCCGGAATTTTACATCCCGATGCGGCTGCTCGGATTGCGGTACCACGCCGGAATGGATGGCCAGAGCGCAGCGGAACGAATTTTTTCGATTTTGAACACAAAACCTTTATGGGATCCAGGCAGGGCTAGTGAATTTACATCCCGGCAAATCTCAGAATTTAAGTCCCTGGAATTTTCAGCTCTGGAATTTACTTATCCGGGAGAAGCCCGGTCTGCCCTGGAGGACATTTCTTTTCAGATCCAGGCTGGAGAGCAAATTGCCCTGGTCGGGGAAAGCGGATCAGGGAAAAGCACAATAGCCAGCTTAATCCTGGGATTTTTCCCACCCGGTAAGGGGCAGCTGATCGTCAATGGAACAGAACTCCAGCCTGATCTGCTCGCCGGGTGGCGAAGCCAGATCGCCTGGGTCCCCCAGCAGCCGGCTTTGATTCCGGATTCTATTGCTGCTAATATCCGGCTCGCCCGACCGGAAGCCGACTTTGAGGCTGTAGCCAGGGCAGCCCGGGCAGCCCACCTGGATGCCTTCATTGAATCCCTGCCGGATCGATACGAAACCAGGATCGGTGAGGGAGGAGCCCGCCTCAGCGGAGGCCAGGCCCAGCGCCTGGCCCTGGCCCGGGCCTTTCTGAAAGATGCTCCCGTGCTGATCATGGATGAACCCACCTCCCAGCTGGATCCGATCACCGAGTCCCTTCTGGCAGATTCCACCCGGGAGCTGATGAAAAACCGGACTGTGCTGACCATTGCCCACCGCCTCAATACAATTTTTCAGGCGGATCGGATCCTGGTATTAAAATCAGGGAAGCTGGTGGAAAGCGGTACCCATCAGGAATTAATCCTCCAAGATGCTGTCTATGCGGGACTGGTCCAGGCTTACACCGGTGGAGAATCCGAAGCAGCTACCCCCCAGACGGAAAGAGATGATTCTCTTTACAAACCAGGCCGCGATCAATTGATCCAAGAAAAACCTCAGACTCTAGAAAAGAAGCAGAGGATCTGGATTCGACTGCTTGGATTCCTGCGGCCGTTCTGGCTCCAGATCCTGTTTTCGGTTTTTCTGGGTTTTTTAACAATTGGAAGCAGTGTAGGTTTGATGGGCTCATCGGCCTGGTTAATTTCCACTGCCGCCCTCCATCCTTCGATTGCTGAACTCGGAATTGCAATTGTCGGGGTCCGCTTTTTTGGAATCCTGCGCGGAATCGCCCGTTATCTGGAACGCTTGACATCTCATAATGTCACGTTCGAGGTCCTGACCCGCCTCCGGGTATGGTTTTTCGAAGCCCTTGTTCCCCTGGCTCCAGCTCGGCTCCAGCGCTATCGCTCCGGGGATCTCCTGGGCCGGATCATCTCGGATATCAAAACCCTTGAAGATTTTTACATCCGCTCCATCGCTCCCCCGCTGGTTGCGGTCTTGATCGGGGCGGGTACCGCCGTTTTTATTGGCGGCTATCACCCACTGGGGAGCTGGATCCTGGCTTCGTTTTTCATTCTGATAGGTCTGTTTCAACCTCTAATTGTCCGGCTGCTGGCTTCAAAACCCGGGAGAGAACTCGTCCAGACCCGTTCCAGGCTGGGCACCGGGCTGGTTAACTTTATCCAGGGCCTTCCTGATTGGCTGGTATTTGGTCAGGCAGATCAAAAACAAAGCAAACTTTCTGCAGAGGGGGAAGAATACAACCAGGTCCAGATTTCGCTGACCAGAATCAACGGCTTAAATGAAGGTTTATTTACATTTTTTTCTAATTTGGCGATGTGGTTGGTGCTGCTGACTGCTGTCCCGCTGGTAGAAACCAGCCAGCTCTCCGGTGTGATGCTGGCCACCCTGGCTCTGATGACCCTGGTCTCTTTTGAAGCCGTTCAAACCCTCCCCCAGGCGATGGAAACATTTGCCAGCTCTCTGGAAGCCGGGGTTGGTCTGTTTGATGTCGTGGATGCCCGGCCGGCGGTCCTAGATCCTGCTGCAGAAAAAAGGATTCCAGCTCAATTCGACCTCCAGATAAATCAATTAAGTTTTCGATATCCCGGGACAGAAACCAACGTGTTGAATCAAATTTCATTTCAGATTCAATCTGGGGAAATCACAGCCCTGGTCGGTCCCAGCGGTTCTGGAAAATCCACCCTGCTTAATTTACTGCTCCGCTTCTGGGAATATCAAACCGGTGAAATCCGACTTGGGGGCAGGTCCCTCCAGGATCTATCCCAGGAAAAAATCCGGGAGCGGTTCAGCGTTGTCTCTCAATCCGGGACCCTATTTTATGACACGATCCAGGCCAACCTCGCCCTCGCCAGGCCTTCTGCGGCATTAGACGAGATCATTTCAGCCGCCCGGAAAGCCAGGATTCATGACCTGATTCAATCCCTTCCTGATGGCTACCAAACTCTCCTCGGGGAAAGGGGCCAGCGTTTCAGTGCAGGAGAACAGCAGCGGATCCGGATTACCCGGGCAGTGTTAAAAGACGCTCCATTTTTCCTGCTGGACGAGCCGACAGCCAACCTCGATCCAATCACGGAAAAAGAAATTCTGACAACAGTATTCGATTTACTTCAAGAAAAAACCGCCCTGCTTGTCACCCACCGCCTGGTGGGGTTAAACCGGGCAGATCAAATCCTTGTTCTGGATCAGGGACGGATAATTGAAGCAGGGACTGAAGCTGAACTCCTGGCATTGAAAGGGTTTTTCCATCAGATGTGGTCCCAGCAAAATCGGATTCTGTCCTTTACCTGATCAAATAAATCAAGAATCCTGGATCCATACCATTTTGTTATGTTAACGCCCGGTAAAATATCTGAAGGTCTTATTCTTCCTACTTTATAATAAAAAGCAGTTAACTTCATTTCTTTGAGGAAATCTTTCCAGATGGAACCGTCTGCACTTCTCGCCCTTGGAGTGATCCTGCTTTTCTTACTTGTTCTTGGTTTTGCTCTGCTGGCTGCCCGTAATTCTAATCAGAAAAAAACATCCCGGGCTCGGGAACTTGGCTTCGAACCCCTTGAGGATCCGCCGGACTCCTTGTTGTCCCGGGTAGAAAATTTACACCTCCGTAGAGAATCAAAAAGTCTGAAGATCAGCCAGGTTTACCGCCAGCGTGATCTAAACCGCCAGATTTATCTCTTTGATTTAGAAGACACCCAGAGTGATGATAGCTCCCTGGGATCAGAAATACTGGGGGTAATCTCCAGAGATCTAGCCCTGCCCCTTTTCACCTTGGTCTCACTCCCCGAAATGAAAAATGATGGTTTCCTGGGCCAGATGATGGACTCCCTCCTCGACCGCTTTTTTGATTGGGCCGGAAAGTTCCAGAAGCTGGAACGGGTTGAATTTCCCACCTATCCCGATTTTGATCAGCGCTTCGTGGTGTACGCCCGGGACAAAACCACTGTTCAGAACTTGTTTACAGGAAGGGCAGGCAGTTTTTTGCTGAATTGCCCCATCTCATGGAGTTTGACTGGGAGCGGAGATTTTCTGACAGCTGAAGCCAGCTCCGCGCTTGATCAGCAAAAACAATCCGGGAAAAATGAGCTCAAATCTCTTTATCGATTTACACTAGATTTAATCCAGGTGCTTGAAAATCGATGATCAAGAAACAAAAAGTAGTTACCTGGCTCCAGATCGCTTATTGGCTGGGGGCAGGAGTTGACCTCTTGGTTGGATTAGGGATGATTTTCCCAGTGTTAGGCTGCCGGGCTGCAAGCATAAATTGCATCCCCATCTCGCCCTTATTTCGATCCGCAATGGGGATAGCCGGGGCGTTGATGATTGGCTGGTCCATTCTGCTGCTGTGGGCTGACCAGGATCCCCTCAACAGAAAAGGAATCTTACTGATCACCGTTTTCCCGGTCATGGTTGGGATTGCCAGCGCCACAGTTTATGCATTTCTGGCAAGGATAATCCCGGCCCGGAATGCATTTGCGATCTGGTCCTTTCAGATTGTACTCAGTTTTTTTTTCATTGGAAGCTACTTGAATGCGCTCCGATACCAGCGGGAGCTGCAGTCCCCTCCACCCGGACCCTATCTACCTCGTTAGGAGCAAAAATGATTATGAATGCAAACAAAACTAAAATTGTCCTGGCAGCCATCCTTGTTGTCCTGGTGACTCTAGCCTGCGGAACAGGTTACCGCACTACATATAAGTCTTCTGGAAATTCCGGAACTATCCGGGTCCGGATGAAGAACGCCGACGGAGCAAACCAGACCAAAATTGAAATCAACGAGGATTATTTCCGGGAATCAGTTCAGATCCAGGCAGCTTTCTCGGTGGAAAGTGGAGCCTGCCAGGCTGTCCTGACCGGGGAGGACGGCAGCCGGGTCAGCCTGGAAGCAAGCGGGGGAAGCCCTGGACAGACCCAGGGACAGCTGATTACAGATGGATTCGGAGAAATTGATCTGGAGACAAACTGCCAGGCTGGAATCAACCTTGATCTGGTGATTGACTTCATCCGCTGATCAAATCATTTACGAAAGATTAACAATTCACTCATTATCTGAATGTTAGAATAAATTAAGTAATTTCTATAAGTGATTTCATAAATAAACAAAGGAGAAAAAATGTCAGAAAAGAAAAAAGGTCTATTCGCAAAGGCAATTGACAAGCTCACCGATCGGGATGAGAAGGAAGAACTCACCCAGGCAGAACAAAAGGTCAAAGAGTTGGAAGAGAAACTGGCCAAAGCCGCTGATGAAAAAGCTAAAAAAGATGCCGAGAAAGCCAAATCAGAATTTCTCAAGCGGAAAGAAGAAATCCTGAAACGGCAGGAAGCTCGCAAGATCGCCACAGAAGCAAAACATGTTGTGGTAGCCGGGGATTCCCTGACCAAGTTGGCTGAAAAATACTACGGGGATCAAAAAATGTACATGATTCTCTACGAAACCAACAAAGAGATCATCGGTGATGATCCCAATCTGATCCAGGTTGGTATGGAGCTGGTAGTTCCAAAAAAATAAACTTTTACACACAACCTTAGAGCTGAATTTATTGTTATAAAAATTTTGAGCAGTTGTCCCTGCTCTCAAGGAGTTCGTATGGCAAAGTTAGAAATGGTAGAAGGAATCGGAATCCAGTATGCGGATCAGCTCCGCGCTGCAGGTGTTCGCAGCACAAAAAGCCTCCTGGAAAAAGGCGGGACTCCGGCAGGTCGGCAGGAAATCGCCCGGGCGGCTGGAATCAGCGATAAATTGGTCCTGGAATGGGTCAACCATGTCGATCTTTTCCGGATCAAAGGTGTTGGAGAAGAATATGCCGATTTACTGGAAGAAGCCGGGGTGGACACTGTCGTTGAGCTGGCCCAGCGGAATGCGGAAAACCTCTATGATTCAATCATGGATACCAATGCCAGTAAAAAACTGGTCCGCCGACCGCCTTCAAAAAAGATGGTCCATGATTGGGTAGCAATCGCGAAAAAACTTCCCCGAAAAGTCCACTACTAAATCAAATCCACTAACAGCAAAAGGCAGCCTTGCGGCTGCCTTTTTTTTATCTTTGTTATTGAACTTTATTATTTTAAAGTATCAGACAGCGTATTCAACAAAGTGTTTGCTACCAGCTGGCTGGATTTGGCCCGATAGGGTTCCTCTCCCATAGCGCTGGCAGAGATAATCGCATCCACTGCCGCTTCCAGATTGCTGTCTCCTTCTTCTTTTGATTTCAGGAAAGCAGATCCAGCCCGCAGCACATCCCCCATATCCAATCCATCCTCTCCTGCGAAACTGTCCACCAGGGAATCCAGCATTCCGCCTGCCCCTTTTTTTATGTCCGCTTTCCCGCCGCCCAGCATGGTCTGGATCAGCGGCAAAATCTCGCTGGAGTCGAATTCTTTCTCCTGGAAATAATCAGCCGCCTGCGATAAACCTTTGGAGTACATCTCGGCTGAACCGCTGTCCATCCCGCCCAGCAGCTTACTGGCTTTGGAAAAACCCTGGGATAACTCTCCTGAGGATGTATTTTCCACAGCTCCGGTGATCACCTTAAAAATTTTCACCATGTGATCTCCATGATCATTATTATAATGATCTGCCTGATTGAGATTTTCCTTGTTTTCCGAGAGTGTATTGGTCACTGCTTGGAATAAATTCATTAGATCAACTTGATTGCTCATCCGCTGGTTTCCTCCATGAAACGAACTAAATGATTGTGGGTATGGAAATTATACCTGCTGGAAAATTCCGGGTCAATGAAGGTTAGGCCGCTCCGCATCGCTTGGTATGGCGGCAGATATCGACTTAATCCAGCAACTCGCAGTCGTGATGGGTGTAATATTTTAGCCCTGGATATTATCCATCTGTCATCGCGAGGAAGCCGTCAGGCCGACGCGGCAATCTACTGGATTTTGACCGGATACCTTTGTACACAAGAAACTCCCGGTTATCTAACACACAGATTGCTTCACTTTGCTCCCAATCACATAATCAAATCCTTCCAGCCAGCGTCTGTCTGAAAGCTCCGGGAGTGTACTCAGCCAGCATCTCGCTGGCGTGCTATTGCATGAATCCCACCATCTGCGGGACCGCTGATGGGAGTCAAGGTAGGGGAGAGTTATCCTGGTTGACGGATAACGCTTCCTTGGATGGAAAGAACGAAAAACGTCAATTTCAATCTTTCGGTTCCGGGATCACTGTCAATATCAAAACGAGGAAACGCCATCCGGGAAGAATGGTGTTCCCCTGCCTGAAAACTCCCGGAGCTGAGAGATAAGATCCGGGAGTGTACTCAGCCAGCGTCTCGCTGGTATGATAAGAATTCACATACCGGTCGGTAGGGGCTGCCCTTGTTGTTTGAACGGTAAACGTTTAATAATGTTGTCGATCAGAAAACATGTTGTCCTCCTTTTTGGATGTATTTATTATCCTTCTCGAAAAGTATCCCCCAGAATTGTGTAGAAATGATGGAGAAAGCTGGGATATTTTCAGAATTTCCGGACAGATTTTGGTTTCAATCCTTCTGAGATTATCTGGCTCTGGTTTGATACAATAAAATGAAACCAATCAATGGGCAGAACATGAACGAATGGAAACTGCTGGAAGATATCAGCGCCTGGATTTTAGAACCTGCGGTCAACTCAGAGAAAACCGGACTGGAATCGCTCCGAAAACGTGTTTTTAACACGATCCTGAATGCCGGTATTCTGATTGGCTGGATAGCTGCGCTGGTAACAGCCCTCCCCTTCATTCAAGATAAAAATTGGTTCTTTGCAGCCCTCATTGGACTCATGTACGGCTTGCTGCTTGTGCTCCGTTTCGGAATAAAAACAGAGCGGCATCAACTGCGGGCTTCTCTCTTTTTACTGATGATTTTCATCATGGGATTCGCCACCACCTTGAGCAAAACTCTGAACGGAGATGGCCGGATCTGGATGCTTGTCGGACCGGTCGCTGCAGCCGTCATCCTCAACATCCGGGCTGCGTACTCACTGCTGGGCATCAATTTGATTTGCTGGATAGGGATCTATTATTTAATAACCAGCCCTTCCCTTGGTTATGAACAATCCTCGTACTACGCCATCATTTTTCAAGAAGGATTTTTACCCTGGTTGGGCAGTGGTCTGATTCTCTTCCTGGTAGATTTTGTCTTGATCACTTCTATCCTGGCAATATTTCACACTCTTGACACATCATTACACCAGAGCCGGACCTTGGTGGAGAAACTTCAAATCAAGGAAAAGGACCGGAGCCAGGCAGAGAAAGCCCTTTCGGTCAGTGAAACCAGGTATCGAAAATTAGTTGACAACTCCCCCTATCTGATTATGGAACTCGGACCGGATTTCGAAGTCTTCCACATCAACCCTGCAATGCGGCGCAGCCTCGAACTTGATGACAAACCTCCGGAAGAAATACACCTGGTAGATATTTTGCCGGAAGACCTTTATCAATCCCGTTTCGAAAAACTCAAAGAAGCGTTTGAGACCAACCAGTTGGTTGAATTTATCGATCACGGTGGAGGGAGAACATTTGATAATGTGTTTGTTCCTTCCGAAGACCTGGAATCTGTTCAGCTGATAGCCATGGATATCACTGAAAACGAGCAGGTCCGAAAAGAACTGCTAACTTATCAACAAGAACTGGAGGAACGGGTAGAAGAGCGTACCCGTGAACTGGAGCTGCAGATGATTGAGAGGGAACAGGCTGAGAACACTGTCCGGGCAGCCCAGCGCCTGGCAGATATCGGACTGCTGACCACCGGTGTGGCCCATGAGTTGAATTCTCCCCTTCAGGCCATTCTCAGCAACACGGAAATGGCCCAGCTCCGGCTCCAAAAAGGGGGGATAGTTGATCCTGCGTCTCTGGAGTCTACGCTCCAGAATATCCGGAGTGATGTCCTCCGCTGCTCCAATATTGTCCGCTCACTGCAGTCCTATGCCCATCAACCTGCTTCAAATCTGCAGTCGACAGAGCTGGGAGAATTGATCCCGGCCAC
Source organism: uncultured Anaerolineales bacterium (assembly GCA_964618295.1). Lineage (GTDB taxonomy): Bacteria > Chloroflexota > Anaerolineae > Anaerolineales > UBA11858 > B10-G9. The sequence continues at coordinate 21,881 of CAZTWV010000002.1, read as the reverse complement.
CCTGGATAAGATCGCCCACGAATTTAGCGGTCGGTCAGATATTCACATCATCTCCCGGGTTCAAAAAGATATTCCATCCCTCTGCTGTGAACCGGATCAAATCCAGCGAGTGCTGATTAACCTGCTTATAAATGCCCGGGACGCCCTGCCGCAAGGTGGGGAAATCCGACTTACCGGGGATTTTGATCGCGGTAAAAATCAATTTTCAATCCAGGTTCAAGATAACGGAATCGGCATCCCGGCTGATCTAAAAAATGAGATCTTCAAACCTTTCTTCACAACCAAGGATGTCGGAAAAGGGACAGGCCTAGGGCTTTACCTGGTCTCTGGAATTATTGAAGCCCACGGAGGAGAGATTTCATTCTCAACCTCACCCGGAGAAGGAACTACTTTTCTAGTTTTACTGCCCGAATCCCCACCGGATTTATCCCCACCCCGTATCAAAGGGCGCTACGGCACTCTGATATAATCCATCTCTGCAAGTTTGTCCCCTGAAATCAGGAAATCATTTTTTTCAGGAAAGATTTTTCAATCCAGATCATTGCATTTTCAACCCAGACATGTTTGGATTTATACTTTGGAGGTTTCTATGGACCTGAGGATTAAACGGCTGATACCATTGGCTCTTCTACTGGCTGCGAGTCTGGCCTGCACATTCCTTCCGGGATCAGATACAACTCCCGAATCACCGCAGGGAGGTGCAGTTGCCACTGCAGTGGCGGCAACTCTGGCGGCTTCTACAGTAGAAACATCAGAACTGGTGACCACAGAAGAGGCTGCCCCAACTGCTGAACCGGCTCCGGCTGTCCTGAAATTGATCTATGTCCTGGATGGCGATGCCTGGTACTGGGAGGAAGGTGCTTCAACAGTTCAGATCACCTCAGTCAGTGATGTGGTAAATGTCGTGATATCCGCTGATGGATCCCAGGCAGCCCTCACCCGGCAGGTCGATCCAAACCACAGAGAAATCTGGGCAGTGAACACCGACGGCTCCAACCTCCGGGTGCTCATTAACAGCGGGGATTTTGATTCATTCTCAACCCATCCTGATGCTCTTACCTCTGCCCCTGCCCGGCTGGATTGGGCTCCGGGCTCTACCCAGGTTGTATTCAATACCAGGCTGGTATTTGACGGTCCGGGATTGATCCTCCAGAATGATCTTCACCAGGTGGATGCCGGGACAGGAACGCACTCAGAACTGCTGGCTCCTGGCAGCGGCGGAGATTTCTACTACTCCCCGGATGGTTCCCAGATCGCACTCTCCAAACCCGATTCTGTGGCGATTGTAAACAGCGACGGGAGCAGCCACCGGGAGTCCTTGAGATTTCCGATCATCCTGACCTACAGCGAATATCAATACTACCCAGAAGCGGTCTGGCTCCCGGACAGCAGCGCAGTGCGGGTTGTTGTCCCGCCTGAGGACGCCCTGGGAGACCCGGCTGCTCCGACCACTCTCTATCAACTGCCGGTTGATGGATCTCCACCAGTTACGCTGAAATCAATCGTTAGCCAACCTTTCTTCACCAACCCTCCCCGGCTCTCCGGGGAGGGTTCCCACCTGGCTTATCTGGCACCGCTTGCCGGAGGATCACCAAATCAGTCCGAGCTTCATATCAGTGGACCGGATTGGACTGTAGATAACAGCTACGCAAGCGGGGAACTGGCATTTGAGGGTTTCTCCCCGGCTGGGAATCATTTTATCTACACAGAGCTGGGTCACAACCCGCAGGTTGGCCAGATCGGCAGCCCACCGCTGGCTTTGCCCGGAATCACCTTGATGCGGGATGTCAGCTGGGTGGACAGCACCCGGTTCATTTATCTCAATCGGGTCAGCGGCAGCTGGGAATTGTGGCTCCGGGAGCTGGGAACACCGGGTACCCTGCTGGCCAGCTCCACCGGTGATTTTATTTCATACAGTTTTGTGGATTAATATCGGATAAGGTTCGGGGGTGTTCGAACCCAGCCAGCGTCCTCGTTGGCGTGAATGCACAGCTCCGGGAGGCTTGTTAGCTGCGTGGAAGCTAATGGGAGCTGAATCCATTTATTTAACTTGGCTTGATTTTGAGATTTCTTATTCTGAAGTTTCCACTCTGATGTTTTGGTTTGTGGAGGCATCCATTCTTATTCTCCATGAAACACCATTGGTTGTCTGGCAGCTGGCAACCCATTCCACCTTTTCGTTTGGGAAATGGTTTAGATACAGAATTATCGGAAAGAGAATATCAGGATATTTTTGGATTAAACTTTCCCCCTCGGCCTCATACATCAGCATGAACGCTTCATAACTGTCAGTTAATATCCTATCAATATCAATAGCGGGTTTTTCGCCATCGAGAGGATATTCACCAGTAGCTCGTTTTGTAAATTCAACGTTTTGATTGTTTTCATAGTACTCCAATAACAACCATTCATTTGAAGTATAAGTGTCAAATCCAAAAGAAATTCGCAAAGGATGGCTATCATCTTTTGGGTTAACCCAAAAACTAGCATTATTCAAATATGCATCATTCTTCCATTTTTTGGTCTCAGCATAAGCGAAAGGGTAAAGAGATTTCAAAGACTCCACTCTGTAATCCTCGGGAACTGAACTCTCTTTATTGAAAAATTGGTTGTTACTAACACAGGCCAAAACAGCAATCAAGACTAAAATCCCCAATCGTAACAGGGCTTCTTTTCTGTTCCTGGAGATTAAATCTTTGTTCAACTCAGGATGTTTAAAATTATTAATACTCTGATGTATATTCATAACCATTCGCTATGCAATCCAGCAGCTCACTGATTTGATTATCCTTGTCCAGTTTAAAGGCCTCTCTAAAAAGACTATCATCCGATTTGTCTTTCCATAGTTTTAAATACCATGTTTCCACATTATCTAAATAACGAGGGTATCGTTTTTTCAAATAGTCCAAAAATACAAGCTCATAGTTGGCTTTATTCTTTGGGTTTAATCCAAGATCATAAACAAGTTTTTTGTTAACAACATTGTTTGTATTAGAAATTGTAACCATTTGCCATTCCCCGGAGATAAATTTAAATTTAGGGGATTATCTATTTTGTTTGTGACAAATTTTTTCACATCAAAATGAGCTTCATGATAATACTCTAGCATTTCTTGGTATCTTTCTTGATAGCGAATGGATTCGGTAGGTTCGTATCCCATTGAAATTTTGCTAAAATCCCCAACTCTTTTCAGCTCATCATCCCAGGGGTCGGCTCACGCAGCTCCCGCTCACCGCATCCTCCATTTCCTTCAGCACCGGAGCCGCAATCTCCCCCTCCTCTCCTCCCCCCTCCAGGACCGGGACCTCCTTCCAGCCAACCTGGACCCGCTCCACGATCTCGCGGGCGTCCTCCCCGAATGCCGTGTTCTGGGCCAGCACCAGCAGCATACCCAGGGCCCCAAACAGCTCCAGCCAGGGTGCCAGGGGATCTTCCCCCGGCGGCACAGCGGGTCCGGGCTCAAACTCAGACCGGCTGCTCCCTGCTGCTCCCACTGCGCCAGAAATTCTTCTGCGGAGCTCACGACCTCGCCCCGGGCCGGATCCAGGTAGCGCACGTACTGTCCGTCCCCTGAGATCCCGCTCAGGGTCACGTAATGCCCTGGTTGCCCTACCCCGTTCATCCCGAGCGAGACCAGCACCGGACGTCCTTCCCCAAGCTCCCCGGCCAGCTGCTCCAGAGTCCAGCCCTGAAAAGCCCGGCTGCCGGGATAGCCCGCGCTGCGGGCCAGAGCCGCCAGCTCCTCGGCCCCGGTCCCGTTTTCATAGAGCAGTCCGTTTTCCTGTAATTCTGCGATTAAGGCTGACGTTTCCGGCGCTTTCTGACCCCTGCCGTGGGCCAGCGCGTCCAGTGCCATCCCCAGGGCCGCGGCCCCGCAGCCATTTTCACCTCTCTGGGCCCGGAAGGGAACCGGCAGGCGGTAGGTCCAATCCGGGTTTACCGTGGATTGGGAGTCAGTGTTTTCCAGCTCAGAATATGGCGGAGCTTCCACCGCCGCCGGAGGGGGGGATTTCCCCCTCGTGCCCCTCCGACAGGGTGACATCCGGGTTGACCCCGGAGATGTCCGGTGGAGTGATCCATTTGCTGCTGGCAGGTGGTGGGGGATCCGGGACGCTCGATCCAGCCCGGCCAGGACCGCAAGAACATGCAGGATTTTCTTCATGGATACTCCTCATCGAATGGGAGCGGTGCGGTAGCGATGAGGTTCGATTGCCCGTCTGAGATCGACCCGGTGTGATGGTTATCGCCCCTGGAGGCCGGGTGGTGTTTCCAGTGTACAGGATAATTGGATGCATATCAAATAGGTTGGGGAAAAGTCTGATTCTTGTAATTTTTGAATAAGCTTCCAGGTCTGTCATTAATTAGAAAAACGGCTTGCGGCCGTTTGATTTACTTATTCTCTGATTTTGTTTGGAGTCGGCATTTCCCGCGATGACTACTCTGACAAATTAGTCATCGTCGTCCTTGACGTCCTTTGTTTTCATCCTTGTGGTCTTTGTTTTTCTCCTTGCCGTCCTTATCCTTTTTGTCTTTGTTCTCGTCGCCCTGATCCTTTTTGCCTTTGTCCTTATCGTCCTTGTCCTTTTTGTCTTTCTCCTCGTCGTCCTGGTCATCCTCTTCTAGTTTAAGTTCCCCAAGTTCAATTTCCTGGTCTTCCCCGAGCTCTTCAATTTCAGCTGAGAGATCCTCTCCCCTGTCTAAACGCAAGATATCAGGAGATATTTTGTTCGGTTCAAGCTGCAATTCCAGCAAGTCGGAAGCCAGATCTACTTCTAGATCGGGACTCTGGGGTGTCGAATCCGCATGCCTTTTCCCGCCAGGCAGCTTAAGAGAAGAACCAACCGAACGGGAATCCTCTTTAACTTGTCCTATCCCAGGAAAATTCAGAAGCTGTCGGTCCTGATTTTGAACCAGCTGAATAATCACCCGCTCAATTGCATCAAAATTAAGTCTAACTGGCATAAAATTAAAATCATAATCAAAATCACTTGCTGCCGAGACACCCACAGCGGCAAATCCGCCCACAAATACCAGGAGCGCCATAACCATCATTATCCGCTGGGCAGGAGCAGGAAGCGGGATCCAGCGCGAGGGCGAGATTTTTCCGAACCAATCCCGGATCCTGGCGTAGATCGGAACCGGCTGAGGAGCGGGCTCTGGATCCTGGAATCCACCCTGGTTTTGGATTTCATTCATCCGGGTCAGTAAAGTCCGGATCCCTTGATTCAGCCCTGAGGAGAGGGTTTCGGTTTGGGGAGAGCCCGGCTGACCATCGCTACTGCCAGCAGTGACCGCAGACGGTCGGCATGATCCGGGTACCTCTCCAAAACACTCTGAAGATCCTCACCCCGGTCCAGACGGTGCAGGTAGATTTCCAGAATCTCAGCAAAGAACTGAATCCTCACAGGTAGTTCTCCTTCCGCAAGGCACTTTCCAGGGCAGCCAGGGCCCTCCGCTGAATGGTCTCGACGGTTCCTTCAGCCTGGTTGGTAAGGTCAGCCACATCCGCCAGAGACCGTCCTTCCACAAAACGGTGGATAATCACCGCCTGCTGCCGGTCGTTTAAATGGCGGACCGCCCGCCGGAAGCAGTCCGCTCCAGCCTCAGCAGCCAGCTGAGCCTCCGAGTCCGTGCTGATGAGCTTATCCAGATCCCGGGCTGAGGCCTCCCTGCCGTTCCCATTTTTTTTATGCTCCCGAACAATCCGTCCAGCCAGCTGATACAGCCAGGAAATGAAGGGTTTATTCCGGTCCTGAAAATCCAGAAACTCACGGAGAATGCGCACAAAAACCTCGGCACTGAACGATTCCGCTGTGCTTTGGTCGCTAACTTTATAATACAGATAGGTGAAAATATCCGGGAAATAGCTTTCATACAGCTTCCCGGCCGCCTGACGGTCCCCGGTATGCGCCCTGAACAGCAGAGCTCTTTCGTTGATATCCATTTCTGATTTTTGGCGTTATTGTTAAAAAGGATGGAATTTCAATCTAACATAACAAATCTTCTAATAAAGATTGTGAAATTAGTTATTAATTTTTTATGCATTCAGATGCCCGTCCTCTCCACATCTCTCCCCCTCCCCCAGTCACCTCTGCCCCTCTCTCTTTCCTCGTTATCTCCTTTCACCGCTCTATTCAGCCCATCACCACCCGGTACAGAAAACTCTTTTTAAGCTCAATCGCATCTTCTGGGCAGGTCTCATGACAGCAGTAGCAGCGGATGCAGCCCTCATCCTCAATCCAGGCCTGAGGTCGACCGCTGCTGTCTTCCACAGTGCTGATCACCCCTTCCGGACAGATATTGACGCAGTCCTTGCAGGCGATGCAGTCCTCCCCGCTGACAACCGGCCGCAGGGTCAGCGCATCGGTGAAGAGCGGATAGAGTAAATTCTGCCACCAGCTGGCGCTCGCAAGCCCCGCCATCGGGGAATGGGTAGATGGGAGCCGGAAATCCGGGATCCGGAGCTCCCCCGGATCCAGGCCAATCAGCTCAACCTCTTCTAAACGGGTTGGTCCCCGGCCCTGCTTTTCGGCTTCGACCAGCAGGGGATTCGCTGATCGATCCAACCCGATAATTTCCCCCATCACCACATCGATCGCCAGCGGATCAGCGGACCCCAGCAGCAGTCCGACCTGGCGGGGATCGCCGTTTCCGGGTCCATCTCCTTCCATCCCGATCACGGCGTCCATGATTGTCAGCCGGGGAGCAAGGCATTCAGCCAGGTCCAGCAGCATCTGGGCAAAAAGATCCACTTTACTCAACTTGGCATGGTAGCCGGGTTTTGTCCGCCCCGGGATGGCCCCGAACATATTCTTGACCGCCCCGGTCATGGTCATCAGGGCGTGGGTTTTTAACTTGGGCAAATTAATAACGGATCCTGCTTCCAGGATCGGAGTCATGATTTCAAAATGTTTGATTAATTGGCCTTCCGGAAAGGACAGCGCCTGCCAGTCTGTGTTGTAATTCAGCACCAGCCGGGCCTGGGCAGCTGCCCGGTCCATCTCCGCTGCCTGGTAAACCCGCTCCAGCGCCGAGCGTTTGTGGGCATAGGCCCCGGAAGGGCTGTCAATGATCAAAGGGTCTCCTCCCGCTTCCCAGACCTCCTGTCCAACAGCTGCCACCAGGGAGGGATGAGTGGTGACTGCTTTTTCCGGAGCAGCCGCCGAGAGCAAATTGACTTTCAGAGCCGTGGTTTCCCCGGGAGTGATGTAGGGCTGGATCCCGCCCATCATCTCCAGCAGCTCCTGGGTCTTGGCTTCAACCTGGTCATAAGTTTCGCAGCGGACAGCAAAAACAGTTGGTTTCATTTCAAACCTCGCGGGATAAGGGATCTAGTGGAATCTTCAGGGAGAACGTGCTTTTTGTCAAGGAAAGGATATCTGCCATTAAACTGTAAGCGCTGAACAGTAATCAGGATCTATGTCTTGTTTTGATATACGTTTACTAACAAATTTCAGGTAACCATCAAACCATTTCACTTCAACATCACCCCTGAAGTAAAACTTGCAACTCCCAGGATATTAAATAAAAAACACCCGGCTTGCGGAAGTTCCGGGTGTTTATCTGTCTGGACTGAATTCCCCCGAAGGGAAATTGCCAGATCGAGTTCTAGAAAGATTTAGATAGCAATGACGTTAGTCGCTTGCAGTCCTTTGTCTCCCTGCTCTACGTTGAACTCCACTCGCTGGTTTTCGCTCAGGGATTTGAAGCCCTCGGCGATAATCGCGGTGTGGTGTACAAATACATCTTCGCCGCCTTCGCGCTCGATAAATCCATAGCCTTTGGCGTCATTGAACCATTTCACGGTTCCGGTTTCTTTTTCACTCACGGTATTACTCCTGGTACTTAGGTTAATGTGTGAAGCGGTCCGGTTAGAACAAAAAAACTACCCAGTTTCCGCAGATTTGGGCAGTTTTATACTTTCTGCTTGAGCCTACTTCATCTTTACAGGTCTCATGATAGCACACCAGGTGCCGATCCGTCAAGTGTTACATTATCGTTCAAACCCTGATTGGATTGAACACAGATACCCTGTGAATGGACAGGAAACCGTCTGCAGTAAAAGGTTAATAGTGAATTGTATGGAGGATTCGATTGCGTTGGTTTCTGGCGGGACTGGTAGAGCTGCAGGAGACTGACAATGGATCATTGGTTAATTTTCACTATTAAATCTAAACTATTAACTAGCTCACTGTTTACTAATTTACTGCACCTCAAGTTTAAAACCCTCTCTCCACTTCACAAATATGCTACACTACCAGGCAGGGAGGAATCACCTTGGCAGATCAAATGGATTTCATTGAGAAAAAAGATACCTGGCTTTCCTGCAGCAGGCGAAATGTTGACCCCCGGGGCGCGGGGAAATGGATGCTGCACACCGAGCAGCCCCACCAACTGTACGCGCTGCTCAAGGAGCAGCTGCAGGCCGGGAAACTTCAGGAAGCATTTTCAATCAAAACCAGGACCGCGCTTTCAGATTCCGGCGGATCGGTTTACCTGCACTCAGGTCCTTATACGGACCGGGAAAAACTGCTGCGGCTGGTCGAAGAACTGCGGGAGATCAACGAAACCACTCCCCTGGGATTAAAACCGCCCCTGATTTTCAAAACGGACCTGCACAACACCTGGTGTGAAACCCTGGCCCGGCCGGGTGATGGATATTTCGAACTCCTGAAGCGCAACTGGCTCTACAGGTATGAAAGCGGCCAGCTGATTGTTCGAGCTGCGATCCTGGGACTGCACCAGATGCTGGAGGATCCCCCGGAAAACGCAGATCCGGAGTTTCTGATCATCCGATCCATGCTTCCGGAGCACATGTTTGCGGGAGAAAAGCCAGTAAGCGGTAAGTAGTGAACTGTAATTACTGAAAAGCTGTGGGAATGGAAAACAAAACACAGCCAGCATCCTCGCCTGCAGCTCCGGGAGCTTCTCTCTTGATCCGTCTGGCGATTTACCCTTGCAAAGTGGTTCGCATAAAATCGCGAGCTTGGGACGAGCAAGTCCCGCTGAAGCGGGATTTACCATTCTGGCATCGCAAGGAGGCCGCTAGGCTGACGCGGTAATCTAAATCAACGGAAAAATTAGTTTCTCCTGGAGTAATCAAACTCCAGTCGTCTGACTCCCATCATCAGTCGTAATGCAGTAAAAACACAGCCGGTGTCCCCGCTGGTGGAAGCAGAGCATTTACCCCATCAGCGAGACGCTGATGGGGTTGTTTGGAAAATATCGTTCTCTACTTCTGGAGATTAACGGCAAGCTTCCGGAAGTCATCAATCCAAAAAGCTTTCCTTGATATTTTGATAGGAAGTGTGATTGAAAGGACAGACAGCGATACAAACTGAACATCCGTGATATTCATTGAGGTACGGGAAACACAGACTGCTGTCCACGTAGGTAAACCGGCCGTTCCCCTGATTCACTGCTTCTCCAAGCAGGGCGTTCGGAGGACATTTTTTGACACAGATCCGGCACTGCTGGAATTGTACTCCAAGAATTGGGTTTAATACCCCGGGTGTGGTGCTGCACTTCCTTGAAACCCTATCTGATCCAGCACCATCCGGTACCTGCTCGTAATCAGTAAACGGTAGACAGCGAAGCGAGGCACAGCCTCGCTTCCAGTTTTAATGACTTAATTGGGTAAGAAATAACACTACCGGAGCTCGTAGTTAAGCTCCGGTAGTGACTGACAACTGATCACTGGTGAAAAAAAACTAGTTACTAACCCACTACTCACTGGATACTGAGCCGCTTGCGGCGCGCCCGTCATCCGTCCCCGATCTTTTTATCAAAGCGGATCTGGCACACTGGTTGACCCTGGGCAATGGTCTTTCCCAGGCTGAATTCGAAAGCCGGGAACTGGTCCGAGATGCCCCGATCGCCGTCCATAGCGATATCGCACAGGTGCTCGATTTCCTCAGCGCTTGCGCCCAGCTTCTGCCAGGCCGCCACCAGCGGGCAGTAGTGGAAGTCCAGGTAGTAGCGGTTTTCGTCCTGGGCCACCACCTCCATTTCAAACACCTTGCGGCTGGTCTCCCCGGCGAAATTCTCCGAGAATTCCAGCAGGCTGTTCGGGTTTTGCAGTTTTTCGCGCTTGGCTTGACCGTGCAGCGCTCCGGTGCGGGCTACGGCCCGGCGGGCAAATTCATCCCAGTCCAGGCCGTCCTCTTTGGCTTCCTGGAGCAGGTGGTACATCCAGGTCGCCCGGTGCTCGATGGCTTTGCGGACTTCCTCGGTCAAACGGTCCTGCGAGGTGGGTGTGTTGGTGATCGGATTCATGGGGTTCTCTCCGTGGTGGGTACCAGTATCGCTGTTACATATATTGTATCAACTGCCAAAACATAATCTCGGACCTCCAAGCTAGAATTAATATTGGGCAAATAATTCTTACCTGAAATTCTCAAAGGGTCCATATGAGATAAAAATTGACGAGCGGGTAGATACTAACTCCCCAATTAAGACACAATGTTTCAATATTCTTATCTTCTCCCCCATCGTTCATAACGCTGGCTCGGCTGGGGTTCGATCGAGATCCGTATCCTCCCAGGAGATCGGATCAGACAAGGATTCCAGATGAGTGAAGATCACAGCTCCCAGAAGGGCTTCCTGGAGATTGATCTCAATCTCCTCAGCCAAATCGTGACCCCGCTTCACGGTCCAGTCACCCGGAACCAGGACATGAAATGAGACGAAAGCCCGCGTCCCTGCCTGCCGGGTGCGCAGGGCATGAAATTCAATCCCATCGCTTCTATATTTTTCCAGGATTTCCTGGATGATTTCCTGCTGGCCGCCAGGCAGCCCGGTGTCCATTAATCCCTGCACGGAACGGCTGATAATATGGTATCCAGTCCAAATTATATTGATGGCAACGATCAACGCCACCACCGGATCAAGCCAAATCCACCCGGTCAATGCCACCGCCCCCACCCCGGCAATTACTCCCACAGAGGTCCAGACGTCGGTCATCAAATGTTTTCCATTGGCCTCCAGGGTCACGGAACCGGAGCGTTTCCCTGCTCGGAGTAAAACCAAACCTGCTCCCAGATTGATCAACGAGGCAGCGCTTGAGACCAGCAGGCCCAATCCGATCTGCTCCAGCGGTTGCGGATCGAGCAGGCGCAGCACCGCAGAATAGCCGATGCTTAGTGCGGCTATCAAAATCAGGGTCCCTTCAATACCGCTTGAAAAATATTCGGCTTTGCTGTGGCCGTAAGGATGCTCCTCATCTGCCGGTCGGGCAGCAATCGTCAACATCACCAGAGCAACAAGCGCGCCAATCAGGTTTACAAGAGATTCCGCTGCATCAGACAGCAAACCGACCGAACCGGTCAAGAGATATGCGCCAGATTTCAACCCGATCGTTGCCAGAGCAGCGGCAATCGAAAGCCAGGCAAAGCGGGTGAGCGGTTTCTGATTGTCGGGGGAGGTTTGCATAACGGACTCCGCTATAATTTACGATTTCAAAAGGTGGTTTTTTCTCCGGACATTGTATCATCCCCGTCAGCAACAGAGACTTTTATGAGCTGGTAAACAGAATAAAGCAAAAAGATGGATTTGCGGCGGATGAATGGAAAAACCCAGAAAGTCCTGGTTGGGTATGTTTATCCTCATTCAGTATCCCCACTGGTGTGCATTGATAAGACTAGTAATCAGCAAACGGGAATGTAGTGAAGCGAAGTACTGTCTCGGCTTCCAGTTTTAATGGCTAAATTGGGCTTGATACAAAACTCCCGGAGTGATTGAAAACTGATCGCTGATTACAGATAGTTATCATCTGCGAACGATTTACAATTTTGATCTCACAACTTACCGCGCCTCCGGCGCCCCTCTTACTCCTTTTCCACATCTCCTTTTCTCAGCGCCGCATGTGTCCTACCCCGCAGGCCATAAATAACCAGACCGCTGACCAGTAGCATGGCGACCGAGAGCGAGAGCAGGCCGAGTTTAACCAGAGCTTCCTGCCATTCCATACCCACTGCATTCCCGCCGGCAATCGGCATCATCTCCCCACCCGCAGCCCACAAGGCGGCCAGGAAGGTGGTGCCCCAGTTGGCAAAAGTCCCGAACAGAGCCTGGTAAAACCCGGCCCGGAGCCAGCCAGTGGTGAGGCGCAGATGGGGCCAGACCAATCCCAGAATCAACAGCAGCATGCCGTTCTGAACTCCCTCCAGGTGGCTGGATAGCGCCAGGCGGCGATGCTGGAGCATCGGGATCGCAAACCCGGTCAGCAGACCGAGCAGTAACAGGATCACCCCCGCTCTGAGCAGCCGGCGGCCAAGATTCATTTTAATTTCCATATTCATGTTTACCTCCTACAAATAAAGTTTTCCACGACTAAAAAATTGGTTGAAATGGATAGACTCCCGAGCTTAATACAGCACCAGCAGCTTGTTCAGGGCTGCTTCGGCGGCCGGAATGTCACCGCTGATCTCCATCCTGGACTGGGCTTCAGTAAAAGCCCAGCGCCCGGAGGCAAAGATATTGAACTCCAGGGCGTCCATCCGGACTTCAGAGACCGACTCCCCTGCGCCTGTCCGGTAGCTGCCGCCGGCAGGTCCGCTGAGGTCAATCCGCAGCGGTGGATTGGTGGTTTTTTGCATCAGCACAGCAGCTGTATCGCGCATCACCAGCTCCACGATCCGCCCGTAATGCTCCGGGGTTTGATGGAAAGCGCGGTCCGCCGCCCGGCTGATGTCCAGGCGGTTGATCCAGGTGTCCCGGCTGTGAATGAACCACATCAAGTGATGGAAGGAAAGTCGGCCCTGATCGGGATGGGGGATGGAGAAAGGTTTAAACAGCCGGAAGCCCATTTTCGGGCGGCGATCGGACCCACCTGACGGAGCTCGGCGATCAGCTCCTGCGGGGTGTGTCCCTCCCGTTCTTTGAGCTGGAAAGCGTTAACCGCATCCACAGGCAGCTGACCCGTCTCGGGCTGCTGCCGGCCCTGACGGAGCATCTCCCGCCAGCTGGCCCCACTAGCATAGCCCCCGGCCTGGTGGGCCAGGATGTCACGCACATCCCAGGCCGAGCAGGCAGTGGGCTTCCCCCAATCCTCCGGATCAAGATTATCAACCAGATCCAGAAAACGATCCAGCTCGGTTCGCAGCAATTGATAAGCTTCCTCAGCATTGACATAAGGGATCTCCGCGGCGGGCTGCAGTTTCAGATGGTGTTCTGCGGTTGTCATATCTACCTCCATACCAATAAAGGGAAATACATTAATTCGACCAGGCTTGTTCCATCAGATCCAGCGCGGCCGGGATCAGCGAACCAAAGCGGCCTTCCCCCAGCGGTAGCTCAGGCTGGTTGGCTATGTGCAGGGCGGTGATTCCATGTGAAATCGAGATTAATAAATCGGTCAGCTGCGCAGGCGGCAGATCGGTCTCCAGCTGGTCCTGGACAGCAGCGATCTGCTCGACCCAGGCCTGTAGATTATCGGTACTGACCTTTAAACTCTCCAAGGAGGGTTCAAAGCCAGGCACAGGGCGCTCAAAACACAGCTGGTAAAGCTCCGGATTCTGGATCGCGAAGGTCAGGTAGGCTTCCATTGCCAGCCTGAACTGTTCCTGCCAATCTTCGGCCCCAGCAGTGTAGTCCCGGACATAGGCATCCCAACGTTCAAAGCCCAACCGGAAGAGCGCGTCATAGAGATCCATCAGCCCATCGAAATAGTTGTAGAGCGAAGGGGGCTGGATGCCCATCCGCCGGCCTAATTCATGGATAGAAAGTCCCCCCACTCCCTCCTCCCGCATAATCTCGCGGGATTTTTCGAGGATTTCAGAGATGGTATCCTGCCGGCTGCGCTCCCTGCGGGAGAGGTTTTGAGCTGTGTCCTGTGTATTCATTGGTTATCCTAATACCGTTAGTTATATCTAATATTTTTAGTAATTCCAATTTTGTCAAGAGGGAAATCTGCCATAAATATGCGTGTTCATCTAACTTTAATAATTGGAAAACTCATTGATTACCAAAGCAATCGAAATGCTTTTTGTTCCTGAGATTAGTGACCTATTGTCTAGATCTCTCGTTTTTGTATAATGAAGATGGGGGAATAAAACCTGCCAACACTGCTCGTCACAGCCCATCAATCTCTAATCATGGTTCATCAAATTTCACCATACCCTGGGTGGCGGGAAATATTCCCAATTCAAAACGGAGCAATGTTAAGACTCAGGAAGGAGGTATTACATAAAAAAGTATTTAGAAGAAACCTGACCCAGACGAAAAGGAGAAACTCATGCCATTTTCAAAAATAATCTTACAAAATGAAACGATTCCAGCCGGGGCTGAAAAGAGAATACTTCCGGGATTGGATGTGAGTAAATGGGATAGGATTCACATTCATGTTGGAGCGGATGCCAGAACCGTGGCAGCCTTGCAGACCAGGATATTGTTTGGCACACCGCTGAAGGGGACTCATTGTGGAGCGCTCCTGGCAGACAGCACAGTTTGGTTTGAAAGCACCGTATCCGAGAGAGAGTTCATCCACACAGCTCCCACTACCTTTGGTGGAACCGGATATGTAATGAGTGTTCCTGTTGTAGCACCTGAGTTGTATGACGTCATCCTCAGGAATACAGGGACGAAGGATCTGGAAACAATTTCTGTCGCCCTCTTCGCCCAGGAGATCTAAAAAACCAATTAGCTCCCAATCAATCTCTAACATGAAGTAAAAAAGAAAGGAGATGCAAGCCAGATGCTTGCATCTCCATTTTATTGCCTGTCACTACAGTTGAGCCAGAAGGCTTACACAACTTTTGTGTTCCAGCCAGCGTCCCTGCTGGCGTGCTCCTCCAAACTCCCGGAGCTTTAAAATCTCCGGGAGTCTAGTTATTGGTAGCGGGGACACTGATGAGAGCTTCGATTGGATTTTATTTTCCGCCCCAAGGTCGGGAATCATTATCCTCTTTAACAGATAACGGTTCCTGATCGAATGAAAGAATGGAAAACTTAAATTTTATTCCTCCCCTTCCGGGATATTCGCCGACATCAAAACCAGGAAACGCCATCCTGGGAGGATGACGTTTCCCAGCAGGCCCCGGGAGTGATTGAAAACTGATCAGTGATTAAAGTTCTCTATCATCATCCATCGATTTATGCTTTACAACCCTCAACTTACTGCACCTCCCCTGCCCGCGCTTCAATCGTCTGGTAGCTCTGCCCGCCGTCCCCGGTCTGAACCAGGGCTCGTTCACCACCGCTGCTGGCCACTACCCAGGCTTCTATGGGGGAGATCCAGGAGAACTCACCTATCCACTGGACTGTTTTGATCTTTTCCCAGCTTTGACCGCCGTCATCCGTCCGGTAGTGCTCCCTTCCCAGGGCGAAGCCCAGGTCGTCATCCAGGAAAACCAGCTGATCCACCGGCGCAGGCAGCTGCTCCACGGTCCAGGTCTCCCCCTGATCCCCGCTGCGGTACAGGTAGCTGGACATTTGCGGGTTCCCACTGTTCAGCTCGACCCCGATCGGGGCGCAGTTGAGCAGGAGAACACCCTTTGCGCCGCCCAGGAAATGCGGGTCGCTTCCCCGACAGCGGTCCTCCGGGCTGTCCCAACCACCCTCCGGTCCGGGCAGGAGCACGCTTTTCCAGGTCCAGCCCCCATTACTGGTGATCTCCAGAAAAGGCTGGAACCCGCCCAGCGAGTCTTTCAGCATCCAGCCCTGCTGCGGATCAGCAAAACCCAGCTGGCTGTTGACCAGGCGCTCGAGCATGCTGTCCCCGGGCTGATTGACCAGGGTCCAGGTCTCCCCGCCATTTGTAGTCTGGAACAGGTAGGCGTAATCATTCATATGGGTGATCTCGCTGAAGGTCCGCAGCCAGCCGACCCGGGAGCTTATGAAAACCAGCTCCCCCGTGAAATAGCGCATCTCCCGCGAAAAAGGCAGCGGCGTTGATGGATCCCAGGACTGTCCACCGTCGGATGTCCTCCAGACGCGGTGCACCCCCGGACCATCGCCGCGGTCTTGATGCTGGAAATAGACCCAGGCGGTTGAATTTGAATGGAAGTATGCCAGGGTGGAATCAGCAGAGACCCTATCCAGAGCTTTAAAGGCCGTGCTCGGGGTCCGGTCTCTCCAGGTCCGTCCGCCATCCTCGGTAATCAGAATCCGTGGGTAAGGATCCTGGCCTGTTCCAACTGCCCAGCCCCGGTCTGGACTGACCATCGATATCCGGCTCAATTCCAGCTCCTGCCCGGGAACCAGCTCTTCGAGCCGGACCGAATCCGGCGTTACTCCAGGTTCAAGAGTTTGATCTGCAGGCTGGGTTTGCGTCAGAGCTGGATCCGGTGGACTGCTCGGTAATGGTGTCTGGCTGGGAATCAAGGTGGGTGTGGGGGTTGGTGTACTGGATGGGATGCTGGTGGGTGCCGGGGTCCAGGTGTCCGGAAGCCCCGCGGTGACTTCAGGGGTGGAGGTCGAAACCGGGCCAGCAGCCTGACCGCAGGCAGACATAGTCAAGATCAGGGTGGAGAGAATCAGGAAGGATTTTTTCATACCGGTCTCCTTGACAAAACTGCAATGACCTTAAATTCATCTTAGAACAATTCAGGTCCAGGAACAAGGCCTGGACCTGGGAATTGAGCTTGCAGTTTTGTTGTGATGAACAGTCCTGGGATAAACCAGATAACTGACCAGTGAGCTGTGAGCACTGGCATGTAAAAACTAATTACTACCTCACTATTCACTGAGTACTGCGCCGCAGGCGCATCCTTTCCCTAAGATATTCCAGCCCGGAAGCGTCTAGGAATCACAGAACGGAGTCCAAAATATGAAAAAATATTTGAAAATATTCCTGGCAATCAGCACCGCAGCCCTGCTTTTAACCGGCTGTCTGGGAACGCCGGAACCGGAAATCACCAACAGCGGCCTGGAGGAATCTATGACTGAAAACGCAAACATGACAGAACAACAGAATCTGCCTGGCGTGCTGTTATTCGACTTCCAGCCCGGCGTCCCGCCCTGGAACAGCGTGGATGACAATGTGATGGGCGGAGTTTCAAGCAGCGGCGGGCGGATCACCGAGGACGGCACTCTGCTCTTCTCCGGGACCATGTCCCTCGAGAACAACGGCGGCTTCGCTTCCCTGCGTTCCCCCTGGAATCCGATCGACCTATCCGGAAAGGACGGGCTGCTGATCCGGGTCCTGGGCGACGGTCAGCTCTACCGCCTGCGGGTCCGGACCTCGGACATCGGGCGCGAGATTTCCTACAACAGCTTCTTTGAAACCGTGAACGGGGAGTGGGTTGCGGTGTACCTGCCGTTTGAGACCATGGTACCGACCCTGCGCGGCTTCCGGGTTCCAACCGGGGAGCTCAACCCGGCCTCTGTCACGGGATTGGGCCTGATGTTGAGCGACAAACAGCCGGGCGAGTTCGCGCTCGAAGTGGACTGGATCCGGGCCGTGGAGGAAGAAAAGCTTGGGGGCCAGTAATCGGTGAGCAGTAAACAGTGCAGCGAGGCGCTGCCTCGCTTCCAGTTTTGATTTGCCGGTTGGGTTGGATTCCAGCGGTTCTTTTTAATCCGAAGTAAACTGGACACTGACCAGTGATCTCAGTTCACTGGTGAATAAAACTAATTACGAACCCATTAATTACTGATTAAGCCGCTGGTGGTGGTACCGCTGGATCGCTCCCGGAGATCTACTGCAAGCTCCGGGAGAGCTCCAGCTGCGGGAAACTGAACTCTGTTCAGTGTTCACTGATCACTAGTCTGCAAAACTAATTACGAACTCACTGTTTACTAGTAACTGCGCCGGCAGCGGCGAAGACCTCGTTTTCAATCAACGAGGAAACGCCATCCGGGGAGGATGACGTTTCCCTACCGAAGGCGAAGACCCCGGAGGTCATGACGACTGCCGAATTTCCGGGGTTGTTGGAAGCAAGTAATAAGTAAATAGTAATTCGTGAAGTGTGCCGTTTACCAGAACTGCCTCGCCTGACCATTGACAGCTCAGATCTCACTGGTATGGTTAACTGCTTTTCAGTCCAGATCATGATCTGACAAACGTAGATGTTTTCATAAGTAATGAAATATTTTTATATATTTTATTCATTGACAATGAAAACTTTTTTATATACAATCAGATTACCATGTCTCCAAACACGGCCTTCAACCTTTCACCCGATCTTCTGTCCGCTGTCCTGAAAGAGCAGTGGGAAACACTAAACGGACAGGAACTGGGAGTGCGTCGAGAGATGCTTAAGAAAGTACAGCAGGCCCTGGAATCTCCCCAAATCCTGATTATCACCGGACTTCGCAGAGCCGGCAAATCCACCCTGATGGCCCAGATCGCCCGCACCTACCTTGCAGACCGCTGTTATTTTGTCAATTTTGAGGATGAAAGACTGCTGCAGTTCACTGCGGAGGATTTTGACATCCTTCATGAACGCCTGATCAGTCTCTTCGGGGAGAAAAGAGTCTTTTTATTTGACGAGATTCAAGCTGTCCCCCACTGGGAGCGCTTCGTCAGGCGGCTGCATGACCAGGGATTTAAAATTCTTCTGACAGGTTCCAACGCGGCTCTGCTCAGTGAAGAGTTGGGCACCAAACTGACCGGAAGGTCACTCCGGTTCGAACTTTTTCCATTTTCTTTCCAGGAATATCTCCAACTGAAAGGAGCATCTACCATCTCGCAGGTACCCTTCACCACCCGGGAAAAAGGCCAGATGGCAGGTTGGATCCAGGATTATTTGACAGAGGGAGGGATTCCGGATGCTGTAAAATACCCTGCGCTGGGAATCCATAAAACGCTTTATGATGACATCCTGCACCGGGACATCGGCTCCCGCTATCAAATCGAGAACATGCGGACCTTGAAGGAATTGGCTTTCTACCTATTAAGCAATATCACCACAGATATCTCTTTCAACCGCCTTAAAAACCAGCTCAAGCTGGGCAGCCTTAACACAGTTAAGAAATATATCGGCTATCTGGAAAACAGCTGGTTGTTTTTTGTAATTCACAAATTCGCTTTCTCTGTAAAAACCCAGCAGATTGCATCCAAAAAGATCTACTGCATCGATCCCGGCCTGGTGCACCAGGTCGGGTTCTCCTTTTCGAAAAATCAGGGAAAGCTGCTGGAGAATCTGGTATTTCTGCAGCTCCGTCGGGAAACAGAACGAATCTTTTACTATCAGACCCGGGCCGGTCATGAAGTTGATTTCTATCTTCCGGAGAAAAACCACGCCCTGCAGGTCTGCCTGGAATTCAGCAGCCCGGAGACCAGAACACGGGAACTGCGTTCGCTGCAGGAAATGGCAGTTGAAATCGACAAACCGCTCCGCCGAACGCTGATCACCCTGCGGGACAAAGAAACCATTCAGCAGGAGGACGGAATGATTGAAGTCCTTCCCGTCTATGAATGGCTGCTCCAGCCAGCTTCCCCACAGGCGTGACAGAATAGAACAGTAAATGCTAAATAGTCAATAGAGCAGCGCGCCTGCGGCGCGCTGCTAGTATGAATGACTCGACTGCCATTGAGTTTAGCGAATAGTTTTCTAAGACAAGTAACTAACAAGTTATCATTGATCAGTTCTCACTGGTAGCAAAAAACAGTTACTACCCTACCATTCACTAATCACCCCACCGCAGGTTCCATCGCTGGACCGCTCCCGGAGATCAACTGCAAGCTCCGGGAGTGTTTGAAAACTGATGAATAAAACTAAGTACTACCTCACTATTTACTAGTCACTGCGCCGCCAGCGGCGCTCCGCTGCCAGCAGCGAGCTTCTCCCTCCTCTCAATCCAGCGTCTCGCTGGCGTGCGCAGCGCATGATTCTCATCAGTGAGGATGCTGACGGGAGCAAGGAAAGACCAGATTGCTTCGCTGCGTTCGCAATGATATATCAAGTTTTCCGCCATTTTCCTCTCCGACCAGCGTCTCCCTGATGGGACTTAATCTCGGCTGGAGTGCTTCGCCCATACCCAGTATAATCTAACCATTACGGAATTCAATCACCCCAAATTTTCAACAGTCAATAAGTTGACCGGGACTCATCAAACCAGCAACTGCAAGGATCTTTATGAACAACGCGGATAACGAAACCCAATCATCCAACAGCAAGTCTAACCCAATTGAGAGCACTCCAACTGTCTGGATGCAGATCAGCACACTGGCAGCCTTCAGATCTCTGCTCTACACCGGACACCGGATGGTTTTCCCCTTCCTACCCATTATCTCCCGCGGGCTGGGCGTCTCCCTGGAAATGGTCGCCCTGGCTGTTTCCTTCCGGTCTGCACTGGGGATCTTCAGCCCGATTATCGGTTCCCTGATCGATAATCAGGGACAAAAAAGATCCATCTTAATGGGGCTGGTCATTTTCTGTCTGAGCTCCTTGCTAATTGCGGTCTACCCCAGCTACAGCAGTCTGATTATCGGCCTCTCTCTGTTCTGGATTGGAATCATGCTCTTTGACCCCGCCAGTCAGGCTTTTATCGGTCATCAAGTCAACTATCAACACCGGGCCCGGGCGATGGCTGTCCTGGGATTTGGGTGGTCCGGCGCTTTCCTGATCGGAATCCCTCTGACCGGATGGGTCATGGAAAACAACCACTGGAACACGCCTTTTTACTGGTTCGCCGGTTTCAGCATCATAGGTTTTTTGGTTATTGGAAAGGTTTTACCTGATCTGAATTTGCGGACGAATAAAAAACGCAAACTCACAGAAGACCTGCGCTACATCGTGTCTAATAAACCAACCCTGGCAGCCCTCCTGCTGATATTTTTACTGGTAACCGCTAATCAAACTTTTTTGATTGTTTACGGCGCCTGGCTGGAAGACAGCTTCAATCTTACCTCAAGTATGCTGGGTAATATTTCCGTTGTGATCGGTGTTGCCGGGATATCGGGTTTAATAACCATCGCCCTGATCTCTGATCGTCTGGGAATCCGGAAAGCAATCATCATCGGAATTATTTTCAATATTGCGGCCACGATTCTTCTCCCCCTGGTCGAGGACAGTATTGCAGCTGCTGTCCTGGCCTTATTTTTGTATATCTACTCCATCGATTTCAGTCTGATCACGGGGATCTCTTTGCTGACTGAACTTCGACCCCTGGCACGGGCTACCATGATGTCTTTTAACACAGCAGCCCTTGCTGCCGGGGATTCACTGGGCGCTTTTTTGGGGTCGATACTGTATCAAGGAACAATTCGGGAAAATATTCTTCTCGCCGTTATCCTCAAAATCGCAGGCCTGGGAATTCTGTTCTTCATCATCAAAGATCCTGCCTCAAAACCTCAGGACAGAACCAGAATACCTGATGCTCTAATTTGAGCCGACCTGATTCCCTTCCTGATAAAGCAGCTTCACATAATCGGCAATATTGTCAATATCTTCCAAAGCCCACGTCGTCTCAATAATCTCCAAAATTTGCTTTTCCTCCAGCACATACCCTGTCAGCCACTGAAACTTTCTTTCAATATCCTCCCTGGAGAGTTGATGTCCAAAAGAATTCAACTTGTGATGGGTGACCAGCTCTTTTCCATCCTGGAGCTGAATCCGGATCCTGGCTCCAAATGATCCATTTTCCTGATCATGATCCATAATTTCATACTGCCGGGTGAGGATTGGATCTTCAATGATTTGAATCCGATCCAGCATCCCAATAATCTCATCATCATTGAGCGCTTCGTCTAACTGCTGCATGGGGCCAAATTCGCCACAAACCAGCTCACAGGCAATGGGCCAGATCACGCTGAATTGTGCTTGCTCTGTGTTGACCGGCCGGGTCTGGGGTAATAAGGCAGCATGAGAAAAAGTCTCGACCCGGACATGGACGACTTCTGATGCCTGAAAATTCTGATCCTTTCGTAATTCCCGAATCCCATAGATCGGGAGATGGGCATACGCACAGCTGGGGATTTCTTTAAAGCCTTGCTGGGT
>CAZTWV010000001.1:170952-204668 GCA_964618295.1 uncultured Anaerolineales bacterium | reverse complement strand
GAGTATCCAATGTCTTTGAATCAACATTCGTAGTATACGTTAATTTTTTAAGGTTTGCTACTTTTTACCCCCCCCTTTTTTTCAGGGGAGCCATGAAATGATTGAAAAAGAAACAAGACAAGCCGACAAAACAAACAGACAGCGATTAGACTGATAGCTATCCAGCAGGCCGAAGTTCCGAGCCTGATTTCCAAGATGCCCCTATTAGCAAATGTTATTTCATTGAGCTGGACTTTCAACATCAATTATCTTCCCCGTATTCATAGTGCTTCCCGTATAATTCAAGATCAATATCGATCAGACAATCATCCAAAACCATTTCAGAATGTACAGTGTACAATCTTAAAAATAAATTCCCCAATGTTTGACCCCCGTTCTCTTTTGCAGGTTTCATGAAAGGAATTTATAATTTATTCAACTGTGATTATTGAATCCTGAAATTATTGTGCCGGGTAGTGGGCCTATTCCCCGGCCGGGGTGCCGATTGCCATGCTGACCGGTTGGCATGCCGCCCAAAATATCCTAAGAGATTCAGGGAAAACCAGGTAGCGGAAAATTGGTTTCGTTCATATCAGAAATCTGATCAGTTTAATTCTAAAGGAGGACAACTATGGGAAAAGAAATCAGACTGTTCAAAAGCGAGGAACAAATCAACCGATCCGGTTTAAGCACCTTTCTTCACCAGCTGGCTGACAAGGTCTCAGCTGGTGAAGTTGTGCTCAGGCAGGGGCAGGAGGAGCTTAAGCTGGAAATTCCGCAAAACCTGATCCTGGAAGTTCAAGTTGAGGATGAAGACAAAGCTGCCCGCGGGATCCAGCACAGCCTGGAAGTGGAAATCAAATGGTTTGATGATGACCGCGGCGGACCTCTTGAGCTTGGTTAACACTCCAATATATCAAGACCCATCAAGCTTTAGCCTCACCAGCACAAATACCGGCCAAAACATCCTGGATGTACTTCTGAAATCAATCTGATTTGGGCCCGGGAGAGGAAGAATCACCACCAGCCACTTCTCAGCCCCGTTCTTTGCCCGTTTCGGAGCTGAACTTCTCAGTGAAACCAAACTCGTCTGGGGGGCTGGAATGCACCAGTTTAAGATGGTGATTCTTCTGGATTGACCAACTTTCCGGACAGACTCCAGCTCCCTTATCCCTCAAACACCTGCCTGGCCTCGGCCAGACCTTTGGGACCACCGAGCAGGCTGACCCGGTCTCCAAATTCAAAAGCAGTATCCCCGTGAGGGATCAGCAGCTGTTGGTTGCGGCGGACAGCAAGCACAAGTAAGTCTCCCGGCAAATGCAGGTCCCTCAGCCTCCGTCCGGCTGCTTTCCGGCTCCGAACAGTGACTTCCTGGGATGCCCGTCGGTCGGATGTTGTGGTCAGTAGATCAAGCACATCCGGATTGCGGGCCATCATCGACAGCATGGTTGCCCGCTCCAGGGCCGGGGAAAAGGTTTTGATACCCTCCCTATCAAACTCAGGGAGATGCTTAGGATCGCGAACCTGGGCAATCACGGTCTTGATCCCTGCTCTCTGGGCCTTGCGGGCTAACTCGAGATTCTTCAAATCGTCCTGATCCAGAATGAGGGTAGATTGGATGGATTCAGGCTGCAGTGAGTCCAGCTCATCAATTCCGATTTCCAGATGCGAAAGCCCAGTTTCCTCCAGAGTTTGTTTTTCTCGAGGATCACGCAAAATAAACTCAACTTTATCCCCGTGAGCCTCCAGCTGCTGAGCTACTGTCACTCCCAAATTTTCCACGCCGAAAATCAAGTGGAAGGGCCGTTCTTTCTCCGGCGATTTCGGGGCCAGCAGGCTGAATAACAGCGGCATGGCAACCACAGTCAATATCGAAAAAACAATCAACATGGTGCTGGTTGCCTGATTCAAGAGGCCAGCTCGGACACCAATCACCGCTACAGCCACCTCAAGGGATAAATGTGTATCAAGTAAAAATCCCCCTGCCAGCAGTTCCTTCCAGCTGAAATGCGGTTTAACCACAAGTGTTGGAAGCAGCTTTATCAAGACTGAAATTCCCAGAAAAGCCGGCAGGGCAGCCAGCAGCTCCGGTGAAGTAAACAAAGCCTTAATATCCAGTCCCACACCCACCATAATGAAGAAGATTGGTATAAAAAACCCAAAACCGAAAGCTTCCAGGTTGTGAATCAAGCCATCATCTTCCGGACGGCGGAGGAGTGATATGATCATCCCAGCCAGGAAGGCACCGAGGATCAGCTCCGCGTCCACAAATTCTGCCAGAACTACAAACGCCATCAGGATTGCAAACGCACCTCTGACTTTGATCTGAACCGTGGCGCTGGAAAGACGCTCAATCAGGTTTCGAACTGATGGCAGACGAACGAAGCCAGATCCAACTCGGTAAAAAATCATGAAGGCCAGAAAAAGCAGGCCAAGTGAAAATATCTCCAGGTCAAAACCCTTATCAAGCACGATCAGATGCACTGTAAGCAAAATCACCGTGATAAAATCCGCCAGCATAGCAGTCAGGAAGACCACCTGCCCGAACGGGGTGGAAAGCAGTCCTCGCTCCTTTAATATCGGGAGCAGAACTCCGAGCGAAGTCGCACTGAGCACAAAAACTATCAGCCACAGGTCCCCTTCTATCCCAATCTGCCTTACCAGGATTGCACCGAGAATTGAAAGCGCAACCGTCAATCCGTAAATGATCAGAGATGAAACCAGGACATTGGGACCATTATTTTTCTTTTTCTGATCGCCAAAGATCAGATCGAATTCAATCTCCATCCCGGCCAAAAACATCAAGAAAGCCAATCCGATGTCCGACATAAAAGTTAAAATTGCGCCTTCCGTCACCCAACCCAGCAAGGAAGGACCAACGATCACCCCAAAAATGATCTCACCCACCACAACCGGTAACCTTTGAAATCTGGAAAGTAAAACAGGGATGATAAATGCCAATCCCAGCACAATCATCAGGGGAATAAATCGAGTGGGATCTTCCGGGGGCACTGCCAGGTAATTAATAAAAGCCATTGATTCCTTCCTAATCCAAATTCAGACTGAAATATTTTCCATTAAAATCCAATTCATTGAATACGAACGTGTTATAACAAGACTAGCTAATTATATCAATTCACCTGCTGGTAATTAACAAATATCTTATTTTCATATTCAAGCACCAGAAAGGTTGAATGCTGATGTTCTCACAAAAAAATTTTCCTCTATGTCATCGGGGAAATATGAAGGACAGCATTTTATGACTTTCTTAAAATCAGTAACAATTGGTTTTATTCTGCTGGAAATCGCAAATGTGACCGTGCTGTACTTTTTTCCCGGCACAAAATATGGCAATGGGGTTGGGGTATTTCGGGCCTGGGAAAAAACGAAGAGCGATCCAGAAATCCGCGATTTTGTTCTTTATCTGGTGCACTGGGTTGCAAGCACAAAGTTAATCTTCCTTTTGCTTCTGCTGGTGATTCTGGTTACCGGTGAGGGACAGGATCTAGTCTGGATGGGAGCAGCCATGATAGTTTCTATCTCCTCTTTCTTCTGGCGGCTTTTCCCTCGAATCCGGAAAATGGACCGCCAAAACCAGATCACACCAGAGGGATTTTCCCGTCAGCTGGCCTGGATGATTTCAGGGATGATTGTCCTCTTTCTGACCGGGACTTTGCTGGCGCTTTGAAAACTGCAAGGTGCTCGAAGATCAGCTGCTCTGGCGGACGATCAAAGCTCCGACCGGGACATCCAGGTCCCGTCCCAGCACAGGACATTTAACCTGCAGCAAGCAGAAAACTTTTTCCCCGGCATCGCTCAGTGTTTCGTAATTCCCCTGACCTTTGGCAATGATCAGTTCTGCGTTTTCAAAGCGCTCCCGGAAGGATGGGGAGCATAAATCCAGCACAGTTCCAGGGGCTCTGGAACCATTTTCAATCACCTCCCTGGCTGCACTCTCAATCCCAGCTTCCCGGGCATCTTCCTGCACCGCATCATTCAGAATCGGTCCTCCCTTGACAGCGTAGGTAACAGGAACCGGCAGGGTCTCTATCAACAACCGGTCAAAAACAGTTTCTCCCGTGTTGTCCGCCAGGAATAGTGTCTCATCAACTTCACTGATCCGCTTGCGAAGCAGCGGAAGATGGTCTACGGTTTTTCCAAGATCAGCATGGGTATCATCAACCCCGAAATCAATGATATTTCCGGCAATGCTGAGCCTCACGGCAGTTTCCAGTGGATCACTGCTCGCGAGGAGCCTTATCCGGAGTTCCGGATAGAGCTCCAGGGCGTCCCTGGTGCTCTTGATTTTCATCTCCCGAAAAGGGTCATCCACACCTGTCTGTTCCCGGACCATTTCATGAATTTGGGCCGCGATCTGGGGCGGAGTCGCTCCAGCCGGCAGATCCATCAAAATCTGCAGAGATTGGTCCACCAGCTTCTTTTGTAATCCATCATCCGTCGAGACCATTCTCACAGCCCGCAGGGCTTGATTAATAAAACAGGGATAGCAGTCCAAATAGGTTTTCATTTCTTTCCTTTGAGAAGTTACCACTAAACCGAACCTATCATACCATTGGTTCAAATTTGAAGGTATTAAACAAGGATGGTTTTGTAATATTTACAATCAGCCATTTTTCCCTGCACCTAGTCTCAAAAATCTTTGATGCGAAATTAGCGCTTATCTATAGAATTCTTGGTCATAAAACAAGCTATAATCTAAATCCGAATTCCTCGGGTATCCGGACGGGCTGCTTGAAAACAGTTCGGGAGGGAAAACTTGAGACATTATTTAGACCATAACCCTGATTTTCCAGTTGATGATCCGTTCTTGATCCGATTCTTAACAACCAAAGTCATCAGCCTTCCATTTTATCCAGCTTTTGATTTCTGGCGTACCCCGGAAGAGAAGCTGGAAGGTTTCCAGCGCTTGAAGAAAATTATCTCCCGGTTGGATGATATTCACGCACTGCAAATATAATCGGCTGAGCAAGGTTTCCGGAAAAAATTTTTCAGAAAAGACCCGGCAAATATTTGGGTTTTGAACAAAAAGCTTACCGGAGTTAGTTTTGTGATCCAACTTACATCTTCGATGTACAGAAAATTTTCGCTCGGAATGCAAACAAGATTTGATCTGAAGAACAAACAAAGACAAATTTATGATTGAATACAAATTATTAAAATCCTGCGATTTGTCCAGCTTAAAACACATCGACCGGAGTGCTCAGGCAGAAGAATGGTATCTGGTTCAGGATGGGATGTTGATCAGGGAAAAGCGCTCATTTATTCACCCAGGGTTTTCCCTCCCCCAGTGGCAGGAAATTATTCAGGAATTTAGTAATCAATTACTGGAGCATAATCTGATTCTATATGGTGCACTTGAAAGTGGAAAGCTCGTTGGTGCTGGTGGCCTGGATATCAGCCAATCCTGTGGTCCGGAAAATAATTTGTTCAATTTAGGTCCGCTCTGGGTCACCGCCTCTCAGCGGGGACAGGGTATTGGCAGCCAGCTTTTTGATCTCCTGAAAAACCGAGCGAAAAAGCATCCCGTCGCAGGGTTATATATCAGCGCCACGCCTGTACCATCAACCGTTGATTTCTATCTCCACCAGGGCTGCCAGCTGCTTTCTAAACCGGATCCAAGCCTGATGGAGAAAGAACCGGAGGACATTCATCTGGCATTATATTTTTCCTCTCCCAGGATAGAAGCGATTTGACCATCTTTGAAGGGTGAGAATAACTGCAAAAAACCCCGGCTGAAGCTGGGCACTGTTCAGCGGGGTTTTTGATATTTATCTTCCGTTCTAGATTCCAAACTGGTTTATTCAGATAGATTCCTCACCCCAGCAGATCCCTCATCTGGTTGAAAATTATCTTGGCGGCTCGTTTAGGTGCCAGACGGGATAGAAAATCCATGGTCCGGGCATCTCTGCCCACCAGGACCCGGTATTTATCTGCTTCCATACCTTTAACGATAATTTCGGCCGCTTCATCCGCCGGCAGACTGGGATAATCGGAGGCGGCTTCCTCGGGATCCACTTCAGCGCTCACCCCGGAATTCTCGGTGATGTTGGTAGCCACAGCTCCGGGAAAGACCACAGTAACCCGAACATTGGTATCGAGCAGTTCAGAATATAGACCCTCTGTCATCAGCTTGACGGCAGCCTTGGAAGCCCCATACAGGGTCTGGCCGGGAACAGGCAGGAATCCGCCCATACTGGAGACATTGACTATATGTCCTTCCGGTCTATCCAACAGATAAGGCAGAAAAGCTTTCGTCATGTAAATTACACCATACAGGTTGATATTGAGAACACGATCGATTGCTTCATATTCCAGATTATTGAGTTTTACAAAAGGTTGAATAATGCCGGCATTATTTGTTAATCCATCCACAGCTCCATGACGGGAAATCACAATTTCCGGGAGTTCTTCAACTGCAGAGCGGTCGGTCACATCTAATATGTGGGAAGAAAGTCTTTCCTGATCGGCACCAGCCAATTCTGCGGTCTCCTGGAGCCCAGGCTGGCTGATATCTACAGCAGCCACGCTGGCACCCTGTTTAAGCAAGTTAAGCACCAACTCCCGCCCAATACCGCTTCCCCCACCGGTGACAACAAATACTTTACCTTTCGTTTTCATTTCAAACTCCTCATTAAGTCTTCCAAAAAATCGGCAAGCATAGTTTTCTTACTTTATGGATGAGTTTAAACCAGCTGACCTTACCTGCCAGCGGGGATTATACAAACTTTAGACATTTCAAAAAGAGAAATTTCAGAATTATGTCAGTCAAGAAAACAAGAGACCTGAATTCCAGATTACCGGTCTGCATCCCGACGGTTTTCCCGCATTGCCATCAGCACCAGTGTTCCCCCTACCAAACCTACCAGGCCAATAAAAATCAGCAGGGTTGGGTCTATTCCAGATGCCCTGGATTCGCTTCCAACGAGCGGAATGGGGGTTTTTTCACTTTCAAAGTTTTCAGCCGCAGTTGGAAGGGGCTTACTCTCCTGGATCACAGGAGTTGAGGTTACCGTCGGTGTATCGGTTGGAACCGGCTGGGTGGCACCTTTCTGGATCAGCAGTTCCTGGTTCAACCAGACTTCATTTTCCGTCAGGTTGTTGAGCCGTTTGATTTCGTCAATCCGGACTCCATAGGCAACTGCAATCGCCCACAGTGTCTGGCCCTGCTGCACCTTGTGAACTACATCTCCGTCCGGGCGGGCGGTTTCAATCAGCACTGGACTGATATACTGCGAAACCTGGGCTTCAGCAGCGGCCTTGGTGGCATCGCTGTATAGATCACTCTGGGTCCCGGGAACCGAGGTCAGATACTGTTCAGCTTCCCACTGCTGCTCCCCGCTGCCGGTTTGCATAGCAGTTTCAATCACCAGGGTGTAGAC
The DNA here is from genome assembly GCA_964618295.1 of uncultured Anaerolineales bacterium. Classification (GTDB taxonomy): domain Bacteria; phylum Chloroflexota; class Anaerolineae; order Anaerolineales; family UBA11858; genus B10-G9. The sequence goes on along the minus strand of CAZTWV010000001.1, from coordinate 197,289 downwards.
CGGTTTACCCTGGCTGTCAGTTCGGACTGCCACTCCGGCACCGATATCAGTCCGTGATGCAGACAGCATGGTATTGGTATGGGGGGCATCCCCCAGCCACTGCTGTATCGCTTCGTCTACAGTCAGCTCTGTTCCAGCAGTCCAATTCTCCGATCGGAGCCCGTCCTGAGATAGATCTCCAGCCAGCGGATACCCGAGAGAAATCAGCCACTGCCCGAGGGTCAATCCCGGAGGATGGGTATGCCCCGGGGCGCCGTTGTTGATCACATCAGCTTCCCACTGGGCGGCCTGCATCAGGGCCGGATGAGCACTCAATGTGTTTAAACCGTTTTCAAGACGGAGCTGATTGACAGCCTCAATCAATTCCCCCGGGGTCGGCGGATTTTCCACCAGAGATCGAGTTCGAGGATCAACGGCAAAAACAGTCTGGACCGGCAGGATAATAATCAGGCCAAAAATCAGGAATAATGAAATACAAAACTTTTGAAAGAAATTGTTCAAAATTTTTTTTTCCGGAGCTTGAGAATTCTCCGTCCAAAAAACCAGATTAATCCAGATCCAAACAGGAAGATCACTCCGGTTTTGTACTGGGAAAGAATCTGCCCAATCAACTCCCAGTTCTCACCCAGGATCAAACCAATATAAGCCAGAAAAAAGCTCCATAACCCGGTTCCAAGCGCGGTAAAGAGGGTAAATCGAAGCGGTGATATCCGGGCCATTCCCGCTGGAATGGATATCAGACTCCGGACCATCGGGATCAGCCGCCCGAAAAACACCACCAGATCTCCAGCTTTTTGAAACCAGTTTATCGCCCGATCAAAATCCTTTTCTGACAGCAAGGCGTATTTTCCATATTTTTGAATCAACATCCGGACCCGGGACTCCTCCATCCAATACCCCAGACCATAGTAGACCCAGGCTCCCAGCACAGATCCCAGCATACCAACAATTGTGATCCCGATGAGAGAGAATTTGCCTTCTGTAATCAGGGATCCAGCGAATGGAAGAACAACTTCTGAAGGGATCGAGGGAATCACATTTTCCAGAAACATCACCAGTCCCAAACCGGGATAACCAAAGGTGGATATGACCAAGGTGACTGTGGAGATGACCCAGGTAATTATTTCAGAAAAATCAAATATTATCAAAGAATTCATAGTATTCAGATCAGGTTGATTCTTACAATCAAAACACAAAAAAGAAAAATCTGTCAATCAGGTCCCAAGTATACTATGCCTTTCTTCTGATCCGCAGCCTTTAGGAAAAAGTTATTAAAAAATTAACATTATTTAAAGGAAAAATCCACAAAGAAGCTGACCTAGTAAATCCTTCCCGAGATCTGGGTATTCTGGAAGTCCGGATCAGAGCTTGAAATCAACGAAATCCAAGATTGGATTATTCTTCTGCATCAATCCAAACCAACCTGCCTGAGGCAACAGCGACCAGAATACAGGGTAGGACCGGATGAATATCGGCAGGTTGAACCTGGAATATTATTTTCTAATTGAACTCCTGGAAATATGATCAGGTTACCTCTTGAGAAAAATCGTTTAGAACGAGTCTTTCCGCAACCGGCGGATCCTCCGTCCAATTATCCAGATAATGCCCACACCAAGCATGATAAACACAATAAATCGATACTCGGAAATCCAGTGCCCAATCAATCCCCAATTCTCACCCAGAATCTTCCCTGTATATGCCAGAAGTAAACTCCACAGGGCAGTGCCCAGAGCAGTAAACAATGCAAACCGTACAGGTGAAATCCGGGCCATACCGGCAGGAATCGAAATCAGGCTCCGGATCAGGGGAACCATCCGGCTGAAAAAAATTACCAGCTCTCCTTTCCCTTGAAACCAGCGAAAAATTCGATCAAAATCACTTTCTGAAAGCAGGACATACTTCCCGTAATTTCGAATCAAAGCCCGGAGCCGGGATTCTTCCAATATATAGCCGAGACCGTAATAGACCCAGGCTCCAAGCAAAGCTCCAATTGTCGCAGCAATTGTGATCCCAACCAGAGTAAATTTATCCTCCAGGATCAAGGATCCGGCAAACGGCAGGACGACCTCTGATGGAATCGAGGGGATCACATTTTCCAGAAATATCGCCAGTCCGAGACCAGGATACCCTAATGTTGAAATAATTCTTGTGGCTGCAGAGATAATCCCCGCAATCACTTCCGACAGATCGAACAGAAACAAATTATTCATAATTGAATGCTAGTATTCAGCTGATATTTCATTTGGGTAGATAATATATTTGCTTATCAAGTTCCAAGTATACTATGCCTGTTTTCAGTCTTCAGGATATTAAAAAATGTTAGCAAAAATTTAACAATTAATAATTTTCCAGGATCCAGTAAGACAACTCCTTTCTGCTTCAGTTCTTAATCTGAATTGCGATATACTAATAGTAATAATCAATGTTAAGACATACTATGAAAAAAGCATCTTACAAGCTTACCTTATACCTTTTGACCTACCTCTTCCTGCTGACTGCCTGTACTCTGTCGGCTTCCACCCCGGTCCCACCAACCCCTTCCCTCTCAGCCACAGATTTGCCCCCGGCAGCTGTAGAGGGGACTCCTACAGCAGGGGCTTCCTCTCCATCTAGTGTACCGGGCACCACCTTACCCCCACCCACCCTGACCCGGACACCATATCTGACACCCACACCATCAATCTCAGCCACGAGTCCAGCTCCTTCCCCCACCTCCACCCTGCCCCTCACCCCCTATTTCTTCCGGATTGAAAACATTTACCAGGAAGATCTGCTGTGGCAGGAATGCGTGGTCTCCGAGGATCTTTTTCAGGATTGGTCTGTCGGCTACCGCTGCTTCGGAGAATCACTTCCACCTGGAGCAAACAGCGGCGGTGAACTCGGGGAATATGTTGAGCGGGAAGAAGGGGAACTGCCAGATCTGAAACTGGAGCTGGAAAATCAGACCTTCGAAACCTTTCATTCCGGGGATAACTACACCCTTTTCCGGAATAACGAACAGTTTTTAGAGATTGATTTCCCTGGAGAGAATTACAACCCCCAGCGATCCCTGCAGTGGATCGCTGATCAGATTATCTGGGAGCTGGCAAATGATCAAGAGTCAGTGATCTACCGCGATCAGGAAAGCATCAATCAGGAGCGCAATTTAGAGGGAGCATACTACCCGTACGCGATCGCTGATCAGCTGCTGTACATCGGAAGCCGGGAATCACGTTATCAGATTTATTTTAATGATCAACCGATCGGGGGAGCTTTTGACCGGATATCCATCGGCTACTGCTGCGCACCGGAGTATTACACTGTTCAGCGGATCAATGGAGAATTCTGGTTCTGGGGAATCCGTGATGGAAGATATTATCTGGTGCTAATTAAAGAAGTCCAGTAATCTAAAGGCTAACCATGCAAAAAATTTCGGAGGACCTGTACCTGCTGAACGGGGGATCGGGAGCCAATGTTTATCTTGTCCAGGGACATTCCGGCTCAGCCTTGATCGACTGCGGCATGTCAAAGAAAATCAAATGGATCACCAGGCAGCTGGCCGAAATCAAGCTGAAACCGATCCAGCTGAATGAATTGATCCTGACCCACTCCCACACCGACCACTGCGGTGGGGCAGCATCCCTGCTGGAAACAGCCGGGATCCCCCTATCTGCATCCAGGATTGAATCTCCCTACCTGGAAAAAAAGGCCCGTCTCCCCTACCAGTCCCTGATCCAGCGCTTGTTTTTCTGGCTCTCTGATCTGGCTCTGGGAATCCCACCGCTTCCGGTTGACCGGACCCTGGAAGAAGGTAACCAGCTGGATTATCTCGGAGGGTTAGAAGTACTGCACACATCGGGCCACACCCCCGGCAGCATCAGCCTGCTCCAGAAGGAAGCCGGAATTCTGATCTGCGGAGATGCTGTCTTTAACCAGCACCCGTTAACCGGAGCTATTGGTCCCCGCCTGCCGCTGAGGCTGGCAACTGTCGATTCCGATCTGGCAAAGGAAAGCATTCAGAAAATCGCTGCCCTGGATTTAGAACTGCTCTGTCCCGGACACGGTCCGCCCCTGGAAGGAAACATCCCGGAATTAGTCTCAAATTTGCTAACCTGAACTCCTTCAACCAACTATGGCTATGCGAATAAAAAGTTTTCTATGACCGAACCCAGGATCCCCTTTTCCCGCCAGCGTCTCTACTGGCTGCTGACTGCCCCCATGTTTCTGCTCTATCTCGGGGTCGCCCTGATCCTGTCCCGCTTCGGAACCCCAACCATATTGATCTACCTCGGCTTTTTTCCCCTTGTCATCCTCGGCCAGAGCACAGCCTGCGTTGAATTCCAGTGCCCCTATATTGATGGTTTTGGTCCCTGCGTGGGCGGCTTCTGTCTCCCGGCCCGCTGGGTAGCACGTCTCTACGCTGAAAAGATGCTTCCCCGCTGGCTGTTCCAGGTGGGAATCACCACAGCTGAAATCGCCTTTTTTGGCATCATCCTCTACCCGCTCTACTTCCTGTTCCAGGCTGGCATCCGTTATCTGATTTTCTACCTGACCGTGGTGCTGCTTTACGCGGGAGTGTTTCTGATCCGGATTTGTCCTGTTTGCGCTATCCGGGAAAAATGCCCGGGGGGCCAGACCTCAACTGCTTTGCTTTATATTTTCAACTCAGAAGAGAACTGAAATATGTCTCAAAATCAGCCGAACACCCGCTGGAAGCGCATCTTCCGCACCGCAGCCCGGATCTACGCCGGATTGGCCGCCGGGTTGATCCTGCTGCTCTTCATCGGAGAAGGATGGTCAGAAGGTTTTGGTTTCCTGCTGGAGATCTCAGTCCGGGAAAGCCTGATGCTGACCGTCTTCGCCCTGGTCTGGGTTGGACTGCTGCTGGGCTGGAAATGGGAGCTGCTCGGAGGAATCCTGACCCTGGGCGGAATGCTGTTATTCTACCTGCTGGATTACACCTTTTCAGGTACATTTCCCCGCGGTCCCTTCTTCATCCTGCTGGCTGGCCCCGGGCTGTTGAATTTAACAACAGGACTCCTGCCAGATCAAGTATCCGTTTCCGAATAAGCATAACAACTAATCAATTATTGGAGGTTTTTAATGCTCACCCCTGAAATTAAGACCATGCCTGGCTTTACCGTAGCAGGCATGAGATACCGCGGAAAAAATGAGAACGAAGAAGTTCCCGAACTCTGGACCCGGTTCTGGTCCCGGCATGGTGAAATCCAGGATCGGATCTTGCCTGGAAAAGCTTATGGAGTGTTGAATAACTTCGACCCCAAAACGGGAGAATTTGATTACATTGCCGGGGTAGCTGTCAGCGACGACAGCTCTCTACCAGCGGATATGGTTTCCATTTGGCTCCCGGAGCAATCCTATGCAGTTTTCCGCTGCACCCTGCCCACCTTGATGGAGACCATGCAGGCTATCTATCATGATTGGCTCCCGGAATCAGAATTTGATCGTGCCGCCGGCCCGGAGTACGAATTTTATGGAGAAGAATTCAATCCCGATCAGGATCAGATGACGATGTATATGTTTGTTCCTGTGGTCAAAAAATAACGCCAGATCACCTTCACTCCCGGAGCCTTAAGGCTCCGGGAGTGGTCAAAATCACCCCAGAAGAAACGCCCTGTCTTTGGTGGAATTCGTGTTTTTAGTTTTGATCGCCGGGGTGGCAGGAGGAATCGACCAGGCACTTGTCGGTTTCCCTGATCAGGTGCGATCGCTCACTGGCTCCGGAAAAAAGGAGCGAAAATCATTGCTGATCCAGAAGGATTTTTTGTTCTCGACACAGAAGGACCGCTTCTGGAGGGAGAGCTGGTCCGGGCCCGGGATTGGGCTGCACAACTGAAAAACAACCCGGAAGGTAGTAAATAATGTTCCTGATTTACAAAAATTGATCAGAGCTGGCAATATCCGGGCCTTCTTTTTGATCTAAACAATAAGCAACTTACAGTTATCCGGGAGGCTTAAATGGAAACAATTATTTGGGGTCTCAACCTGGAGCAGTGGACTGAAATCGGGATTTCAGTCTTAATTCTTCTTCTGGTTTTATTTCTGGGCAGATGGCTGATCTCAGTTTTACTGGATCGGGTCCTGAAACGGCTGACCCGGCGCACAAAAACCAACCTGGATAATGAAATTCTAAACGCTGCCCGGTTTCCGCTCTGGCTCCTGGCCTTGTTCCTGGCTCTTGACTCTGTCCTGCGCAGGATCGATTTCCTGCCCGACCAGTACGACGTCTGGCTGAACGAGGGCTTTTATCTGGCTTACTTCCTGGTGGGTTTTATCTTCACCTGGCGCCTGGTGACCCATTTGTTTCGCTGGTACGGGGAAGAAATCGCCCGCCAGACCGAGACCAATATCGATCAGCGTTTGTTCCCGTTTTTCCAGCGGATCGCCCTGATCATTCTCAGTGCCATCGGTCTGATTACCATTCTCTCCCATTTCGATCTCAACATCACCGCCATGGTCACCACCCTAGGCATCGGTTCTCTGGCTGTCGCTCTGGCTGCCCAGAACACTCTCGAGGACACCATCAATGGTTTTATGATCATGTTCGACCGCCCTTACCGGATTGGAGACCGGATCGAGCTCCTGGATCTGGACACCTGGGGGGATGTGGTCGATATCGGTTTGCGCAGCACCCGGATTAAGACCAGGGATAACCGCATGGTGGTTGTCCCCAACTCCCAGATCGGGAAAAGTCTGGTGGTCAACTATGCCTATCCCAATGATCAGTACCGTCTGGAGATCCATGTCGGTGTCGCGTACGGCACAGATATTGAATTTGCCCGGCAGGTGATGGTTGAGGCGGTCAAGGATGTAGAAGGTGTGCTCCCTGATCGACCGGTAGAAGCCCTCTTCCTGGAATTCGGTGACTCTTCCCTGATTTTCCGGGTTCGCTGGTGGCTGGATTCTTATCTGGATACACGCCGGATGTTCGATCGGGTCAATTCCGCCCTCTACAAATCACTCCAGAGTGAAGGAATAGAGCTGCCCTTCCCGCAGCTGGATGTCTATCACCGCTCCTGCCCGGAAAGGACGAATAGTCAAGAATAAATCAAGAAGTCCGAAGCCATCTTTCTTGACCCCGAACTTTTTAGCATGCTTTTTTATTCTCCAAATCAGCTGACTGGATACTGGCGGTGTTCCCGGAAGGTCTCATACATAGCCAGCAAATTTTCGACTGGCACCAAAGGCTGCACGTTGTGAACCGAGGTGAAGACATACCCTCCACCCGGTGCAAAATCCGTCAAACGCTGGCGGACCTCTTTCCTGACCTCATCCGGGGTCCCAAACGGCAGGGTTTTCTGGGTGTCCACCCCTCCGCCCCAGAAGACCAGCTCCTTTCCGAACTCAGCCTTCAATTCTACAGGATCCATATCGGCCGCAGTCCACTGGATCGGATTGAGAATATCAAATCCCGCCTCGATGATGGCTGGAATCAATGGCCGCATGGCACCGTCGCTGTGCATGAAGGTTTTCCAGGTGGTGTTTGCATGAATCCAATCATTGAGCTTTTTGTGGAAGGGTAAAAACAGTTTTCGATAGGTATCAACCGACATAAAGGGCCGATCCTGGGCCGCAAAATCCGTTCCAGTTAGAAAGACTGCCTGAACCCGGTTGCCCACTACCTCATAGAGTTTTTGAATATTGTCCAGAGCGATCTCAGACTGGCGTTCAAAGATTTTGTAGACAAAATCTTCCCGGGCTACCAGGCTGATGTACCATTCGGTCTCATCCCGGATCCCTTTCGGATTTTTCAGCCAGGGAGCGGGAACGAGGGCAATATCTCCGAAAGCTGTTCCCCCGAAGTTGGCGTAAATCCCTTTATCCGTCCCTTCGTAAGCCTCTTTGACCTCCCGTTCAAAATAAGCCAGGTCCTTTTCAGTCACCGGTCCAAACTCTTCCAGGTTATCCTCAACAGACAGCTGATCTTCCTCAAAGGGTTCCTGGCGGACGATAGCATCAAAATACCACCCTCCATCGGGCATCATCCCGCTGGGCGCAACGGATTGATCTCCCTCCGGATACATGTAGAGCTTTCCATCCTCCGCAATTTCAGTGTTGAAAAGCTCCGGAACCAGCAGTGGAGTCCCTTCAAAAGCCGTCCAGGGCTTCCAATTTTCATTCACAAACCCAAAGAGATTTTTGCGGGGATTAATACCGATTACATCCCCACCCACAGCATCCAGCAGATCCGGCTTAATTTCTCCCAGCCCCTGATAGGGATCAACTAACTTAATCGGGGTTCCAGGTTCATCCAGGCCCAGAGCCTGGCGCAGTTTATAGACTGTCTGGGCATGCATTCCGGTTTGAAAGCAGGCTCCCAGATCCAGCGGAACCCGATCAGGTTCCTGGTGGTCCAAAGCCAGCTGCAGTCGTTCACGAGAGTCCATTTTCAACTCCTAAATATCTAGACTTGAAATAAATTTAATTAGAATCCTCTCTGGATCGGTAATGAGCAGCGGGAACTTCCCGCAGCCTGGCAGCCGCGCTTTCTGCGGTGATATCACGCTGCGGTTCAGCCAGCATCTCGTACCCCACCATGAATTTTTTTACGGTAGCGGACCTCAACAAGGGAGGATAAAAATGGGCGTGCAGCAGCCAATGATCGGATTTTTTACCGTCAAATGGCGCCCCATGCCATCCCATCGAGTAGGAAAAGCGGGTCTCAAAAAGGTTATCATATCTGGTTAATAACTGCTTTAGAATCTCACTCAGATCATTACTCTGGGACCCATTCAAATCAGTCAGACGTTGAATCTCAAACTTTGGCAGCAGCAGGGTCTCAAAGGGCCACACCGCCCAATAGGGGACCAGCACAGCCCAATGCTCATTCTGGATTACCACCCGCTGATCCTGTTTCAATTCCTCCTGGAAATAATCAACAAGAAGCGGGATTCCGTTCTGCTGGAAATATTTTCGCTGCTGATGATCTTCTTTCTTCGGCTCTACTGGAATTTGGCTGCTGGCCCAGATCTGGCCGTGGGGATGAGGGTTAGAGCAACCCATCATTTTTCCCTTATTTTCAAAAACTTGAACCCAGGGATACATCTCTCCAAGAGTCCGGGTTTCTTCCACCCAGGTATTCACCACCTGGCGAATTTCAGACTCCTTCATCTCCGGGAGTGTCAGGTCATGCCGGGGTGAAAAACATATCACCCGGCAGGTGCCATTAACTGGCTGGTGCTGGAAGAGGTCATGCTGGTGCTGATCCAGCTCTTCACTTTCAGGCAGCAGGGCAGAAAAATCATTGGTAAAAACATAGGTAGATGAGTAATCAGGATTGACGGCTCCTCCAGCCCGTTCACTACCCGGGCAGAGGTAACAATCAGGATCATGCTTTGGAAGCTCTTCCAGGGGTAATTTTTCCACCTGTCCCAACCAGGGTCTCTCTGCCCGGTGAGGGCTGATCAGGACCCACTCTCCTGTCAGCGGATTCATTCTGCGGTGGGGATGTTTAGTCATCGGCATCCCTCCCTTCCAGAATTCCGGCTCCCGGTGAGGCCTGAACCGGGTAAATTTCCGGTTGGATCCCAGACAGTTTTTTATAATGTTGGGCGGCAGATTTTTGAAATGCTTCCGCTGATTCAGATTCCACAACGGCAACCATACAGCCGCCAAATCCTGCCCCAGCCTGTCTGGCACCGATCACTCCAGGTGCCTGGATCATGGCCTGCATCATATATTCCATTTCAGGACTGATAATTTCATACAAATCCCGGGCCCCGTGGAAAGAATCAGATGTCAGCTTGGCTATTCTGTTTCGATTTCCAGCCTTAATTGCCTCAGAAATTTTCAACACCCGTCGGTTCTCTTCTACAATGAATTTACAGCGCTGAAACACGGTCGGCGGCATCTCAGTCTGCATAACACGCAGTAAATCAATTGTCGCATCTCTCAGAGATCGTATCGTTGGGTCCTCCTGGCGGAGAATCTCTACCCCCTCTTCACATTGATGCCGTCTTTCCGCATATTCACTTCCAGTGAGCTCTCGCTCAGCCCGGGTATCGCAGATTACTATCTGGATCCCTTCCGCCAGGGATTTATTGATACTGGAATTATCCCGGCAGTCCAGCAGCAGCACCTTGCGGGCTTCTCCCATCAAGGAGGTATATTGATCCAGAATTCCCACATTCAAACCTACAAACTCATTTTCTGCCTGCTGGCAGAGCAAAGCCATTTCTACCGGATCGATTTCGAGATTGTCAAGATGATTAAGAACAACGGCAGTGGATACTTCCAGGGCTGCGGATGAACTCAAACCGCTGCCAATTGGAATTGTGCTGTCAATCAATCCGTTAAATCCGGAAACTGGATAACCGGCATTCATAAACATTGCCGCCACTCCCCCGATGTAATTGGTCCAGGGAAGCTCTTGATGATATGAAATATCATCCAGCGAAAAAACGCCGCAGCCTTCTACCTGACGGGAACAGATCTGAATTTTCTGATCTTCCCGGGGTTGAACTGCCAGCCAGACATTGCGATCAATGGCTAATGTCAGCACAAATCCCAGGTTGTAATCGGTATGACTGCCCATTAGATCAACCCGCCCAGGGGCCTGGGCCCAGAGTACCGGGTCCTCACCAAAACAAGCTCTGAAATCCTGCTGGATATCTTTCCTGCGCTGCTCTTCTCCCATAATTTCCTTCTACCTGCCAGCTGCTATTTCTCTCTAAAGGCCGACCTAAACCAGCATGGTTTTTGAGCGGTAAGCCCGATTATTCAGTCTTCCCATCAAATTCGTCCGCTCAATCAAAACTCAATTAGCGGTTTAGAGTGGTTCTTCTTTTCTCAGGTTGAGAGCGTGGTCATCCCGAAGTTTCATTCTCCGGCTTCTGATCCGGTCCAAATCCAAAGGATAGGTACCATACTCATGGACAGTTCCGTACATCACTGCAGCATTTTCCACTGGAACTGCGTCATGCACTTCACTGGAGGAACCAATAAAAATCCCGCCCTGGGGACCAATTTTCTCTATCAGCTCCAGAGTTTCATCTTCCACATCTCCCACCGATCCATGAGGTAATGTCTGCATACAGCAAACATTGCCAAACAGGAGCTTATCAGGATAGGCTTCCCTGATCTCAAAAATATCATTGCATCCGTTTCGTTCAATCGGATTCAGTCCATCTGCTCCCAGCTCATCAAAAATCAAGGGCAGAAAATCACCATACCGCCCATCGGTATGATACAGAAATTTAAATCCCCGCTCTTTGACTGGTTCAGTAATCCAGCGCCAGCGGGGCAGACCCTGTTCTTTAACGAATTTCGGGCTGAAGATAGGACCGGTTGAACCAGCGATATCCTCTCCCATAAACATCAGCGGCACCTCACTGATTTCCGCAAAAGCTCTGGCAATATGGGCAGAAAACTTTCCTGTGCAGTCCATAATGTGAGAAATCAGCTCCGGGGCATAGTAAATTCCCTCCGCGAAGAGCTCCATATCTGTGTATGAGTACGCGTCCGTAATCGGACCTTCAACAGCACCAATCATTACCACATCATATTCTTTGAGCATCTCCTGCATCTGGATCATGCTCGGCTGATACCACTCCTTGATCTCCTCATACTTGGGGATCTCGGGCATGTGCTGTTCAAGTTCTTTGAGAGTCTTAAAAGGCCGCTTGGAGATCCAGGCGGTACCTCCTTTCTGGCTTACTTCCCAGCTCTCCGGATCGACACCAAAAAACCGGATCCAATTGGTGATCTTTGATCCCATCCAATGGTTCGCAGGATCATAGACAAAACGGGTGATATCCAACTCAATTTTGTTCCAGGCTTTTCCATTGATCTCGATCAGCTCCTCAAAAGTGTACTCCCGATCAAAATCATAATCACCGTAGTGCTCCAAGATATGATGATTATCTAGAAAGTCATAAGTCATAATCCGGTCAATATCTTCCCAATTTATGGCTTTCCGGAATCTTTCCAGATTATTCATAAGCTATCTACCTTTGTTTGAATTTTTTTCGTTGAGGAATACTGACAGGATCCAACTCATCTTTTGGGACGGCTTGATCACAGATACCTCCTGCTGGTTCCAGGCAGTATCCAGACTATCGTAAAAACCTGTAGTTGGTTCCGGGGCTGCAACCGATTCTTCAGAAATCGCTCCCTCGTCGACCCAGATCCCAAAATACGAGATCTCTTGAGGAGACCATTCCATCCGGAGACTTGCTTCAGGTTTGGTTCTCTGAATTTCAACCCACCCGATCCGTTCTTCGGGTTGTAAGAAGAACTTGCGTGCTTGGTTCAAAATCGGAGGTCCAATCTGATTCAACCGGATAAAATCCTGTCCTTCCGCCTTACTTTCCGGCCAGCCCCAGACTTGCCCGGGTTCACCCCATCCGTAGTTGGCAGGAAGGGTGTTTACCACCTGCTGAACATGATCCGGGAAGTCAATTCTCGCGTTCTCACCACAGTAAAATTGAGGATGAGGGGCCCAGATGTAAGAAAATGATTCAGACCCCAAATTCTCAAGTTCATACAGCAAATCTAGCGATTTTTCATTTCCCAGGCGAGCAGTTCTGGTAAGGCGGTAAGGTAATGCTTTCCCTTCCACAGCACAGGTCAGCTCACTTTTGGATTTATCAAGCACATCCCAGGGCATTGTCCAGACTTCTCCATGATCCGGCAGGGCATTTCCGTTCCAGATTTCCGGGCCCGGATACGAACAGGCCACAATGGTTGGAAACATTTCATCCCAACCGCTCAGATCCTGTTCAACAAATGAAGCCCCATAGGATACCGGTTTAAAAGATCGTGATCCAGGACCAACCAGCCATTCCAACTTGAGATCTTTATCAAAGATAGATACAATCTTGGCACCCATCCTGGGGACAATTACAACCCGCAGACGATCATTTTCTAGAAGGTAGGCATTCTGCTGATGCCAGCGGATTCGGGAGGATTTTCCTGCCATTTTATTCCTGCCTGATGGATCTGCTTCCCAGGGGATAAATTTCAGTCATCCCCTGGGGATTACTTGGACTATTCTTCCGAGGCAATCTGGGATCGGACAGATTCTTCGCGCGCCTGTCTCCACTGGGAAATCGCGACTGCTGCAACCAGCAGTAAACCCAGGGCTACCCGTTGGATAAAAGTGTTGAAGCCCAGCAAGTTCATGCCGTTGTTCAACACACCCACCAGGATTACCGCCAGGAAGGTACCAACAATCGTTCCCTTTCCCCCTTCCGTCGCGGCTCCCCCTAAAAAGACAGCTGTGATTGCCTGCAGCTCCAACCCCGTTCCATTGACAGGGTTACCCGATGTTGTTCTCGCAGTCAACAGCACACCTGCTAACCCCGCCACACCGCCGGAGAGCATATACATGATGATCCGGACCCGGGTCAGATTGATGCCGGCCAGGCGGGCTGCAGTTTCATTCCCGCCGATGGCATAGATGGCCCGACCAAAATCCGTGTAGCCCATTAGAATGTGGAAAATAACAGCTACCAAAACTAAAATCACGGTCAGGACAGGGATTCCGGTCCAATCGGCTCCTCCCAGGGGAGGAATAGCGGCATCTTTTAAAAGCCTGCCCCGGGCCAACCAGGTAAATTCCGGCTGCGTTAGCACTCCAACAGGTTTTCCATCCGGAGCCAGCAAGAAAGCGAAACCAGCAAAAGCAGCCAGGGTACCCAGGGTCGCAATAATTGGATTAACCCTGAGCACTGTGATAATGAAGCCGTTGATCATACCCATCACCATTCCAGCCAGAATTCCGGCTGCCACAGCAACGACTACATTCCCTTCCGGAAAAATTCCCAGACCCCCGACCGCCCCCACTCCCACCAGGACCGAGGCAGAAACGACCGAACCAATCGATGCAATTGAACCGACAGCGATATCCAGACCGCCGGCCACGATCACCACCGTCTCACCGATCGCCAGCAGTCCGACAATCACAATGGCCTGGGCTAGACTGTTCATTAAGTTCTGCCAGGAGAAGAGCATCTGCCCTCCATCCATCCCAAACCAACCGCTGACCACGGTAATCAAGAATACCAGCAACACCAGGGCAATGATTAAGGAGAGGTTATCCGCGCCGATCTTTCCAATCAGTCCCCGGAACACATCCAGCGCAGACGGTTTTGATTCTTGGTTGATAGCAATTTCTTCACTCATAGTATTTCCTTTGTGTCTGTCTCAGCAGATTGTTCTGTTACAACAGTCAAATCATCCGCCATAGCCAATTCCAATATTTCCTCTTCCGTGGCGGTTTCCCCATCTAATTCACCGGTAATTCGTCCATTCTGCATCACATAAATCCGATCAGATAACCCTAAGATTTCAGGCATCTCGGAACTGATAAACATAATCGCGATTCCCTGATTGGCAAGCTCATCGATCAGGCGATAGATCTCGGCTTTGGCACCGACATCAATACCGCGGGTGGGTTCATCCAGGATTAACAACTTAGGTTTGACAGCCAACCAGCGGGCCAGGACGACTTTTTGCTGATTCCCCCCGGACAGTTTGCCAACTTGCTGATCAACAGATGGAGTTTGAACCCGGAGTTTGTCAACATACCGTTGGACAATATCCCGCTCCATCTGTCTTCGAATAAAATGAAATCGGGTAATTTTTTTCAAGATTGAGATCGATGCATTTTCCAGAACACTCCGAATCAGCACTAATCCTTCTTGTTTTCTATCCTCAGGAGCAAAACCAATCCCCCGGGCAATGGCCTCATCCGGTCTGCTGAAGTTGACTTCCTTTCCCTCCAGCAAAATCTGTCCGCTTTTCTTTCGGAATTCTCCAAAGATCACCTTGGCGAGCTCAGTTCGTCCTGCCCCCACCAGTCCGGAGAACCCGACAATCTCTCCTTTTCTGATCTGGAAACTGACATCTTTATGCCAATTGCTTTTCAAGTTTTTCACTTCAAGAGTTTTCTGATCTGACTCAACCCGCTCCCGGTCAAATACATCCGACAGCTCTCTACCGACCATTAAGCGGACAATTTCATTCTCACTCATATCACAAGCCGGTTGAACTGTAATCAACTCCCCATCCCGCAAGATGGCGATCTGATCACATAACCTTTGAATTTCATTCAACCGGTGAGAAACATAAATAATTGCTACACCTTCGTCCCGCAGACGCCGGACAAGTTCAAATAATTGATCTACCTCTTCATCAGTCAGGGAAGAAGTAGGTTCATCTAAGGCCAGAATCCGCACCCCGGATTTCAAGGCCCGCATAATTTCCACCAGCTGCCGCTGAGCGGATGATAGTTCATAGCCAAGCAAATTTATCGGCAGAACATCTTCAAACCCATATTCCTGCAAGCTTTCTTCCACCAGCTGATTGAGTTTTCTGCGGTCCAAAAATCCCATCCGCTTCGGAAGCTCCCCAACCCAGATATTTTCAGGGACATCAACCCAGGGAATAATTTCGGGTTCCTGATAAATAACCCGGATCCCGGCCCGGTGGGCACTGCTAGGATTCGGAAAACGAACCTCTTTCCCATCTATCAAAACCTTCCCGGAGTCCGGTTGATAATCTCCGTTAAGGATTTTCAGCAAAGTTGATTTTCCGGCACCGTTCTCGCCAATGAAGGCCAAAATTTCTCCGGAGCGGATCTCCAGCGAGACATCATTTAAAGCCTGAACATTGGGGAATGCCTTGCTAATGTTTTTAAATTCAAGCTTCTTGATCGGTTCTGCTGACTCAAGAGGCCTGGGGATGATGGTTGTTTCGACCATAATTACTTACTCTTTCCTGCCAGAAACGCAGGCTAGTTTGATGTATCCAGAGGAGTGGAATTAAATCCACTCCTCTGAGATAGATTCTAACTGTTACTGGGAGCAGTTCGCCAGGGAAATTGAATCCATGACGTCCATGTAGTTCTCAGCATTGACGATTGTTGTCGGAGCATAGGTGGTTTCGGGCGGTTCCACGCCGTTGACAACCGCATCATACAGCACGGTCGCTGCGGTCCGTCCCACATCCAAACCGGAGATGAACAGACCGGCTTTGAATCCGGAGTCCTGTCCAGCAGCCCACGGTTTGCAGGCTTCATATGCGCCAAGCCCAACACCGATGATGTCCTCTGCCTCAAATCCAGCAGTGGCCAGGGCATTCAAAGTTCCCAGCACGCCTTCATCGTTGCAGCCAAACACTACCCAGTTGGTGACATCGGGGTTGGCGGTGATGATCGGGCCTGCCGCGTCCTGGGCTGAGATTGCTTCACCGGTGTAAGGCACCGGATAAATCTGGTCTTCCGGAACGCCGGCATCCAGGATGGCAGCTTTCTCATTGTCTGTGCGGTCGTTGCAGACCGAGAGGGTCTGAACTTCTACCGAGAGCACACCGACTTTCTTGTCCGCGTCATCCAGCCAGCCGCTTTCTGCCAGCAGTTCGGAGGCAGCTTCACCGACCTTGCGGCCCATGTCTTTTCCGTCAAAGCCCACGAAGGGCACCGGGTTGCCGTCGGCATCAACAATGCTGTCGTCCGTGGCAATCAAGGTCACACCGGCGTCTGCTGCAGCCTGTGCGATCGCTGGACCAATGGTCTGATCCGGAACGGTGATCGCGATTCCCTGCGCTCCGGCGGAAATGGCATCATTCACCAGGCTGACACCCAGGTTCGGGTCCAGTTTGGCATTGAATTTTTTGGCTTCGCCGCCAAATTCTTCTGCGGTATCCACAAAGGAATCCTGCAGATCAATGAAGTACTGCTGATCAGCGCTTTTGTTGATCACCACAAACAGCGGTGATTCTTCCATTTCTGCTTCTTCTTCAGCAGGAGCTTCAGCTCCGCAGTTCGCCAGGGAAATTGAATCCATGACGTCCATGTAGTTCTCAGCATTGACGATTGTTGTCGGAGCATAGGTGGTTTCGGGCGGTTCCACGCCGTTGACAACCGCATCATACAGCACGGTCGCTGCGGTCCGTCCCACATCCAAACCGGAGATGAACAGACCGGCTTTGAATCCGGAGTCCTGTCCAGCAGCCCACGGTTTGCAGGCTTCATATGCGCCAAGCCCAACACCGATGATGTCCTCTGCCTCAAATCCAGCAGTGGCCAGGGCATTCAAAGTTCCCAGCACGCCTTCATCGTTGCAGCCAAACACTACCCAGTTGGTGACATCGGGGTTGGCGGTGATGATCGGGCCTGCCGCGTCCTGGGCTGAGATTGCTTCACCGGTGTAAGGCACCGGATAAATCTGGTCTTCCGGAACGCCGGCATCCAGGATGGCAGCTTTCTCATTGTCTGTGCGGTCGTTGCAGACCGAGAGGGTCTGAACTTCTACCGAGAGCACACCGACTTTCTTGTCCGCGTCATCCAGCCAGCCGCTTTCTGCCAGCAGTTCGGAGGCAGCTTCACCGACCTTGCGGCCCATGTCTTTTCCGTCAAAGCCCACGAAGGGCACCGGGTTGCCGTCGGCATCAACAATGCTGTCGTCCGTGGCAATCAAGGTCACACCGGCGTCTGCTGCAGCCTGTGCGATCGCTGGACCAATGGTCTGATCCGGAACGGTGATCGCGATTCCCTGCGCTCCGGCGGAAATGGCATCATTCACCAGGCTGACACCCAGGTTCGGGTCCAGTTTGGCATCAAATTTCTTCGCTTCGCCGCCCAATTCTTCTGCGGTATCCACAAAGGAATCCTGCAGATCAATGAAATACTGCTGATCAGCGCTTTTGTTGATCACCACAAACAGCGGTGATTCTTCGGTAACTTCTTCCGATGTTCCTTCTTCTCCTGATACCTCGGGAGCTTCTGTTTCAGCAGCTCCTCCGCAGGCGGTGAGGATCAAAGATAGGATCATCACCAGAGATAAAAGTAGCATTCTTTTCTTCATTTGTTTATTTCTCCTCTACACTTACATATGTTTGGTGGGAATTTACTTCCCCGGCCGCTGATTAATAAATTCGACCGGCTCCCAAAATCAATCCTGGGAGCAAAATATTGATTTGATATCAAATCATTACCACCTCCTCCATTTCAGTCTTAATATGTTCGATGACCAATGAAATAATCATCTCTTCAGGTCCATTGGGAGACCCGCTTCAGGATCTCCAACTGCTCTTCTTCCGAGTCTTCTGCCAGCCAGAGATAAAGGCCTTCTGGATTAACTTCAGCCATAAAAGGTTCTAATTCCTCTACCGCTAAATCGACAATCACCGGAACTTCTCTGGCCTGCAGATCTTTGATAAAAGGCACCCACTGCATGATTGGGTAGTCATCACCCACCCCCTGCACCCACTGGATGGCATCAATCTCCGGGACGCTGAGTATCATATCAATATGCCGGGCGACACCTTTGCCATCCACATGGTACACATTGTGGTCCATTCCCTGAACCTCCTGCTTTAAGATCGGTAATCCAAACTTTTCAAAAAATGCAGGAGAAATCATGGTAATGAAATCATCGCTGGGTATATGCATCTTGCCATAGGATGGAACCCCCAACCAGCTAATTGAGAGCTGGTTTTCAGCTTTCAGCATCCGATCAAAATGATCGTAAATCATCTGAAAATCGCGAATTGAAAGGTCAATCAAAGTTTGAACATAATCCGGGCTTTCAATCAGATCAATACAAAGCTGCTGGGGATCACGCCAGGCTGCAACACAATCTAAACCCGGGTGCAGATCCGTATACCCCACCATGAATTTCCCTTGACAGCGCTCCAGCGCGTGCCTGGTCAATTCTTCCAGCGTCTTGAAATATTCATTTTCCAGATTCAATTGAATTTTTTGAATATCATCCCAGTCCTCTACCAACGGAACCGACCAGGAAGTGATTTCACCATATTTCAATTCAGATCCGTAAAAAGCCGCATAAACATCCGGGCCCAGATTGGGGGAAAAAACTGGAAATGTCTCTCCGTGGAAGTGTCGGCCTTCAACATACTGCAGGAACAAATCAACCTGGAGTTCAACATTGAACCACCAATCTTTTTTCTGTTCCGGGGACAGGTCCGAGATATCGTCACCCGCTGCGGTTAAGATCTCATTGTGAGCTTGAAAACGAACCGGCGGCCGATCAATAATTTCATTATCATACCAGGCGTAAATCCTCTCAATCGCCTGATCGAAATGAGGCATTCCCTCGAGTTCCAGTGTCCAGTACTTATCAGTAATCATCACTATTTTTCAATCAATTTACAACTAATTTCCGGGCCAGGGTGGCTGCCTGACTGGCATCTGCCGCAAAGGCATCAGCGCCAATTTTCTCTGCAAGATCCGGGGTTGCCGGCGCACCGCCAATCATCACTTTAACTTCATCCCGCAGACCAGCTTCTGTCAAAGCCTGAATGGTTTTTTCCATCATAGGAAGCGTGGTGGTCAGCAAGGCAGATAAACCTACTAATTCAGCTTTGGAATCCCGAACTGCCTCTACAAAAGAATCTGGCTCCACATCTGTACCCAGATCTATGATCTCAAATCCTGCTCCTTCTACCATCATAGCTACTAAATTTTTCCCAATATCATGCAGGTCTCCCTGCACGGTTCCTACCACCATTTTTCCAACCGGTTTCACATCAGCATCAACCAGGAGTGGTCGAATAATCCCCAGGGCAGCTTGCATCGCCCGGGCTGAGATTAACATTTCCGGGACGAAATATTCATTATTTTCAAAAAGGCGCCCCACCTCCGTCATAGCGGCAATTAAGCCTTGGTTCAAGATAACCGAGGCTTCTAATCCAGCATCGACTGCACTTTGAGTTGCTTCCGCAGCTTGATCTCGTGCTCCAGTGAGTATAGCTTGATAAACAGGTTCCAGGTTCGGGTCCATTCCATTCTCCTCAACGCTTAATTCTGAATGTCTTTGTAGTTTGTGTCTGTGATAGTCTCAATCATTGCCCAAAAATTTTCTAATGGTGTGTCGAGCTGAACATGATGGGTTGGGGCAAGGATCAACCCCCCACCTTTACCAATAGTCTTGAGCCTTTCAATAATTTCTAATTCCACATCCTGCGGAGTTCCAAACGGCAAAGTGTGCTGCTCATCAATCGTTCCCCAGAAACAGAGATCTTCCCCATATTCCTCTTTCAACTCTGCCGGATTCATACTGGCTGGCTGGATTGGGTTCAGGACATCGACACCAATTTCAATCAGCTCCGGGATGACCGAAAGGAAATTTCCATCAGAATGGTAAGCAACCTTTAAATCAGGATTGATTGCTTTTAACTCTGAGATAAATTCCCGCATTCTTGGTTTCAAGAAAGTGCGCCACATCTGGGGTGAAATCATCATCCGGTCTTGAGCCCCGATATCATCCCCGGTCCAGATCATGTCGACCCCCATCTCTGCGAGTTTTTTAGCGGCGGTCAGATGATATTGAAAAGGAATCTCCAAAATCCGGTGCGCCAGTTCCGGGTTAATAGCCATATCCAGCAGCATCTGCTGCAAACCGCGCAGAGCCCAGGCAGTTTCAAAGATCGTGGTCACAGTCACTCCCACGATCCAGTACTGGTCCTGGAAGCGAGAGATCATCTCTTCAGAGGATTTGTACAGTTCAGGGCGGTTAGGATCCGGAGCCTGATAACTTTCTACAGCTTGATCTTCGGCAAGCGGATGAGATGCAATTTCCGTGTAGTGGCCAGGCCCAAAGGGGGTTTCATATTCCGCGATTTTCCAACCCACACCCCACTCATCAGTATAATCGTGGTCATCCTGATAATAGGAATTCGCCCAGCCAATGGATGTCAGCAGCAAATCCTCTTCTAGCTCCCGCTCCAGACGATAAGTGTTTCCGCCTCCATGCGGATTATGGACATCCCCTTTCTCAAAGTCCAGATCCGCTCGCAGCCGGCGGGCAAATTCCGGTGTGAAGCTGGCCTGGAAAGGACAGCGGTCCGGCTCTTGATGATTGAGCGCCATCTCAACACGTTCTCTGGGTTTCATGACGGATTCTTACCTTTGATTATTTTGTGATTCGTTTGTGAGCTCTGCCTTACCACCAGGCGGGGTTTAATCCAGGCGGGATCCAAATCGCCTTCCCCAGCTCCATTTTCCGCTTGAATGAGCTCAAATAATTTATCGACTGCCAAGGCCCCCAGCCGCCGGGCATTCTGTCTGACAGTTGTAAGTTTGGGATAGAAATAAGCTGACTCAGGAATATCATCAAAACCCACAACCGCGAGATCTTCCGGGACCTGGATTCCTAATTGGCGGGCTGCTTGCAGCACCCCGAGCGCCATCTGATCATTGCTGACAAACACCGCATCCAGGTCAGGGTTTCTTTCAATTAATTTGTAAAGCGCAATCTCTCCGCTGGCCGGGGACCAATCCCCTTCCTCAGATAAACCTGTCAGATCGATCTGGTTTTCTTCCGCTAAAGTTTCCCGCCAGCCTTTTTCTCGCTCCCTGGCTTCCCACCAATCTGCGGGACCGGTGATCATCCCAATCCGTTTTCTTCCTTCATCTAACAAATGCCGGGTTGCTAACTGCCCTCCCAGTCGATTATCCAGAGCTACGACTACATTTCTTTCTGTTTGATCTTTGTTCAAGAACACCACGGGGATTTGGGCTTCCTGGAATTTTTCCTCAAGTCCCTGTAAGGTTCGTCCGATTCCCGGGATGGTCCAGATCACACCTTCGACCTGGCGTGACATCAACTCCTTCAGGATCCAATCCACGCTTCCTATTTCATATTCGTCCAGCAGACTGAGAATAATTGAAAATCCCAGTTTATTTGTTTTTTGTTGAATCCCCTGCAGCACACTGGTTGAGCCGTAGTATTCGAGGCCAAATCCGATCACCCCGATCGTATTACTGCGGCCTCTGCTTAAACTGCGGGCAATAACATTTGGGGCATAACCCAAATCAGAAATAATTTGCTGAACGTGTTTTCGGGTATCTGGAGAAACATCGGGGCGGTTGTTAATGACCCGGGAAACCGTCTGAGTAGAGACACCGGCTACCCGGGCAACGTCTTTGATGGTGACTTTTTTTGAACCTTCAAAATTGGCCATATTCAATGTTATCGTTCCCGTTATCGGTAACATTATTAACTAATTGATAACATATTAGCCCACATATTGCCAGTATGGTAGGACAAATGTCATCCGAATCGGGCGACTTATGTCCTCTGAGACCCCCCTCTTGCCATTAAAGCCTGCTTTTAGCGCTAACGTTATCGGTAACAAATCCGGGGTTTGTTAACAACTATTAACCGGTCTCTTCTACTGTCCCCCGTTCTTAGTGAAGACCGGTTTTTCAGCCTCACGGTCTCTTCCCTTCAATCCAGAGTGGAACCTACCGTACCGGCTGTGCCCGGTTTTGCGATCACCCCCCTGCGCTTCTTGCCGTTGGCCACAATCAAGAGCGGTTCTGCCGGGCGAACATGCCGGAAAAACTCTGTCTCCCGAATCGAATTCAAAGATTCGAGCCAATCCCAATCCAAATATGATCCTTCTGCCTGGTAGCAGATGTAAAAATAAGGGATCCCGGCCGAGGTGATATTGTGAAAAAAATGACTGCCCTGGGAATGGTCAACCTGAAAATTCTCCAGGTCCACTTCCATGATCACCCGGGCCCCATTAATATCCGACCAATCAACCGGGATTCCCAGGTGCCTCTCGCAGGTCCCCCACCTTCCCGGTCCAATTAATATGTAGGGAAGTTCTTTTTCCACCAGACGCTGATTATAAGTCCGGATCTCCACCACCATTTCCATGGTCCGGGTCGGATCAAAACTTTCCGGTTTGAGATATACAACGTCCCCGATGTCTGTGATTACCCGATTTCCGGACACCCTTTCGCTGTACGCCAGATAACTCTCCGCTGGAAGATCAAGATCCTCAACCAACAAACTTTCATCATGCTCCAGGTAAGGGCGGAGCTGCAGCAGGTGAAAACTGGGTGCCTGCCCTGCGGTTCCAGAAAAATTGCCCGCAAATTCCATTTCCACCGGACACCCCATAGCTTCCTCCCCCAGCTGAAGGACCCGATCAATCATCTCAGCCAGCGGGAAAGTTCCGTATTTCAACTGCTGATTAAAGGTAATCACCGGAGCTCCGCGGGACGGATCTCGATATCCAACTGAAATTCGGTCATCCTGGGGATTGTAGGTATCGGCGACATTCTGCAGGGTGCCATCCTCTGCTGCAGTCATCATTTCAAAGCTTTGAATAAATGGCTTAAACTCCCGCTCAGATTCAGACTCCAGTCCGCAAGTCCGCTGCACAGCATAAAAAGAGCGCTGACTGCCTTTCAAAATTTCTTCCACACTCGAATAAATATTCACTCCTGGCCGCTTGGGGCTGAACTGTCTGGCCAGACCGCCGTCAACCACTGTTTTTCCCAACCCGAGTACCAGGTGAGCAATCCGGTCCTCCGGCAGCAGCCGGTCCCCCAGCGGATAATAATTATAGGAGGAAGCCGATCCGGAAAAATGCGGGTAATATCGGCCGGTATAGTTTTGACCGACCACTTCCTGCAAAACTACAGCCATCTTCGATTCCGGCAGGGACAGCCCCATGGTTTCAGCGTAGGATCGAGCCAATTTTAGATACGTTGAGGCATACACCAGCTTTATTGCAGAGCAGAGTTGATCCAATCGGACTTCAAGTTCTGGATGGCAGTTCGGCACCATGTACGTATCAAAAACTCCAGCGAAAGGCTGGAAAAGGGAGTCCTCGAATAAACTCGACGACCGAACAGCAAGAGGTTTATCATTCTCACCGTAAATAATCCGCAAATCCTCCCGGAGATCAGGCGCTAGACTGGAAGCTAAAAATCGATCCCGGATCTCCTGGTCGCTGTGATCTTCCCGCACAAATCTGTGGAGATCATTAATCCGCATGAAAGCGTCAAACTCGTCGGTTCCAATCACCACCGTGGGAGGAATCTGGATCGTGACATCCGGAAATTCTTCCTTGAATCCGGCATGATACGCACTGCGGAGGAAGAGCAAGAAAGCCAGGCCCCTGCCCTTGCCACCCATTGATCCGGGTCGAAGACGCGTGAAACGGGTCTGGGGGTGATAGGTAGCGCGGTCAAAATCAATTACAATACCCAGACGCTCCTGGAGGATATCCTCCACGGAAGAAATAATAATTTGGCGCAGATCTTCCTGATCCGAAAACTCCGAAACCTTTCTTGGTTTCAGCTGGCGGGCCATTTCAAATTCACCGCGGGCAGCTAACCAACCAGAAAAATGATCATTCCGGGCGTGGTACACAAAGCTTTCCAGCGGAACATTTTTGATCACATCCCGCATTTCAAACAGATTATCTGCCGATCCTACTACCGTATCATCCGGTAACCGGAAGGTAAAAGAACCAAAACCCATGTAATCCAGCATAAACGTCCGCAGTTCCTCAATCAAAGAGCGGCTGCTTTTATTGACAAAATATCCATTCAGCTCTTCTGCCCGTTTCCGGTTGCTTTCGCTGCTGGACTGCATCATGATCGGCAAAGTTGGAGCTTCCTCCCGGATAGACTGGACCAGATCGTACCCGGCATCGTCATCCAGAATCCCTCCCCGCGGGAATTTGATATCTGTAATGACCCCGATCAGGTTATCCTTGTAGGTTTGATAATCAGCCAGGGCCTGCTCGTATGAATCCGCCAGCAGTATTTTAGGACGGGACCGCATTTGCAGCAGCGAGTGATAATCATTGCCGCCCTCATGAATCAGGTGCTGGGTCTGTCTCATAATCTCGGTGTACAAAGTAGGGAGATAGAGAGAATAAAAGCGAATTGAATCTTCAACCACAATGATCACCCGGACATCACCAGTTTCCGTGTCCGGGATGACATTCAGGCGGTCTTCCAGCAGCTTGATAATGGCAACAAAAACCGTTGAATTCCCATTCCAGACAAAGGCCCGATCAATACAGCCTTTTTGTAAAGCCCTTGAAGGCAGGTATTCCAGTTCCATTGAGTTATTCAGCAGCAGGACAACGGGGATATCCTGGACAGCTTTGACCTGCTCTGCAAACTTTTGAGGATTGATCTCACCCAGCCTGCGCATGGTAATCACCAGGTCAAAATTTCGCTCCTGGAGCAGTTCCAGGGCCCGGGTCACAGATGAAGCCCTTGAGATATGGGGCAGGGTGCGCAAATTCAGATTATGGAATTCCTCAAAGATTTGGTCGGAAAGCCGGACATCCTCTTCAATAATGAAGCTGTCATACACACTGGACACCAGCAAAATATCATTGATTCTGTTGCTCATCAAGTACCGGTACGATTGATATTTAGGAAGATACTCCAATGAATATCTGGAGGATGATTTTGACATTGGATTTTGTCCTTAGCAATCAGAAACTTGCAGTTATTAAAAAAAGTAAGGTTTGTCCAGCCAATCAGCCGTTGAAATCGATTATAACTGAATTCCAGCCAGCTCCTCCCAGTCAAGAGGCTCATTAGCCTGGCTATCCTTCTCCCCAGGTGCTTTATAATTTAGATGGTTTGAGAATACAAATACCTGTTGGAGAAGTGATCATGACTGAGAACGAGGAAAAACAAGACGATTTCCAGAAAGTAAATCCGGATGATTTCCTGGACTATGAAAACAAATACTTTGAAACCGGCGGAGGGGGAGGTTCCGGATCATCAGGAAAAAAAGGTCGGAAAACACTGCGGGCGATGAAAAAACAGCAGCGGATGCAAAGCCGCCTTCAGCAGCAAGCTAAAATTAAAGACTCTCTCCGCGAAGTGCTCAGCGGGTTCCCAGATTTTGATAATCCCAATTTTAATAAACGCTTCCAGGAGAGATACATTAACTGGGTCAATGAAAATATGCAGCATTTCTCTGTCCCAGCCAGCGGGGACCTGGTCGTGCAGACCAGTAAATCTGGTGGCCCAGGAGGACAAAATGTGAACAAGCGGGAAACCCGGGTTCTGCTGGTGCATCAACCCACAAATCTGCGGGCAGAGAGTGACCAGACCCGGAGTCAGCGCCGGAACCGGGAGCTGGCCCAGAAGCAGCTGGAGAACCAGCTAAAAGACCATCTCAAACATTGGAAAAAGTATTTAAAACAAAATCAGCAGCTAACTGAAGAAGAGCTCTATCAGCTACTGAGTGAGAATAATTAAGGTTTTTATTTATACCAGGCTGTCGGCTGCCGCCTGTTCGAAATTCGCTGCCTCTTTTTGAAAATCCTCCACAGCAACCTGGCGTAAGAATACCAATGAAATCAGCAGTCCCAGCGCCTCGATTAAGAACACGCCGGCGTATGCCCCTCCTGGTGTTAGACCCAGGGAGATCAAACCAGTTTGAATTGCTCCGCCTACGATGGCGGTCGGACCTTTGGCAGCGGCCTGGATCAGGGTCCAGACGCCAACAAACAAACCTGCCTGAGCTGCTGAGGTCATGTCCATCATCATCGATACCCCACCCACGGTAAAGAACCCGGATCCAAGCCCGAGGGCCA
>CAZTWV010000001.1:0-170942 GCA_964618295.1 uncultured Anaerolineales bacterium | reverse complement strand
GAAGGGAAGCACAGCGGCACTGGATGTCAGAGAGCTCAGCGCCAGGCCCCCAAAGGACAGGATCATGATCATCACACCCAGCGAGGTTGTCCAGGGTTTTCCCCGCCGGGGGATCAGCAGCATCCCCCCGGAAAGCATCCCGCTCACCACACCAATACCCATGTAGGCATTAAAGCGGGTGGTCGCCGAGGCTGTCAAACCAAACACCTCACCCCCAAAGGGCTCCAGAATTACATCCTGCATAAAATACGAAAACATGCTGAGAAACAGAAAGGCTCCAAACCAGCGGGCCGGCGGGTTGGAAAGTATTCCACGGAAAGCCTGCTTGAGGCTTCCGCTTTCCAGTTCCAGTTTCCCCTGGAAGGGTTTTTCCTGGCGCCAGAGTGCCAGCAGAGCTAAAAAGACCGCTGTCCCGGCTCCGATCACAAATAATGTGACCACACGTGCCAGGCGGAACGGTTCCAGTACAAAACCGCTCAGCACCCCGGTGAAGATGATCCCGACCATCAGCAGGGTCCAGATCCAGCTTGTGACCCGCCCGCGTTCTTCCCGATCGGTTAGATCCGTGATCAATGCTAGATAAGCTGTACCCGCCACAAAAGTGGAGATCCCCTCCATCAAGAAGAATAAAAACCCGGTCCCGATTCTAAAAGCTGTGGGAGAAGCTGCGATCCACTGCGCGATCCAGGGCGAGCTGACCAGGATCAAAGCAGTAATCAGGGATCCCAGCAGAATATATACTGTCCTCCGGTAACCGGCAATCGGCCGCCGGTCGGAATAGTAACCGAAAGGAATGGCCACCAGGGCTCCGAGGTAATGTCCGCCGCCGACCAGGATCGACACGGTCAGCAAATCCATTCCCAGCTCGACCCGCATCACCCTGTTCAAGACTCCCAGGAAGAGCACCGACAGCCCTCCGGCTGCCAGCTGAAATAGTCCTAGGCGTAAAAATTGTTTCTGATTCATGATATTTCCTTGTGAAATAATTTACATATATTATAGATGAATGCGGAAGTCCAGACCTTACCTTAAGTTAAACAGCTCCAGGAGATATTATCACTACTCCCGGAGCTGTGAAGCATAACTTATCTGACGATCACAAGATCACTGCCGCTGCGGCCGAAGACTTCTGGGGAGTACATCTCCTCCGCTTTAGCCGGGGGGACCACAAAACTGCCGGGAGTGGTAGCGCGGGCCACATAAGAGTATTCATGCACCCCATCCCACAGCAGTGTGGTGAAAGCTTCCGCCCGTTCATCCCGCATGTTCTGGTGGTCATACCAGGTCCACCACCACCATCTGAAACGGGTTTCCTCGCTGGAGGGGTCTTCCGGGATCGAGCCGCTGACCGCCAGAGCCGGGTTGATAATCTCCAAACCCGCCGGCAGGGGGTCGACCAGGGCCACATGATACCGTCTGTTATCCGCTACCATGGTCAAATTTACCCGAACCCGGGCTCCAGCTTTGATCACCCAGGTACCATCCTCCTGACGGGTGACATCTTCGGCATCATCAACTGCTTCATAACTGCGCTGGACCACAAACCCCATATCCAATGGATCCAGCTGAAGGTCTACGGGGGCGTATTTCAAGCCCAGCCGGTAGTACAACCGGCCCGGTCCTTCCTTGGAGATGATCAAGTTCTGGGAATCTTCTTCCCCCTCAACCAGGTAGTTCATCTGGATTTCGGTCAGGTGCCGATCTGTTGAATATCCAGCATAACTGTGCTCCCCGGCATAAGTCTCACCCAACCAGATCCGGGCCACAAATTCCGGAGTCTGACTTTCAAACGTATTGAAGTAGCGGTCCATCGCCAGCAGCACAAAGACGTTTTCCTGGGTGTTGTTCCAGCGGCCCCTTGTCCGGTGGGCCAGGAGCCCGTTGACGAGCTTCG
Organism: uncultured Anaerolineales bacterium; assembly: GCA_964618295.1. Classification (GTDB taxonomy): domain Bacteria; phylum Chloroflexota; class Anaerolineae; order Anaerolineales; family UBA11858; genus B10-G9. Next base: position 169,048 of record CAZTWV010000001.1, on the reverse strand, counting down.
GAATTAAATCGCTCTCGGGGTTATCTGCCATCAAGGCATCCAGCAGGACTGCATCCGTTTTCCGGTTTGAACTGAGTAGCAGATAGCTCTGATCATGATATGTGGTGGTGAAATTCGCTGCACCGGGAGTTTCGACAACCCGGTTATTGACCCAGACCCGGATTTCCTCCAATTCTGATCCAGAATTGGGATCATCCACCAAAACCTGCCAGATCCAGCCAATCCCGTTGATTGAGATCTGGTCAAAAGCAGCATCCTGGAAGAGGTTTCGGGCTTTAGCTGGATCTGAATCTCCCATCAAATCCCGGACATACAGTGCATAGGCGCTGAGAGTGTTCCGGGTATAGGCAGAATACCACTGGGGATAGTGACTTTCAATATCCTGCAGATAGTACAGCACATTCTGCTGCAGATTCTCAGGAACATCAAATCCTTTTTCCCTGGCCCGCTGCAGGGCATGAGCAGTATGAATTGTATTGAAGGGGATTGAATCCTGACCCCGCCTCCAATACGGGAATCCGCCGTCATTATTCTGCAGCACATCCAGCTCTTCGATATCCCGGGCTATGGAATCTTCCAACTCCTGTGGTGAGGGCAGCCCATCTGCCTCAAAAGCGGTCAGCACATCACGCAGGGCTGCGACCCCCAGAATCCGGGAAGAAATCTGCTCCGAACATTCGTAAGGATAAGAAACCAGATACAGCACAGCATCGGTCAGCGCCTGCAGCGCGGTCGAAGAAGTGTTTATTTCCAGACCGCCAAACTGGGGGAAGACATCTTCAGGAGAAGCCACAGGCTGAATCACGGTTCCGTCATCCACCACACCGTAGGTAGCAAACGCTTCCGCAGTTGCCGGGGTATAGACCGGCAGTTCACCCTGGGCTGCATCCTCATAGGACCCAGAGACTGCCGCCAGCCGATAGCGAGCAGTGCCCGCCTGATCAGCTGCTGCCTGGAAGCGAACTTCAATCCTGTCATCCGCCGGCACCGTCACCTGCACACCTTGTTCACCTGTGAGTAACAGATTTCCAGTTTGAATCACAAGGTCCGCAACCAGCTCTTGATCCGTTTGATTCTGGAGAACAACCGGGAATTCAAATTCATCTCCGAAATTCAGGAACCGGGGTGCAGAGGGTCGCACCATGAGCGGCAGACGTGCTGTTAGATTCGCCTCGCCGCTGCCAAATTGTTGACCACTGCTGTCGACTGCGGCAACCATGATCCGGTAGCGGGTCAAATTATCCGGAAGGGATATATCGACCTGGGCTTGACCGGCTGCATCGGTCCTGACTTCGGGCTGGAAGAGGGCCAGAGGGTTGAAATCCAGTCTAACCTGAATCCCCTCTTCTGCCGGCGCACCACCACCCATCCCTTTTGCCTCAGCGGCATTCGCGGCTGGAGCTTCCATCATCATCTCCGCTTCTTCCATCACCATTCCCCCTTCTAAAGCCATCGTCGCCTGAGGCAGGTTGCGGGCCGCATCTCCCGCTTCATCCGCCAGGGAGTCCGGATCGGTCAGCTGGATAAAATTCCGGCTGTAATAGCTGGTGAAATCCGCTGGACGATCCGCATAAAAGACTTCAAGCGGATCGGTGAGCGTGTAGCCGCTCAAGGCGAGGATCGCTTCATCGACAACCACAACAGCCAGCTCAGCGTCTTTGACAGGTTCACCGCTGGCATCCACAACCCTGATATTCAAACTCGTCTCTTGACCCGGGGCAAGTTCTGTCTCCCGGGGAACTGCTTCAACATTAAAACTCCGGCTCAGGGGAGGGATTTCAAGATTCAAAGACCCGGATGCATAGGCCGGTCTGGGGGGCAGATCTGTCTGGATCTCCCCTTGATCGTCTGTCCTGGGTGCAGAACCGGTCAGATCCACCTGGAGATGTAAATTGGGGATCTGCCACTCCTCAATCGGTATTACAAGGGTGTGGCTGGATCCGTCCATCTGGAATGTCTCAGAAGAAACAATTCCGCTGCGGCTGATCGTTAACCGACCCTGGCCGCTGCTGAAAGGCGCCTGAACAAGTATTTCTGCAGTGTCTCCGGGCTGGTAGCTGTCCTGATCCGGGATCAGGGTTACCTGTTCCCTTTCCACGTTTCTTGCCGGGGGCTGCTCGCCTCCGCTGACCCAGCGGGTCAGCTGACTTTGGTTGACCCGTCCGCTGCTGTCCTCCACCAGGGCGGTGATCCGGTATCGTCCCCCGACCGGGGTCGAAAACTCACAGCTCTCTGGTTCCAGGCCAGATCCCAGCTGACATTCCTGGGTATCGACTTCTACCTCCTGCCAGCGGCCGTCCTGGTGTTTCCATTCCAGGCGGGATGCTTGAACCTGAACGGGGCGGTCTTCAACCAGATTTCCATCCAGGTCGGTGACAATCATCTCAACATTAAGCGGCTCTCCCTGCTGTACAAAGTAGCGCTCGGTGCGCAGGCCGACATAGAGATCTGCTGGATGGACCATTAAATCCGTTGTCCCGGTCCAGGCCTGGCGGTTAACATCAAACACCGTCGCCTCTGCCACCACACTGTAAGGCCGGGGGGTATCCACTGCATCAAAACTCAGATTCAAATAATGATTTCCCGAGCTGTCCGTCATTCCTGAAAAACTCTGCCCGCTGCCGCCCAGACTCCCGGAAGCATAAAAATCATAAAACCACCACGGCGTCCAGTAGCCAAAAGTGAACTCCGGCCAGTTGGGCGGCTGGTAGTTCGTAGGCTCTGATCTCACATACCAGTCGGTTTCCGCATTTGGCAGCGGACCGCCGGCATAATAGCGGGCTTCCACCGCCACCACAGCATCATCTCCCACAAAGTAGGGACCGGTTGATTCATTTCGAGCCTGGACTTCAAACTCGGGTCTTCTAAATTCCTGGATCTGGAAGCTGTGATATCCGGTAGTACCTATCAGACCGCTGGTGTTTCCCAGGGCATCCAGGGTGATCTGAGCATATCCGAGATTAGTGTTTTCAGGCAAATTGATCTGCAGATCAAATCCGCCCAGCATGTTAACATCCGCTGTCCCGCTGGCCAATTCATTGCCTTGCGGTCCCATCACCTGGTACCGAACACCTGTCACCCGCTCTCCTACCAGTTCGACACCTCCCTGCTCTCCAGCTCCGATTTTGCGCAGCCAGCCTTTGATTGAAACCTCCTCACCCGGTTTGTACATCCCGCGGTCATCAAAAACATACCAGCGGAGTTCGTCCCTGAGAGAGCGGCTGGTCCAGCTGCTGTCGCTCCAGTATGAGGTATTCGGCGGCAGAAAAGCGGTGTCAGATTCTGACGAAACCACCAGAAAATCCACACCGCTGCCGGGAATATCAAACCGTAAACTTCCGGTCTGATCTGTTGCCCCCAGAATCCCGCTCCGGGGTGATGATATTTCCAGACTGTCAATGGGTGCTCCGTTGGAAAGATCCGTCGCCCAGACCACCATTTCACTGTGATCCACAAAGGCATCCAATCCAATCTGCGTCACTTGGACCCAGACCTGGATTGTTTCCCAGTACCGGTCGTTATCCAGTAAATTCCGGGGAGGTTGGGCAATCACAATAAACTGTCTGGATCCGGACTGCAGATATTCATCCAGCGGGATTTGGACTTCCGCCAGCTGATCGGAGGGTGCCTCAACCGGGACCTTATCATCAAATACTTTTTCTCCCGGTGGATCCTGAAAAAGATCCGTCCTTTGATATTCCTGGAGGTATTTCATAAATTCAGGCCAATCCCCAGGCACAACCCGGTAGATTTCCACATCCAGTTTGCTGTAGTTCATACTGAAAATGGATAGGGCCGGTTCCTGGGAAGCCGGATCCAGGGTGACCAGGTTTTGCTGCGGTCCAAACAGGACCGGTTCCGCCGGTCCGATTTTAAAGCGGAGTGTTTTATCATTCCCGAGCTGCTGTCCAAACTGATCCAGCAGCTGTCCGCTGATGGTTACCCTGTAAGTGGTCCGGGCTTTTGTGGAACCGTTGATATTAATCGTATTTCCATAGATGTTGACTGAAGCACCGGGCAGCTCCGGTTCAATCTGCAGCATATCTTCCTGATAGGCATCCAGATCCAGCGGATTGTTAAACCGGATGAAGAGAGGAGTCAGCGGCCGGCAGGGTGGATCACTCCAGGAGCAGCCATGATCGTCTACTCTCAGCGGTGCGTAAGTCCGGAATGAAAAACTCTGGTCGCTGGTGGTAGGCAGGGGACCTTCAGCGGAAGGAGTGCCTGCCTGGACATTAACAGAAATTCCCGTATCCGCTGGCAAAGGTTCATCTGCTTGAAAGGCCAACCAGCGCCCGTCCTCGCTGCCGTTAATCAGACCCTTCAGCTCTTCTGCTTTCTCGATCTCAGCTTCTGTCAGCAGCCGAATAGAGACCGGATTACCACCAGCTTCAACCACTAAATTTTTTATTATTTCATCAGGATTAATCAGCTGATCAAAACTGACAAAGAACTTCGGTTCTAAACCCTGCGGACTGCTTGAAGGATAATAATTCTGCATGGTCGGCGGTGGAGTTTGAAATTTAAATTCTACCGCCTCAGCAAGGACATCCCCCAGGGCGGACTCTGTCCCTGCAGGTACGGTCACCTGATACTCGGTAGCCATTGGCAGCCGGTCGAATCCGGCGTACTCCGCCTGAAAGTTAACGGTCTTGGTTCCTAACCAGCGCCAGGTGCCCTGAACTTCCGGACTGATCTGAACCGGAACATCTTCCCCGCTCAAGCTCTCAAGGGTATCAAGGGGAACCATCGGTTGATTAAAAGTGACATTGATGAAAGGAGCGATCGCCACCGATCCTTCCGGTGCAAAACGTAAAACTTCCAGTTCCTCCCCATAACTTTCAACAGGAGCTTCCAGATCGGATTGGGTCGGAAATGTTTCCGTGAAAAGTTCACCGGTTCTCGGGGGCGGAATGACCTCATCCGGCAGTCGGAAATCCTGCTGGTCACCTTCAATTTGCGTCCAGAGAGGCAGCCGATCCAGAATGGCTGCAATTTGCTGGCCATCCAGGGCTTCTCCCTCTACGGGCAGCTCGGGGCCTGCAGTTGATGGCTGGGCACTGCCGTCACTGAGGAGAATATTCAAGCCCCCACCATCACCATCCCCACCCTGCAATGTGATTTCACCTCCGGTCTCAGCCTGTGCTGCCTGATTCTCAACCGGGATACCTGGTGGAGTTGATCCCGGTGTTGGATTTGATGGGATTTCCGGAAAGCGACAGCTTGTAACCTCCATCACAACCGCCAAACTCAAAAAAATCACTGGTTTGAGAATAGATTTCCAACCACGCTGTGAACTCATCTGTAACTCCTCCAATCTAAGTGCCCGGTATGATCAACAGCCTGAGGTGCACTCTTCCGGGAAACTCCCCGTCCGGGAAACACCGGCCGTTCTATGTACATGACGGGAAACCCTCCTGAAAAGTTCCGGGAGATATCTGTTTCAAGATTCAGTCAGCAGCTGACGCAGGAGTTCAATCGCTTCGAACTGATCCCGATAAGAAAAAATCTGGAGATCAGGGTGGGGATTTCCAAGGATCATTTTTGAAATATTTGCATCTGCCCGGTAGAAACAAATGACCGGTATTCCCAGGTTGAGAGCAAAACCGATTTCATAACCCACCCCATGAGAGGGAGTAGTTACTTCCGCTACCAGCAGATCGCTTTCTTCAATCCAGGAAACATCCCGAATATAAATATCACCCGGAGCTTCCGCAGCATCCATTTCTTCTATCCCGGTTTCCGCGATATGAGCAGTGGGAACTTCACAGCCCATTTTTTCCATTTCTTTTACAAATACCTGGTAAATATCCTCATCCTGTCTGCCCCCGGTGATTGAACACGCAAAATAAATTTTCATACATCCACCTGTCTGCAATAACGTTAGTAAAAGAGCCCTGTGCTGCCCAGCTGATCTGCTCTGCCTGCCGGATGATTGACGGTATAATATGATCCGTCAGCAAACCGGCAAAATTCTCTGAAACTGATTGTACCCGAACCAGAATGAATAGTTTAGAAATCAGGAACGTCACAAAAATATTTGAGGGTCAGGCTGCCCTGGAGGAGATCAGTTTCTCTGTCCACGGCGGTGAAATTGTATCTATTCTAGGGCCGAGCGGCAGCGGAAAATCAACCCTGCTGGAAATCATCGCCGGCCTTCAAACTCCTGACAAAGGGAACTGTCTCTGGAACGGAGAATCCCTCGCAGCCGTCCCAACCTACCGGCGGGGCTTTGGGTTGATGTTCCAGGAATTTGCACTGTTCCCCCATCTCACAGTGATCCAGAATATCCTGTTTGGATTGGATATGCAGGACTCAGCGAAGGAGGAGCGCCAGGAGCGGGCTCATGAGGTGCTCAGGCTGGTCGGCCTGGATGGTTTTGCAAACCGGGACACTGCCACCCTCTCGGGGGGGGAGCAGCAGCGGGTTGCCCTGGCCAGATCCCTGGCCCCAGCACCGCGTTTACTGATGCTTGATGAACCGCTGGGATCTCTGGACCGGACTTTGAGGGAGAGATTGATTACAGACCTGGGAGAAATATTGAAATCCTGCCAGCAAACTGCCCTTTATGTTACCCATGACCAGGTTGAAGCATTTACAATTGCGGACCGGGTGGTGATCCTCAATCAGGGCCGAATTGCCCAGATCGGCACCCCAGAACAAATCTATCTCCACCCTGAATCAGCATTTGTCGCTCGTTTCCTGGGATTAAATAACATCCTGCCAGGGAGGGCGCAGCCCGGTACAGACACAACAGAACTTCAGACCGCACTTGGTACCTGGACTGTTCCGGGTCATTATGAAGGTGAAGTTGATGTCCTCCTGCTCCCCGAAAAAATCAATCTAGCCGGAACAGGGACCGAAACCATTCGCGGCACACTCCAAAAGAAAACCTTTACCGGCCAGGCTTTGAAAATTCGATTGCTTGTTCAGAATTACCAGCTCGAATTTGAAATCCCCGCTGGTTCGATCTCCCTTCCTGAGACGGGAGAGGAAATGATGATCCATTTCCATCCCGCAGATGGATTGGTAATACTTCCCGCAAAAGAGAACCCATAAAACGACAGCTAAAACCCGCTCCAGGTCCCGGTTAATGAATAACGAAGCCAGTTAATAATAACAATTTGAAGCAGAGAGATTCCGAACCCTCCGAACCACCACCAGATCAGCTCTTTTCCGCTTTCAAAACTATTTTCCCGCTCCCTCAGAATAATTAAAACCAAAGTATAAGCTCCACTTAACAGAAAAAGGATCCCTGCTGTGCTGAGGATTGTTAGTGGATATAAAAGCAATGGATTTCTGGACTCATTCAACACAATAATCAAACCGCCTGCAGACAGGAAGGCCAGCTCTTGCCAGAAAGTTGATAATGCAGCTCCCGGTTTTGGGCTGCTCCAGATCACCTGATTGGCAAGGGGATAGATCACGCCGGATATCGCCAGCCCCATCCCGACGCCGCTGGCCAGCCGCAGAATATTGGCGGGCGGATACAAAAACCCTGGACTTTGATTCAAGTATTGACTCAAAACCGAGTTCAAGCCGTCGATCACAAAAAATATCGCTAGAAATCCAAGTATTACCAGCAGTCCACGGCGGGGAAAACCCTGCCGTCTCCTTCCTGCTGCAGCCTGCACGGCAGCTCCTGCCAGGACTGCCAGGAATTCACCTGTGCAGCGGGCGCAGAGCGACAGCGGTCTCTCCCCAATAAAATAAGAATGACCGGGAAAGCGGTGGCAGACTGCATACCCGACTGCATCAGATTTCCCCAGCAGTCCGGATGGGGTGAAAATGATCCAGGTCAACAGCAGACCCAATATTCCGACTGTCAGAGCGATTTTTTTTGCTTTCATGTTGAAGATCAAGCCGGCTCGGTGTTTGACTCGGTATTCATCTGACGGATGATATCCGGCAGGAAAACCGTGATTGCGAGGTATATCGCCAGGGCACCGATGGCAATCCAGGCTTCAATTGCATACAAACGGCGTTTAAGGATCACCTCTACCGGGGTTTCCACAGCCCGCCGCAGCAAAGGCCATTTCCCACCGCCAATCACGAAAAACACCATGAAAATACTGTACACTATTTCAACCAGGAAATTCAAAATAATCAATCTATGGATCCAGCGCCAGAGTCTCTTTTTCATGTAATCAAACCCTCATTCTATATCGTCTTGTCGATGGCAGACCGGTAGCTTTCCATCTGATCCAAAAACTCCCGGGCAGTCAGGTCCAGGTGGATCGGCGTCAAACTGGCTGAATTTGAGCGCAGAGCGCCAAAATCCGTTCCCTGATCAGGTACTCCTGTGGGCGGCTCCCCACCGATCCAGTAGTACGGTTTTCCCCGAGGGTCTTCCCTGCTGACCAACTGGTCGCGGTAGACCCGCAGTCCCTGCCGGGTGATCTGAAGCCCGGTGATTTCTTCTTCCGGAATACACGGTACGTTTAAATTTAGAACAATATCGTCCGGAACACCCTCCCGGAGCATGATCCTCGCCACCCGGCTGGCCAACCGGGCTGCCGGGAGATAATCCAGCTGGCCAAGGTGGTTATCCGGGCTGTCGAGTGAAACTGCCAGACCCGGGATCCCCCAGATTACCGCTTCCATGGCCGCAGTGACAGTTCCTGAGTAAGTCACATCATGCCCCAGGTTTGCATTAGGGTTGATCCCGGATACCACCAAATCGAGATCAGGAATCAAACCCAGCATCGCCAGAGCCACACAATCAGACGGAGCCCCATCACTGGCTAAGGCATCCATTCCATTCTCCAGGACAACTTCCCGGACCCGGAGCGGGCGATGCATGGTTTTAACATGTCCGCTGGCAGACCAATTTCGATCCGGAGCCAGGATTTTGACGTCACCCCATTCCTGAAGGGCAGCCGCAAGTGCCTCCAATCCCGGAGCTGTAACTCCATCATCATTTGTAACTAATATCTTTGGTTTTCGGGTCATGTGCTCCTCTGCTCCAAAAAAGTAAATAACTTTTATTGATTATACCGCCGGGCAGCAGCTCCCAAACCTATGAAATCAAGAGACGTGATTTTTCGCCTTGCATTATCTCTATCCTGTTATACAATTCAGCTATTGTCAAATCAACAAGCTTGAAAATCTGGAAGAGCTATGGATAAACCCGCTATCAGTCGTGATACGGTGACTAAATTTAAACAGTATGCGGAACGTTTTCCGTCACAGTTCTGGCTCTTGTTCTGGGGCACACTGGTTAACACAACCGGGATGAGCATGATCTGGCCTTTTCTGGCTGTTTACATCAGCGGTGAACTCTCTCTCCCTCTGACAGCAGTCGGCAGCTTGATTTCTATTGACGCGGTGATGAGCCTGATCAGTTCGTTTGCCGCCGGTTCCATCACGGATAGAATTGGCCGGAAATGGGCCATGGTGATATCCCTGGCAGTGACCGGTTTTGCCTTTTTATTGATGATCCCGGCTTCGACGTATTTACAGTATGCCCTTTTGATGGTGCTGAGGGGCAGTTTTCGGCCTCTGTTCCGGGTTGGTTCTGATGCCATGCTTGCTGATCTTGTTTCCCCGGAAGACAGAAATGACGCCTATGCTCTAAACAGGTTGGGAAAAAATGCCGGGGTTGCCATTGGTCCAGCTCTGGGCGGTGTGGTGGCTTCAAATTCGTACAGCATCACCTTCACAATCGCCGCCGGGGCCACGATTTTTTTCAGTATTCTGATTGCATCTTTTGCTTTTGAGACCCTGCCGGAAAAAGCCACAACCAGTTCAGATCTCGAGCGGAAAAAGTTTGGGGGCTACGGAGAAATATTTGCTGACAGCGTCTTTGCGATTTTTATCCTGGGATTCACTTTTCGCCAGATCAGCGGCAGCATGCTCTGGACCCTCCTTGCTGCCTATGCGAAAGACAATTTCGGACTGACTGAAAGCCTGTATGGGTTGATTCCTACTACCAACGCCTTGATGGTGGTTTTCCTGCAGCTGCTGGTCACCAGGAAAACTGTCAAGTTTAACCCCCTGCTGGTGATGGCAGTCGGCACCGCTCTTTACGGTCTGGGGGTTGGCAGTGTCGCTTTCTCGAACGGCTTCTGGGGATTCTGGATCAGTATGGTGATCCTGACCATCGGAGAATTAATGGTCATCCCCACCGCCAGCACTTACACAGCCAACCGGGCTCCGGAAGATATGCGGGGACGCTATATGAGCGTCCTGGCATTAACCTGGGGAGCGGGATCAATGATCGGCCCCCTCCTGGGAGGAATTCTCAATGATCAATTCCAGCCCCAGTCAATCTGGGTTGGCGGCGGGATCGCGGGTTTTATTGGCGCACTGGTGTATTTTTTCCTCATTCTTCAGCAGCAAAAAAAATTGGCTTCTCCGGCATAAAGTTCCCCCGCTAAAGCAAAAAGAGGATTGGTTCAAAAACCAATCCTCTTTTTACCTGGCATGATTCATCTTATTCCGGGTTAGCTTTTAATGCCATCTCCATCAAGTCCTGGATGCGGTCTGCCATTCCTGGTGGATCGGGATGAATCCCTTCAATCAAGAGCGTGCTTTCAAAAATTTGCTCGACGATAATTTCCTTCAGCATATGACTGTCCTCCCGGGACTGCAGCTCTTTCAAAATCTGGTGATTGGGATTCAGCTCCAGCACTTTCTTGGGCACTTTGAATTCACGATCCATCATTCGGTAGACCCGCTGCATCTCCTGTCCAAGTGAACCCTGGGCATCTACCAATCTTGCTACAGAACTTGTCAGCCGGTCTGTCGATCGCACATCAGCGACTTTTTCACCCAGTACATCTTTAAAAAGCGTGATCAAACTTTCCATTTGCTCCTGCTCAAGTGGTTCCTGAGCAGATTCCTCCTCGCTTGACTCAAGCTCTTCTGGAACTTCCAGATCAGAGTCAGCAATATTCTGGAGGGGCGTTTCTTTGTACTCCCGGAGTCCGATCAGCAGGAATGGGTCAACTGGATCAGTCAGGGTCAGGACTTCAATACAGCGGTTCTGGAAAAAATCAAGATGGGGGCTTCTGGATACAGAATGACCATCTTCACCCAGAATATAGTAGATCTTTTCCTGACCTGGTTTCATCCGCTCCAGATATTCATCCAGGGAAGTCCAATCATCCGGGTGCGTTGAGGTTCTGAACCGGAGCAGTTCAGAGAGCTGTTCCCGCTGGCTGTCATCTGAGGCAACGCCTTCTTTAATAAATTGCCCGAAACGCTCCCAGAATTTTTCATACTTTTCGGAACCATCCTGCCCGGCAATTAATTTCAATTTTTGAATAACCTGGTTGGTCAGAATTCTGTTAATTTTCTGGATCACCGATGTAACCTGGACGCTTTCCCGGGACACATTGAGCGGTAGATCTTCAGCATCAACCACTCCTTCTACAAACCGAAAATAAGGAGGGAGAAGATCTTTTGAGTAGTCCTCAATCAATACCTTTCTGGCATAAAGCTTTAGCCCATCCTCCTCCCGGAGGGTGAACATATCCCGGTCCGGTTTCGCTGGAAGATACATCAAAGCATAGATCTTCAGGGGAGCATCAGCTACAAAGTGGATTGTTTCGAGAGGCGGCTCAAGGTCAAGGGTAAGCTGTCGGTAAAATTCCTGATACTCTTCCTCTTCAACCTGCCTGGGTGACTCCCGCCAAATTGCTACCTGACGGTTTACCTGTTTTTCCTCATCGCCAATGTAAATCGGGTAGGGAATATAATCCGAGTGAGTTTTAATAATTTCCCGCAGCCTGGATTCCTCGGCAAACTCAGCGGCGTCCTCTTTTAATTTAATGGTAATTGTCGTCCCCCTATTCTCTCTATCAGATGAACCTAATTGAAAAGTATCATCCCCGGTTGCAAACCAGGTCGCTGCTTCCGCCTCGGGCAAGTAGGATCTGGTCTCTACCCGAACCCATTCTGCTGCCATAAAAACCGAGTAAAATCCAACTCCAAATTTGCCGATCACATCAACCAGATCAGCCTGCTGATCTTCAGCAGCTTCCAGAAATGCTCTGGCCCCGGACTGAGCAATGGTGCCGAGATTAATCTTCAATTCTTCAGCAGTCATCCCCACCCCTGTATCGGATATCTCAAGAATATTTTGTTCCGGATTTCCGCTGACGCGGATCTCCAGATCAACTTTCGGGTCATGCAGATCGTGTTCCGTCTGCTGCTTGAAACGCAGCTGGGTCAGGGCATCAGAGGCATTCGACAGCAGCTCCCGCAGGAAGATTTCCCGCCGAGTATACAGCGAATGAACCAGAATGTTTAACAGCTGTTTTATTTCAGTTTGAAAGGAAATTGGGGCACTGGCATTCTGCAGGTCAGGATGCTTTTTATCACTCATCGATTCTCTCCTACTATCACCACAACTACCTATCTACTGTACCGTATGAGTGTTAATTTGTTGTAAGAACATGCTCTTTGGAGGGTTCCAGCAGGCCTGTTTCAAATAAAAAAACAGAAAAAGGTGGTCACCGATTTCTGTTTTTCTTGCTAGTTTAAAAATCAGGCAGTCTGGATTTTAGCTTCGAGCCTGCAGGATCGCGTCTGTCATCCGAACAACCCGGATCAGCTCCCGAACATCATGAACCCGGACAATATCTGCCCCCCGCACAATTCCAACGGACACGGCTGCAGCCGTTCCCTCCAACCGTTCTTCTGGAGGAAGTTCAAGTGTGTAACCAATAAATGATTTTCTTGATGGTCCCAGCAGGACCGGGTAGCCCAGATCCCGGATTTCGTTTAACCGGTTGAGCAATTCCAGGTTCTGGGAAATTGTCTTGCCAAATCCAATCCCAGGATCAAGGATAATCTTTTCAGGTTTGATCCCAGCTTTGAATGCCAGATCAACACTTTCGATCAATTCTGATTTGACATCTTCCAATAGATCATCATACTCCACACCCACGTACCGGCCCCCAAGATTTCTTTTGATGGCCGCATTGTTCGGATTGCTGCGGTTATGCATCAAAATCACCGGAACATCCGCTTCGGCAACCACGGAAGCTAAATCTGGATCTGCTCGAAGGCCCCAGACATCATTAACCAGATCTGCTCCAGCCTCCAGGGCTGCAGCAGCAACCTTTGCTTTGTAAGTGTCAATTGAAATCAGGGATTCAAATCGAGCCGATAATGCTTCTACCACCGGGATCACCCGGTTCAACTCTTCCTCTGCTGTGACTGTTTCAGCTCCGGGCCGGGTGCTTTCCCCGCCAATATCGAGAATATCTACTCCAGCTTCTACAAAATCTTCAGCCTGGGAGAGGATTTCTTCCAGGGATTTCCCTGCCAGACCGTCCCCGGAAAAACTATCGGGCGTCAAATTGATGATTCCCATCACATAAGTCCGGGAACCCCATAAAAACTGAAAATTGTTGACTTGAAGGCTGTCCGCCATAAATACTCCTGATCCTATGGTGGAAACAAATGGTACTGGAAAGCAGCACTGTCCTGATCCGTATTATTTTACCGCTGGTCAAATAATTTTTCATTCCCCATCTGACCCAAAAACAGGAAACGCTTTCCAGAAAGGAAAACGTTTCCTGACTAATATTCTTTCTGGATTTCTATTTAGATCACTTCCGCAAAGGGTTTTCGTTTTAAGAATTTTCCCTGGCCCCGGTTCCCGCGCCACTCACCCTGATCAACAATACAGCTGCCGCGCAGAAAAACCCTCTCGGGAAATCCCTGCAGCTCCCAACCCTCATACAGATTGTAATCCGTGCGGTGCTGGGCAACTTCCACACCATACTTCAGCTTCTTTTCCGGGTCCCAGATTACCAGGTCGGCATCCGAACCAGGGGCCAGGCAGCCTTTTTGAGGGTAAATCCCGAAGATTTTCGCTGCGTTGGTGCTGGTTTGAGCTACAAATTGATTTGGTGTGATCCGGCCTTTTCCGACACCTTCTGTCCAGAGAATCGGCATCCGATCCCCCACTCCCGGGAGACCGTTAGGAATCAGCGTGAAATCATTCGCCCCCAGCTCTTTGCCCGGAATTTTTACGTCTTCACCTTCATAAACGATCTCCTGATCACCATTATAGAAAAAGGGACAGTGATCCGTTCCAACAGTCTGGAGAGTATTATCCATTAACCGCTCCCAGATCCGTTCGTTATCCGCGGGGCTTCGCATCGGCGGGGAACAGATCCACTTTGCTCCATCGTTACGTTTCAAGTCATCCACGGTGAAGAACAAATACTGCGGGCAGGTCTCACCCATCACTTTCACACCCCGTTCCCTGGCGTATCGGAGCTGATCCACTCCCCCGGCTGTGTTCATATGAACAATATACAGCGGAGCATCCGCCTGGGCAGCCAGTGCAGAAGCCCGGAGTACAGATTCAACCGCTCCCCATGCAGGCCGCGTATGGGCATGCCATTCAGGAGCAGTATGACCGGCCTTGAGCGCTTCGGAGACCAGAATATCGATCACATCACCATTTTCAGCATGCAGCATGGTCAGCATCCCATGCTCAGCTGCAATCCGCAGTACCTGGAAAATTTCACCGTCCTGCAAGCGCAGCCGGTTGTTGTAGGCAGTAAAAACTTTCAATGTGGTCACCCCCGCAGAAACCAAATCTGGAATCTGGGCCCCAACTTCCGAATTGAAGTTCGTGATATTCAAATGAAAACCGAAATCAATGGCAGCCTTGGGATCTGCCATTTCATGCCAGGTATCCAGATTCTTCAGCAAATCCGAATCCCGATCCTCCACAAAGTCCATTACGGTCGTTGTTCCTCCAAAAGCAGCCGCCTTATGTCCTGTGTAATGGTCGTCCGAGGAAACTGTATTGAACATCGGTAAATCCAGGTGAACATGGGGATCTATCCCCCCGGGAAAAATCAATTTCCCTTCCGCGTCAATTACTTCTACCCCTGTTTGATCCAGATCGTTCCCGATCAGGGCAATCTTTTCTTCCTCAATTCTAATGTCCGCCTGGAAGGTATCCGAGGCAGTAACCAGTGTTCCATTTTTGATAATTTTTGTTTTCATACAACATCCTTTTCCTGCCGGGACAGAAAAATCCTGGCAAGTTTTTACCTGGTATTTTCTGGGAAAATTATACACCAGACCCGCGTTTGATCTCCAACCGCAGGGAAATTTTATCAGATCTCCTAACCTGGTTCCCAATCCCTGAATTACATCAATCTTTGATCAAATGATCCCGAGCAAAGCTGCAATCACCTCATCCGGTACATCTTCTTGGGCAGGATCTGGAAGATACCCACCATCCGACCCACCCCGTTCCCGGAAAGCCTTCCAGAGCTGTCGGCGCTCGGAGGGTGAGACCGTCAGATCCGTCAGCGTCCTGGCCTGTTGAAAGTACTCTCCCGTGGTATATAAAAAGGTGAATCTTTTCCAGGACCCGGCCCGGATTGCATGCTGCAGCTTCATCAGCGGACCCAGCTGAATTTTGTAATATTCATGGTCCGCCCGGGGATGATCAGGTTGATCCTGGATCAGCTCCAGCCGGGTAGTCAGCTCATGGCCCCGGACCTGTGCCAGATAATCTATCCTCCAGCGGTGGTCCAGGAAAGAAGCCGGCTGATAAAAAGCCAGAAAATCTACATTCAAGACCCGGGGTGCAGTTCTGGCCGGAATCCGATACCATCCCAGCACACGGGCATAATTCAGATCTTTTGGACTTGGAAGGATCGCGACCAGGATTAAAGAGTCTGCAGATAAGTAATACTGGGACATTATTTACCCCCATTCAGATAAAGTTCTGATCCCCTTGTAACCATTATACAAAAATAGTCGACAAGAGGGATTAAATTTAACTTCTATTCTTCTATTACAGGTCTATATGTCGCCTGAAATGAATTGACCTAATTGTTTGATGTGCCCATCTACATCAGGGGACCAGTTGGCAGCATTTAATCGGATAAAGTGCTGATATTGATCTGAAGCTGAAAATAAGTGGCCAGGGGTGATTGCTGTACCTGCTTCAAGTGCCCGGTAATAGACCTCCAGGGCATCCACTGATTCCGGAAGTTCAACCCAGAGCACAAACCCACCTTTAGGTCGAGTCAAGCGGGTCTCCGCTGGAAAAAACCTCCGCACAGATTGGGATAAAGCTGACATGCGCCGGGCATATTCCCTGCGAACTTTCCGTAAATAAGGCTGGTATCTACCGCTGTCCATAAAATCGGCTATCCCATATTCAGCCAGGGTGGGCGAAGCTAAGCTGGTTGTGTACTTCAGCCATTCCACCATCTCCTGAAATCGACCGGGGAGCACCCAGCCGACCCGGTATCCTGGAGCCAGGCTTTTTGAAAAGGAGGAACACAGGATCACCCATCCATCCCGATCAAAAGCCTTCACAGTCTTTGGACGCTGATCTCCAAAGTACAGCTCACCAAAGATCTCATTTTCAATCAAAGGAATTTGCTCCCGATTGACCAACTCTGCCAATTTCCTTTTGGACTCTTCCGGTATTGAACTCCCCAGGGGATTGTTAAAATTCGAAATTACTATTACTGCTGAAATCGGGTTTCTTTTAATTGCTGCCTCAAGGGCATCCAGGTCCATCCCAGACCGGGGATGGGTCGGAATTTCTACTGCCTTTAAACCCAGGATATCTAACATTAAAAGGGTATCAAACACCATTGGAGATTCAATAGCCACCGTATCCCCTGGCTGACAGACTGCCCGCAGGGATAAATTGATCGCTTCTGTACAGCCGGTGGTGATAATAACCTCATCCGGTGAAATTTGGCAGCCTGAAATCAGGGACCGCCTGGCAATCTGAATCCTGAGCGGCAGCAGACCGGGAACATAGTCATACATCCCCACTCGATTGGTCAATTCCCGCTCCATCCTGCGCATAGAGCAGTTTATCTCGGTAGTTGCCGAAAGCTCTGGATTTGGATGGGCTGCTCCCAGCTGCACGAGATCTGGATACTGAGTATCCGTATGTACTATCCGGTTGATAATCGTCCGCATACTGACCCGGCTGGGGTCGGCAAGAGGCGATGATTTATCAGGTTCCGGCAGTAAATTGGGGAGCTGATTGCGAACATAAAAACCTGATCGGTCCAGAACTTTTACCCAACCGCGGGCTTCCAACAAATAATAGGCCTGGGTAACCGTAGAGATGCTGACCTCCAGCTGTTCACTCAAATCCCGCAGGGACGGGAGTCTTGAACCGGGGCTGTAGGTTCCATTTTCTATTTGCTGAATAATATCTTTGACAACCTGTTCATATTTGTACATTTTTCACCACGCTGATCAATAAACTGAAAATCACGCTTCGGGATAAGCCCCAACTGTTATGGTATCAATTGATATGAACTGTATCTGTTATTATAACTGGAATTTTGTTATCTTTAAAATACAGTTCCAAGTTTTAACTCAAGAGAGGTTAAATATGGCAATTGCAATTGAACAAGAAACCTGGCTGAACGAACCCCGGATCCTGTACCAAACAGCACAAAAGATCAGAAGCGATTCGAGCTTTTACTTGTTGCAAGGTGAAATTCAACGCTTGACAGGTGATCACCGCTGGAAGCTCATTTACTGTCAGGAAGGTTCATTATGGATCACCCAGGAAAATGACCTGGACGATTATGTACTGCAGGAAGAAGAAGGGTTTTTGATTTCTCAACGGGGGCGGGTGATTATCCAGGCTAGAAAAAATTCGCGCTATGCAATTTCCCCTCCCCTGATACGAAATCCCTACAAGGGGCCCTGGCGGTTTTTTTCCTAACCTTCCAAGTGAGCTTCCAGCCAGTTCATCCCGAAATCACTGGCTCTCCTTAGGTATGAGAAAGCGGCATCCAGAACTGGATGCCGCTTTCAATTTTCCAATTTCAATTAGGAAACTCTTATTTGAGCAAACCTACCCGCTCATTGAATTCCACGATTAATTCATCAATATCCGGAATTTGCTTCTGGAAATTGGTCCAGTAATCCCGTTCATACCACTGGTCCTGGATTTGTTCAAAGGTCTTGCCCTGCTGCTCGACCCAGGTGAAGTATTTCAGGTTGTGGACCCGGCGCTGATCCTGATAGGTCAGATCCTGGAGGTAATTCGGGGTCAGACCGCAGATGTACATGGCGTGAGTCTGGGCAGCATCCATTTCGGTGTACTGACCAATTTCCTCATGCATTTCATGCAGGCGGCTCTCATACAGTTCCATGGAGTCAGTCCAAACAGTGAGGATCACGTCATTCTCATCCATCTCGTAGTACTTAGCCATCTTGATTGCCATCACGGTGTTGGCAATGCTGGAGAATCCCAGCAGGTCCAGTTTTCCAACCAGATCCTCGGGAACACCCACATCGGTCAGGTATTTATGTCCGGCAGGTTCATTGAAGAGCCGGGCCAGGTTGACCACGGTGTTATCGTCAATCGCCATAATCATATCGGTATTTTTGACATTGTGAATCCAGGGAACATGTTTGTCGCCGATACCCTCGATCCGGTGAGCGCCAAAGCCGTTTTCCAGCAAGGTGGGACACTGCAGAGCTTCTCCGGCTACGTTGATGCTGCCGGGGAAAAGCTGCTTCATGTAATCACCCACACCCAGAGTCCCGGCGGAACCGGTGGTCAGGGTCAGGCCGCGGTATTCATCGCGCGGGCCCATCACTTCCTGCAAAACCTCTTCCATGGCATGACCGGTAACTTCATAGTGCCAGAGGTAGTTGCCGAATTCATCAAACTGATTGAAGACAAAAACGTTATCACGTTCTGCTTTCAGCTCTTTGACTTTGTCATAAATTTCTTTCACATTGCTCTCGGAGCCAGGAGTCGCAATTACCTCACCAGCTACTTTTTCCAACCATTCAAAACGTTCCCGGCTCATTCCTTCAGGGAGGATGGCAATCGATTCACAGGCCAGGAGGGAAGCATCATAGGCACCGCCCCGGCAGTAATTTCCGGTGGAGGGCCAAACAGCCTGGTGGTAGGTCGGGTCAAACTGGCCGGTAACCAGCGGGGGAACCAGACAGCCAAAAGTCGCTCCAACTTTATGAGCACCAGTGGGGAACCACTTTCCAACCAGGGCAATAATCCGGGCCTTGACACCGGTCAGGCTCGGGGGAAGCTCAATGTAATTTACACCACCATAACCACCGCCTTTGGCAACCGGTTCGTTTTTCCAGGTGATCCGGAACAGGTTGCGGGAGGTGATATCCCAGAGACCGATATCCTTCAACTCGTTTTTGACTGAATCTGGAATCAGTTCAGGGTTCTTCATTTGTGCAAAAGTCGGGATGATAATATTGCGTTCCCGGGCCCGCTGCACAGTCCGTTCTAACTGCTTTTTATCCATGGAGAGGTCAATCATTTTACTATCCTTTAGAACTAAGTTCTTCAAGCCTGTAAAAGGCAAATCAATTGTCTGACAACTAACTCTATAATACTACAAATTACTGTTTTTTGGGAGGGTGTTGTCTGACAATATAGAGAGGTCGGCCTTTCGCTTCATCATACAAACGCCCGATGTATTCCCCGACAATCCCAAGGGAAATTAACTGAACACCACCCAGAAACAGAACAGCAATCAGGGTAGATGCCTGGCCGAAAAAAGCCTGGGATCCTGCCAATCGAAGAGCGATCACCACCGGAATTGAGAGAATGCTCAACCCGGCAGCAATAAATCCCAGGTACATTGAAAGCTGAAGGGGAAAATACGAAAATCCTGTAATTGCATCAAGGGCAAAACGCAGCATTTTACGGAGAGGGTACTTGGTCTCTCCGGCAAAACGCTCGGCTCTTTCATATTCAACCCCAATTTGCTTAAATCCAACCCAGACCGACATCCCGCGTAAAAAGCGGTGCCGCTCCCGCATCTGGTTCATGACGTCGACAACTGTCCGATCCAGAAGCCTGAAATCCCCGGTATCCATTGGAATATCAACATCGGTAATCCGCTGAATAAGCCTGTAAAAAGCTGCAGCTGTGAAGAGTTTAAACCAGGTCTCCCCCTCTCGTTTAGCCCGTACAGCGTAAACCACTTCATAACCTTCTTTCCACTTGGAGATTAAATCTAGAATCACTTCCGGCGGGTCCTGGAGATCTGCGTCAATTATCACGACAGCATCCCCCCTGCTGTAATCCAAACCAGCTGTGACCGCAATCTGGTGTCCAAAATTCCGGGCAAAATGAACAACCCGGATTCGCTCATCCGCCGCTTGCAGCTCGTCCAACTTCTCTGTGGATCCATCGCTGGATCCATCATTAACCATCACCATTTCCCAGGGCTGACCGGTTTGATCCATCACCTCGCAAATTCGGGTGTACAAAATCGGGAGATTCTCCACCTCATTGAAAATTGGAGCTATGATTGTAAAGGTTGGTTTCTCGGTCATGGCTATCTCCCGTCCCAGATCCAGTGATTAAAAAATCTAGCCGATCAATTTTTTGACTGCTGCAAGCTCCGGTTTAATCACCGGTGCTTCTCCAGCAGCTTCCATCGCTGCTTTGACATCTTTTAATCCGCTCCCCGTATTCAAAACCAGCACCGGATCATCTTCAGCAATCAAGCCCTCAGAAAGGGCCTGTTTGAGCCCGGCATAGGCTGCTGATCCAGCCGGCTCGGCAAATATTCCAATTTTTCCCAGCTCAGCTACAGCTTTCAGAATCTGCTGATCTTCAACAGCGATATACGCACCAGCCGTCTGGGTAGCCGCCCGCAAAGCCCGTAATCCATCGCTGGGCAAATTTACAGAAATGCTGTCCGCCAGGGTGTCCGCTTCAACGGCTACGATCTCTTCCTTTCCTGAAGCAAATGCATTAGCTATCGCCGCAGACCCTGTGGATTGGCAGCCAAATATCCGGGGCATTTGCTCCAGTTTTCCAATCGCCAGCAGATCCTTAAACCCTTTGTGAATCCCGGAAATAATGTTTCCATCTCCCACCGACACAAAGACACAGAGCGGCTTCTTGAGGCTCTCTTTCAAAAGCACCTGATCCCAGATCTCAAAAGCTGCAGTCTTTTTGCCTTCCGCGGTAAACGGGTTGTAACCGGTGTTGCGGTTGTACCAACCGAATTCCTCGGTTGCTTCCAGGGAAAGCTGATAGGCAGCGTCATAATTATCATCGACCAGAATCACCCGGGCCCCAAAGATTTGCAGCTGGGCAATTTTTGCCGGCGGTGCAGTTTTCGGGGCAAAAATCACGGATTGGTGCCCGACCGCTGCTGCCATCCCGGCCAGGGCCGCACCTGCATTCCCAGTAGAGGCGGTGACAATCACCTCGGCTCCTATTTCCCTCGCCCGGGCCACCAGAACAGCACTGGCCCGATCTTTGAAAGAAGCAGTCGGATTGCTGCTTTCATCCTTAACCCAGAGCTGGTTTAGACCCAGTTCCTGACCCAGACGGTCTGTCTTGAAAGTCGGCGTCCATCCTGCAGCCTGAAGGGGTGTTCCAACACCAATCATTTTTTGGATTGGCATCAATTCCAGGTAGCGCCAGAGAGATTCTTCAGGCCAGCAAACCAGTTCATCCAGGGATTTCTTAGACAATGCTTCATAATCCAGCAAGACATCCAGAATTCCGTTGTCATCCGGGCAGGTATAAGTCACCTGATCCGGTTGATACTCTTTACCGCAAATTGAACACTGATACCCAACAAAACTTCCCATTCCACTATACTCCTTCGTGTACTCCTGCCATCAGCAGTCCTAATTTTTCAGGCGTTGCTTCCTCGCGGGGAACAATGCCCATAATTTCACCTTCATAGATTACAGCAATCCGATCCGCCAGGGCGAAGATCTCATCCAGATCCTCTGAAATCAGCAGAATCGCTGTGCCCTTAATTCTTTCTTCCAACAGCCGGGACCGAACATATTCCATAGCGCCGACATCCAAACCCCGCGTGGGCTGGGAAGCGATGATCACCCTGGGCTTCCGGGACAGCTCCCTGGCCACCACGACCTTCTGGATATTTCCTCCTGATAAACTCTTTGCCAGGGTTTCCTGAGAAGGAGTCTTAATCTGGTAGCGCTGGATTAAATTCTCACTATGTCTGGAAATTTCCTTTAAGTTCAGGAAACCAGATCTTGAAAACGGCTGCTTGTGATGCTCCCGTAGAATCAGATTCTCAGCAACTGTGAAGTCCTGAATCATCCCATCCCGCATCCGTTCCTCAGGTATGTAGGAGAGAGCACGATCAGTACGTTCCATAGGAGGCAAATTGGAAA
This sequence comes from uncultured Anaerolineales bacterium, assembly GCA_964618295.1. Classification (GTDB taxonomy): domain Bacteria; phylum Chloroflexota; class Anaerolineae; order Anaerolineales; family UBA11858; genus B10-G9. Next base: position 146,914 of record CAZTWV010000001.1, on the reverse strand, counting down.
TGTCCTCCCCGTCCAGGAAGATTTTTCCGCCTGTTGCTTCCCGCAGCCCGGTAATCACCTCGGCCAGCTCCCGCTGCCCATTACCGGAAACCCCGGCAATCCCCAATATCTCACCCGAATGGACCTCCAGATCCACCCCGCGCAGCCCCGGGGTACCCCGATCACTCTGGCAGGCAGCATTTTCAACCTTCAACCGGACTTCCCCCACTTCTACTTCCTCAATGTCCGGCCGGAAATTGACATCACGGCCCACCATCCAGCGAGCCAGATCGGCCTTGGTGGCTTCTGCTGTGGAGTAGGTGCCCACTTTGCGTCCATCCCGGAGCACGGTGACCCGATCACTGATATCGATCACCTCATGCAGCTTGTGGGAGATGAATATCAAACCATGACCATCCTGAGCCATTTCCCGGATAATGCAGAAAAACTCATCCACTTCCTGCGGAGTGAGAACGGCAGTGGGCTCATCCAGGATCAAGAGCGCCGCCCCCCGGTAGAGAGCTTTGATAATCTCAACTCTCTGCTGCTGCCCAACGGACAGCTGCCAGATGTAAGCTTCCGGATCCACATTCAACCCGTAAATATCACCCAGCTCAATAATTCTATCTGACACCCTTTCAAGATCGGTTAATGGACCGCGGGATGACGGCATTCCCAGAGCAACATTTTCAGCCACGGTCAGTGACTCAACCAGCATAAAATGCTGGTGAATCATCCCGATCCCATTGGCAATCGCGTCTGTGGGTGATGTAATATTAACTTTTTTCCCGTTGAACAGGATTTCACCCTCATCTGCGTGATACATCCCGTACAGCACTTTCATTAAAGTGGTTTTTCCGGCGCCGTTTTCACCCAGCAAGGCATGTACCTCACCGGCCTTCACCTCAAAATCCACCCGGCAGTTTGCCAGTACACCCGGAAAACGTTTGGTAATACCCAGCATCTCAAGACTGTCAATTCGTTTCTGTCCAGATGGTAAAACAGCTGTTTCATTCATTTTTTCTATCCTGTTTTAGTTAGATTTGATGAAAAATCCCTGGAGCACAGAAACAGGATTGCTTCCAAGCTCCAGCCATTCACATCTGCAGGGTCCCCTCCCCAGCCTTGCGGCAGAGGAGGGGATCCAGCACAAATAAATCCAATGGATCTACCTGCACCAGCCTGCATCTACTTCATGTTTCATTCAGCCAGGGTTGTAATCTCACCATCAATGATGCCCTGGATGGTTTCTTCAGCAAGCGCCTGAACGTCCTCCGGAAGTTCGTAATCCGGATTGTATTCAATCACCTCGCCGCCGTTGGCGAGATCAATTACGAAGGATGTTCCTCCGTAGGTGCCGTCAGCAATTTTTCCGATCACGTCTTTCAGAACAACATCCCATTTGTAAACCTGGTTGGCGACCACGATATCGGGAGCCAGCTCAGTCTGGGATGCCTGGGTGCCGAACCACATCGCTTCATTCTCTTCAGCCACACCAATCGCACCCACCACCATCTGGGCCGTGCCGGTCAGGCCGTCCGCGCCGGCGGCAATGTGGGTGTTGGCAGCTTCAGAAGCCAGGGCCACATCCGAGAAGGAACCAATATAGTTGACGTTGACCTGGATATCTGGGTTGGTTGCTTCCGCGCCGGCCACAAAGCCGTCCACGTAAAGCTTCGCATCACCGGTTTCAATCGGTCCTACCACACCCAGCACACCGCTTTCCGATAAACTGGCAGCAATTACGCCGTTGACGTAACCGCCCTGATCGGAGGCAGCTTCATAAGCAAAGATGTTGTCGATCCCAAAGGTATCCACGGTGGTGCCCCAGGCAAAGCTGGTTTCCGGGAAGTCCGGAGCAATTTCCTGCAGCGAGCTTCCGTACTGGGAGCCGTGGGCGATCACCAGGTCATAGCCCTGGGATGCATAGTCCCGGATAGCTGCCGCGGCGTCGTCCACCACAAACATGCCATCGGAATATACAAATTCCATCGCCGCTTCGCCGCCCATCCAGTCCTGGATGCTCAGCAGGGCATCATACATGCTCTGGCTGAATGCCAGGTCATTGATGGCGCTGGGCATAACTACCGCAACCTGGAAGGTCTCGTCAAACGTGGGGGCCGCCATTTCGTCAGCTTCTTCCTTCATTTCTCCATCACCCATAATCGATCCATCGATGATTCCGGAGATGGTTTCCTCGGCCAGGGCAGCTGCAGCATCAGGCAAATCAAAATCAGCGTTATATTCGATTACCTCGCCGCCGTTCTCAAGATCTATCACGAAAGATTTTCCACCCAGGGTGCCTTCGTCGATCAGATCCAGGATTTCATTCAACACCACATCCCATTTGTAAACCTGGTTGGCGACCACGATATCGGGAGCCAGCTCAGTCTGGGAAGACTGGGTGCCGAACCACAGGGCATCATTCTCTTCAGCCACACCAATCGCGCCTACCACCATCTGGGCTGTGCCGGTCAGGACATCTGCGCCGGCAGCAATGTGGGTGTTGGCAGCTTCAGAAGCCAGAGCTACATCTGAGAAAGACCCAATGTAGTTAACATTGACCTGGACGTCCGGGTCAGTCGCTTCCGCGCCGGCCACAAATCCGTCCACATAAAGTTTGGCATCACCGGTCTCGATCGGTCCTACCACGCCCAGCACACCACTTTCAGACAGGGTCGCGGCCAAGACACCATTCACATATCCGCCCTGATCAGAAGCTGCTTCATAGGCAAAGATATTCTCAATTCCGAAGGTATCCACGGTAGTACCCCAGGCAAAGCTGGTTTCCGGGAAGTCCGGAGCGATTTCCTGCAGTGAGCTTCCGTACTGGGAGCCGTGCGCAATCACCAGGTCAAAACCCTCTGCGGCATAGTCCCGGATAGCTGCAGCGGCGTCATCCACCACAAACATGCCGTCCGAATACACAAACTCCATCGCTTCTTCCCCACCCATTTCTTCCTGGATGGTCAGCAGGGCATCGTACATGCTCTGGCTGAAAGCAAGATCATTGATGGCACTGGGCATAACCACTGCAATCCGGAAGGGACCGGTTTCTTCTTCAGCTGCCGGTTCTTCCTGACTCTCTTCTGGTTCCTCCACACTCGGTGCCGCTTCTTCTGCCTGGCAGGCAGACAGCAGCAGGCCGAGAATTAAGAGGGGAATCAAAATCCAACGAATATTCTTCATTATCTACTCCTTACAATAGTTTTGAAAAGGAACGCTCAAAAACGAGTATTTTCCGGGTTTCACCTCCAAGATCATCCTCACTTAATCTGTTCTTTCAAATGGTTTGCTCAAAGCTGATGGCGCCCGGACACGCGATACCGAGACCACCAGTACCAGAATTGTCAATATATAGGGCATCATCACCGCAATATCCGAGGGGATTGGAATTCCAAGAACCTGGACCCAGAGCTGGAGCGAGTTCACCAGACTGAAAAGCAAGGCTCCAAACATCACCCCGAAAGGCCGCCAGGCACCAAAATATACCAGGGCCACAGCAATAAAACCCAGGCCGCTTGTCATATTTTGCTGAAAAACATTCAGCAGTGCGATCGACATCGAAGCCCCGGCAACCCCGGACAGTGTTCCGCCCAGGATAATGGTAAAGTACCGGATCCGGGCTACGCTGACACCCAGTGAATCCGCTGCATCCGGGTTTTCTCCCACCGCCCGGATTTTCAATCCGAGGGTGGTTTTGTTGAGCACGAACCAGGCCAACGGGACCATCGCAAAGGCAATATACACCAGGATGTTCTGCTGGAAGAAAATTTCGCCAATGATGGGCAGATCACTCAAGACAGGAATTTGAACTTTCGGAAATCCTTTGACGGTTTCCACGGTGCCCAGCAGCTTTTGAAAGAGTAGGTCGCTTAAACCTAAACCAAATAAGTAAAAACCAATCCCGCTGATCCCCTGTTCAGCATGCAGATTCACGGTCACAAAAGCCATCGCCAGACCCATTAAGGCTCCAACCCCCATGGCACTCAGGATTCCGAACCAGAGATTACCTGTTGTGATCGCAACATAAAAAGCGGTAAAAGCACCCAGCAGCATTTGGCCTTCTACCCCCAGGTTGAGAACACCGCTGCGCTGGCCGAAGGTTTCGCCGATCGCTGCGTAAAGATACGGGGTGGCAAGTCGAATGCCTGAGGCGAGAATACCGACCAATACGGTCATAGAGAACAGATCGGAAATCATGCTGCCACCTCCCCGGATTCCAATTCTTGATCACCCGGACCATTCTCCTCCGGGCCGGAAGCCGTTAGCCTCCTCCGCTGGCGCCGTCTGCGCCAGATTTCACTGCTGACTACAAACACCACCACCAAGCCGTTCAGGGCAATCACCAGGGCTGAAGGCACCTGGACCACCCGCTGCATTTTGTTCGCACCGACCAGCAGCGCGCCAAATAACACCGAGGCGGGAATCGTTCCAATCGGATGGAGCTGGCCAAACAAAGCGGCCACAATCCCGTTGAAACCAGCACTTCCGGTAAAACCGGAAGCTGAACCATCAGTTATCATCCGGTAATTGACCCCATAGACCTGCATTACACCCGCTAAGCCGGCAAAGGCACCGCTCAGGACCAGCGCCAGGACGACATAATTTTTGACTTTGACCCCGGCATAGGCCGAGGCATCCGGGTTCTGGCCTACAGAACGAATCCGGTAACCCCAGGTTGTGCGCCAGAGCAATATGTAAACCAGAATTGCCAGCACCACAGCGATCAAAGCTCCCAGATGGAGCCGGGTCGGGATCCAACGCGGGAGCCGGAAGTTCTCTGCCAAGCGGGCTGTCTGGGGAATCTTGGAAGCCAGCTCTGCCTGGGCCGGGTCAATCATCGGGCCCCGGAGCAAAAAGTTCATCAGCTGAACGGCAATCGCATTCATCATCACCGTGCTGAGAATCTCATTGACCCGGAAATACGCCTTTAGAACACCCGGAATCCCACCCCAGATTGCACCGCCCACAAATCCTGCCAAAATAGCAATCGGGACCACTGCCCATCCCGGCCAATCGACCAGGGTAACGCCAACCAGAGTACCGAGAATGGCGCCAACGATCATCTGGCCCTCACCACCGATGTTAATCACATCACCCCGGAAAGAAATACAAATTCCCAGGCCGACCAGCAGCAGCGGAGTCGCTTTCACGAGGGTTTCCGCCAGGGCATTCCGGCTCCCAAATGCTCCCTCCCAGAGAGCGCCGTAAGCTTCTATGGGGTTGACTTTCAGCAGGAGCAGCATCACGGCCCCTACCAGCAGGGCAGCGATGGTGGCAAAGACCGGTAAAGCTGCGTCAACTAATCTTGCGATCCAGGTATCTTGATTTGATTTGCTCATAAGCCTTGACCTTTTGTGATCTGATATTTACCGGGAAGCGCACTTCGCTTCTTCGAACACCACATACGTTCCTGAATGATCATTGATCCATCCCAAGGACTTTCTCTGGAGTAATCGGGAGTTTCTTAACCCGGACTCCAACTGCGTTAGCAACCGCATTTGCCACGGCTGGGGCAGTGGGTACCAGAGGAATCTCGCCAATCCCCTTCGCGCCAAATGGACCGCTCTCTTCAGCGATCTCAAGAATTACATTCTGGTAATTGGCCGGCATATCCTTGGAGGTCGGCAGCAGATATTCAGTAAAGCTGTCGACCCAGCCTTCTTCCTTTTGCTGCATATCTTCATACAGTGCATATCCCAACCCGGTTGCCACCCCACCTTCGATCTGGCCTTCCACCCCGGATTGGCTGATCACTTTTCCGACATCATGAATAGCGGCGAAATGGGTGACTTCAACGGTACCCAGATCAGGATCCACCTCAACCCGGGCAATCTGGGCTCCAAAGCAGTACAGCACATGCGGCATCCCGATCGGGAGATGCTGGGGAGTGGTTTCCTCCGGATAAGGAAAGCTAAAGGTGCTCTCCGAAATCAATCGCCGGCCATCTTCTGCCATCCGGTTTACAAATTCTGCAGCCTGAACCTGGCTCCCGTCTTCTTTGATAACTGCCCCATCACTATATTTGAGGGATTCGCGGGGTTGATCAAGCATTTCAGCTGCTTCTTTCAGCAAATGTTCAATCATTTTTTCCGCTGCTCCCAGCAGGGCATTTCCAGTCATATAAGTCATCCGCGAGGCGCAGGTGACACTGCCGTTAGGAGATGTGAATGTATCCAGATCCTTTGTTTGAACCTGATCATAAGGTACACCCAGCGCTTCCGCTGCAATCTGTTCAGCCGCGGTAGCCAATCCCTGGCCCAGATCCGGGGCCCCGAGATGCACCAGGATCTTTCCTTCGGGTGTCCATTCCAGCCGATGGGTAGAATCATCAGGAACCTTTGCCCCCAAACCCATACTCTGGGCTGCCAGGGCCAATCCCACGCCGGCTTTCTTTCCGAGACCAGGATCAATCTGGCTGTACTCTTCCCACAAGTCACGAGCTTTTGCAGTGCAAATTGGCAGGCTTTCAGCTGTCTCGTTAACAATCACATGGGTGAACAATCGGTCACCCGGACGGAGAATGTTCTTCTCACGCAGATCAATTGGATTGATTCCAAGAGCTTCCGCCATCATGTCCACCATGCTTTCGAGGGCAAAATGGGACTGCGGGCTGCCAAAACCACGCATCGCTCCTGAATAAGGGCTGTTGGTGTAAATCACATGGGTTACCACCCGGGCATTTGGAAAACGGTAGGATCCAGCGATGGTTTCGGTCAGCAAGCCGCCCACTGCAGGGCCATAAGATGCATATGCACCGGTATCCATGTAGGTTTCAGCTTCTAAAGCAAGAAAAGTTCCGTCTTTCCTGGCACCCAATTTGATTCTCAAAGCAGCTGGATGCCGCTTCGGGTGGGCCAGGAAAGATTCCTGGCGGGTATTAACCAATTTCACGGATCCCTGCACCGCCCAGGCTGCCAGCGCGGTTAATATCGATAAGCTGGGATCCTCTTTCCCACCAAACGCACCGCCAATTACCGCGCTCTTTACCTGAACCCGCTCCAGAGGCATATTCAATGTTTCAGCAATATACTGCTGATCTGTAAAAGGATGTTGAGAGCTGACCCAGACAGTGATCGTCTCATCATCATTCCAGACTGCAACTGAATTTTCTGGCTCCATATAGCCTGGGGAGATCCGGGCTACCTCGAAAGTCTCTTCTAAAACCCTATCCGCATCTTCAAAACCAGCATTAACATCCCCATCCTGAACATCATACTCGGTTGCGGAATTTCCTGAGGGGTGGACTTGCGGGCTGGTCGGATCTGCGGCCTGGACTGGATCAAAAACTGCCTCAAGCTCCCGATACTCAACTTTAATTTTCTCCCGAGCTTCTTCTGCTGCAGCTTTACTTTCTGCAATCACCAGTACCACTGGTTCTCCAAGGTGCCGGACAAACCCATCCGCCAGGGGAGGCTGATCCTTGATAAAAGGACCAAAAGTTTTTTTCCCGGGAATATCATCTGCGGTCAGAACTTTCAGCACCCCGGGAACTGCTTCCGCAGCTGAATAGTCAATCTTGAGAATTTCTGCATAATGGTGGGCAGATCGACAAACAGCACCATAAAGCAGGTTCTCGAGAGGAATATCAGCCGCATATACAGCTTTCCCGGTTACTTTATCTACTGCGTCTTTCCTCAATTCTGTCTTACCAACTGTCTTTAACTGCTCAGCCATTCACTACCTCTTCTTCTGCAAGATGTACTGCTGTAATCATCTTTTCATACCCTGTGCAGCGGCATAAATTGCCGCTCAAGCCGTCCCGGATTTCCTCATCCGAGGGATGCGGATTTCGATCCAGGAGAGCTTTGGCGGCCAGGACCGCTCCCGGTGTGCAGTAACCGCACTGGACTGCTCCTGATTCAATAAACGCAGACTGAATTTTATGGAGCTGACCATTTTTTTCGAGACCTTCAATCGTTAATACCTCGTGGCCATCAGCCTGCCCCATCAATACCAGGCAGGAATTGACCGGTTCTCCGTCCATAATCACCGTGCAGGCCCCGCATTCCCCTTCTCCCCCACAGGAATCCTTGGCACCGGTCAACCCCAGATCATCCCGCAGAACATCTAGCAGGGTTCGATTTGGGGCTCCGGTTACACTTTCCTCTTTTTCATTCACTGTAAACTGAATCGTGATTTCATTCAAAATCGTCACCTCAAATCATTTGCTCTGGATGCAGCCTGTTCCAGGGCCCTGAACGCCAGCACCCCAACCGCATGTCTCCGGTATTCGTTTGTCGACCTCACATCACTGATGGGAGAAACTGACTCCCGGCAGAGCTCGGAAGCCTGGTTGAAAACATCTTCCGTCGGTTTCCTGCCGAGCAGGTACTCCTCCGCCTCCAGACAGCGGACCACTGTCGGGGACACAGACCCCAGAGCAACTGCAGCGGACTTAATTTCTCCCGCTGAATTCAGCTCGAGAGCCGCAGCAGCATTCACTACAGAAATTGCCATTCCTTTTCGCTTGCCTAATTTCTGGAATCCAGTCCCTCTACCATCTTTAGATACTGAAAAACGGATGTACTTGATGTATTCACCCTCTTTCAGGGCTGTTTGCCCGGGACCGGAAAAGAAATTTCTCAGGGATACTTCTCGTTCACCAGATTGACTTCCAGTGACGAGGTCTGCATCTACAGTCAATAAAGGCGGAATGGTATCCCCAGCAGGGGATGCATTGGCTAGATTTCCTCCCAGGGTGCCCCGGCAGCGGGTCTGGATGCAGCCAACACTTTCAGCAGCAGCAGCCAGGGAAGGCAAATGATCCTGGATCAGCGTCGAATCCATCAACATCTGGTGAGTGACCAGAGCTCCGATTTCAATCCTATCCTGATTTTTCGTAATATTTTTCAGGGATGATAATTTCTGGATATCTACCAGGATATCCGCCGAAAATGTACTTTTTCTCATCCGCGGGATAATATCTGTTCCCCCGGCTACAATTTTTGCCTTGTTGTTGGATAAAACTTTGAACAATTCGATCTCACTCTCAACCTGAATAAAATCAAATACCTGCATCAACTTACTCCCTACCCTTAATTATTCTGATCATTCAACAAAGGAACTCATCAATTTATGTTTCAAGACATCAACCAGACCTTTATCCGTCAAACCCAGATCAGGAACCGTCGGCAGGCCGATAAATGATATGGTCATGAACGGAGCGGGCAGCGTTCCACCCAGATTCCGATAGATCTCGTTAATTTGTTCCAGGCCCTCAATCACATCCTGGACCGGTTCTTCCGTCAGCAGCCCGCCAATTGGCAGCGGCAGCGTACCCAGCACCTCACCGTCCGCGGCAATCGCAAATCCACCCTGCATCTCTTCGATGGCCTGGGCACAGGCTGCCATATCGCGGTCGTTGGTTCCGGCTACAATTATGTTGTGGTGGTCATGGGCTACAGAAGAGGCTAAAGCACCCTGCTCTAAACCAAAGCCGCGGACAAAACTGATTCCAATATTCCCATTTTTCCCATGGCGTTCGACAACCGCCAGCTTGAGAAAATCCCGTTCCAGATCATTCTGGACCACACCGTCTACAACGGGAAGCTCCTTTTCCAGCTTCCGGTTGATAATTTGGTCAGGATAAAGATCAATCACATAAACTTTTGCCCGGTCACCATTTGACCGCAGTTCAAAATCTTCAGCCTTTCCACCGGCCTTGAGAGTCACGGTTTGATAGAGCCAATCCGGATAGTTCGCTTCTGGGACGGATCCAACATAGGTCCCATCCTGCACAACCCGCTGCCCTTTGAAATACACATCCCGCGGTTCAATCCGCTCCAGATCATCAGCCAGGATAAAATCCGCCCAGCGGTTCGGTGACAGGCTTCCCACCAGGTGTTCAATCCGGAAATGTTTGGCTGCATTGATGGTTGCCATCTGAATCGCCTGCATGGGGGTCAATCCAAGTTCGATGGCCCGGTTGACCATAAAATCAATATGCCCTTCCTCGAGTATCTCATCCGGGTGTTTGTCATCTGTACAGAACATCAGGTGGTGTGAGTAAGTGCCTTCCCGGACCACACCTTCCAGGATCAGATCCAGATTGCGTTCCGTGCTTCCTTCCCGGACCAGCACAGACATCCCCAGCTCCAGCCGGGAGCGGGCTTCAGCATAATCAACACATTCATGGTCATCTGCCAAACCACCGCAGGCATAAGCAACCAGCTCTTCATCTACCCGGCCTACTGCATGACCATTACATATTTTGCCGAGTTCCAGCGCAGCTTCGACCTTCAGGAGATACTCATCCCGCATTTCCAGGATTTTAGAAGGATCCAGTTCTCCAAGGCTGACCGTCTCCGGCCAGGTCAAAATCTCCCGAACATCCTCCAGGTCAAGTTCCCCGCCGGTTGTTTCTAAACCCGGTGCGGTAGGAACCCGGGAGGAAACTTCCAGGAAGATATGATAGGAAAGCTTCTCAATTGAGTGGAGCAGAGCCTTAAACCCCGGTAGTCCTGCCACATTTGCGATCTCCATGGGATCAGACAGCATCACCGTCGTCCCCCGGGGCAGAAGCAGTTGAGATAAATTTTCAGGGATCACCAGAGTGGAATCCAGATGGACGTGGGTGTCAATGAACCCCGGAATGGCGTACATCCCCTGACCATCTACGACTGTTTTCGCTTCATACCCTGCAGCATAAGGGGTGACAATCCGCCCGCCCTGAATTCCAATTGCCCCCTGATCCACACTGCCGGTATAAACATTCACGACTTTGATATCGTCCAACCGCAGGTCCAGCGGGATTTCCTTCAAAGATGCCCTGATCAGTTGTTTTCTTTCTGTGAGATTGATCATAAATTATAGACCGCGCTGACCCCGGATATACGGCAAACCAAGTGCTGCCGGAGTTCCAATCCGCTTCCGTCTGGCTTCCCTGGAACCTATCACCAGGAACACAACAGTAAAGAGATAGGGCAGCATCTTCAGGAAAAAGCCGTAATTCACATTGTAGAAAAATGGATTAGAGATTCCCAGGATCACAGCTGGTGCCTGGAGATCCAAAACCAGCCGGCGGAGAGCACCAAATGTGTAGGCCCCGAAGGCGGCCCGAACCGGATTCCACTGGGCGAAAATCACCAGACCAACGGCAATCCAGCCCTGTCCGGCGGTAGTCAAAGCTCCAAACCATCCTGGAGAAATTGAGAGGCTGATAGTTGCCCCAGCTAAACCAGCCAGGAGTCCACCCACAAAGACATAAAGGTAGCGCTGGAAATAAACCCGAATACCAAGAGTATCAGCGGCCGCTGGATATTCTCCGACAGCCCGCAGGTGCAGCCCCGGCCGGGTCCGGTTTATGAAATACCAGGTCAGCGGGATAAACAAATAGCCGATATAGACCATAATGCTGTGGTTGGTAAACAAAATTTGGCCAATCCACGGGATCTCAGATAGTCCCATAATGGAATATTTCGGAAGCTGGGGAACTACATCCCGCAGGCTGGTCAAACCCTCTCCCAGCACCAGGCTGATGCCGGTCGCCAGAAAGTTGAGGGCTAAACCGCTGATCACCTGATCAGCCTGAAGGGTGATCGTAATAAAGGCATGGACCTGGCTCACTAAACCAGCAGCCAGCATCGCCACCAGCAATCCTAACCAGGCATTACTTGTGGCTGCTGCTGTTTTATAAGCTGTCATCGCTCCCAGCAGCATCATCCCTTCCACACCCAGGTTCAAAATACCGGATCGTTCAGCGAATATTTCACCTACCGTGGCATAGAGCAGTACTGTCCCGGTTGCGACACCGGAAGCTAGAATGATAATCAAATTCATAGTTAACCCTCCACCCGTTTAATAATTCTGACCCGGTTCCGGAAAAAGTAGTCGCTGGCGATCAAGGCCACCATGATCAAACCCTGAATCAAGGTGGGTATCCCTGATGGTTGGACTTCCCTGCCCGCTAAAATCAAAGCTCCAAACAGGATGGAGGCCAGGATTACAGCCAGAGGGTTCAATTTAGCCAGCCAGGCAATAATGATGCCGGTATAGCCGTATCCGGGAGAAATTGCTCCCTGTAAACGGTGGACAACACCCATAATTTCTGACATTCCAGCCAGACCCGCCAGCGCACCGGAAACCATCATGACCCGGATGATATTTTTCTTGATGGAAATGCCTGCATACTCTGCAGCCCGGGGGTTATCACCAATCAGGCGAATTTCATAACCCCAGCGGCTCTTGTTGAGAATCACCCAGAGAATAACCGCAGCAACAATGGCGAAAATAAGCCCCAAGTGGGTTGTCAACCCTCCGAAAAAGGGGTTTATTTTGGCAAGATCGGATAAGCGTGGCAGCCAGGAATTCCGGGGAAACATGGGAGACATCTGGAACCCCATGTCGGACCATACTCCATAGATAAAATAGTTATTCCATTCAATGGCTACATAGTTCAACATCAAGGTTGAAATGATTTCATTCACGTTGTAGCGGGCTTTCAGGAAACCGGGTATAAAACCCCAGAGCGCACCAAAGGCCATACCAAACAGGGCGGTGACAATGATAAACTGCCATTTAGGCGCATCAGCCGGAAGGATCGGAAGCAGTACAACCATGCTGGCCCCAAATGCTCCCAGGAAAAACTGCCCCTCAGCACCGATATTCCACAACTTCATCCGGAAAGCAATCGAACAGGCTAATCCGACCAGCATCAGCGGAATTGCTTTCACCATGGTGTCGGACAGCACTCCTACACTGCCAAATGAATTCTTGGCAATATGAGTGTAAATTCTCCAGGCTTCACCGCCGCCGGCCCAGATCACCAGTGCGCCCAGCAGCAGGGCAGCAATCACTGCTGCAATGGATAACACCGGTGAAAGCCAGCGAGGTGGATTTTCTACCCGATTTTCAATTTTGATTTGGTAAGGAAAGACCCACTTTGAAGCAGATTCCTTAGGGCTGGTTTCTGCCATATTAACTAACTCCTTCTGATTCGATTTCCTGGAGTGTTGTTCCAGTCATCATCTGGCCGATCTTGTCAATATCTCCGTCATCCACTTCACCCATAATTTCACCTTCATAGATGACGTAAATGCGGTCGCTCAAGGTTAACAGCTCTTCCAATTCTTCCGAGATTAATAAGATTGCGGCGCCGTTTTCCCGCTGAGCCAGCAGCAGTTTCTGGACGCCTTCAATCGCACCCACATCCAGGCCGCGGGTAGGCTGAACAGCAATCATAAATTTCGGCTCACTGGAGATCTCCCGGGCCAGGATCACTTTCTGCAAATTCCCTCCGGATAACAGCCGGACAGATGTATCTATTGTCGGGACCATGATTGAGTAAGCTTCTTTCAAGTCCGTAGCGTAACTATTGGCTGCAGAAGAAAGGATCCGCCATCCTTTTGAAATTGGTGATTGATCATAATTTTTCATGATCACATTGTCAGTCACGCTCAGGTTAGGGGCTGTACCGACCGCTGTGCGGTCAGCAGGGATCAATGAAATCCCGTGTCGAATTCCCAGTTTGACAGGTTTATTGGTAACATCACGATCATTGACTATTACCGTTCCGCCCGTGACCTCCCGGAGTCCGGCCAGAGCTTCTGCCAGCTCATTCTGTCCGTTTCCAGCCACACCGGCCAGACCGACAATTTCTCCTTCTTTGATATTCAGGCTAACACCGTTCAGAGCCTGGATCCCTTTATCATTACTTGCTTCAAGATCCTGAACCTCCAGAACTGTATCTCCGGTCTCAACAGCCTTTTTCTCAACCCGGAAAATAACTTCCCGTCCCACCATCAACCGCGCCAGGTCCGCCCGGGAAACATCTTTTATTTCCAGCCCACTCGAAGTCACAACTCCTTTCTGCAACACTGTGACCCGGTCCGCAATTTCCATGATCTCGTGGAGTTTATGGCTGATGAAGACAATTGATTTCCCCTGGTCCGTCATTTTCCGCAGCGTCTGGAATAGTTCATTGATCTCTGCGGGAGCCAAAACAGCCGTTGGCTCATCCATAATCAGCACATCGGCACCCCGGTAGAGCATTTTCAGGATTTCAACCCGCTGCTGCTCTCCGACGGAAAGCTGCCAGATTTTTGCTTCCGGATCCACATGAAGACCATAACGGGCTGCAATTTCCTTAATTTGTTCGTCATACTCACTTAAACGCATTCGGAAACGCGGTTCATCAAGTCCCAGGAGAATATTTTCTGTAACAGTCTGGGAGGGTACCAGCATAAAATGTTGGTGGACCATGCCGATCCCGGCTTCAATAGCTTCCCGGGGAGAAGCAAAATTGACCTGTTTCCCATGAACAAATATTTTTCCAGCTTCTGCTTTATACAAACCGGCCAGGACATTCATCAGGGTGCTTTTCCCGGCTCCATTTTCTCCCAGCAGAGCGTGAACTTCCCCTTTCCGTAAATTAAAGTTTACCCGGTCATTTGCCAGCACACCTGGGAAACGTTTGGTAACTGACTGCATTCCAACAACCAGCTCAGGATTTGTTTGATGATTATTCATAATCCACCATCTTGTTTATAGTAGCTAGTCTGTTTCCATAATAAAAAATAATTGCTAGAAAAGACCGGGTGGCCAGCTGGTGCTGGCCACCCGGAATTGTGTGAGGTTTAGAGATCAGGTAGATCAGCGATGATATTCTCGTTCCACCAGAACATGCCGTACTCAGCTTCAAAACCAGGTGCGCCGGGGGCGAACTGGTCAATATCAGCCTGGGTCATGAACTCGCCTTCAGGAACAACCACGTTGCCCTGGTTGTCGATGATCGGTCCGGCAAAGACATCAAAACGATCAAATTCGCCGGCTTTCGCAGCATTCACAACATCCCAGATCTTATCCAGATCTTCCTCGGGAAGACTGGCCACACCGGGCTGCAGTTCCTGTCCTTCCATGAAGCCGTAAATTCCAACACCACCAGAAACGGCATCGAAATAATCAGCTGTGTAAGGATATTCTCCAGCCATAACTTCTTTGGTGATCCGTTCAAAGACAGGTCCCCAGACCCAGTACGGAGCAGTCAGGCACTCGTCAATGGTGCAGGAGCCAACCCAGTCATAGGTGATTCCATAAACGCCTTCCCGGTCGGCAGCTGCCAGAGCAGGAGCCGGGGTATCGGCACCGGTCATTACCACATGCGAGCCGGTGTCAAAGAGGGAATCAGAACCTTCGCGCTCGACAATCGGATCGTGCCAGGTGAAGATCCAGCGGATATCCACTTCGCAGTCGGGGCAGGTTTCCTGCACACCAAGTGCATAAGAATTGAACAGACGGAATTCTTCCGGAATCGGGAAAGTGGCCATACCACCAACACGATCTACGCCGTCAGCCTTGGCTCGGGCTCCAGCAACCATGCCGGCCACGTACTTCATAACTTCCATTTCGCCAAACATATTGCCAAAGTTCGTGCCGTTGAATTTGTAACCGGAAATGTGAACAAAACCCACATCCGGGAATTCTTCTGCCACGACTTCCATGGAGTCCATGTAACCAAAGGACCCACCAAAGATCAGGTCAAAGCCTTTGCGGGCCAAACCCCGGAAAACCTGCTCGGAATCAGCGCCCTCGGCGACCAATTCCATATAGGCGGTGTGAACATCATCCATGGCTTCATCAAGGTAGGTAATTCCTTCCCACTGAGCCTGGGACCAGCCGCCGTCATCATGGTTGCTGAGCATCACGATCGCAACATTGAACTTGCCTTCTTCAATGTCAGGAATCTGCAGTCCACCTTCCGCGGCTGGTTCTGTTTCTTCCTCCACTGCTTCTTCTGCCTCTTCTTCAACAACTGCCTCTTCAGCAGCTTCTTCCGCGGGTTCTTCAACGGGGGCTGTCTGGCAGGCTGTGAAGACAAATGAGGCAATCAGCAACATGCTGATCACTAACCAAAGGTTTTTCTTCTTCATAGTTTCTCCTGTACATAACTAGGTTAAAGTAAATAGGTTTTAGTAGGCGCGATTTTTTGAGTTATGCCTCCTTTTGTGATAAATTTCGTTAATCCTTATTCCATAAGTATACTTGAAACATCCTTAGAGGGATAAGAACAATATCTTAATATTTGATGAATTTTGCCTTCATTCTTCAAACATTAAGATATTTCCCCTCAGGGAATTATTTTTGTTCCCGTTTCACCTTTCAAAGCTCGCCCAATATTCTTTGGGTCGGTCACTATCGCTTCTTTTCCACCGTTCTCCAGGAAGCGGACAATAGCCCGGATTTTCGGTTCCATGGAGCCTTTTGCAAAATGAGTGCCCTCATCGAGGTACTGTTTTGCTTCCGCTACCGTCATCACATCGAGATCTTTTTGATCCGGTTTCCCGAAATTCAGGGCCACTTTTTCCACAGCCGTGGAGATCAGCAGCAGATCAGCATCCATTTCAGTTGCCAGGAAGGAGGAAGCGAAGTCTTTATCAATCACGGCTGCTGTTCCCTTCAAGCCAGCATCTGTTTTTATGACGGGGATTCCTCCCCCGCCGACGGTGATGGTGATCGTTCCGGATGCAATCAGGGCTTTAACCGCTTCCAGCTCCATGATTTCGACCGGAAGGGGGGAAGCCACAACCCGGCGCCAGCCGCGTCCGGCATCTTCAACCACATTCCATCCCATCTCTTCTTTGCGGCGCATGGCTTCGTCTTCTTCCATGAACGTCCCAATCGGTTTAGCTGGTTCCTGGAACGCAGGATCATCAGCATCCACCCGGACCTGGGTGATCACGGTCGCAACTGATTTGTCAATACCCCGGTCAGAAAGCTCGTTGTGCAGGTTCTGCTGCAGAGCATAACCAATCGCACCCTGGCTGTCCGCACCGCAGACATCCAGCGGTACTTCGTGCATTCCTTCCACTTTGGCGGCAATTTCCGACCGGCGCAGAATGAATCCAACCTGGGGGCCGTTCCCGTGCCCCACCGCGATATCCCAGCCCGCTTCGATCATATCCACCAGGTGGGCTGCAGTTTCTTTAGCCGCCTGGTACTGATCTTCCACGGTCTGGTGCTGCTTGGACTTGATCAGCGAATTACCGCCAATGGCAACTACAGCAACTTTCTTTTCTTTTGTCATTGGTTTCTCCTAGCGCATGGTCAGAGCCATGACGGCTTTCTGAGCATGCATACGGTTTTCGGCCTGATCGAAGACCACGGACTGCGGTCCATCCATCACTTCACTGGTGACTTCGACATCCCTGTCTGCGGGAAGCGGGTGCATGTAAATTGCATCCTTATCTGCCAGAGCCATCTTCCTGGAATCAGTAATCCAATCTTTGTACTGATCCTGAATCTTCTTGCCCTCATCCGGATCCTGGGTGGTCAGCAGCGGACCCCATGATTTGGCGTAGACAATGTCAGCATCTTTGAAGCCTTCTTCCATATCATGGACAACCTCAAATTTACCGCCGTATTTATCAGCCTGTTCTTGAGCCTGTTCCATGATCTCCGGCATTAATTTGAATTCCGGGGGATGGGACAGGGTGACATCCAGACCAAAGCGGGGCATCTGGAGGATCAGGGACTGCGGCACAGAGATCGGTTTGAGATAAGAGGAAGCATAAGCCCAGGAGACCACAATCTTCTTCCCGCGCAGGTCTTTCCCTTTCTTTTCCTGGATGGTCATAATGTCAGCCAGGCACTGGTGGGGATGGTAAACTTCGCACTGCATGTTCAGCACGGGAACCCGGGAGGCAGAAGCAACATTGTTCAGATACTGGTTGCCAACACCCCATGTAACGTGTCGGATGGCAATTCCGTCAAAATACCGTCCCAGAATTTCACCGAGTTCTTTCTCTGTATCACCGTGGGACACCTGGGTGGTGCGGCTTTCCATAAAAGCTGCATGTCCGCCCAGCTGGGCCATGCCGGATTCAAAAGAAGCCCGGGTCCGGGTGCTGGAGAAGAAGAAAAGCATGGAGAGGGTTTTATCCCGCAGCAGAGCATGGGGTTCGCCAAGAGCCCGCTTTTTCTTAAGATCCCAGGCAACTTCCAGAATGGTTTCTACTTCTTCTTTGGAAAAATCAAGGTCGCTGATTAAATCTCGACCGCGTAAATCGGAAATCATATTTATCTCCTTCTGATTAGATAAGATCTATTTGGAATACAGCTCAGCGTTTTGCAGGATTGGTATTATTGTTCAATTATTAACCGGTGCTGGATTGGTTTATGATCGGCTTCCGTGCTTCGAATTCAGCTCTCCGGGGTTTTGTGGTTGATTTGAATTTCTTGCCTACGAATAAAACTGAGCATTAAGTTGTCTTACTCCAGTATGGAGCTGCCTCTAAAAATTGTGCTTTGAAACCGCTCCATACTGGTGTTTTCTTCTTCTACCGACCTTACTCTTTGGCGCCGAGCACCAGGGCCAACAGTGCCATCCGCATCACAACACCGTTGAAACCTTCCTGCCAGTAGCGAGCCCACCGGGTCTGATCGACATCGGGAGGAATCTCGTCCATGCGGGGCAGGGAGTGCAGCAGAACCGCATCGGATTTCGCTTTGGTTTCCAGCAGCTCGCGGGTTATCTTGAATTCAGGCGGGGTCATTCCGACATCACCATCACGCTCGTCGCGGGATTTGGTGTAATCAGGCTGGACAACCGGTTCAACCAGGATCACGTCTGCGTCAGCAATCACTTCGCGGACATCATCACCCTCGGTGAAGTTCAAGCTGTTCTGTTTGAAGTCTTCGCGGTACTCATCCGGAAGGGACATATCTTCAGGAGAAATAAAGGTGATCGGGCAGTCAAACTGGGTCAGGGCGTGCCCCAGGGAATGCATGGTGCGCATCCGCATATCACCAACCGCCACCCAGCGCAGACCGTCAAGGATCCCTTTTTCCTGCCAGATGGTGTAGAGGTCGGTCAGGATCTGGGTCGGGTGCTCACCCCATCCATCACCGCCGTTAATGATCGGAACGCTGGTCCATTTGGCTGCTTCGGCTGGAGCGCCTTTCTGGAAGTGACGCATAACAATCACGTCCCCGTAGTGCTCAAGCATCTTGAAGGTATCCTTGATGGTTTCCATATAAAAGTCACCGGCCCGGGTCATTTTTGCATCGGAGAATCCGGTCACTTTTCCGCCCAACCGCAGCATGGCAGCTTCGTGGGCGAGTCGGGTTCGGGTTGAAGGCTGATAGAAAGCCGTCACCATGGTCTTTTCCTTCAGCAGATCAACATTCTTACGGTTGTGGGCGATGGGTGCCAGTTCAGCAGCCACTTCCAAAACACGCTCGAATTCCCGTCGTTCAAAATTTTTCAAAGATATAATGTTCCGTCCAGCAAAACTTCTCATGATGTAACTCCTTAAAGTAAATATGGTTTTTATCTGGATAACGGCCGTTCTTCTTAGAATTTGACGGGAAGGTTATCCAAAGGTTTATGGTTAAATTTGACTGACTATTCTCCGGACAATATGAAAACGAAAATGTCCGGGGATAAAATAGCTGAAAGAATAATCGATAATCCTTCCTTGATTGTTGTACAGTTTGGATGAAAATATCAGCAGCGGATCCCGCCGCTGGATATCCAGCGCACTGGCTATCTCAGGCGGTGCTCCCATGGCTGTGATATCACAGCGTGAACTGGTCAGGGGAATATCGTCATGGGTGATCAACAAATCCAGGACTGATCCGGTGAATTTTTGATTAACTTCATCAGCCGACAGCACATCCGTCGGCAGATTATCGACCAAATACGCGATCGGTCTGTTTTCTGCCAGGATCGTGCGGGCTACCTGGAGTATGAGCTCACCTTCCGGAACGGTGAGAGTCTTTGCAAGATCCCCATCCGCAGTAATTTCTTTGACGACCAGCTCGCCCATATCTACATCCAGCCCAATTTGATCCGCCAAGTTCTCCAGACTCATCAAATTTTCCAGCCCGGTCTCGAAGACATGGGTGGGATGGATTACAAACGTTCCTACACCTTGTTTCCTCTGCAGCAAGCCTCGGGTTTCAAAAGTTCGCATCGCTTCCCGCAGGGTCGCCCGGGAAACACCCAGGTTTTTCGCCAGCTTGGGTTCCGATGGAAGCCTTTCTCCAGAATCTGTCTCAGCAATTAAGGTGCTGAGCTGCTCATGGATTGTTTTTGATACATCGTTTTCACTCATAGTTTTATTCTTTTTCCAGCACGGGTACAAATTCAAACTTCTCGACATCCACCAGCCCCAGATCAGAAATCCGGAGGGCCGGAATCACTGCCAGGGCCAGCAAGCTCAACTGCATATTGGGATTTACGATCGTGCAGCCGCAATTCCTGAATCCCTCCAAGACGGTTGCCGCTTCTTCTGCTACCAGATCTGCCCGTTGATTGGACATCAAGCCTGCAATTGGCAGGGCCACTTCTCCAATCACTTTTCCATCCTGGATCACAACCTGACCGCCGTGAATCTCTGCCAGATGATTCGCAGCCAGAGCCATCTGCTCCTCATCTGTCCCAACCACAATCATATGGTGGGAGTCATGGGCTACCGTGGTCCCTGTCGCGCATTTTCCTTCAAAGCCAAATCCTTGAACAAGGCCTACCTCTACTCCGCCGGTCCCCTTGTGGCGTTCAACAAGTGCGATCTTCGCCAGATCGCGATCCAAATCGATTCGAACTTCCCCATTTTCTGCCTCAACCTGGATCTGCAGATGTTTGGTAGGTGCCTGCCCTTCAATCACTCCAATCACATGGGCCATTAATATCTCATCCTGGAGCTCTGATGAGACAGGAAGGCGGAAATCCTCCGCTGTCAACGGGCGCTGGAGGTGAATGGAGTCAGCTGCCCAATCCGGGTAGGTATAAGCTGGAAGATCAATCTCCCATTTCATATCCCGGGCCAGCACCTGACCTTGTGCCAGCACCAGCTCCGGCCGGAAATCCTGCAAATCTTCAACGATCAGCACATCGGCAAAACGGCCGGGGGCAATCTGGCCCAGATCTCGGGCAACTCCGAAATGCTCTGCAGTATTAATGGTTGCCATCTGAATCGCCAGCATCGGATCCACGCCCAACCCGATGGTATGACGCAGAACACGGTCCATATGACCGTCATTGACCAGGGTCTCAGAATGGGAATCATCCGTGCAGAGCAGAAAATGACGGGAATCGAGTCCATCTTCCGTAATGGCTTTAATCTGGGCTTCTACATCGAGCCAACCTGAACCATACCGTAGCATGGCTTTCATCCCCTGCCGGACGCGGGCGGCAGCATCTTCTTTCCGGGTTCCTTCATGGTCATCTTCCGGGCCGCCGGCGGCATATCCATGAAACGGCAGTCCCAGATCCGGAGAAGCATAATGCCCGCCGATCACTTTCCCGGCAGCCCGGGTTGCTGCCATTTCATCGTGCATCTTTTGATCACTAGTAAACACACCCGGAAAATTCATCATTTCTCCCAGGCCGATAATTCGGTCCCAGGTCATTGCTTCTTCAACTTCCTCGGGACCGATTGCCGATCCCGGTGTTTCTAATCCCGGTGCAGACGGCACACAGGAGGGAACCTGAACCCAGACATGAACAGGCTGGTTTTCCGCTTCGTCTGCCATCAGCCGAACACCTTCCAACCCGAATACATTGGCTATCTCATGGGGATCAACAAACATCCCGGTCGTCCCTCGGGGGGCCACTGCCCGGACAAACTCCGTAATCGTTACCATCCCGGATTCAATATGCATATGGGCATCCAGCAAACCAGGGACCAGATACTTTCCCCGGGCGTCGATCACTTCGGTCTCATCTCCAATCGTATGACTGGCATCAGGACCCACAAAAGCAATCCGATCGCCAGAGACAGCGATATCCGTCCCGGGAATGAACTCACCGGTTTGAACACAAACCCAGATCCCGTTCTGAAACAGCAGATCCGCAGTTGTGCGGCCCATGGCCACATCTACGAGATTTCTTGTTTCGGTGCTGATTTTTTCCAAAGTCATCTATTCCTCCCCAAAAAATAAACGAATAACAATTGTTATTCGTTTAATAACCTGTGAGCAGCCTTGTTGTGGTTCTCAATCAAGACCGGTAGATCCTCGGTCATCAGCTGTCCATCCTTAACAATCATTTTCCCTCCGACTACGGTGTAATCCACTTTCACCGGAGCACAAAACGGTACGGCAGCCACTGGATCGTGCAGTGCACCTGCATAATCAATCCGGTTTAAATTAATCGCCGTAAAATCAGCTGCCTTTCCAGCTGCCAGGGAGCCGATATCCTCTCGACCGAGGACTGCAGCACCGCCAATTGTGGCCAGTTCCAGCACCTGCCGGGCTGACATAATCGGCTGAGCCCCTCCATCAGAGCGAGAAGCCCCCATCATTCCAGCCCGAAGGCGGGATAGAAGCATCGCCTGACGGGCCTCTTCAATCATATGGGATCCATCATTGCTGGCGGATCCATCCACGCCCAACCCGACATCAACGCCGGCAGCCCGCAGATCCAGAATCGGAGCTGCACCGGAAGCCAGACGCATATTTGAGCTCGGGCAGTGGGCCACACCACAATGGTGATCAGCATAGACTTTAATTTCCTGGTCATTAACGTAGACTGAATGGGCGAACCAGACATCCGGACCGATCCAATCCACTTCTTCCATGTAGGCAACAGGGCGTTTCCCGAACATTTCAATACAAAAATCGATCTCATCTTCCGTCTCGGCCAGGTGGGTATGCAGCTGCACCCCATATTCACGGGCTAAAACTGCGCTTTCACGCATCAAATCACCCGTGACACTGAACGGCGAACATGGAGCAAGCACAATTTGGGTCATCGAACCCGGGCTGCTGTCATGATAGGTCTCAATCAAGCGTCGGGAATCCTCTAAAATATAATCTTCATCTTCTACCACGCTGTCAGGAGGTAAACCTCCATCACTTTCTCCCAGGCTCATTGAACCGCGGGAGGCATGCAAACGAAGTCCTATCTCAAGGGCAGCTTCAATTTCATGATCCAAACGTGAGCCATTCGGAAATAAATACAGGTGATCGGATGCTGTTGTACAGCCCGAAAGAGCCAGTTCAGCCAGAGCTGTTTTGGTTGAAATCTGAATATCCTCTGGCTGCATCCGAGCCCAGATGGTATAGAGGGTTTTCAACCAATGAAAAAGATTGGCGTCCTGCGCCTCTGGAACAACCCGGGTCAGTGTTTGATAAAAATGATGGTGGGTGTTGATCAGTCCCGGCAGTACCAGATGGCCAGCCAGGTCCAGGACTCTATCGGCCTTTTTCGGAAGTTGATCCGTGGGCCCGACCTGTTCAATAAAGCCGTCTTTAACAAAAAGACCACCGTTTTCAATCTCACGGCGGTGTTCATCCATTGTTACTAAGATCTGGGCGTTCTTGACAAGAAGTGTGGGCATAATCATCCTCGCCTTTGGTCCTGTGTAGAAATTTGTCAGACAATATAAGTTTAACAAACAAGCCTTTGACTGTCAATTGTCTGACAAATTTTTAACTTATATTGTGATGTTTGTCACATTAAGGCGGGAGGATCACAAAATCAAATTTAAAGGGAAAAAATCCAAAGAAAATCAAAATGGAAGCTGGAAAAAGACCCGGGCCAGTTCGGGATTGAGAAGATAAAAAACCAATCCACCCAGCACCAGGATCAAGGCCAGCAGCCCCAACAGACCGAGACATCCCCCGCGGTCAATTGCCGGTGAGGAAGCACTTTTGCGGGCTTTTTTCTGACTGGAAATACGTTTACCCTGATCAGTATCACCCGACACATCCTTGGTGATTACTCCCCGGACGATCGATTTTTCCGCTTGCTTCCGATCTGCTTTTTTCGCCGCAATTTCCTGCTGGGAGTCCAATCCAAAACTGAGATTAAAACGCCCGCTCTGAGCTTTCAGAAGTTCATTCTTAAATTCGGCAGCCATTTGAAAGCGGTCGTTCGGGTGAACTTGAAGCGCTTTTTCAACTGCATCAGCAACCCGGCGGGAGACATTGGGGTTGCGTTCGCGCACTGGAGTTAGATCTTCCTGATCCATGGTCTGGGCCAAACTATCTTCTGGTGTAAATCCAGTCAGAGCCGTGTAGAGAGTTGCTCCCAGTGAATAAATATCCGTCCTCGCGTCAGTTCGCGCTGCCCCATACTGCTCCGGGGGAGAAAAACCCATCGTCATCGCCCGGGCACCTGTTGTTGTGGTTTGATTCCCATGCATGATTTTCGCCAGTCCGAAATCAACAAGGTAAACTCCCCCACTGGGACGAATCCGAACATTGGCTGGTTTGATATCCCGATGCAGAACCACCGGATCGTGAGAATGCATATATGCCAGGGCATCGCAGATTGTAGCCCCGAGATAAATAACCTCTTCTTCCGGGAGCCGGCCGATTCGCTCCATGCGTTCCTGGAGGTCCTCCCCCTCAATATAATCCATAATCAGGTACTGCCCCTGATCGTCGACGGTAAAATGGTCCGAAACACGGGGCAGGTTTGGATGACGCAGATTGGCAAGGATTAAGGCTTCGCGCCGGAACTGGCGGGCATAATCATCGATCGTGAATAAATTCTCCTTGATCGCGACTTCTACGCCGAGATTTTCATCCACCGCGCGGTAAATTGAACCCATCCCTCCCTGACCGAGCACCTCGATTACCCGGTATCGATCAATCAGGAGAGCACCCTGTTCCAGTGTCATAGCGGATTGCCTATTTGAACTGCTGCCTTCAACGCTTTACCCTAACTAATCCCCTGTTTTTCCCTTATGCCTGGTTTGATTTTCGGAGTTTGCCTCAATTTATACATCGAGATTCCTGACTTCATTGGCATGGGTGATGATAAATCTCTTGCGGGGTGGAACTGATGATCCCATCAACATGTCAAATGTCCGATCAGCAGCTGCCGCATCTTCAATTGTCACCCGGAGCAGGGTCCGTGTCTCTGGATCCATTGTAGTATTCCACAGCTGATCCGGGTTCATTTCACCCAAACCCTTATAGCGCTGGAGATTTGCTTTATCCGGATCCAATCCCAGTTTTTTCAAGAGAGAAGTCTTTTCTTTTTCCGTATAAAGATAGGTGTCTTTTCTTTTATATGCCAGCTTATACAGCGGGGGTTGGGCGATGTAAAGGTGTCCCTCTTCAATCAACGGCTGCATGTAGCGGAAGAAAAAAGTCAGCAAAAGGGTTCGGATATGAGCCCCATCGACATCAGCATCGGTCATAATAATTACCCGGTGATAACGAAGACCAGAAATGTCAAAACTCTCTCCGATTCCAACCCCCAGAGCAGAGATCAGTGATTTCACCTCATTATTGGCAAGAATCTGGTTCAAACGCGCTCTCTCAGTATTTAGGATTTTGCCTCGAAGGGGAAGAATTGCCTGAAAATGACGATCCCGCCCCTGCTTTGCAGATCCACCTGCAGAATCACCCTCCACAATATAAATTTCAGAATCTTCCGGGTTTCGGGATGAACAATCCGCGAGCTTTCCTGGCAGAGTCATGCTTTCCAGGGCGGATTTACGGATTACCAGGTCCCGGGCTTTGCTGGCAGCCCGCCTGGCGCGGGCGGAGGTCAGACATTTGTTGACAATCGCTTTGGCGGCTGATGGATTTTCCTCTAAAAAGATCTCCATGCCCTCGCCAACAACCTGTTGAGCATGAGTTTTCACCTCGGCATTCATCAGCTTAACTTTGGTCTGGCTCTCGAACTGGGGAGATGGATGCTTGATACTGATGATCGCGGTCAGTCCTTCCCGGGTATCATCACCGGTGAAGTTAGGATCTGACTCTTTCAGCAGTTTCTTATTTCTGGCGTAATTGTTTATAGTCCTGGTCACCGCCGACCTAAGTCCGGTGAGATGGGTTCCCCCGTCAATGGTATTAATTGTGTTCGCAAAAGCATAGACGGATTCTGCGTAAGAATCTGTGTACTGAAATGCGGCTTCGATCACAATATCATCTATCTCTTTTTCGACATGCAACACAGGATGGAGTTTATCCCTGTTGCGGTTCAGGTACCGGACAAAAGAGGTGATACCACCGTCAAAATAAAAATTCATTTCCTGGTCATCCCGCTCATCAATAAACTTGATATCAACCCCGCGGGTCACAAATGCCATTTCCCGGAAACGCTGAACAAGGGTGTCAAATTGATAGGAGATATCCTCATCAAAAATGGTCTTATCAAACAAAAAAGTCTGGGTTGTGCCGGTTTTTCCTTTTGGGGCATCCCCCAGTACTTTCATCTTTGAAACCGGTATTCCTTTTTCATAGCGCTGATAATATTCTTTCTCATCCCGCCAAACCCGAACCTCAAACCATTCCGAGAGCGCGTTTACAGCAGAAAGACCAACCCCGTGCAAACCACCTGATACCTTGTACCCGGCCCCACCAAATTTTCCACCGGCGTGCAGGACGGTCAGAACCAACTCCAGAGCCGGAACTTTCTTTTCCGGATGGATATCAACCGGGATACCCCGGCCGTTATCTGTGACAGTTACACTTTGATCCTCATGAATGCTGATCTCAATCTCATCACAATATTCAGCCAGGGCTTCATCGATCGAGTTATCTACAACCTCATAAATTAGGTGGTGAAGAGCTTTGATATCCGTCCCACCAACATACATACCTGGCCGCATTCGGACCGCTTCTAGACCTTCTAGAACCTGAATATCTTTTGCTGCATAGGAACCTGTTTGTTTTTTCTGTGCCACTTAATCCTCCATCAATTAACGCAAAACCGCATCATACCATGAATTCAATCATTTCCCTATCGGTGCCTGCTTATCGAAAAGATCTTTTTGTTTTCGGAGCTCAGAAAGCTCGGTAACCCATCGGTCCATGTCTTTATAATACAAAAAGCTTGCTGCCAGCATCCCCGTAGTGACAAAGCTGTGTCCTAAGATACTGATTAAGGTCAACCACGAATTTTCGGGAGGTACCTGCCAGAGAACATCCAATCCCTGGGTAACCAGCAAAGCTGCCAGAATAAACATACCAGTTTTGAAAAAAGTCAGGTTGGTGAGTTTTACACTCTCCATTATTGACTTACCGGCCTTGAGGTTTTTGACAAAAATCCCGTGAAATGAAAAGAACAAGGGATAAAGGACCCAGAAAGTTAGGACTCCTATCAGTAAAATCACAGCCTGACCCAAGGCAACACTGAAAAAAGCAAATCCGGTTGCCAGGCAGCTACCGAAAATGAAAACAGCCAGAAACAGCACCACAAACAGCGCGCTGAGCAGCAGAGACTGCCCGGCAAACCAGGGCCACTGCCGGATTAATTTCCGCCAGTTTATCTCACCAAAGACTGCTGCTTGCCGGACAGCAGCGAAGTACAGTCCGCCTAACAGAATTCCAACAATAAATAGACCTACCGTGATCAAAAGTGTGTACTGCAGCTGCCGAACTTCAATATTGATTGGTTTTCCAATCGGATTCTCGATTGGCAGTGTTGAGCTCAATAAACTGAAAATACCGACCGGGAAAGACCTTAGAGCGGCAAACAGATTAATCCGATCTCCAACTGTGATCCAGATCTCTTGTGATGTCTGCAACATCTCCTGAAAATCCGAAGAAAGCAAGCCGGAAATTGAGCTCATTTCCCTCACCAAGCGGTCAATTTGGGTCTTGACCCGAAGATGGGGACCAAACCAAAGGAGGGCATCCAACACTACCGGGAACAAGATAAGAACGATATGATTGGTAATGGCATCATATCCAGTCCTGATCGCTTTAAACACTTTTGGGGGGTCTGGAAGTTGAATTGTTTGTATACTCATCGAACATATATTTTACCATAGAAGGGGGTTCGATCCCGGGCTGAGTGCTGCCCTCTGATCAGATTCCTGCTCATGACAGTCCGGCCGGCTGACTAACCAAACGCGATCTTCAATGATAAAATCAAGCAATATTTATACTGGTTTTTCAAATAAGTGAAGGACGATTGACATGACCCAGAAAATTGACTTTTTACTGACGAACGCATATGTCCTGACAATGGATCAGGATTTTACCCAATACCCCCAGGGAGCTGTTGCTGTTGAAGGAGACAAAATCATCGCTGTTGGACAATCCAGAGACCTCAAGAAAGATTATTCTCCCCGGGAGGAGATAGACTGCGAGGGGAACGTGATCATGCCTGGATTGGTCAATGCCCACACCCATGTTGCGATGAATCTGCTTCGTGGGCTGTCAGATGATCTTCGTCTTGATGTCTGGCTGCGGGGATACATTATGCCGGTTGAGCGAGAATATGTGACTCCTGAATTTGTTCGCCTGGGTACATTGCTGGCCTGTGCGGAACTGATCCGATCTGGAGTGACTTCCTTTGCGGATATGTATTACTTTGAAGAAGAAGTAGCAGAAGTGACAGCAAAAGCAGGCTTGCGGGCAGTTTGCGGGCAAACTATCCTTAAATTTCCCTCTCCAGATGCTGAGTCTTATGAAATTGCACTCCAGGCATCGGAAAAATTTATCCGTGATTGGCAGAACCACCCCCTGATTACACCAGCGATCGCTCCCCATGCACCTTATACAACCACTGAGAGTATTCTGCAGGCCGCAACCGAAATGGCGCAGCGGTATGATGTCCCCCTCCATATTCATATCTCAGAGACCGCCCAGGAAGTCAAGGACAGCAACCGAGACCGCAGTATGCCGGTTGTACCTTATGTAAAAAAGCAAAAGGTGCTGGACGCCAAAGTCATCGCAGCTCACTGCGTCCACATAGATGAAGGGGAAATGCACACCCTGAAGCATCATGGAGCGGGTGTTGCCCACAACCCGACATCCAATTTAAAACTTTCCTCAGGCATTGCCCCGATCAGCCGCATGTTGGATCTGGGCTTAACTGTTGGAATTGGCACCGACGGCGTCTCTTCAAACAATGACCTTGATATGTTCGAGGAAATTCGCCTGACCGCCCTTTTAGCAAAAGGCAGCAGCGGCGATCCCACAGTCGTGCCGGCTAAAACAGCTTTAAATATGGCAACCCGTATGGGTGCAGAAGCAATCCATCTGGCCGACCAAACTGGTTCATTGGAACCGGGAAAGAAAGCAGATTTAATCCTGGTAGATATTCATAACCTGCATAATTCACCTCACTTCAGAAATGACCCGGATGGTGTTTACGCCCAGATTGTTTATGCTGCAAAATCCACAGATGTCCAGGATGTGATGGTCAATGGCAAATGGTTAATGCGGGATCAAGAACTGCTGACAATTGATATCGACCCCCTTCTTGATAAAGCTCAAAAGCTGGCCAAGGACATCGATCAATTCCTGGCCAGAAGAGAAGAATCTGTCTATTCCAAGCTGATAGCTGTCGGGGGAGCGGAAGAGCAGGAAAGTTATGAAGTCCAGGTCAAAGTCAAAGTAACCGATCCCCAGCGTGTAATTGACAAGATCAAAACCTCGGACCTGGAAATTATTTACTACCGGCACTATCATGAATATGATACATACTTCCAATTTGAAAATCCGGAAGACGGCTGGCTCCGGTACCGGGAAGATGAGTTCATTGATCCAGATGGAAATGTGGAAAATATCCGCTACCGCTTGACATTAATTGGTCAGCGCCGGGAAAAACAATTCCCTGAAGAAGTACTGCTTTCCAGAAGCCGCTTTATCGCCCCTGCTCCTCACAGTCTGCGGTTTTACCGGGAATACTTCAATCCTACTGCCGAATCTTTCATTGAAAAGGACCGCAAGCGATGGAAAGTCTGCTACCAGGGAATTGAATTTTATATCAATATCGACCGGCTGGACGAACCAGACCTGGGCACCTTCCTTGAAGTAAAAAGCCGGACCTGGAGTCTGGAGGACGCTGAAGCAAAAGCCAAAATGACCAATGATTTATTACGCTTCCTCGGTGAATCTCCAGATGAGAGCGCATCTCAGGACTACGTCCAGATTATCAACCAGAATAATTGAGCATGAAAATTGCAGCCCTCGCGGATATTCATGGAAATCTCCGGGCATTAAATATTGTCCTGGAGGATCTTCAAGCCTGGAATCCGGATCTGGTATATGTTCTGGGGGATACCATCAACCGCGGTCCGAAATCGCCGGACTGCCTCCAGGTCATTCAAACCAGGGCATCACAAGCTGGATGGCAGGTAATCAAGGGCAACCATGAAGAATATGTCTTGAACTTCACCCAACCGGATACACCGCTCAGCGGACCGGAGTATGAGATCCTGCAAATCGTTCATTGGACCTACACCCGGCTGACTGAAAATCAAATTTCATACAACCAGGCTCTGCCGCTGGAGATCAACCAGAAACCGGACGGGGAACAATCCCTCCAGGCAGTTCATGCCTCAATGCAGGGAATTAGAGCAGGCATTTACCCTTCCATGAATCCAGAACAAATCAGGGAGATGATCCAACCCGCCCCGGACCTGATCCTGGTCGGACACACTCATCAACCGCTGGTGAAAAAAGTGGATCAAACTTTAGTTGTCAACGCCGGATCTGTCGGTATGCCTTTTGACGGAGACCACCGGACGGGATATGCCCGGATCAAAATTCAGCAGGGAAAAATTCAGGCTGAGATCATTCGCCTGCAGTATGATCTTGAAGCAGCCATTAATGACTTTTTTGAATCGGGATTTATGGACCAGGGCGGCCCAATGTCCAGAGTGGTCCTGACAGAATTGAAACTTGCCCGGCCCCAACTTTCCCATTGGAACCAGGCATATTATCAAGCAGTAATCCAGGAAGAAATTTCCTTGCAGAACGCGGTTAACAATTTCCTCCAAAACCCCAACCAAACCCTGGCATGGTGACTGCCTTCGGGAGAAAGCATATGTCGAATGAAAGCTATCCAGCCCTGGACCAGCGGATCATGGTAGCTGACTCACTTGCTGTTGAGGCCGGTGGCCTTCTAATGGAATACTTCCGGCAGGAGGAAAACCAGACAGCAATCAAGAAGGACCGAACACTGGTAACAGAGGCTGATCTGGCTGCTGATACCCTTGTCACAGATACGCTTCAAACTCAATTTGCGGATGACGGCATAATCAGCGAAGAAGGACAAACACAGTCTCTCGGACAGGAATTTACCTGGGTGATTGATCCCCTGGATGGAACGACAAATTTCAGTCAGCGCCTTCATTACTGGGGAGTCTCAATTGCTCTCTTACGACAGGGTTTGCCGGCCTATGGAGTCGTTCACTTCCCGGCGGTATCAGAAACATTTTCAGCCAAGGCTGGGGCAGGTGCCCAGCTGAATAATCAAGAGCTGATTCTCTCCCCGGATGATCACAAAATAAGCCATGCTTTTTTCGTGCACTGTTCCAGAATGCATCAGCTGTATCAATCTGATGTGCCCTATAAGACCCGTTCCCTTGGAGCAGCAGCCTATCATCTCTGCTCAGTCGCAAAGGGTACAGCAATTCTGGCCTTTGAATCAAGAACCCACATCTGGGATTTTGCTGCTGGCTGGTTGATCATCGCAGAAGCCGGCGGAGCGGTTGAAAGCTACCAGCAGGCTCCCCCCTTTCCGATCCAGACCGGTCTGGACTATAATAAAATTAATTACCCTTTGATTGGAGCGGTAGACAAGGGGATTTTAAACTTCGCAAAAGCCAGAATTACTGAAAAAGGTAGTTAAACTCAGGAGGTTGTTATGGAATACAGGTATCTCGGTAAATCAGGATTAAAAGTCTCGGCGCTTTCGTTTGGTTCCTGGGTCACATTTGGTTCCCAGGCTGATGTGGACCGGGCTTTAGAAATGATGAAAATTGCCTATGAAGCCGGTGTAATTTTTTTCGACAACGCTGAAGTATACAATGCAGGCGATGCGGAATTGATCATGGGAAAAGTCATCCAGAAAGCGGGTTGGAGCCGGAAGGATCTTGTTCTGTCCACGAAAATGTTCTGGGGAGGCGATGGGCCCAATGACCGGGGCCTGTCCCGGAAGCATATTATTGAAGGCCTGGATGCGTCGCTGGATAGGATGGAACTTCGGTACGTTGATTTGCTTTTCGCACACAGACCGGATGAACACACTCCGATTGAAGAAACCGTGCGGGCTATGAATCATGCTATTGATCAGGGCAAAGCATTTTACTGGGGAACCAGCGAGTGGTCCGCCCAGCAGATAATGGAAGCCTATGGAATTGCCAGGCGGGAGCACCTCATCCCGCCGTTGATGGAGCAGCCCCAGTACAACATGTTTCACCGGGAGCGATTTGAGGTTGAATACCGCAGGCTTTATTCAGAAATCGGATTAGGAACCACCACCTGGAGTCCGTTGGCCAGCGGTCTGCTCACCGGAAAATATAACGAGGGTATTCCTGAGGATTCCAGGGCCAGCCTTGAAGGTTATGAATGGCTTAAGGAAAGATTTGAAAGTAAGAAAGCCCAAAAACAAATCGGAAAAGTCAGTCAGCTGATGGACATGGCGGACTCGCTTGGCTGCAGTGTGGCCCAGCTGGCGATCGCCTGGTGCTTGACGAATCCGAATGTCAGCACAGTGATCACCGGTGCCTCCCGCCCATCCCAGGTGGAAGAAAATATGCAGGCCCTGAATGTTTACGAGAAATTGACACCGGACCTTCTACAAAAAATTGAAGATATTCTTCAAAACAAACCCGAACAGCCAGCTGACCTGCGCTGAATCGAATCGTTCTTTCAAGCCAATCAATAAAGCCAGCGGTAATATTCGCTTGCTTTTTTCATACCAAGATCAAGAAACTTCTTCCCGGATCATCCGGGACATGGCCCGGGCTCGATCGGGAGCATCTCCCAGATAATCATCCAGCAGTTCCGGAACATTAATCTTTTTTCCCTGAAGATACCCCTGAATTTTCTGATCATCAGCGATTAATTCCAGCAGTGGGTTCCGATTTCCAGCCTGGATTTCCATCCACGCGGTCCCGGCATGTTCTCGGATCAGCTCATGCATCTCCTGTCTGCTGGCTCCAGCTTTGGTCAAAGCCATCAACAGCGGTTCAGTTGCTGCAAAAGGACTGTAAAGCGACCAATTTCTTTCAATATTGCTCTGGAAGATATCCAGATCCCGCACCAATTTGCTTGAAGCCCGGACCACTTCATCTGCCGCCAGCAGAGCTTCCGGGAGTATTATTCTCCGATTTGCACTATCATCCAAAGTCCGCTCGAGTAGAGAGTGAGCTGCGTTGTCCCAAGCCGTTCGGGGGAGCTGAGCCAGGTACCTGGAAAGGGATGTTATCTTTTCCGCTTGAATCGGGTTTCTTTTAAACGGCATTGCAGAGGATCCAACCTGGTCTTTCCCGTGCGATTCTGCCATCTCCCCCACCGCTGGTGTTTGTAAGAACCGCAGGTCAAATGAAAACTTATAGAGGGTAGCAGCCAGTCCAGCCAGGGCAGAGATTAATTGATAATCCTGACTGCGGGGATAGGTTTGGTTGACAACCGGGAAAAATTTCAATCCCAGCTGATCCTCCATCCGCTGCTGAAAAATTGACAGGCTGGACTCCCCCAGCAGCACCTGGAATGAGGCACTTGTACCCACGGCTCCGGTAAAACCTTTCCCTTTCAGATCCATTTCAAATGCTCGAAGTTCCCGGTAACTCAGCAGCAGATCCTGCCCATACTGAGCAAAACGGTAGCCGAGCGTGGTTGGTTCTGCCGGCTGTAAATGGGTGAAACCCATCACCGGATAATCAGCATAATCTTCAATTTTGGCAGCAAACTCCAACAGCAACATCTCCAGCTGTTTCCGCAGGATTATCAGGCTATCTTTGATCTGCAGCACCACAGCATTATCTTTGATATCCATCGATGTAGCCCCGAGGTGGATGATTCCTTCAGCTAATGGACATTGTTCACCGTAAACAATGATCTCTGCCATCAGATCATGCTTGATCCGAGCCTCTACCGCAAGCGATCGTTCCAGGTCTATCTGATCCTGGTATTTCCGCAGCTCCTCCAGCTGTTCTTGGCTGACAAGGTTAAATGTAGATTGAACTTCAGCCAGAGCAACCCAGATCTTTCTCCAGATCTTTCTTTTATGATTCTCACTCCAGATTTTACGGAGCGCCTCTGATCCATATCGCCAGGAAAATGGAGATTGGTATTTTTGATCTGTATTCATTAGATCATCCTTATCTCGGTTTATACCTTTCATTATCTTACCAAGCCTT
This sequence comes from uncultured Anaerolineales bacterium, assembly GCA_964618295.1. GTDB lineage: Bacteria > Chloroflexota > Anaerolineae > Anaerolineales > UBA11858 > B10-G9. Next base: position 112,922 of record CAZTWV010000001.1, on the reverse strand, counting down.
TTCATCATCGGGGGAAGATTCCCTTTTAGAGGTTGGAGCGTTTTAAAATCTGTACCATATGATAAAATCAGTCCAGTATAGAAATATCCCCGCCAAGATCCAAAGGGTATATAATACTTACCGTAAAAAGCAGGGGAGGTTTGTTCTGGAAACCCGTAAGATTACTCAAAACCTAAATGACCAATCCAAATCTTTAGAATACCTCCAGCCTGGAACCAAACTGGAAGGTCGTTATAAGATTTTATCCACGGTTGGCCGCGGTGGGATGGGTGCTGTCTATCGAGCTCAGGACCTTCGATTTCATGTTGAAAAAATCGTAGCTGTCAAAGAAATGATTAATCAAGCCACGGACCCGGAAATTCGTTCCACGATCGTAGAAAATTTTGAACGTGAAGCAAATATTTTGGCCACAGTCAGCCATCCTTCCATCCCAACAATATATGATTATTTCACTCTGGGATCCAGATCCTACCTTGTGATGGAATTTGTTGATGGCGATAACCTCGAAATTAAACTTCACCAGCGGAGGGCACCATTCCCGGAAGATCAAATCATCAGCTGGGCAATTTCCCTCTGTGATGTTCTGGATTACCTCCACACCCATGATCCAGAGCCAATCGTCTTCCGGGACGTAAAACCAGCCAATATTATGATTACCAAAAGGAACCAGGTTCGTCTGGTTGATTTTGGGATTGCAAAAACTTTTCAGTCGGGCGCAAAAGGCACCATGATCGGAACCGAAGGTTACTCTCCCCCGGAGCAGTACCGCGGTGAAGCTACCCCCAGTGTTGATATTTATGCCTTGGGTGCAACTCTCCATCACCTGCTGTCTAATCAAGATCCCAGGACGGAACCTCCTTTCACATTTGATGAACGCCCTCTCCAGGATTCGAATCCAGCCCTTTCAGCGGGAATTACAAATATTGTCAATACGGCATTAATGTATAACCCGGAAGATCGATTTGAAACCGCCGCTTTTATGCGGAAGGCCCTGGTGGGATTGGCCCAGCAAACAGGCATGCTAACCGAGGAAATCTCCGTTGCCCAGGCAACTCAGTATTTCCAGGATCAAAGCCACTCCCCAGTGTGGACCTTCAAGTGTGAAGATGAAATCAGGGGAACCCCAGGCTATCAGGATGGGGTGATTTTTGTTGGTTCGTACGACCACAATCTGTACGCCCTGGAAGCATCGAATGGCAACTTTGTCTGGAAATATCCAGCGGAAGGCGGAATTGTCAGTAAACCCGCTATCCATGAAAACAAAATTTATTTTGGTTCAGCAGACGAGCACGTTCACGCCATATCTATCCGAAACGGGAAAAAGGTCTGGGTTCAGGCAACCGATGGACCAATTTATTCATCCCCCTTTATAGCAGAACAGCATCTTTTCATTGGCTCCGATGATGAATTCCTGCATGTCCTTAACTTAATGGCTGGGCGGGAAGCCTGGCGGGCCAATTTGGGCTCACGGGTCCGGTCCAGTCCAATTGTAATTGGCGATCGGATCTACATTGGAAGTGAGAGCGGTGAAATCCAATGCTACGATTTCAGCGGTAACATCAAATGGAGAACCGGGGCGAAACGAGCAGTCACCGCATCTCCCCATCATGCCGATAATGTGATCTACATCACTTCCATGGATTCATTTCTTTACGCAATTGATGCCAAATCTGGCTGGGTGATCTGGCGGTACCGGATGGACAATGGTTCAATATCGACCCCAACAACTTTTGAAAACCATGTCTTTGTGGGCTCAACAGACAAAAATTTGTACTGCATCAACACCAAGACTTCAAAAAAGGTCTGGGATTTCGCCACTGATAATCAGATAAACTCCTCCCCGGTCTACTACAAAGGTGCTGTATACTTTGGGAACATAGACGGCTACGTTTACAGCTTACACGCTAAAAGCGGACGACTGCGGTGGAAATACCAAACAGAAGGGCCGATCACCGGATCACCGATCTTGATTGATGATGTTGTTTATATTGGATCAGCAGACCATACACTATATGCCTTGCCCGCTTGAGAAACTGATAACCAACCAGGCAGGTAAAACGAGAAGAGCAGATGAAAAAAATCCTTCAGAAAATCACCGGTTTCTTCACAGCCGGGAGTAAAACAGCTAATGGTTCTGATCAGGAACCCTCGAGTTCTCAGATTGCCACCAAAGAATTAGAAAAAATCCCAGAGACCGGGCCCCCATCTCAAGAAAAGCACAGTTCTCCCCATATTGAGGTTGGTTATGGTCTTTCCACCGGTCGGCAGCGGACTCATAATGAGGATGCGTTCTTTACTCTAACCACGATGTTTTCATTTAATGAATCCGAAATCCCCTTTGGTCTGTATATTGTGGCGGATGGAATGGGGGGGCACCGGAATGGTGAAATTGCCAGTGAGCTGGCAATCCGGACAGTTGCCGGATGCATTTTAAAGGAAATTTACTGTCCAATGATGGGTTTAAACCCGGAACCCAGCGAGTTTTCGTTCCGGGAAATATTTCATAACAGTATTGAAAAAGCAAACGATGAGATTATCAAAAATTCGTACGGCGGGGGAACAACCATCACTGCAATCTTGATTGTTGGGGAACAAATGACGATTGCCCACGTGGGAGACAGCCGGGTATATGAGATTGACCCCCAGGGAAATCTATCTCCCCTGACGCGGGATCATTCTCTTGTCAAGCGGCTCCAGGAATTGGGACAGATTACTCCGGAAGAAGCCGCCGTACACCCCCAACGCAATGTGCTGTATCGAGCTCTCGGACAGGGGGAACCTTTCGAACCCGAGATAATTTCTACACACCGACCCAAAACAGGCTCTCTCCTGGTTTGTTCAGATGGGTTATGGAGCATAGTGGAACGGGAAATTCTTGAAGAAATCATCAATTCCGGGAGAAGTGCTCAAGATATCACAGATCAGTTAATTCACGCTGCAAATCAAGCCGGCGGACCGGACAATATTTCCGCTGTTTTTATCACAATAAATAATGATCGCTGACCAGGATGGCTGATAAAACTGATTTTTACCAACGACTAAATATTCAAACTGGTGCCTCCGATGATGCCATTCGCAAAGCATACCGGCTCGCAGTAAAAAAAGCACACCCGGATGTCAATAAGCAAACCGGGGCTACTGAAATGTTTCTTGGAATCCAGGAAGCATACCAAATTCTTTCTGACCCCAATAAGCGGCAGGATTACGATCAGGGCCGGGAACCCAGTCAGACGCCTGGGGCCATTCATATTTCAACTCAATACAGTTCAGAATCTCTCTATCATTATGCAGAACCTCAAATTGCATACTGTATGATTGATTTTGTTACTCCGGAAGCAGCCAAAGATACAGCCAATCTTCCCCTCAATATCGCCCTGGTGCTCGACACATCGACTTCCATGAAAGGGGACCGCCTGGATCTCTTAAAATCTGCTACCAAGGAAATCATTGAAGATCTTCACGAGCAAGATGCAGTATCAATCATCAGTTTCAACGATCGTTCCAGGGTTCTGCTTCCAAATCAGACTCACCCCCCAGCTGTCCAGGTAGAAGCCAGTCTTAACAGTCTGCTGGCAGAAGGTGGAACAGAGATCTTCCAGGGATTGGAAGCGGCTTTCAACCAGATCAGTACCAGGATTACCGATGACCATGTCAACCACATAATCCTGATCACAGACGGACATACCTACGGAGATGAAGAGAAATGTTTCGAACTGGCCCGGGCTGCAGCGAATCAAGAAATTGGAATTAGCAGCCTTGGAATTGGTGTGGAATGGAACGATGAGTTCATCGATGAACTTTGCGGTATTACGGGGGGGACCAGTATGTTTATCCGGAAACCTCCTGAGGTCAAAGAATTCTTAAAAAAAACGATTGAAACATTGAAAGATTCCTCTGCCAGACAGGTCTCTTTGTTTTTACACCCAGCACCCGGAGTAAGGACTCTGTCCGCGTTCCGAATCCTACCAGAAACCTTTCCCCTGCCCCATGCGGAGGAATATCCGCTTGGAACCTTGAAAAAAGATCAGCATCAGCGAGTATTGTTTGAATTCTTAATCGATGAGGTGCCTGAATCCATTGACCAGGTAATAATTGCAAATGGTGAAATCACGGTTAAAAGAAAACCAAAGGATTTGAGTGTTCCGTTTGTGCTGGAGCAGGGCATTGCTCCAGTTGAAGATGAAATATCTGCTCCCCCGGAAGAAATCATGCGGGCCATTGCTCACTTGATGTTGTACCGGCTGCAGGAAAAAGCCCAAAAAGATATACTGGCCGGAGAACCTGAAAACGCTTACCAGCGTTTGATAAATTTATCTTCCCATTTAATGGCAAAGGGACAGCAGGCTCTGGCAAAAGTTGCCATGAATGAAGCTGAATACATTAAATCCAATCATGAATTCAGCCCGGATGGGAAAAAAGAACTGAAATATCAAACCAGGAATCTGATGCTGCCGGGTTAAATAAAATGATCAGTTGCAAAATGTGTGGAAACCAGGAATATCATGGAACTATCTTCTGCAGTGAATGCGGATCTCAGTTGAGGTTCCAAACAAATGATGACGTTGATACCTTTGTCTTTCCACGTCAGGGAGGAGTAAAGACAATCGATCCGACCAACACAATCCCAAAAGAGCTTCTTAAAAATCAGGATTTCATCTTATTTGATCCGAACAAAGAACAAATTATCAATCTTCCAGAACAGGATGAATTCACGTTGGGCCGAATCGTTGAGGGACAGGTTATCACACCAGACGTGGATCTGAATCCATACGACGCGTTTGATAAAGGGGTATCCCGGCTGCACGCCACAATAATGATCAACCGTAAAAAGAACAAGGTTTTTTTGATGGATCTTGGTTCTGCAAACGGATCAAAAGTGAATAATTACAAAATTCCTGCCAACTCAGAAGTCCCATTAAACCATGGGGACCTGATCACCCTCGGGAAATATAATTTAAAAGTGATCCTGCCAAAAGAAATGGAGTGAGGATTAAGATATGTCTGCAACAGTCATCGTTCACATCCGGAATGCAGAACCCATCCTGGCGGAAGTAGAAGAACTTCCCAGCCCAACGGATACCACCATCATTCTGCATAACCCCCGTCAGCGTGATGGAAAAGATTTAATATTCCTCGAACATAATGTCGTTAAGGTAATCTGGCCAATATCTGAAATCTCATTCATTGAGATCATGCCGGGTGAAACCGCAGAGGATGTCGTCAGCTTTGTCAGGGAGTGAAAAGTATGAATTCCAATCAACAAAAGTATAAAATTCTCGCAGTTGACGATGAAAAGCGGATGGTCCGTTTCATCCAGCTTAATCTCGAACAGGATGGTTTCCAGGTAATCACAGCCTACAATGGCAGCCAGGCTCTGGAACAGGTCCGAACCCAGCTGCCTGACCTGGTCCTGCTGGATATCATGATGCCGGATATCAGCGGATTCGAAGTTCTCAAAAAAATCCGGGAAGTGAACCAGGTTCCAGTGATTATGTTAACAGCGAAAGGGGAAGAAGACGATCGGGTCAAGGGCTTAGAACTGGGAGCGGATGACTATATCACCAAGCCTTTCAGCCCCCGGGAGCTGGTCAGTCGGATTAAAGCCGTGCTGCGGCGGACAAAAACCTTCCAGGAAGATCAGGTAGATGTGATCGAAGTCGATGACCGCCTGAAAATAGATTTCTCTCGGCGCGAGGTCTGGGTTGAAGGGGAAAAAGTAGATCTCAGACCCACCGAATACCGCCTGCTGTACCATCTGGTCCAAAATGCGGGATGGGTCAACACCCACGAGCAGCTGCTCTCAAAAGTTTGGGGTTTTGAATACCAGGATGAACCGCATTATGTGCGGCTTTATGTCAATTATCTTCGGAAAAAGCTGGAAGAAGACCCCTCCAATCCCAAGTATATCCTCACTGAACGCGGGGTTGGTTACCGCTTTGTAGACTACCGTCGGGAACAAGGAGAGAGCTGAACCAGTTCTCCAGAAAATTACAGGATGTTAATACCCCGCTCATCAATGCCTCATATGAGCGGGGTACGATTTAATCAGATATTCATTGGGTTTTTATTTCAACTCGGGGAAATCTTTTCCTGTGATTGGATAAGAATAATCAGACTCTTTTCCCAGGGAAGTACAACAACTTGATTAGGTTGGCACACTTGCCAGCACCTTCACTCTAAGCTATACTCAACACATCAAGGTTGAGGAGATAATCATGACCATGCAGCGTATCTTACTTGTTGACGATCACGAGGTCGTTCGGCTGGGGTTGAAATCCCTTCTGAATCGGCACTCAAAATTTCAAGTTGTTGCTGAGGCATCAACAGGGGAAGACGCCGTCGCGAAAGTAGAGCAATACCATCCTGATGTGGTGGTGATGGACATCCGGCTTCCTGGTGGTTCTGGAATAGAAGCCTGTGGGGAAATTATTGAAAAACACCCGGATACCAAGGTAATTATGCTCACCTCTTATGCAGAAGACGAAATGCTGTTTTCTGCCATCAGAGCCGGGGCTTCAGGCTATGTCTTGAAACAAGTTGGAAGCGATGAATTGATCGATGCAATTGAAGCTGTCGGCAGGGGAGAAGCCCTCCTCGATCCTGCAGTGACTCAGCGGGTCTTTAAAGAAGTCAGAAAAGCTGCCAGGGAAGAAGAAGCATCTGCCTTTGCAGATCTAACGGACCAGGAAAAACACGTTCTGATCCATGTCTCTGAAGGTAAAACCAACCGCGAAATCGCAAAAACGCTGTATCTTGGTGAGGGAACGGTCCGGAACTATGTCAGCAGTATTCTTTCAAAATTGGACGTGAGCAACCGGGCTGAGGCGGCTGCCTATGCAGTGAAGCACAATCTCCGCAATCACCTGGTGCACCTGACCAAAGATTAGTTTTCCGGAATTTCAATACTTCGAAAAAGACAGGAGGAATTCAAATCCTCCTGTTTTGTTTTATGGGTTTTGAGCTACACGCATAAAGTTCGCTGCTCCCCAACCCTGCTTGGATTGATTGGCAGGGGCCTGTAAAAACCACCATAAATATCCATCCTGATCAACTGGCCCGTCTGCAACGAGGAAGATTTCATCCTCCATTCCCAGGTAATCTACCTTGGAGTTTAAGGATGGATCTTGACGAAGTCTCAAACCCTCGCCACCTGTGCCCGTTATCTGGACGTATCCCCCAACCTGGATGCTCTCCGAGGCTGTTGGAGTCACCGCGGTCGGGGATTGAGTGGGTGTTAAGGTAGGTGTTTGGGTCGGATTCGGGATAATTGTCAGACCAGCTTCCCCGCCAAAATCACTTAAGCCTGGATCCTCAACAAAACCTGCGGCCCAGAATATCCCAGCCAAGAGACCGGCTGCCAGCAAAACAGAACCTGCAATCACCCAGGGATTTAAAACCTCTTTCATACCACATCCTCAGAAAATAATTGGCGGGGCAAATCCTTTGGAACTAAAACCCTAAGGGCTTTGGGCTCGATGTGAATCTCAATTTCGCGGGTCGGCGGAAGAGGTTCACCATCCAACTGTAAATAAATTTCTTCCTCTGATTGAATTTGAATCTGCTGACAGGGGTATCGGGACACCTGATCCGACCTTTTATGAGATCCAGTGATCACATTCCAGACATGCTGCATTGTTGTTGCCAGGCTGTTTCCAGAGAAGAGCCAGAGCTCCATCTGCTGATCATCAATTCTGGACTGCTCGGAAAGTTTGGCTAAACCTCCAGCATACAGGTGAACATTTGATACCAGGGCTAATATGAAACTCCCCGAGATCGGTTGTTGATCCACACAAATCTCCAGATCCATCCCTGGCCATTCCATCGCATACCAGGCCAGATTTGCCGCATATTGAGGCACAGCTAACTGCTTCTCCAGGCGGGATCTCGGTTCGAGATGATGGACAATAAATGCATCAAACCCCATTCCAGCCCAGAGCAGAAATGGTCGATCCTGACAGACCCCCACATCCACAGTCCGTACCTGACCATTCAACAGTTTCTTAACGCTCCCCTCCAATGCATTCCAATTCGTCCAGGAAAGTCCAGGCAGACCCAACTCTTGAGCCCAAACATTTGCGGTACCAGCTGGAAGCACTCCGAGGGCGGTTTTAGATCCCAGAAGGCCAGCCGCAGCCTGGTGAACAGACCCATCCCCCCCGGCGATAAAAACTGCGTCCAGTTTATCTTCTACGGCTTTGCGAGAAAACCGGGAGATATCCTGGGCAGTATTCGTTCTTGCCATTGTAATTTCCCAATCATGATCCCGCAGTAAATTCGCGGCTCTTTCCACCATAAGCAGGGATGGAAATCTTCCGGCAGTCGGATTATAGATCAACATGCCTTCCATAGGTCTCATTCCCCTCAATCGATACTGATTGCTCTCCTGCACTTGAGTTTACTCGATCGGTTTATCAACGTCAAATCGATGGTGGTACAATCAAAACGAATTAAAATTACGGGACATATCATGACTGACATTCTTAACGAACGCTACCAGCTGGATCAGGAACTCGGTCAGGGGGGAATGGCTCTGGTCTATCAAGCAACTGACCTGATGCTGGAACGAACAATCGCGATTAAGATCTTGAAAGAGGATTTCTCCAAATCCAAAGCTTTCCAGGAACGATTCAAACAAGAAGCCAGGGCTGCAGCTAACTTAACACACCCCAATATCGTCACCGTCCATGATTTTGGCCTCGATCAAGAACAGCTTTTTATTGTGATGGAATATGTCCCTGGAATAGATTTAAAACAAATCATCAAACGCGATCTCGTCCTGGATTTAAGCACGGCATCCAGATTATTCGTCCAGGCTTGTGCCGGGATTGGCTATGCGCATCGAGCTGGACTCGTCCACTGTGATATTAAACCCCACAACATGATGATCACTCCGGATAATCGGCTCAAGGTGACAGATTTCGGGATCGCCAGAGCCCTCGCTTCAGTCCGTCCGGATGAACAATATGATGCAATCTGGGGCTCACCAGCCTACTTCTCTCCGGAACAGGCAGCCGGAAAAGCCCCCTCCCCTGCCTCCGATGTCTACAGCCTCGGAATCGTTTTATTCGAAATACTCACCGGCCAGCTGCCATTTCAGCACTCATCCCCCCAGGAATTGGCGCTCATGCACCGCTATGAAGCCCCTCCCTCCGCCCGGGAGCTCAATCCCGAAATCAGTCCTGAACTTGAAACGATCATCCAGAAAGTGCTTTCCAAAGAACCAGCTGCCCGCTACCGGACTGCGGATCAGCTGGGTAGGATTATGATTAATTTCACCCAGAATGAAACGCCTTCCATCCCCATCCCAACCCCGGCTGCCGCCGGTCCGGGTGATTCCGCAAGAGATTTCCAGCAGCAGGCGATTCAAAGTCTGGAATCGCTCCAACCCGGAAAACGCTGGATCACAATTGTGATCGGCCTGGTTGCCCTGCTGGCAGTGGGAGGATTAATTCCATTCTGGATCTGGGTCTATTACCAGATCAATTAAATTCAGCACCCAACACAGTCCTCCAGATGCTGATTCGGTGCTGGAATCACATACTCAACAGGTAAAACTATCATGACATCCGCAAAAAACCTCATCTCTCCCTCCATCCTCTCCGCAGATTTTTCAAAACTGGGCAGTCAAATTGAGACCGCCGAAGCAGCCGGGGCAGACTGGGTCCATATTGACGTCATGGATGGCCACTTTGTCCCCAACCTGACGATGGGGCCTTTTATCGTTCAAACCTGCAGAGAAATAACCGACCTCAAGCTGGATGTTCACCTGATGATCACCAATCCGGATCAAATGATCCCGGCTTTTGCTGATGCTGGGGCAGATCTTTTAACAGTACACGTCGAAACCTGTCCCGATATCAACTCCACATTTCAGATGATCAGAGACCACGGCTGCCAGGTCGGAGTTACCTTAAACCCGGATACACCAGCAGGGGCAATCGAGCCTTATCTATCCCTGATCGATCTGGTGCTGGTGATGACGGTATTCCCAGGTTATTCAGGTCAATCATTTATGCCGGAGGTTCTGCCCAAAATAAAAAAAATTCGGCAATTGCTGGATCAGGTTAACCCGGAAGCGCTAATTGAAGTAGACGGAGGTATCAATCAGGATACGATTGGATCCACCTGGGAGGCAGGCGCCCGGGTATTTGTTGCAGCCAGTGCAATTTTTAAGCATCCCGATGGAATTCAAGAAGGGATTCAAACTCTTAGAAAACATTTGCCAGAGTGACCCTTTTTTGCATAGAGCCTCCCCTTAAAATCAAATGCGGGTTATTTGAAAGATTATCTCAAATAACCCACAACTAGATTCGATTTTCTGTGTTAATAATATCAGCTTAGACTTTTGTTAAAGTCCTGATGCAGCGGGTGCAAAGGGTTTTTCTAACCTTCTTGCCGTCTTTATAAACCGTTACTTTTTGCAGGTTTGGCTTGAAAGTTCTTTTTGTCGCCTTTTTCGACCAGGGACGGTTTTGTCCAAATTGGGTGGTTTTCCCACAATGTTCGCACTTAGCCATAATCCATCTACCTCATTCGCTCTAATTCGGATTTTAAAATTTCATTTCAATCAGCTTGAGATTTGTCTGAAAACCAGCCGTTTCACTCTAATTTCAGGACGGCTTCCGCCAGCAGTCAAGCCCGAAAATCTTACCATACAATCCCCCTATCCACAAGGTGAACCCTACCGCTCCCCTGTATTTATGTTATCATTTGGCATCTGAAAGGATAAATAAAATCGTTTGGTCCCTGTAGAAAGACGGAGCTTGTCTATGAGCAACCAGGAAACATCATTCGGAAATATCCAGATCTCCAAACAGGCCATTGCCACAATCGCTTTCCAGGCTGTACAGCAATCCTACGGTGTTGTTGGTCTTGCACCCAAAAATATTGCCGATGGGATCGCTCATGCAATAGTCAAGGATCCTACTCACGGCATCGATGTAGAGTATAAGGACCAGCTGATCAACATCGATATTTTCATCATCATCGAGTACGGCACGAGGATTAAGTCAGTGGCTGCCAGTGTAGCCAACACAGTTCGCTACCAGGTAGAAAAAACGCTCGACCTTCCCGTAAATGAGATCAACATTCACGTGCAGGGACTGCGCGTTAGTAATGGGGATCGCTAATAATTTGATTTTGATCGGGATGGTTTCCCCCGAGGAGTAATTCTACATGAGTGACGGACTAGCAGAAAACCACAATTCTGAAATCAACGGGCAGGAGTTCACAGCCCTGATCGAAGCCAGCCTTACCTGGCTCCGAACTAACCAGGAAGCAGTCAATGCGCTGAATGTTTTTCCAGTCCCGGATGGTGACACCGGGACAAATATGGTGCTGACCCTCCAGGCTGCTTTTGATGAGCTGCAGACAACTCAAAATAAGGATCATGTCGGTGACCTGGCGGAACGTCTGGCTCACGGGGCATTAATGGGCGCCAGAGGTAACTCCGGGGTCATCCTTTCCCAAATCTGGCGCGGATTCTCGAAAGGAATCGCTGATGTTGATAATCTCAATGGAACTGCGCTTGTAGCAGGCTTTCAGCAAGCCCGTGACACCGCTTATAAAGGTGTTGTCCGCCCGGTTGAGGGAACGATCCTGACTGTATCCAAGGACTGCGCCATTGCAGCGGAAGAAGCATTCAATGAAAATCCAGATCCCCGTTCCATTCTCGAGCAGGTCTTGAAAGCAGCCCGGGAATCCGTCGACAGGACCCCAGAACTCCTGGATGTGCTCCGTGAAGCCGGTGTTGTTGACGCCGGCGGAAAAGGATTAATGCATATCATTGAAGGGATGGTCCGCTATCTGCATAACGAACCTCTTGATGTTGAACCGGTCCATGTAAAACCTCTTTCCTTGATCGGTAAAGAAGAGGCGATCAATGCCTCAGAACCCGGGCAGGATTACGAGGTAATCGTTGATTTCACACCTCACAACACCCTCGAGTTAACAACTTTTTATGATGAGCTGGAAGAGATCGGCACCTCAATTCAGGTCGGTGAAGGCGACGGCTTGTATCGGATGCACATCCATGTGCCTACTGAAAAGAGATACGATCCTATTGAATACACGATGTCCCTTGGGACCATTTCCAAAGTTTACATTGAAAACCTGATGGAGCAGGTCAAAACTGACCCGGAGTCCGAGAAGGAAGCTGCCCTTGAACTCAACCCGGTGAAAGAAGGTGAAATTGCCGTTATCATAATTTCGCCCGGGAAGGGTTTCTCACGAATATTTGCCAGCCTCGGCGCAGCAGCGATTGTGGAAGGCGGTCAGACCATGAATCCCAGCACCCAGGAAATCCTGGCTGCCTTTGAAAATCTTCCAACGGATCGAATCATAGTCCTGCCCAACAATAAAAATATCCATATGGCTGCCCAGTCCGCTGCCGAGCTGTCGGTCAAAGATGTCAAAGTGATTCCAAGTATCACAGTCCCGCAGGGGCTTGCGGCCATGCTCAGACTCATCCCGGGCCAGGAATTGGATCAGATTGTATTGGAAATGAATCAGGCAATTACTGAAGTGGAGAGCGGTGAGATTACCACCGCGGTCCGGAATGCGGAAATTGACGGGATTGAGGTGGAAGAAGGAGAAATTATTTCGCTCTTGAATGGAAAACTAATCGGTTCAAAAGAAACCCTGGAAGAAGGCTGCTTTGACTTTCTGGAACAGGCCAGCACCGATGACCTGGAATTAATCACCCTGTTTTACGGGGAAAATATCACAAAATCTGGTGCAGAGGACATGGCTCAGAAGATCCAGGATCGTTACCCGGATCATATTGTTGAACTGCAGTACGGCGGTCAACCGCATTACCAATTTATCATTTCGATCGAATAACTCACTTACTTGTTTTCTTCCCATGGATCAGGCAACTGAGGCCACAAAAAAACGGCGGTCAAAAACAATCACCGCCGCTTTTGTAATCTGAGGAGAGCACATTGTCCATTGCTATCGTCACTGACAGCACATCTGACATTCCCGGGAATCTCCTTTCCTGCCACAATATTCATCAAATTCCGGTCACTCTGACCCTGGAAAATCAAACTTATCAAGATGGTTTTGACCTATCCCGGGAGAAATTTTATTCCTGGCTTCCGGATATGCCAAGTTTTCCTACAACCGGAGCTCCCTCCACGGGAAGCTTTCAGAAGCTGTATCATCAGCTTTTCAGCCGGGGACACACGGAAATTATATCCATTCATGCGGCTTCAAATCTCAGCGGGATTTGCAATGCCGCCCGCATTGCAGGCCGGGATTTCGAAAACCGAGTTCATGTGTATGACAGCCAGCAGCTCTCAATGGGGCTGGGCTACCAGGTGCTGACTGCAGCCCGGGCAGCAGCCGATCAAATTCCCCTCGAAAAAATAATTTCCACCCTGGACGATTTCCAGCAAAAAATTCGGGTTTTTGCCCTGCTGGATTCATTTAAATATATTCACCGCAGCGGTCGGGTCTCCTGGGCTAAAACCCGTCTGGGTTCATTACTGAAGATCAAACCTCTGGTTGAACTGGAAGCTGGTTCTGTGATTCAACGCGGACTGGCCCGGGCCAGATCTCAAGGTATTAAACTGCTGACCGGGACCCTGGATAAATTGGGGGATCTGTCTGAATTATCAATCTTACACACTAATGCAGAAGAGGAAGGTAAAATGCTTCAGCAATATTTCGCCAGCCGGGTACCTGAACTTCCCTTGCTGGTCAATGTAACTACAATTATCGGGTCCCATGTGGGACCGAACGGCCTTGGTTTCGCAGCAGTGGTAAAATAACACCAATGAAAACTTCAATCCAAAAATTACGGAATTTTTTTCGACTGGAAGCAAAAAGAGGGTATGACAATAAGGCAGTAATGGGGGGATTAGCAAATATCCTCTCATCCTGGGAACTGGAAGCCCGCAAAGACCAGCTTCCTGAACAAACCATTCAAGCCGTGATCAGCCGGTTAAGAGACTACCATCAATTAACACCTGAATCCCGGAAAGTGGTTCTGCAGGGTATCTGGCAGCGTGTTCAGCGCGATTTAGGCCTGGAATCTGATTCCGAAAATCGGGACGCTGCATCCACAACTGGCCCTGAACAAACCCAAACCAAACCACCTCAAGAAACAGAGCAGGAAAAACCAGCTTCACCTCCCGCACCTGCGGCAGCTGCTGAACCTGTACAGGTTTCACCGATTGAAAAAACTCCGGAACCAACCCCGCCGGAGCTTGAAATTGAAGCCCCGGTCACCGCTTTACATGGGATTGGCCCCAAACGGGCGGAGGCATTGGAACGCTTGGGAATCACAAAAATCAGGGACCTGATCTATCATTATCCCCGCCGGCATGATGATTATTCCCAGTTAAAGCCAATTCAATCGCTCTGGTTCGGTGAAGAGGTTACAATCATCGGCTCCATTGTCAATATCAACACCCGCAGTGTCCGCAGCGGGAGAATGAAAATTGTGGAAGCTGTGGTCTCCGATAAGAGCGGATCCTTGCGGGTAACCTGGTTCAATCAACCCTGGATTGCCCAGCAGTTAGGGAAAGCAAAACAGGTGGTTCTGAGCGGAACGATCGAACAGTATCTCGGACGTTTGACGATGAACAACCCCGAGTGGGAACCTCTGACCGAAAAGCAGCTCCATACGAACCGGATTGTTCCGGTTTACCCCCTGACCCGGGACCTGACTCAAAAATGGCTTCGGGGTTTGATCCACGATCAAGTTAAAGTTTACACACCTTTTCTCGATGACCCCCTGCCGGAAGACGTTATTCAGCAGACCAAGCTCCTTTCCCATCAAGATGCGGTCCGGGAAATTCATTTCCCATCTTCTGATTCAGCACTTGCCAGAGCCCGGGAAAGATTGGCATTTGAAGAAATATTTTATCTCCAGGTGGGGGTTCTGAAACAAAAGTACCAGTGGGAAAACAGGACAGGCAGGTCCTATCCTGTCCAGGATGAATGGCTCGAAGAACAGCTTTCCCGCCTACCTTACTCCTTAACGGGAGCCCAGGACAAAGCTCTGAAACAAATCCGGGGAGACCTGCAATCTGCGCATCCAATGAACCGCCTGCTGCAGGGTGATGTAGGTTCAGGAAAAACAGTCGTCGCTGCTCTGGCGGCATTAATCGTAATTCATCATGGTGCCCAGGCAGCTGTGATGGCCCCGACCAGCATCCTGGCCGAACAGCATTTCCAGAGCTTTAAAGATTTGCTGACTGGTCCTGAATCCGAGTTGAGAAACGACGATATCCGGCTCTTAATTGGATCCACTCCAGAATCGGAAAAAGAAGAAATCAGACAGGGCTTGAAGTCAGGAGCCATCAAACTCGTCATCGGAACCCATGCATTACTGCAGGATCCGGTAGTTTTCCAGAACTTACAGTTTGCAGTCGTGGATGAACAGCACCGCTTTGGTGTCGAGCAGCGCTCCAGACTCCGGGAAAAGGGAGAAAATCCCCACCTGCTGGTTATGACCGCTACTCCTATTCCTCGCAGTTTGGCTTTAACCCTGTATGGTGATCTGGAACTTTCCGTGATTGATGAACTGCCACCAGGACGCCAGCCTGTGGAAACTCATGTTCTTTACCCCCGTGAAACGGAACGGGCTTACTCTCTGATCCGCCGTCAAGTTGAGATAGGGAATCAGGCGTTTATTATCTATCCCCTGGTAGAAGAAAGCGACAAGATGGATGAAAAAGCAGCCGTGGAAGAATATCAGCAGCTGCAAAAAAGTGTTTTTCCGTCACTCAAACTCGGGCTGCTCCACGGCCGGTTGAGCCCGGAGGAAAAAGAATCAGTTATGACCCGTTTTCGGGACCGGGAACTGCAGGTTATGGTTTCCACCTCAGTCATTGAGGTGGGAGTGGACATTCCCCAGGCGACAGTGATGGTGATCGAAGGGGCGGACCGCTTTGGCCTGGCCCAGCTACACCAATTCCGGGGCCGGGTAGGACGCGGTGACCAGCAATCTTACTGCATTCTGATCCCTGGAAGTGCAGAAGCAGTGGAAAATAAACGCCTTCTGGCGATGAAAGAAACCAATGATGGTTTTAAATTAGCGGAATATGATTTGAAACTTCGGGGGCCGGGGCAGTTTTTGGGTACCCGACAGTCAGGTTTTTCCGAATTGAAAGTTGCCAGCATGTCAGATTTGAGTTTGATCGAACAGGCCCGGCAGGAAGCAATTTCTCTCTTTGAGTCCGATCCAGAGTTGAATAAAAGTCCCAATCAGAAGCTTTCGGCGGCTGTCAGCCGTTTCTGGGATCAGGAATTCCAGGGAGATATCAGCTGAAATGCGGAAATCTATTGAGCTGGAGGAGGTATCATCATGATCCGGGCTGTCTTTCCGGGTACATTTGACCCGATTCATTACGGACATATTGATATTGCCAGAAGAGCTTCACGCTTGTTTGATGAGGTGGTTGTCGCGGTTTATGACCAACCTCTAAAAAAACTGCTCTTTGCACCACAAAAAAGAATTGAACTTGTCCAAAAGGCTCTAAACTCAACGGACAATATCAAAGTGATGGGGTACAGCGGTTTGACCGTCGAATTTTGTCATCAAATTGATGCTCAGGTCATTGTCAGAGGACTCCGGGTTTTTTCTGATTTTGAATACGAGTTTCGAATGGCGCTGGCCAACCACCGGCTGGCCCCGGATATTGAAGTTGTTGCCTTGATTACGAACAAGGACCATACCTTTTTAAGCGGTTCCACTGTCCGGGAAATAGCCGCCCTGGACGGCGATGTCAGCTCTTTGGTTCCTGAAGTGGTTCAGAAAGCTCTCAAAGAACGCTTCCAGGAATTAGGGTCCAATCAAAACATCGTCCCCCGCACATCATTGCGCGATTGATGAGTCGTTTCATGTTATACTAAAAGGGTACTTCTTTGGGAGGAGCACCATGGATATCTTGCACCTGGTGGATCGATTGGAAGAATTGATCAACAGCAGTCAATCCATACCATTCACCCGCAATGTAATCATCGATGAAGACCGGGTTCTGGACTTGATAGACCAGATGCGAGTTGCAATACCGGAAGAAGTCAAAAAATCCCAGCAAATCATGGCCCAGAAAGATCGCTTGATTGCGCAGGCCAAGGAAGAGGCAAAAAGGACCCTGTCCCTGGCTAAAGAGAAGAGCGACCAGATTATTGACCGAGACAGCATTGTACAGGATGCCCGGAAAAAAGCCAAGCAGATTGAAGCCGAGGCCGAGGTCAAAGCCAGTAAAACCCAAGCAGAAGCGGATGACTATGTCGCCGAAACATTGACAAATCTGGAAATCGCCCTTGAACGGGTCCTGAACCAGGTCAGAAATGGGATCTATATCCTTGAAGAAGGAAATCAAACTCAACCAGAAACCGAAGCAGAGCTGGATATGAGATAACCCTTGTTAAGAATACTCGGGATTAATCTGGATCCTCAGCCTGATTCCAAGCTGTTGTTTTTCCATTCTCTCTAAAAAACATTCCTGATAAAACCCAATCCAGAAGACGGGGGAAATGCGCATTGATCAGGATTGGCAGAATCATCACCGCAGGAGTGATGATCCTCCTCCTCCGATTTTTTACAGCTCTGAGAATTTGCCCAGCAACCTGTTCCGGGGTCCTGATCAGCCAATCTGGAGTAACCCGGGTGGTCTTCCACTGCACACCAGCATGCTGATCAAATTCTGTTTCTACAGCCCCGGGATAGATCCCTGTGACAGTCACCCCCGACCCGCTTAGTTCTCTGCGGAGAGACTCAACAAATCCCCGCAACCCGTACTTGGTAGCCGTATAAATCGAATAAGTAGGGACCCCCACAAAGCTAGAGATTGAGGATACAAATACAATCTGACCGGATTTCTGTTCGAGCATCACAGGCAGTGCAGCCCTTGTCAGCTGGATCGCCCCTGTCAGATTAACTTGAATTTGTTGGTCAATTTCTCCTACGAGATCCTGCTGATCCAACCATAACAAACGGCCGTAACCCGCATTATTGACCAGAAGGTCAATCCCGCCTGCCGCCTCCAGTGTCTGATCAACCAATCTTTGAATTTGCTCTGGATCAGAAACATCCGTCTGGATAACCAGTGCTTCACCACCCGCTTCCTGAATCCGGTCTGCTGCAGCCTGCAGGCGATCTAACCGCCTAGCAGCTAAAACAACCAGATAACCTTCCGAAGCAAGTCTGATAGCTGCTGCCTGGCCGATCCCGGAAGATGCCCCTGTGACAATCGCAGTCCGTCTCTGACTCATGGTCCTGTGTTTGGCCTCCCCAAAACAATCCGCCCCCATTCTACCAGAACAGGGACGGAGGTATCAACTATTCAATCCCAGTGCTATTTCAAGTCAGCTGATGCTCGGATTCAGCTTGATCACTTTCCATCAGCAGGTCCACGGCGTGCGGAAGAACCGGGGCAACCACTTCAAAATTTTCCAGGGCTCCTTTAGGACTCCCCGGGAAATTTATGATCAGCGTATTTCTTCGAATCCCAGCTGCGGCTCTGGACAGCATAGCGTGGGGGGTAATTTTCATACTGGCAGCTCTCATTGCTTCCGCAATTCCAGGAGTTCCCCGATCCAAAATCGATTCTGTTGCTTCCGGAGTAACATCCCGGGGCGAAAAACCGGTTCCGCCGGTTGTTAGAATGACTTGAATTTCACCGTTGTCTGCCCAGGAAATCAGTTCTTTCTGGATCTTTTCCATCTCATCCGGAACGATAGACTTCTCGCAAACCTGCCAACCCTGATCCACCACCGCCTGCGCCAGAGCAGGACCGGATTGATCCTCCCGGATTCCGGCTGCAGATCGATCAGAAACAGTCAGAATGGCACATTTCAGACTCATACCGGACTCTCCTAACTGACAACCTGCTCCCATTTTCCGTGAATTCCATCATCGGTTACCCCGTAGTAATAACGGTAGCTGTCATCCGTTTTCTGGATTAAATCATAGCTGTTAGTATTTCCGCGCTTTTTCTTGGACATAATGCCCAGATTTCCATACCATTTTACATCCATATTTTTGGGGGAATTCGGGAGTTTGACAAACTGGGAAATTGCATAATGCCATAATCTTCGGGAAGATTTCAAGGTGACATTTTTCACCACATTTCCATTCCGGAGATCACGGACTGTGAAATACTGCTCTCCTCCCCGTTTATTGACAGATACAATCTCAACTCCGGTCCGGGGAGCTTCCTCCGGGTCTCCTTCATGAACACCAGAGACCATTTTATAAACATCCTGGGAACCGGCAATAGGCAGCGGAGCCGCGTCAACCGCCGGGGCTGCTACAGGGGGCTGTTTCCTGGTTTTCTGCCCCTGCAGGACCATCTCTACAATTTCATCCCGGACCGCCATTCCGGTCTCATTCTCTGTCCGAAGATAAATTTTATTATCATCCACGGCATAAGGCGGATCATCACCTTTGGGCACCATGACCTGAATGATGTTTTTTCCCTCGGACTTTTGGCTCTCAATTTTGCACTCGAGCTCCGGACTGATTCGGGAGCTGATTTCCGCCTTAAGCTTGTCAATTCCCTGCTTGGGACGGGAAATACCTTCAAACGGCTGATTCGAATCTGCGGACAGGCCGAGATAAAGCGTTCCCCCATTCGAGTTTGCAAAGGCGCAAATATCAGCAATGATGGAATATAAATGCCCACCCCGGACAGTGATCTTCTCATGAAAATCCTGGACAAATGTCGATCCTTCCTGGCGTGCATCCCGGATAAAATCAAAAGCCGGCTGTGAGCTGTGGCGGTGCGGTCTGATCCGGGAAAAGTTATTGCTATCAAATAAATCACGCAAAGCGTAAAATGAACGCTCTTTGATCCTTACATCAGTTGTTCGATCCCCAACCCCTTGTTTATTTTGGTAAGCAGGATCCTTGACCAGTAAATGGGCATCAGAACCCTGGATGCAGTGCATTCGGCGGGGATACTCGGGTTTGTTTCCACTGAAAAATGAGGCGGTGGTGTAGCGTCCGGATTTCTCAAGATCCGTAACTTCCAGTGCCACCAGATGGGGATCCTGAGTGTAGGCGATTTTTGTCTGCCCCCCGAATGGGAATCTGCGCATGGCTACCCCATTATTGGAATTCGCATGGGCTGCAATCGCCATACCTCCTGCCTCGTCAATCAACCTGTAAGCAGTGAGAACATCCACGCTGGCGCCAACAGTGACCGAGCCTTCATCCAGCTGCTCTGAGGGTATGTTTAATTCCAGCAGCAGGTGCTCGATGTCCCTGAGTGGTTTATCCTCGGGAAATATTCCCAGGATATGAAAACCAAATGTTGCTGTGAATTCAAATCCCGGGAGGACCAGAACTCGCTTTAGGAGGCGCTGATACTCTGTTAATCGCGCTTCCTCTTCCGGCAGTAAGCGGTTCAGCTGCTGTAGGAGGTTCAGCTGTTCAATCTCTTCCTGCATCCTCCGATAGCCTGCAACCGTGTTATGGTCTGTAAAGGCAACAATATCCACCCCTTTGGCTGCAGCCTGTTTTAATATGTCCAGATAGCTGATCTCGGGTTGTAAATAATCATCGCTAGCAGGAGTATGTAAATGTAAATCTATGGTGTACCAGTTTAAACCGTTGCTTTGTTTGTTTTTTGCCACAATTTTCTCTGCCTTGGCAGTCCCCGGGTTCGGTGATTCTCAAAATAAAATAGGACCGGGACTGCAATAATTAAAATTTGAATAAAATAATTAACCGCCTGGTTGCTTGGTGAGGAATCAGATCGTGTAAGTTTGTTCTCTGATTCAATATAAAACGGACTCTCACCCGGTCAGCTCAACGATCCGAATTGGATCGTTGAGATAAAACATCTTGGATCATAATTTGCAAATCTTCCGGCATATAGGGTTTTTGCAGGAAACCGTCTGCGCCCGCCTCAAGTGTTTGATGGGTGTAATCCAGGCCTGAAGTCATAATCACCTGGGTTTGATTCAAAGCGGGTGTCCGCTGAATGAAATCCAAAATCTCGTAACCAGAGATTTCCGGTTGTTCCTTCCCGCTTAAATACACGTCCAGCAGCACCAGATCAACCCTTTCTTCCAGGAGCACTTTCCGGGCTTCAGTCAGGTTTTCAGCAGTCAGAACCTGATGTCCATCCAGGGTCAGCAGCGTGGTCAGGGAGCACCGCATGGCCTCCTGATCCTCAACCAAGAGCAGTTTAGCCATTCTTACCCATCTGATTTTTCTTGCACCGGCTCGCAAAGAGCAGCTTCCCAGACTTCCTCAATAGTTTCCACAAAAATGAAGTCGATTTTTTCGAGCACCTCGTCAGGAATATCGTCTTCCAAATCCGCCTGATTCCGTTTGGGCAGGATTACGGTGGTGCATCCAGCGCGGTATCCCGCTAAAACTTTCTCTTTGATTCCTCCTACTGGAAGAACCTGGCCCCGGAGCGTGATCTCACCGGTCATACTGACACAGCTCTTTACCGGACGATTGGTCACCAGCGATACCAGAGCGGTTGCCATGGTAACCCCGGCAGACGGTCCATCCTTTGGCTGTGCGCCCGCTGGAACATGAAGGTGAATATCCCGATCCTTGAAATATGATTCTTCAATGGCGAGTTCCTCAGCCCGGGACCGGACATATGAAAGCGCCGCCTGGGCAGATTCTTTCATCACATCACCCAGCGATCCAGTCAGCTGGAAATTTTTGTTACCCGGCATGGATGTCGCTTCGACAAACAGAACCTCTCCCCCGGTGCTTGTCCAGGCCAGACCGGTGGCGACGCCGGGCACAGATGTTCTTTCAGCCAGCTCTTCATCACCAAAATACTTTGGACGACCGAGGAATTCGGACACTTTTTCCTCATTAATCGTTACCTGCTCGGTTTGACCCTCTGCGATCTGGGTCACCACCTTGCGGCACAGAGCACCAATTTCCCGTTCCAGGTTCCGGACTCCCGACTCGCGGGTGTAGGACCTGATGATGGTCTGAAGCGCATCTTCAGTGAAATCTATCTCTGAATTCCGCAGACCGTTCTCTCGAATTTGGCGGGGAATTAAATAACCCTGGGCAATGGCAATTTTCTCGCTGTCTGTGTAACCGGAGAGTTTGATAATTTCCATCCTGTCCCGCAGGGGGGATGGAATGGGTTCCAGAAGATTTGCTGTGGTGATAAACATCACCTTGGAAAGATCATAGGCTACCTCCACATAATGATCTCGAAATTCGTTATTTTGTTCGGGGTCCAGAACTTCCAGAAGTGCTGAAGTGGGATCCCCCCTGTAATCCCGGCCCAGCTTATCAATTTCATCCATCATAAAGACCGGGTTGTTCGTTCCCACCCGTCGCAGGGCCTGGATTATCCGCCCCGGCATAGCTCCGATATACGTTCTGCGGTGTCCGCGGATTTCTGCTTCATCCCGGACACCCCCCAGGGAGATCCGGATGAACTCCCGCCCCATAGACCGGGCGATTGAGCGCCCCAGTGAGGTTTTTCCAACCCCGGGAGGGCCGACAAAACACAGGATAACTCCTTCCCGCACTTCCCGGATGTCATCCTGATAGGTTTCCTCTATTTCACCTTCCCGCTCTTTGCGGAGCTTACGGACGGCCAGGAATTCCAGGATTCGTTCTTTAACATCTTCCAAACCGTAATGGTCTTCATCCAGAACTTCCCGGGCCCGGGGAATGGCCAGATTATCCTCAGTCATACTCGACCAGGGAAGTTCTACCATCCAATCCAGGTATGTCCGGATCACGCCGTATTCCGCAGAAGCAGCCGGCAAATGAGACAGGCGGTCCAGCTCGCGCAGGGCTTGTTTTTCAGCCTCTTCCGGCATTTTTGCTTCTGAAATCTGGCGCCTGAATTCATCCACCTCAGCCGCCTGATCATCTTCTTCGCCCAGTTCGCTGCGGATGGCTTTCATCTGCTCCCGGAGGAAATATTCCCGTTGGACTTTTTCGATCTCGGATCGGGCCTGGTTTTGAATCCGCTGCCCGATTTCAAGCAGCTCAAGCTCTCTGGTCAGAAAATTGACCAGCTTGTGCAGCTTTTCAGAAACTGTATTCATCTCCAGCAGTTCCTGGGCATCCTCCAGCTCCATCCGCTGGAAATTTGCCACGGTGTAAACCACCTGGATCGGATCATCCAGAGACATCACCGCATCCACCAGCTCCTTGGGAACAGAAGGAACAAGATCAGTGATGTTTGCGAACTGATCCCTGGCCTGGCGGGTCAGGGCATCAATTTCCAGATCCCGTTCTCGCTCCACGGGTGCCAGTTCAATTTTCGCTTTAAGGTAGGGTTCTTCCTGAATAAATTCTCCCAGCCGGAAGCGGGCTATCCCCTGCACCAGAAGCCGGATGGTTCCATCCGGAGCCCGGAACAAGCGGTGGACCGAAGCTACTGTGCCAACTTTATACAGCAATTCCGGACCCGGGACTTCATTGTCAGGATCTGTAGAGGTCACCAGGCCAATCAAGCGCTGGTCATCTGCCAGGACATCATCTACCAGGCGGATAGAACGCGGCTGACCGATAGAAAGTGGAACCGCTGTTTCCGGATAGACAACCAATCCGCGCAGGGGCAGGATCGGCAGGGCATGGGGAATATTCTTGAGCAGTTCCTCCCGGTCCTGTTCATCCTGGTCTTCGAGATTTACTTCATCCAGGGTGGAGTTGACATTCCCGGTCAGGATATCTTCCAGGGAGAGCTGTTCGCGTTCCACCCATTCCAGCAATCGTAAAAAATCATTACTCCAATGCGATGCAGGCATGCAGTACGTTCCTTATCTAATTCAGCACCCGGCTGCCTGAAAAATCCAGCCCGGGCATAATTTTCAAAAAGTGGAGGGTCTGTATGACCCCATCCGGTACAGATCATGTCTATACGAATAACAGTGTCCGGATCTCAGGGACAATACAGATCATGATCAATCCTTAATTTTAACATAGATACGGCTGCTTTCGTTCCCGGAACCCAATTTATACATGAGTTTAACACTGCTGAACTCCCCCAGAAAAGAATCAGGCGCCCTCGGCAGGACTCGAACCTGCAGCCGTCGGATTAGAAGTCCGGTGCTCTATCCATTGAGCTACGAGGGCGTGCATGTATTATAATCGATCGAGGTTATTTGGGGGTCGGTCGGATCCCTTTGTAGACCCGGGGACCGGAGATCGTTTGCAAAATTTTCGCCGGAGGGCGATTGAGAATCTCAGCCATTTCTGAAGGGGTCAGCGGTTGATTCCCATTGGACAGGAATAACCGGAATAAAGCCTCTGTCAGCGTGGTCTGCTCGGTAATAAAGGAGTCTTCTTTCGCACAGTGTGAGATCAAGATATGCTGCAGCCCATCTACCGTTTGAACTTCAGCGGTTTCTGGATCAATCCAATCGACCTTCTCATCACCGCTGAGATCGGCATACATCTCTTGATGTTCCTCACACAGACAGCTCCGCAGGTGAACCCGCCAGGAACGGTCATGCTCCTTCCACCAATCAAAATCAATCTGAAAAGGGGTATTAACCGTGGGTTTCAACAATCCTGATAACTTGGGCTTTGCCACCGACTTCTCCTTCTTCTTTCTCCGCAGCTATAAATTATTTTGTTTCCGAATCATCAAATCGAAAGTGCAAATCGCCAACATGAACGAACCAGGGCCGATCTTCCAGCAAAGACATCAACGGCCCGGGAGGACAGCGCCGAACTGTGTTCACCGCAGCGTACAGCTCCGTGATATGCACATGCCCCTGGGTGTTTAATTTGGTCAGTTCCCTGACAATATCAACCACAATCTGCTCAAAAGGCGGCGGGCTTGCTTGATTTGTCTCCCAGACCTGATCTATCGGATCCAGGTCGGGGATCACCATCGCCATTCGCTCATTGTAGTCAGAAGCGACAATCTGTTTCAAGGTTGCAAATACCAGCTCCCCATCGGATCCGACCAGAAGAGTTCGCATCCAGTTCTTCGAGGATCGGGAGCTTTTAGTGTTAACAATCACTTCACCGGTTTCTTTTCCGGGTTTGATGCGGACAATACCTCCAGGAATCAATCCCTTTGATTCATACCAATCTCGCAGGCCATAGACATATCTCTCATTGCGGACGACCCAACCAGGAAAACGATCCCCTTTGTCTCCATCCACCAAGGTTACTCGTATCCGGGGGGCCTCATAAGCAGTCGGAAAAAGTGGTTTCACCCGCTTGGATAATGGTAAACTTCCAGCCCGCCAATGGGGAAAAATCAAGCGAACTTCCACTTCTTTGTCCTTTCCTGTCGATTGGCGCTCCCAAGGAGTCAGCTCATCATCCAGTGACTGCTCAAGCTCCAGCATCTCCTCGGTCAGGCTTGCCGGATCATAATCAATAGGGACATACTGCAGGGGAAGCGGAGTCTTCTGGACCCCCTCTGGTTCCAGGCCTTTTAAAAACCAGGATACAATTCCCGCTGGACCAACCTCGTCAAAACGTGGGTCCTCCAGCAAAGCATGATCCATTGAGAACTCAATCAAGTTTGGGTTCACATCAGATTTAAGCTCCACCTGATCAATCAACTCTCGAGTGGAAAGAGGTCCACCGCCGTGCATATCCAGCACAGCTTCAGCTAAATTCAAATGTCCAACATTGACATCTACCAGCAGGGCCCGCAAAAACCAGCGGCCGGCGATCTGGACAAAATCCTCATTCAGCGCCAGACCTTCCTCAATCCGGCTCTCCAGGATTTCCCCATGTTCACTGACCACTGCCTCCGGAGTCAGTTGATTTTCCCCTTCATCATCCTCAGGATTGTTCAGGATGTGATTTTCAATAGCAGCAGCAAATTCTTTTTGCAGTCCATCTTCAAATTCAACTTGAATTACTTTAAATTCACCATATTCCGGGTTCTCACCCTCCCGGATCCCGGTCACCTCGCCTTTCTTCCAGGATAAGGCCGGAAAGACCAAGCCTGTTCCCACGCCATATTCCTCACGGGGGTAATAGACTTCATTTCCATCCAGACGCTGGGATTCAAGGCGGACGATTTCCCGTGCAATCCTCTTTTCAAGCACTATCGGCAAAATTTCAGCCGATGTCAGCGGAGTCTCTTTTTCTAATAGATACTCATAGAGAAAAGCTAAATCTTTTTCTTCAAGTTCAAAATCCTCCCAGTATTCCTCTTGGAGGGTCAGTAAAGCTGGTGTCATAAATTTCCTCTAAAATGATTGACGCTGATCCGGGCGGCATTCCTGTTTAAGCCAATATATTATACTCTACTCTGATCACGGCACAAGTTTTCTTCAGCTGTTAACATCCTGTTTCAAATCAGGGATAGTTATTGTTCAGCCAATCCAGAGGATTGACCTGAACCCCGCCTACCCAGACTTCCCAATGCAAATGGGGACCGGTAGATCTCCCGGTGGATCCTACCTTGCCGATTAAATCCCCGGCTGATACCGTTTCACCGACATTGACCAGAATTTCAGATTGGTGGGCATAAAGTGTATATATTCCCCAGCCGTGATCCAGCATGGTAGTGTTACCATGCAGAAGCAAATTTCCAGTGTAAGCGACCTTCCCTGCTGCGGCAGCGAAGATCCCATCCCCGTTATTGCTGAAGTAATCCAGACCCGAATGATAATACTGATAACCGCTGCCGTTATAAGACCGGCGGTTCCCGAAATAAGATGCATAAGCCCCGGTGTACTGCGGCGATGCCGGTGTTAAAAACGGGGCTGACCAGCGTTTATTGGCAGTCATTTTCAGAGCAATTTCCTGCAGTTCAGCCGTCTCTGCTTCAGTTTTTTCAAGACCCACAGTTTCCGGCGGAACATTGTTTATATCCTCAAAAACAAAATCACCAGCAAAAACCCGCACCATCTGTGTCACAGCAAAGGGGGTGCCATCTGGAAGGGTACCGGAAATGGAGAGCGGTTTGATTCCAGTTTCCTCTCTGGCATGAAATCCCTGCAAGGTGATAAATTGATTCGTGTTGTTCTCAAAAAATACCAGATCATATTCCCCGAGAGTTCCCTGAAGAGTGGTCTCGGCTGGGGCCTTGATTTGGATTACTGCAGTTTCTCCCTGAATGAACCGGTCCGGTTTCAACTCGACTTTGCGGATTGCTTCAGGCAGGGCACCCGGGCCGATGGATTCCGTTCCCGGAACCTGCAGCACCTCACCGGGAACAATCTCCCACTGGCGGGTTTTTTCATTTTCCAGAATTAGCTGCCAGGGATTAATTCCTTCCGCTACACCGAGCTCCAGGGGAGATAACCCCGGGCTGAGACTGGCGCGCCTTCCCTGGGACGGCTGATTTTCACCAGGATCCATCACCACTGCCGCTACACCTGCATACAACTCTGACGGGCTGGTTAGGCGATTCAATTTTGCCAGCTGATCCGCAGGAATTTTATACATCTTGCTCAGACTGGCAAGGGTTTCTCCTACTTCAACCGGTACTGTGGTCAGATAACCATCCACACCGGGAAGCCCGGGGACAACCAGCTCGGTGCCAGGCAAAAATACACTCTCAGGATTGAGATCATTTACTGCCAGCAGCTGATCATAAGATACATGCAAATTGCGGGCAACTGCCCACAAGGTATCTCCTGATTTCACTCTATATTTAGGTCCCTGGGGTTGATTTTCCTGGGCCAGCCCTGGAGAGGCTGCCAGCATCAAAACAAATAGAATGACAATACTAATTTGGAGTTTTTTCTTCAAAATCCAGTCTATCTCCTATCTGGAATTCATTCAATCGGACTGGATTCACTTCCAGCACATATTGAGCAGGATCTGTTGGGGCGTAATACGGTCTCCAGCTTTTGGCCAGGACTGTGCTTACCACCTCGCGCTCTGAATTCAACCAGACAATCCCGAGATCCATCCCTACAAAGAGCATATGGATGGAAGCATCCCGGATGTTTTCTTTTTTTTGTACCAGAAGCAAGCCCTGATCCGCTTCCAGTTTATTCTGAAACATTAACCCTCGTAATCTGCAGAAATAGGATACACAATACCTGGCAGTCAGGGAATTACCCAGGGATCGCGTTTTATTTTGAATCCAAATATCTTTCATGGTTTTGGAAATCTGGCAGTAATATTTGGAATTTTTTCACTCATCAGACTGAGAGAGAACGTATTTGACTCGCTCAGAGAGCTCTTCAGGGCGGAAAGGTTTGGTGATGTAATCATCCACCTTTGCAACCTGCAATCCGAGGACCTTGTCGATGCTCTGAACCTTGGCAGTAACGACAATTACCGGGATCTCCCGGGTTGTTTCATCTTCCTTTAAATGCTGATAGACCTGCCAGCCGTCCATATCCGGCATCATCAAATCCAGCAGAATTAAATCAGGTATCTCCTCCCGGACCAAAGCCAAGCCCTCTTCACCCCCGTTTGCCCCCAATACTTCATATCCATCTCGAGCGAGGATCAATTTCACCAGGTTTGTGGTTTCCGGTTCATCTTCGATGCAAACAATTCTTTTTTTATCCGTCATCACCCCACATCCCTTTCTAATCTCCTCCTAGTTTACCATAATTTAGAGGCGGAACGGAACTCGATCCAATTCTTTCACCCGCCTCAAACCAGGTACTGATAACTGCTTGAAATCAATATTTTTTGGTTTCAAGCAGTGCTTCCGTCTGATTTGAGGGTCCCTTGTCACTGTCAATCGGGTAGACTATAATCTCCACGAAAAATTAGTCGGACAGGAATTTATATAAGGGATAAATCATGATTGATGTCAATGAACTCAGGAAAGGGGTAACCTTTGAACTGGATGGGGCCATTTACAAAGTCCTCGAATACGACCACCATAAACCCGGCAGAGGAAAAGCTACCATCCGAGTTGACGTGAGGGACCTCCGCACCGGAGTGCGGCTGAAGAAAAAATTTAACTCAGGCGATACAGTTCAGGATGTTCAGCTCAACTACCGAAACGCCAAATACATGTACAATGATGGGGAATCTTATCATTTCATGGATGTAGAAACCTACGAACAGCCAGCCCTGCTGGCAGAAGCTCTGGGTGAAAGTGCGAAATTTCTTACTGAAGAAATGGAAGTAAAGATTACTTTTTACAAAGGGGAACCTCTGGATATTGAAATGCCGACAACCGTGGATCAGGAAGTCGTTCGGGCTGATCCATCCGTCCGGGGAAATACCGCCACAAGCGTGACCAAAAGCGTCACCACCTCAACCGGGCTGGAAGTTGATGTCCCAAACTTTGTTGAAACCGGTGATGTGATCCGAGTTGACACCCGCACCGGGGATTACGTTACCCGCGTATGAAAACCCCAGCTGGATCTGAATGCAGTTTTTTTTACGGCGATTACCATCGCGGCCGGGAAATCGAAGAGTGCCGTTTACTGAAAAACAGCACACCTCCGCAGCGCTGGGAGCCAAGATTATGCTTCACCTGTCCGGTGCCCGGCATCAAGCGAGCCAATGCCTGTGAACACATGCAGCTCTCTGCAGAAGTTGTCCGACCATTTTTTGTCCTGCCCCGAAAAGTTAAGATAAGCGCCTACTGCACAAAATCCAAAAGGGACGTCCCAGAACCCCATATTGGCTGCGGTGAATGCCATGATCTGCCCGAGATCTTCAAGGAAAGCCTGGACTGATTCCTCTTCATCTCCTCTAATTAGTTTCTAAACGAAAAAGCCCCTTCCTGGGCTTGATTTAGAAAGAGGGTCAGAGCGATTTACCGGCTTCCCAAACGACCGAATTTCCTTTCCAGCAGGTCTACAGAAAGATGAATCATAGTTGGCCGCCCGTGGGGACAGGTCCGGGGAGATTGACAGTTTTCCAAATCCTGAAGCAGGTTTTTCTGCTCCTCTGGAGATAGGATTTGCCCTGCTTTGACAGCCGCTCGCTTGCAAACCCGGGCGATAATTTTCTCTTCCACAGCCTTTTCAAGCGGCGTTTCGTCCACTTCCAGATCTTCAACGGCCGCTCGCAGAGCTTGCTCTGGCGAAATCTGATCCAAAAGAGCAGGAACAGCCCTGACTTTAATCTGCTGGGGACCGAAAGTCTCCAGCTGATAGCCCAGGTCATTCAGTAATTCTAGATGTTCCAGCACCAAATCAGCAGCTGCAGGCGAAAACTGTACCACAAATGGTTCCAGCAAAGATTGGGATACTAGGGTCTGGTCCCGGGATTGAAGCATCTTTTCAAACAAAATCCGCTCGTGAGCTGCATGCTGGTCAATCAGATACAGCCCATCCGGCCCTTCTGCCACCAGGTATGTTGCAGCCACCTGGCCAATTAATCGGAGGATCGGGGTTTTAAGAGCATCTGGAATGGACTGATCCTGGTCGACAAAGCCCCCTGGATCTTCGGATTCTCCCGAAGAAGAAACTTCCCCCCAGCCTGGCCGAACAGATCTCTGAAAACTGCCGTGATCCGGTGCAACCCCCTGCCAGAGCTGAGCTGTACTGGATACACCAAACTCCGGAACAGGTGTATGGGCCATTAACGAACGGCGGACCGCTCTTTCGACCGCCCGGAAAACCAATCCTCGATCTTCAAACCGGACTTCAGCCTTGGTCGGGTGTACATTGACATCCACGAAGCTGCTGGGAAGCTGCAGAAACAAAACGGCCAGCGGATATCGCCCCTTCATCAACATCGTATGATAAGCCTGGGACAGCGCTTTGTGAAGTGCCGCATCCTGAACGGGCCTGGAGTTAACAAAAAATGTGATTTCGCGCCGGTTGGACCGGGTCAATCCGGGCGGACTGACATATCCGCTGACCTGGATTTTCCCTGGTTCACCCATCACCAGCAGCATCTTACGAGCGGTTTCAACGCCGTAAACAGCTGCTAAAACTTCCCTGGTTGCTCCATTTCCGGTAGTTTGAAATCTAATCTCCCCTTCATATCCCAGCTGGAAACGAACATCGGGATTGACCAACGCGTACTGGCTGATCAACTGATCGATATGGCGCCGCTCCGTTCGATCCGACTTTAAGAATTTTTTTCGGGCTGGAACATTGTAAAAAAGATTTTCGACAACCACCGTGGTGCCAATGGACCTCCCCAGCGATCTTTGTTTTTTAAGCTCTCCATTTTCTACTTCAACTTCCGCTCCCAGATCAGATTCCCGAAATCGGGAGGAGATCGTCAGGTGAGAAACAGATCCGATTGAAGCCAGAGCCTCCCCCCGAAAACCCAGGGTCTCAACCCGGAATAAGTCTGCAGCAGTCTGGAGTTTACTGGTGGCATGGCGGGTGACAGCTAACTTTAATTCAACTGCTCGAATCCCGCTCCCATTATCAGCAACCTCAATCCGCTTCTTACCGGTTTCAGAAATCATCACCGCGATATTGTCTGCCCCGGCATCCAGGGCATTTTCTACCAGCTCCTTGACCACCGAAGCCGGTCTTTCTACAACCTCACCAGCCGCAATCTGGGAGGCAACTTCATCAGACAGAACTTGAATTGGCATGCGCTTATTATACCGGACAGCAGGTTTTTTTTCGGTTCGATCAGAGTCCTTCTCTACCCTTCAAGAATCCCTCTAAATTCAATTGCTGAAGCTGACCATCAGGTATAATGCCTGTATGAATTTTTCAACCATCTTTTTCGACCTTGATGCCACCCTCTATCCGGCATCCAGCGGACTCTGGACCATAATCCGGGATCGAATCTTCAAGTTCATGATTGAACAACTAAAAATCCCGGCTTCAGAAGTCCCTGAATTACGAGATCACTACTGGAAAACATATGGAACAACTTTGGAAGGACTCCGCATTCACCATCAGGTTCGCCCGCAAGAATATCTGGATTATGTTCATAACATAACTCTGGAGAATTACATTGAGCCGGATTATGATTTAAAGCAGAATTTAAGTACCCTTCCCCAGGAGCTATGGGTTTTTACCAATTCGGATTTCCGCCATGCCAATCGAGTGCTTGACCGTTTAGAAATACAGGATTGTTTTAGGGGGGTAATTGATCTCTATGCCTTAGATTTCATTGTCAAACCCAACCCGGATGCTTACTATAAAGCATTTGAGATTGCCGGTGTCTCTAACCCGGCGGACTGCTTGATGTTCGACGATCTAATCCCCAACCTGTCCACTGCCAAACAGCTGGGGTTAACAACAGCTTTGGTGGGAGAAAATGGTCAAGACAAAGACATTGACCATTATTTGAGCACCATCCAAGAACTCCAGATTGCCCTACCAGAGCTCTGGGACAGCAGCTCGAAATAAACTAGCACCATCTGCCCCCTTGCCAGGAGTGAGCGTATGGAAGAAAACGAACTCCCGCAGCAAATCCGCTTCAGCTACGGAATCAACATTATCAGAGCGATTACGATCAGCCTGGGCGTAATTCTGGTTCTCCTGCTCTTTGTCCTGCCGGGAGAAATTCTCCAGGCGTCCGGGGCTTTTTCCCCCTTGATCATCTTGATTACCTCCCTGTTTGTTCTCGGCAACATGCTTGGATATATCGAACTCTCTATGAGTGTTTCTCGTCCTGGCAGCGCTTATCAGCTTGTGGACTATTGTGAAGAGGGAAATTGGATCTCCTTTATCACAGGCTGGTTGATGTTATTCGCCGGTACAGCAGCCGCCGGGCTGCTTGCCAGGGGATTTGGAACCCTGCTTTCCAGCTTTCTCCAGGGAGCATTCCAGATTGTAATTCCTGCTCTTCCCCTCTCAGCGGGGATTATCGTCCTTATCTATCTTTACAAGATCACCGTCTCGCAGCAAAACCGCTTCCAGAATCTGCTGCTGGTAACCCTCACTCTCGGATTGATTCTAATCTTATTCGCTGTTCCCGGTATGGATCGCTCAGCACTGGAAATCACTCAAACTCGATGGCAGACTGGTTTTCAAATTGCACTCTTGGCATTTATTGCCCTGGAAATCACTGCTGCCGTGCAGGGAGAAATGACCCGGCGGACAACGAACGCTCCCAGGGCATTGCTTCTAATTCCAATCCTGGCAGGCTCAATCTCAGCAGGCGGGTTGATGATCATGCGTGCTGTTGAGCGTTCTTCCAGTGCAAATCCATCTCTGGTGTTAGAAGCAATTGGATCTGCTGCCTTTGGAAAAACTGGAATTCTAGTTCTGCTTGGAATTGGGATTCTGTCGGTACCCATTGCCTTGAAGAGAATCATGCTCCTGCTGACCCAGCTGGGTTACGCAATGACTGTGGATGGTTTCTGGCCAGATTTCCTGCTGAAAACCCGCTTGAAATCCAGGACGCCGATTTACCTGATCAGCTTCCTGGCTCTGATGGTAGCGATCACATTATTCATACCGGCATCTGTTTTGATAGAAACCGGTAGTTTGCTATATTTGCTGGTGCTGCTTTCAGTGAATCTGGCCCTCGCCCGCAGAGAACAGCTTACATCGGCTTCTTTTAATTTACCGATTCACCCCTGGCTGCCAGCCCTGGCAGTGGTGCTGGACACCCTCCTATTGCTGACCTGGGGTGAATACCTGGTCCAGGGGGCTGTGATCGTTCTCGCTGGCAGTCTATTCTATATACTGTACGGTCGTCTGCACAGCATTGAAGCCAAAGAAGGTATCACTGTATTCAAAGCCCCCAGCCTTGAGCAAACTCCGAAAAAAAGTTTACGGGTATTGGTCCCAATTTCCAATCCTGAAACAGCTGAAACCCTGCTGCACATGGCAGGCACGCTGGTTAAACGAGTCGAGGGGAAAGTAATTGCCCTCCGGGTGATCACAGTCCCCAACCAGGTTTCCCTTTCCGAAGGAAGCCGTCAGGCAGAATCTGATCGGGTGCTTTTGGATCGCGCCATTGCCCAGGCGACAAAAGAAGAATTCCGGGTCCAGGCGATGACTCGCGTCTCCCGCAGCGTTTCAGAAGGGGTCCTGGACACAGCCCGGGAAGAACGGGTGGATCAAATTATCCTGGGCTGGACCGGTGATATCAGGTCTTTTTCCACCTCACTGGGTCCGGTGATTGATCCAATTTTCCGGAATGCTCCCTGCGATGTGATGGTTATTAAAGGCGATTCCTGGCGGGATATCAACTCGATCCTGGTCCCGACCTCCGGAGGCCCGAATGCTCCTGTCGGGGCCCGGGTTGCAGCTAAATTAAGCCAGATCTATGAAGCAGATGTGACCGGGCTCTTTGTGCAGGTCGGCAGAGCAACTCCGCGGAAGATGGATGAAAACCGGGCGATAATTGAAGCCACTCTGGAAGATCTGGACTTTCACCATCCTCCAGAGGCCAAAGTAATTATGGCAGACAATGCCCTGGACGGGATCATAAAGGAAGCCCAGGATTACGATCTGGTGATTGTGGGAGCATCTGAACAGGGGGTTTTTGACCAGTTCACATTTGGATCTATTCCCCAGAAAATCGCAGCCCAGGCGCCCAATTTAGCAGCCCTGGTCAAAGGCTACAAGGGGACTCCGGAATTCTGGTTCAGGAAATTTATCACCAGTTTGTTTAATCTCTTCCCGACCCTGACAATTGAAGAACAGCTCGAAGTCCGGGAGGAGTTAATTGAAGACGCCCAACCAGGTACGAATTATTTTGTGATGATCACCCTTTCTTCGATTATCGCTACTCTGGGTTTGCTCTTAAACAGCCCAGCAGTCGTGATTGGCGCCATGCTGGTCGCTCCCCTGATGTCTCCCATCCTGGGTTTTTCAATGGGAATTGTGCTGGGAGAAATCAGGCTGATTCGGATGTCACTGGAATCTGTCCTCAAGGGAGTAATCGCCACTATTGTAGTAGCCCTGCTGGTTGGCTTGATTTCTCCCTTCAAAGAAATGACAGTTGAGATTCTCAGCCGAACCCAACCAACATTGCTGGATTTGTTTATTGCACTTGCATCGGGAATGGCCGGGGCCTACGCAGTCAGCCGAAAAGATGTCAGTGCCGCCTTACCTGGTGTGGCAATCGCTGCTGCGCTCGCTCCACCCCTCTCTGCTGTCGGGATAGGTTTTGCCACAGCAAACGCCCAGGTGGCAGGAGGTGCGCTGCTGCTGTTTGTGACGAACATTATCACGATCAGCCTGGCAGGTGTAATCACCTTTACTTTACTCGGCATCCATCCCCTCAACCTGGAACCAGAAACGAAAAGGAGGGTAAGGCGCGGTGTGATCGGAATGAGCTTCCTGGTGTTTATTATTACCATCCCCCTTGCAATTATCATGAATGGAATCATTCGCCAGACCCAGGACCAAAAAACAATCGAAGATGTGCTCCTGGCATCCGAAGTATCAGCTGAATTTTCCGTCATGGATGTAGAATGGAATCAGTCCAGAGATCAATTGACAATCACAGCCGTGGTGCGGTCCACAGACCCCTTTGATCAGCTGATGGTGGATGAAATGGCTGAGGAGCTCGAAGAGGCTCTTCAAAGACCATTAACACTGGAGGTCATCACCCTGCCAATCACAATTTCCAGGTAATTTTCAATCTTTAGAACCCATCTAATAAGCACGCCTCCAGCAAAACCATACAGGTCCAGATAATACAATTTATTAAATGTTTTTTTACAAAACTTTAACTTCTGAGTGTTATGCTTGAAAGGATCATTCTGGGTCGAAAAGGTCGCCCAGTCATACCAGGGAGTCAAAATGAAAAATAAAACCATTAAAATTATCGGTATTCTCGCTGCAGTGGGTTTACTGGTTCTGACATTCGGTGCCGGGATTATCGTGGGAAATGCATTTATCCCGCGGATGAATTTAATTAACGCCGAAGCACAAACCGGCCCTGAAACAAACGATAATGTATCAGGTGAAATTACTCTCGAGGACGGCAGCCAGACAACGATCGAAGAGCTTTTCCAACCCTTCTGGGAAAGCTGGGACATCATCCACGAACAATATGTCGATCAGCCGGTCAATGATCTGAAACTAATGCGGGGAGCGATCAGCGGAATGCTTGATGCGCTGGGCGATCAGCACAGCTCCTACATGAACCCGGATGAGTTCCGTCAGGCAAATATCCCGATGGATGGATCCTATGAAGGTATCGGAGCCTGGGTTGACACCGAGACTGAATACTTGACCATCATCAGTCCGATGCCAGACTCACCGGCTGAAAAAGCAGGCCTGGAACCGGGAGACAAGGTGATTGCCATTGATGGCGAGGATATGACCGGGCTCGACGGCAGCCTTGTAATTCGTAAAGTTCTCGGTCCGGCTGGCTCAACAGTTGTCCTGACCATTCAACGGGAAGGTTCTCCAGAACCTTTTGATGTCACCATCGTTCGGGAAGAAATCACGATGAACAGCGTCAATGTTGAATACTACCCGGAAACAAACCTGGGCTACGTCCAGATCACCACCTTTGGAACTGAAACCCGCTCCGAGCTTAGAGATGGGATCAAAGAACTTCTGGAAGAAAATCCGGAGGGATTAATTGTTGACCTGCGCAACAACGGCGGCGGATACCTGCAAACTGCAGTTGATGTTGCTTCGGAATTCATCTCTGACGGGGTCATTCTGTACGAAGATTACGGACCTGACCAGGAATTACAGGTATTTGAAGCCCGCAAAGGCGGCCTGGCAACAGAAATTCCTCTTGTTTTGCTGGTAAACGAAGGGTCAGCATCCGCTTCGGAAATTGTGGCTGGAGCATTTCAGGATTATGATCGCGCTCCATTGGTTGGAAAAACAACATTCGGAAAAGGTTCAGTCCAAAACTGGATCGAACTTAGCGATCAGCAGGGAGCAGTTCGGATCACTATTGCCCGCTGGCTGACACCTGACCAGCGCCAGATCCATGAAGAGGGATTAACTCCAGAATATGAAGTGGAATTTACGGAAGAAGACTTTGAAAATGAGGCGGATCCCCAGCTGGATAAAGCAGTTGAAGTCCTGCTGGAGATGATCAGCGGTTGATTGAAAGGAATAGAATATGTTTTATTTTAACCCGCAGTACTTGATATTCATGGCCCCTGCTCTGCTGGCAATGCTGGCTGCCCAGTGGTATGTCCGTTCAGCATATAACAAATGGGGCAAGGTCCGAACCAGCACCGGAATCTCGGGCAGGGAAACAGCAGAGCGATTAAAAACTGCCGGAGGTCTTACTGGTGTCCGTGTCGAACAAATCGGCGGTCAGCTTTCCGATCATTATGATCCCCGTCAGAAGGTCCTCAGCCTTTCCTCAGGAGTGTACCAGGGCAGTTCTGTAGCCTCTGTGGCAATCGCTGCTCATGAACTCGGCCATGCCCTCCAGGATCAAGAAGATTACTTCCCCCTTCAACTGCGTTCTCTTCTTGTTCCAGCTGTGAATATCGGTTCTACCCTGGGTTGGATTCTGATTATGGTTGGACTTTTGATCAACGCGATCGGCATCGCCTGGCTGGGTGTAATTGCGTTTTCTGGTGGAGCAGTATTTGCCCTGGCAACTCTGCCGGTTGAAATCAATGCCTCAACCCGGGCCAAAAAGCTGCTGAAGCAAAGCGGCGTGATCCGCACCGCTGAGGAAGAACGTGGAGTCAATAATGTGCTCAACGCTGCCGCCCTGACCTACGTGGCGGCTCTCTTCACAGCAGTAATGCAGCTTTTGTATTGGGTTTCTCTGGTTTCCGGTGGAAGCAGACGCCGGTAAAACAAGAATTATCACGGGAGTAACCATGATCAGCAATAAACGATTTTTCTTTATCCTTGGCACAGCAGTTATCATCGCTTCGCTGGGCGGAGGGTTGGTAGGCGGAGCAGCTGTTTATGGTTTCTTCTCCATCATCAACCCACCAGATACCCTGGCGCTTCCAGATCAGTCCTCCTCACCTTCAACATCCGATCCAGAAACCTTTGTATTAAGTAATCTCGATCTGGAAACCAACATCACAGATTCAGTCAGGGAAATCAGTCCCTCTGTGGTAACTGTCTTGGGAGTCATCCCGGGGCAGGGAAACTTTTTCAGCCAGGCGGCCAATCAAGAAGTCAGCGGAAGCGGTGTGATCATTTCGGAAGATGGGTATATTCTGACCAACAACCATGTTATTGAAGGCACAGAAGAGGTATCTATCGTTCTGGCAGATGGAACAGAAGTTGAAGCTCAGATTGTGGGAACCGATGAGTTTTCAGATCTGGCCGTACTCTGGACAGATCCTGAAGATGTTCCTGGGTTTGCCCAGCTGGGGAATTCAGATAATCTTTCGCCTGGAGAAACTGTGATCGCAATTGGATCTCCTTTGGGGCAATTTAAAAACACCGTCACGGTGGGCGTTGTCAGCGCGACTGAGCGCATGCTCCGGATTAATGAAAACTACCAGATGGAAGGCTTAATTCAAACAGACGCTGCAATTAATCAGGGCAACTCTGGTGGACCGCTGGTCAATCTGGCTGGCGAGGTGATTGGCATCAACACCTTGATCATCCGGGGAGGCAGTGCTTCTACCGCAGAGGGTCTGGGATTTGCTATCCCTTCCAATATGGCCACCGCGGTCGCAGAACAAATTATCAAGAACGGCTACTTCGCCCGTCCCTATCTTGGCATTCGCTGGGAATGGATCACCCCGGCAATCTCCAGCATGTATGATTTACCGGTAGAATGGGGCGTTTATGTCACAAACGTTGTCCCCGGAACACCTGCCGCGCAGGCTGGTTTGGAACGCGGTGACATCATCACCCAATTCGGGGATCGAACTCTTGATGAGGAAAATCCGTTCATCAATGCCCTCTATGATTTTTCTCCGGGAGATCAAACTTCCCTTACTATCCAGCGGAGGGGAAATCAGGAAACCCTTTCAATTACCCTTGGAGAGCAGCCGGACACGCAGTAAACCCGGAAGATTTACCTCAATCCAACCAAAACCGGCTCGCTGAGCCGGTTTTTTTATCTACAGGACGGACACGAATCTCAGGATTAGCTGAAGCGGTCATCACTGCGTTTCTTTTTTACCTCACCGGATGATTTTTCCAACCACCCCCAGCGGGTGGCTCCCGGCTGATCAAAATCTGGCACAAAAGGTTTGATATCAAGCAGCGGTGTCTGATTCAGAATATCTACATTGCTGATGTAGAGGATATTATTTTCAATTCGATCTAAGCCCACGATGGAAAGACCAATCGGGTTCGGACGATTCGGCGCCCGGGTTGAGAACAAACCCCGTGCAGTTTGATCCAGAAACGGCACAACCAGGAGCTTAACATCTCCAGCCTGATGAAAATGATAGAGGAGCACCAGGTGGGAAAAACCCTCCAAATCCTGAAGTCCTGCTTCATATTCCCGTTTAACCACAATCTTTCCATTCACACCAGCCGCTCCGCTGGGTTGAATGGGCATTCCTTCCCGGTTTTCATAGGGACTGAAAATTGTACCAATAGCTTGGTATTGAATCTTCATTCTACCTCTCATCCAAATTGACTATTCAGCGGTCTGGGTGATTAATCGCACACCGGCTCTATGCACTTGGCGGAAATTTGCACCCTGTCCCACGGCACTGATCACAGCCGGAATCTTTTCAACGACAGAACCAGCCAGGACTTTGAATCCAAAGTCATACATGATCGGCGTCAGCGGAGTTGATGGTCCCAGCATGAGAAGAAACGCATCCGTTTTGCAGTAAGAAAGCAGAGTCTCCAGGGTTTTGTTAATGAATGTCATTCCCGTAATGGCAATTACATCTGCATTTGCTAATTGGGAAGGTGCCTGGGAAGCCGGTAGATCTTCACCGCTGGGACGTAGTTCAAGCACCTCAAACTCATTCAATTCATCTCGTAAACGATCGGCAAAAGGAAAGTGGCCAATCAAAACCACTTTTTTTTCCTTCCCCTGGCGTAAAATCTCTTCTTCAGCGTTCTGATTCACCCAGGTGGAAGAATCCCGCGGAAGTAAAGCGTTTATTGCGGCGCAGCCCAAACTTCTCCGGAGGGGGATTTCCGACTGAATCCAACCCGCCAATTCCAATCCTGACAGCTGCTCAAGATTTCCCGGATCAGGGATATCTGGTTCTCCGCTGTGATCATGGCTCCCTGAAAGGGTCGACGATAATCCACACTGGTAGACGCCGTTTTTTTCAGCTACCACCGCGGTCCAGTGCAGTCCAATTTGGATATTGGAGATTTTATGGTCTATAAGGGATTCCAAGATCGTGGTATAAATACTCTTCATACAGCAATTCCTTAATAATTAGGTTTAGATCATTGAGGATTATAATACCTTACAGATCTACGAGACGGATTTCTCTGGTAAAACAAGAGAATCCGGGTTTTCATGTCTGAAAGTCCCTCCTGAAAGCCTGCTGTAAATTTGACCAAACCTGACCAGCACGGTATAATGTGTAGCTGTTAGTTTTGCCGAAAGTGAAGGAGTTTTATAGGAATGCCGAAACGTACATATCAACCCAAGAAAAGACGACGCGCCCGCACCCACGGATTTCGGGCTCGAATGAAAACCAAAGGCGGACAGAAAGTTCTGAAACGCAGACGGCAAAAAGGTCGTTTTAAACTTGCCCATACCGCGAACAATCACGTCAAGAAAACAAACTGGAAGAGTTAAACAGGACTGATTTGACTTTCAGTGGAGCGTAGATTTCGTTTAACAAGAGACTCTGATATCAAGCGGGTGCGGCGCTCAGGTGAATCCCATGCCCACCCGCTTCTAGTTTTGATTTACAACCAGAACCACAGCGAACAGACCCGGTTTGCCGTCTCGGCTGGAAAATCGGTTGGAAATGCTGTTGAAAGAAACAGAGCCAAACGCTTGCTCCGGGCAGCACTCCATCCCCTGCTGAAAAAAATCCAACCAGGATGGGATTGTCTGGTTTTGGCGCGAAAACCGCTCGTTAGTCAGAATTGTTCGGCAGCCAATCTAGCATTAAGAGATTTGCTGACAAAAGCCGGACTTGTCAACGTAGAAACAGATGAAAACTGATTATTACCTTGATCGCCCTGAGGGGCATCATCATCCAGACCCAAAGCTAAAAGATCTAAAGTTAACTCTTTGGAATCTTCCGAGAATTCCCTTTCTGGTCTTAATTCTGGGCTACCAGAACACGATCTCAAAAGCCCTCCCGGAAAATACTTGCCGTTTCTATCCAAGCTGTTCCCATTATGCCTATCAGGCAATTTATAAATATGGGATCATCCGGGGTGGGGTTATGGCAGTCTGGCGGGTCTTGCGCTGCAATCCATTCTCTCGAGGCGGATTTGATCCAGTTCCTTGAGTTTTTAGACAACAAGAGACAATAAACATATGAAAAAGAAATATCTAATTCTCATCCTGTTTCTGGTGGTATTAACAGCTGCTGGATGTGGTCAGCGGGTAGTTGCCACAGGATGGAGCGGGCTTGCGGCAACTGATGAGATTGTCTTCCTTGCCACCGGCCCCAGTATCTCCGCCCTGGATGCAAAATCCGGGTTGTTGAAATGGGAATATCCCCCGGAACCCGAACGGGATGTTGAATTCTATGCGGCACCAGTCCTGACCGAAGATAACCAGTTAATTGCAGGAGGCTACGACAGCGTCCTGTACAGCCTGAATCCAGAAACCGGTTCCCAGCGCTGGACGTTTACTGAAGCCGGGGATCGATTTATCTCTCCCCCGCTCGTTACAGACGACGGCATATTCGCCACCTCTGCGGACCATTATCTCTACGGGCTGGATTTTGAAGGCAATCCTCTCTGGGAACCGGTCGAAACAGGCGAACCCATCTGGGCAGCACCAATCTACTCTGAGAGCTGTGATTGCCTCTACCTGGCCGGTATGGATCACATTTTGTACGCGGTCGACCCAGACAACGGTCAGCTGCTCTGGAAATCAGAGGACCTTGGTGGTCCGGTTGTCAGCCAACCTGCAATTTCAGATCAAGGGCTGATCCTGCTCAGTACATTTGGGAATGAAATCATCGCCGTGTCTGAAGAAACGCGGAGTGTAGAATGGCGCTACAGCACTCAGGATTGGGCCTGGGCCAGCCCCCTGGTGGACGGAGAACAGGTCTATGCCAGCGATATTTCCGGACTGTTTTTTGCCCTGGATCTCACCACCGGTGAACTGTTGTGGCAAATCCAACCCGGTGGAGCTGTTGTTTCCCCTCCGCTGCTGGTAGATGATATGATTTATTTCGGAACAGACCAGGGCGCCCTCGTAACTGTCAGCCGGGAAGGTACCATTCAGAAAAACCAAGAACTGGAAGGAAAAATTTACGCCAGTCCGGTTACCAATGGTGAATACATGATGGTTGCCACCTCGGAAGCAGACCAAATTATCTCAGCCTATAATCTAAACGGAACCAAAGTCTGGGGCTATCCCGTCGCGGATTAACCAGAAACCAACTTATTAGAAAACGGACAAAATACTATGTGGGATTCCTTTATTACCTTGATGATCAGCATCCTGCTCTTTATTTATGACCTGATCGGTCAAAATTTCGGTTGGGCGATCATCATTTTCACTGTCCTGGTCCGGGTTGCAACTTACCCGCTGACCGCTCGTCAGGTAAAGAGCAGCAAAGCCATGCAGGAGCTTCAGCAATCTAAGAAATGGCAGGATATTCAAAAAAAATATAAAGATGATCGAGAAACTCTGGCCCAGAAGCAAATGGAAATTTATCAAGAAATGGGTATCAGTCCTTTTGGCTCCTGTTTACCTCTCCTGATCCAATTTCCAGTTATCATTGGTCTGTACCAGGCGATCATCCGGGCTCTGGCGGTTACCCCACTCCAGCTGCTGAACTTTTCCAAGCACATCACTGATGGAGCAAATTTAATTCCGCTTAACAGCCAGTTCTTATGGATGGAATTAAGCGAACCGGAGCGGCTTCAGATGTTCGGAGTTGGGATACCGGTTCTGGCGATCCTGGTTGTAATCAGCTCATACATTCAATCCAAGATGGTCACTCCCGCCGCATCTCCCGGGGACACAGGCGGACAGGGTGCCCAGATGACCCAGGCTATGACCCTTTACATGCCATTCTTTATGGGCTACTTAGCCTTGACCTTTGCCTCAGGTCTTGCATTATATTTTGTGGCCACCAACCTGACCACTATCCTGCAGTACATCCTGCTCGGACAGGCTGATTTCAAGAATCTACTTCCATCAAGAACCTGATTTCAGACGGTTGGAATGGATAAGAACATTAATTTGGGGATTGAAGAGGTCTTATGAATACTCAACGTGCAACACTGGAAGTTATTGCTGAAACAATTGATGAAGCAGTTGAAAAAGGATTGGAAGATCTGGGATTACCCCGTCAGGCAGTGGAAATTACTGTCCTGGACGAAGGGAATCCAGGTGGAATGCTCGGGATTGGCTCCCGGCAGGCTAGGGTCCGGATTTCAGTCTTATCCCCTGAAGATCAAGAAACAGAACCTGCCGAAAACAAACCCAGCCACTCAATCTCAACGGATGACGATCAGGAAATCCTCATGCTAGCAGAGGAAGTTGTCAATGATTTGCTGGAAAACATGAATTTGACAGCGGATGTAAAAGCAACCTACGGAGAGGTCGTTGAACACCTTCCTGTCCGCCCAATGCTCGTTGAGATCACCGGGAATGATCTCAGTGTATTAATCGGGCGGCGTGGAAACACTTTAAATGCGCTTCAGTACATTACCCGTTTGATTATGGGCAAAGAACTGGAAGTAGGCGTGCCTTTGACTATTGACGTTGAAGGATACCGCAAGCGGCGAGAAAATCAGGTCCGCCAGCTGGCCACCCGGGTTGCAGATCAAGTTGCAGACACTCACCGCCACCAGGCACTGGAACCCATGCCAGCCAATGAACGGCGCTTTGCTCATTTGGAACTGAAGGATCGGACGGATGTCTACACCGAAAGTGTAGGAAGCGACCCTCACCGGAAAGTCGTCATTCATCCCAA
Organism: uncultured Anaerolineales bacterium; assembly: GCA_964618295.1. Lineage (GTDB taxonomy): Bacteria > Chloroflexota > Anaerolineae > Anaerolineales > UBA11858 > B10-G9. The sequence goes on along the minus strand of CAZTWV010000001.1, from coordinate 69,234 downwards.
AGAATAAACTCAGGCTTTTTCTTGGATTTTCGGGCACGGATCTTAATCCGTGCCCTTTTGTTTTCAGCTCTACTAAGCGGTAATTCCCTTTTAGAGGAACCCGTTCTATCAGGTATAATTCAGCTATGAGAATTAAGGTGAATCAGGCACCCATTGACTACCTGATTATCGGACACTTAACAACAGATCTCACTTCCCGGGGACCCCTACCAGGGGGTACCGCTGCTTACAGCGCACTCACAGCACAGGCTATGGGGCTAGAAGTGGGAATCATCACAGCCGGAAAACAGGAGGATGACCTCAGCCACCTGAGTGGGATTGAAATTATCCAAATTCCTTCCAAAACCAGCACGGTTTTTGAAAATCGCTACACGAATGCTGGTCGCAGGCAGATATTGAAGCAGAGGGCTGCAGACATCACTTTCCAGATTATTCCGGATAAGTGGAAGCAAACCCCCATTATCCATCTGGCACCGGTAGCCCAGGAAGTGCCGTTTCCTGGACGGGATGATTTCCCAAACAGTATCCTGGGCTTCAGCCTCCAGGGTTGGTTGAGAAAATGGGATGAGAAAGGGACCATCTATCCTTCTCCACTCCCCGAATTTCAGGACACAGTGACACCCGATGCGGCTGCCTTTCTAAGCCTGGAAGACATTGGTGGACAGGAATCCTGGTTGGAAGCAGTTCAGGCTCGTTTCCCATTGGTCCTGCTGACTAAAGGGTCCGCAGGTGTGACATATTTTCAGAGAGAATTGCAAGGAGATCTGGCAGCCCCGGAAGCCCAGGAAATTGATCCCACAGGTGCTGGTGATATTTTTGCGGCAAGTTTCCTGATCAATTATTACCTGCGGGGTAAGGACCTCCAGGAATCTATCCGGATGGGAGTGATGTTAGGATCCTGGTCCGTGAGCAGGAAAGGTTTAGCGGGAGTTCCGGGACCATCAGTGATCAAAAGTATAGAAAAGGCAAATTAACTATATGGGAAAAATATACACCATCGCTAATCAAAAAGGCGGTGTAGGCAAAACAACGACCACGATCAATTTAGGTGCATATCTGGCCCATTACGACCAAAAGGTTCTCCTGGTTGACATTGATCCTCAGGCAAATGCCACATCTTCCCTCGGAGTGGAAAAAAACGAAATCAAGGGAGGAACCTATCAAGCCATTCTGGACGAAGATAACATCCAGGATTACATCCTCCACAATCCCCGGTTAAAAGTATCACTGCTTCCAGCCTCTCCAGATCTGGCAGGCGCGGAAATAGAACTTGTTAATGAAGTTGGAAGAGAAACTCTGCTGAAAAGAAAGCTGGCGAATTTGAAGCCTGATTATGACTATATCCTTGTCGACTGCCCCCCATCCCTGGGACTGCTGACGCTGAATGGATTGGTTACAGCTGTAGACGGGATTTTGATTCCAGTCCAATGTGAATACCTGGCAATGGAAGGACTGGGGCAGTTAATTTCGACCATCAACCGGGTCCAACGCGTTCTAGCACCGGACCTTGCTGTCCGGGGAGTAATTATGACCATGTATGACGGCAGAACAAACCTGGCGCAGGACGTGGTGAATGAGGTTAAAAGATTCTTTCCCGGCAAGGTTTTCGATTCAGTTATCCCGAGGTCCATTCGATTGGCAGAAGCCCCTTCCTATGGTGTTCCGATCACACTATATGCTCCCCAATCTGAAGGTGCAAAAGCATATCTGAATCTCGCCCATGAAATTCTTCTCCAGGATGAAGGAAATGTTCCTGAGGTATAATACGTCCAACTCGGAATTTTAATCAAACACTATATATCGTACTGTTTAATCAAAAGATATCATTATGGCAAAAAGACGACCCGGCCTTGGAAAAGGACTTGACGCATTAATCCCGTCCCAGCAAGATGATCTACCGGACAGTGTTTCAGCTGCTGGGATCCTGGAAGTTTCCCTGGAAACAATATCAACTAACCCTCATCAGCCGCGGCGGGTTTTCGACCCAACAAAATTGGAAGAACTGGCTGCCTCAATCAAGGAACACGGCATCATTCAGCCCCTGGTAATTTCAGAGGATGAAGGAAAAGAGGATCACTACACCCTGATTGCTGGAGAACGGCGGCTCCGGGCAGCAAAACTCGCAGGACTGGAGTCTGTTCCCGTGATCTTGAGAGATGCAGATTCTGAAAACCGCCTGCTGGTTGCTTTGATTGAGAATGTGCAGCGGGCAGACCTCAATCCTCTGGAAACCGCTTCTGCCTATCAGAATTTAGCAGTTGAATTTAACCTCTCCCATCAGGAAATTGGTGAGCGAGTAGGGAAAAGCCGAACCGCGGTGACCAATATTTTAAGGCTGCTTGACCTTCCTGATGTTGTCCAGCAGTCAGTCAGAAAAGGTCAAATCAGCATGGGGCACGCCCGAAGCTTGCTTGCACTGGATACTCTCGAGGCTCAAACTGCAGCCCTCCAGACAATTCTGACAAAAGATCTGAATGTCAGACAGACCGAAGAACTGGTCAAAAATCTCAAAGGGACAAAAACAAAAAAACCGCCCAAGAAACAGGGAAAATCTCCGGAACTAAAAGCCCTGGAAGAAGATCTGCAATCCTCGCTGGGCACAAAAGTCCGCCTTAAACAAAACAAAAAGGGCCAGGGTTCCATCACCATTCATTACTATTCCACGGAAGAATTTAATACCCTCTTGGATCGCCTCCAGGAACTCTAACCTTTATGAATTCATATTTTTTACATAACGGCTGGATTCTGAATTCAGAATCCCCTGACGCACCATCCAAATCTCTCCTGATCCAGGATGGAACCATCCGGCAGTTGGACCTCGAAAAGGCAGATATCAGCGGTCTTTCTGCAGAAAATGTGATTGACTTGAACGGCAGGACTGTGCTGCCCGGACTGATTGATTCTCATCTCCACCTCCGAAAATTTGCTCTTAATTTACAGCGGATTGATTGTCAAACCCAAACCAAAGCAGACTGCCTTGAACGGGTTCAGCTGTTAGCCAGTGAAAAGAATCCTGGGGAATGGATCCTGGGACATGGTTGGAATCAAAATATCTGGGATACTGGATATGGAAACTCTTCTGAACTGGACCTGGCTGCCCCCAATCATCCGGTCTATTTAACTGCAAAATCGCTCCATGCCTCCTGGGCAAACTCAAAAGCTCTGGAGCTGGCTGGTATTGATCACAACACAATTGATCCCCCGGGAGGTACTATTGGCCGTGATGGAGATGGTCAGCCCACCGGGATCCTTTACGAAAGTGCGGTCCGCCTTGTTGAGGATATTCTTCCCATCCCGGGAACCGCTGAAAGCGCAGAAGCAATCAAAAAAGCCCAGTTAGAGTTATGGAAGATGGGTCTGACAGGCGTGCATGATTTTGATCGCAGGATTTGTTTTTCAGCACTCCAGCTTCTAGAACGAGAAGGAAAACTAGGGCTGAGGGTCCTCAAAAGCATCCCGGTCGAAGCACTGGATGATATCCTGGAAATCGGACTGACTACCGGATTTGGCAGTGAATGGCTCTGGATCGGGGGTGTGAAAATATTTGCTGATGGGGCTCTGGGACCACAAACCGCAGCCATGCTCGAACCTTATGAGGGATCTGAGGATCAATATGGTATGCTGCTGCTGACTGAATCAGAAATCGAGCAGCTGGGTCGAAAAGCCGTGGAGGGTGGCCTGTCTCTGGCAGTCCATGCTATCGGGGACCATGCTAACCGGGAAGTGCTCAATGCTCTGGAATCAATCCGGAAACTGGAATTAGCGCTGGGAAGAAACCCCCTTCCCCACCGCATCGAACATGTCCAATGTCTGGCACCTGAAGACACCGGTCGGCTAGGAGAGCTAGATATTATCGCCTCTATGCAGCCAATTCATGCGACTTCAGATATGGAAATGGCCGATAAGTTCTGGGGTGAGCGGACCGTATTTTCCTATGCCCCCCAAACTCAGCTGAACGCCGGTGCCCAGGTGATCTTTGGTTCTGACGCACCCGTAGAATCTCCCAATCCGTTTCTGGGAATCCATGCAGCGGTCACCCGGCAAACAACTGCTGGAGATCCAGGTCCCACAGGCTGGAATCCGGAGCAGCGCCTCACGCTGCAGGAAAGTTTGCTTGCTTATACAAAGAATCCTGCCAGAGCAGCCCAGAGAGCAAACACCCAGGGTGTAATTCAGCCTGGAGCCTGGGCAGATCTCATAGTACTGGATCAAAACCCCTTTAATATTGAACCGGAAAGCCTGGCTGAAATTAAACCATCTGCAGCCATGGTTGGGGGAAAATGGGTTTTTAGAAGTTTCTAACAGTCAAGATAAACCGCTTTGTCTCAATCATTCCGAAGCCGGCGCTGATCCCCCTCCCGGATCGTGACCCCTTGCTCATCCAGGTCTTCCAGGAAAGCCAGCACATATCTCCGGCTGCTCTGAAATAAATCCCTGGTCCCTGCAACGGTAATCGAGCCCTTGTCCTTGATGTATTGCCTGACCCGGTCGATCATTTCCTGATAAGTCTCCGGCAGGAAGACCACCTCATTCGAAAGAGATATCAGTTCTTCTTGCGCTACTAGGGACTCATACAGCTCATCTCCAAGAAATTCTCGGCACTCACTTACCGGAGGGGGAGTGAAAGGATTTAGTTCAAATTTCTGTCGATTCTTTTCAATCAGGCTTTTCTGGTCAGCGTTGTACTTCACCTGATGATCTTTTTCCCTGACCAGAGGTCCTCGCTGCTCAACTTCACCCGCATCAACCAGATCTGAAATCACAAGCTCAAACACATCCGTCTTCAGACCGGATTGGTTTTTCAACTCCTCTCTCGGCATTCCGGCCCTGAGCGGATAATTTTGGTGATAATCCAGGATCTGGTTTACCAGTCTTGAACGGGCATTTTCCCATTCGGCGCGGATAGAAATTAAATAATCCTCTTTTCCCTTTCCAGCGATCCCCACAGCTAAATTATCGACTTTTAACTCCTGGACCGTATTCTGAAAAACATCTTCTGGAAGACTGGACTTAAACAACAAATCTTCCCGATTCAAGATTCCTTCCGACTCCAGAATCTGACGGATGACATCGTAAGGAGAGCCCTGCGCCATTAACTCCAGCCTGTTTTGGACCTCTTGATCGAAACGTTTATAGCGGTAAGGTGTGTTTGGTTCAATTACTATTCCCCCACCCAGTGTTTGCGAAGGTGACGGTCTTCTGAGAATATAATGATCGCCCCGCAGAGCCACAATTGGATCCTTTGTCTCCAGCTGGAGCCAACCCGTTTCACCGGGCTGAAGTCTCTCTTTCCCCAGCAGCCGCACTCTGGCCTCAGCCTCATCCGCCCCGATAAAAATCTTGACTTCAGTGTTATGTTCAATTGGATCTTCGAGGTCAGCGAGATATCGAAAACGTACCGTGAATCTTCCAGTGGTCTCATAATCACCAGGATGAGCGATCATATCTCCCCGTTCAATATAATTGACATCCACTCCTGAGATATTCACAGCCGCCCTGGATCCCGGTTGAATTCGCTCTACATTCTGATTATGATTCTGCAAACCCCGAATTCGGCCTTTGATTTTTTTGGGGAGGATTATCACCTCATCTCCAACCTGAAAACTTCCATCCAGCAATGTGCCGGTAACAACAGTTCCAAATCCAGAAACAAGAAAAGCACGATCCACTGAAAGCCGGGGCCGGTTTAAGTCCGGTCTGGGCTGCTTTTGGTCTAGAATTCGTGCCAGCTCTTCCAGAAGCTGTCCGATTCCTTTCCTGGTTTTGGAGGAAACAGGCACAATCTTCGCCGATTGAAGTGCTGTTGAGGAGAGAATTTCCTGGATTTCCATTTCAACCAGTTCAACCCATTCCTGATCGTCAATCAGATCAACCTTAGTCAGAGCAACAACCCCACAATCAACTTCCAGCAAGTCAAGGATCGCCAAATGTTCCCGGGTTTGAGGCATCACCCCTTCATCTGCGGCAATCACCAGCAAGGCTGCATCAATTGCTCCAATCCCAGACAGCATATTTTCAATGAAATCCCGATGCCCGGGAACGTCCACAACGCTGATTTCTTTTCCATCCGGCAGCTGAAATGTGTCAAACCCCAGGACAATGCTCATCTCCCGATCGCGTTCTTCACTAAGGCGATCAGGATGTGTGCCAGTTATCGCTTCAATCAGGGTTGACTTTCCATGATCCACATGCCCGGCTGTTCCAATCACAAACATAATTTATTCCAGGATTCTGATTATTTTTTCTCACCCCGCCAGATTTCAGCGCCGCTCTTCGACCACCCTTTCATACTCCAGTGCCCAATCCCGAACCAGATCCAGTAAAGCCTGAATATTGCTCTCAGTAACCCTGGTCAGCTGAGTGACATGATCCTGGACTTCCTGATAGCTGTCTTCTAACGGTTCAAGACGGTTATCTGTTTTCGTTAACAAACGCTCCAGATCTTTATATTGTTCTTTCTGGGAAAGAGTATAATTTGTCCAGCGTTTTTGATCATCAGCTGTAAAAATCGACCACTCATTTCTAAATCGTTCTTCTGCAAGACGCTGCATCTCCGTGATTTCATTCACCCGCCGATCCAACAATTCTGAAATATCCGAGATTTCTTTCTGCATCCGCTTTACGTCCCGGTGGGTAGCATCAATCTGGGATATTTTCTCTTCCAGTGCTTCAGACTGAGATTCCACCTTATCGAATCTGGATTCCCAGGACTTCCAGGTGTTATCCCTTTCAGCAAACCGGAGAGCGGTCTCTTCCATAAAAGCTTCTTGATCTTTGCGAAGTTCTCTCCGCAAACCTTCTAATCCTTCCAGTCTGTTTTGGATTTTTTGGTAATCTGAATTTACCAGGTCCAGCTTCCCACTTTGTTCATCCATCCGTTTGCGGAGGGCAGTATGCTCACCCTGAATATCAGACAATTGTTTGAGCTCTTTTTGTCTGGCCTCATTTGCCAGTTTTGCCTGGCGAAGCAGCTCAGCAGTCTCTCTTTCAATTTCCTTGATAGTCCGATCCATCTCGGTCTGTTTTTGATCGATTCTAGCATCTTCCTTAATCCGGGTGTCCATCTCTTTTTCAAGATTTTTAAGCTGTTTTAAATCCCCCTGGATTGATTTCATCTGGGATTCCACTCCCTGGATCTGGGTTCGGAGGACTTTCTTGGCATCTTCAATCCATGATTTCAGATCCGATTCAATTTCATTTCGGTCTTTTTTCAACTTGACATGAAAATCTGCAAGGGAGTCCTCAAAATCATCAACTCTGGCTATTGAGGTCCTGATCCTGGTCAAATCACCATCTAATTTTGATACCCCTTTCTCTGCTCCATCCAGCTTTCCTTCCAATGCCAGAATGTTTTTTTCCAGGTCTTTGATTCTTTCTTTATCTTTTCTGCGTTCTTCATCCAGCCATTCAATCTTCTTCAGGATTTGATCGTTATCCATGAATATTACTCCTGATATGTAGTCCAACCAAGCAATCCGATTATAGCACGAGAGCGATTGATTCCACTTTCGCGGCGCTTGTTTCTGAAGCTTGAGGAGGATTGAATTAGTATACATTTGCCAGGAGGTTTAACCCCGGCTGCAGCAAACTGGGAATCAGACCCAGAATCAACAAAAATATACTGATAATGATAATTGCCGCCTGGGAAAATCGGCTGCCAACTATCAATACCAATTCACCGTCAGTTGGTCTGGAAAGTACAGCTAACACCCTGATCCCGGCCAGAATCAATCCGAGGTTTCCGAGAAAATAAATGGCAGCTGTCCAGGTTGATTGATCATTAAGCTGGGATCCGAGTTCCCAGTACAGCGGGAAACCGCCGATCAGAGGGAATCCAGCAGTACTGAATAATCCGACCGCTATACCGACAGCGATGCCAGGCCACAGCCTTCCCGCTCCCCTGACAGAGTCATAATCCAGATCCGGTACCAATTGGTTCAATAAACTCAGCGCGAGGGAAGTCAGGGCAACCCCCAGGGTCTGGATTATCATCAAACCAAACAACAAATCATTTCCCTGGTCAATCAAGCTGATGGCTAACAACCAGCGCCCTACGGCTGCAGTAACTGAAGAACCCAGAACTCGACCGAGATGATTGGAAAAAACTGCGGAAATCGCCCCTATCCCCACCATCAGCACCCCAGCTGTTTGAAAAGGTCCCTGAATATTTCCTATCGGCTGAATCCATCCCGGATCAGTAATAAATCTCAAAGCATATACAACTACCCCGATTAGATATACATTCAATACAAACCCACTTAGATACGGGTGGTTCCGCTCACTGATCATCAAGATCCAGCTTGTAAATGGAAATACTGCCAGCAGAATTGAGAACCCTAAACTGAGAATAATCACTGAACGGAGCAGCAGGACATTTTCTCCAGGATCAAAATCAACCCAGCTCGCCAACCAGGCAGCAAACAGAATAAAAATTATCCCCAGAATTTGAGTTATTAAATATCGATATACTCCAGGGGTCACCGGATGCCCGGGAGGTGAAAGTAAAATTGTGAATACCAGAGTTAAAAAACCCAAAAATAGAGCGCCATAGAAAATCGGCTCTACTGCAAAGCTCGTTAAGATCAACACGAATCCTGCTAAACCAAGCGGGATTAGCTGCACAGGCACAACTTCCAGATCAAGAATAAAGAACCAGAAAAAGGCGACCAGGAATAAAAAAACTATCAAAGGTCGATCCAGGTTACCCAATACAAAACGGCGGCCGAATACCAATAATTGATCTTCCAGCCTGATATCCCAGAACAGGAAGCGAAAATCAGATTCAATTGGAACCAGCCAGGCTGAAAATGCCAGAATAATAGTGGTGCTGGATCCTAGCCATCTTAATAATGTTTTATTTCTCAGTAGAACCAGCATGGCCAGAGCAACAAGCAGGGGAACTCCGATCCAGAGCATTGGAGTGTTCAAATCTCCACCTCCAGCTGGGAACTAACCAACAAATATGCTCCGACAAAAGCAATCCCAATATTCAGGACAGCCAGCAGACCGGTCATCAAGACCGATGCCTCCAAACTTGCATAAAGAATTTCAAAACCAGAAAGGACTGTGAGCAGCCCAACGACTGTTCGAATTCCCTGGGAGTTGATTCCCAACTGAAGTAAACCCAGACCCAGTAAAAGTAAACCAGCAAGTGTTTGTTGAGGTGAGGCGGATAAAAACCAGAGGATCGCTGTGGGTTGGAGAGAAATCCCAACCAAGCCAATCAGCACAGCGACTAAACCATGAAACAATTGTCTGAAAAACGGGATTTCAAGCTGTTCACTGATTGCGTCCGGCAAATTTAGATAAGTCAGCATTAGAATTGATACCGCCATCCAGCCTGCAATCAATTTAACAACAGCTATCTCAAGCGGCCAGCTAACAGCCACCAGGACCATTACTCCGACATACTGCAGGGAAAGAATCCCAAGCAAGTATCTCCAGTTATTAACCAGAACCAGGAGTGCGGCACAGAAGGCAATTAAACCCAGACTAAAATCCTGCTGAAGGTTGGTGATCTCCATTACCCTCCTCCGCCAACTGTGATCAAGGTCAAAATTAAAAAACCAATTAGTAAGGTCCAGAGTAAACCGGCGCTTCCCTCTAATAATTTTTCGATATATCTCACCATTTTGTTAATGATTGAACCTATCAGGTAAACAAATATTTTCTCTCCCCACAGTAAACCATTACGCAGAAATCCCTGATCCAGATCGATTTGTTGTTTGTGATAAAACCTGAAACCCACAATTCCGGCGGCTGCCATCATCAAAAATCCAGGCAGAATGTCCATCAGTAGAACGGACGAACCATATTCTGAACTAAAAATCACAATTATCTGAGTCAAAATCAGGACCACAATCCCAGGAACCGCAAAAAGCGTAACCTGTTTGGATTCTGAAATGGATCCGTTTGAGGTGATTAAAACACGGAAAGCACCGGCCAGAAATAATCCCATCCCGCCCCCCATAACAATTCCTGGCAGCCCACCGGAGATCAATTCCTGGATTGGCCAACCAGGAAAATAGGGAAGAGGCAAAAGACAGACCGCAGCACTGGCAATCACAATCCAATCCGGAAAAGCTGCATTTTTTTGCCAGATCAGCAGATATCCAGTCCCTAACAGCAGCGGGCCAAGAATCACCGCTGTACTTTCCTGCTGGAGAACCAGAGAACTGATGACAAGACCCACCACTCCCAGGAGCCAGTAACTCTTCCCGGAGCGGTCTGTCTTGAAAAACATTTGGAAGAGCGCAAGCAAGATTAATAATCCTCCGCCCAGATAGACCAAACCTGGTGGGAGGTTAACTGGCTGGATAGCAGCTGCGGATCTAATTAGATAAACCACAGAGACTGCACTGGGTAAAATCACCAGGTTGAGATCAACTTTTTTCTGTTCGGGATCAGGTTCAATAGTCTCAGGAGATGAAAACCAAACACCCAGACGGAAAAAACTGGCAATTACCAAAAATACCGCGGACATCGGTTCGATTTCATTCAAAAGGTAGGTAAACTCTGATTCAATACCTGCTAAACCCGGTACAATCATCAGCCCAGGCCCCAGCAGCCTGACCGCGTAGCTGACCATTTCTCTCGGTGTGGATTGGTTTATAGCTATAAATCGCAGGTCATAATACATCCAGATAAAATCAATAGCTGCCCAGGATATCAAAACCGTATAAACATCTGCGGCAAGCACCCCCAGCATGGATGCCCCTCCCAGGGCGAAAACCCAAGACTTCCACCTGTTTGAAATCTCAGCATCCAGGGCGCAAACCAGAAGTATCCCGGACAGAACCATTAGCATTGGTTTTGAGATACTATCAAAAATAAATCCTGGCTGTGGAATTCCAAGGGAACCTGGGATTTCTGGATCAACTGCCAGGAATACTGGAGTTTCTCCGGAAGAAATCAACCCGAATATGATCCAGGCGGCTGCAGCGGCTGAGATATAAACCCATCTCAGCCAGGAAATTTCGTAATCTCTCCAGGTGACAAGACCGGAAATAAGCGTGATAACAAGTAAGAAGGACGGAATCAGTACTGGAACCATATGGTATTAATCTGGATAGGGTTTAACCCCAGCGGGATCAATTTCCTTGAGCATTTCAGTTATTGATTTTCCGCTTTTGGGGGAGATTAAATCTGGCGCAAGATCCGCCAGCGGGACAAGTACAAATCCCCGCTCAGGTATCCGGGGATGGGGAATTTTTAAGTCTTCCAGATCGATGATCATCTGATCATAAAATAAAATATCAAGGTCTATCAGCCTGGGTCCATTCCGGAATGTCTCTTCTCGTCCAAGATCGCGCTCAATTTGCTTTAATTTTTTCAGCAGATCAGATGGTGTTAGTGCTGTTTCGGCTTTAATTACCTGGTTCAAAAAATCAGGCTGATCCTTGAATCCCCAGGGTTCAGTCTGATAGATCGGAGAAATCTCTAAGACTTTTACTTCCGGGTCCAGCAAATTTCTGGCTTGAAATAAATTATTCTCCCTGTCTCCCTGATTGGTTCCCAACCCAATCCAAACTTTTGCTTTTTCTTGGCTCACGAAAACTCCCGGCTCCAGGATAATCTTACGTACAAGGATAACACATCCGGAAATCTGGGTTGGTAGAATCCAGGTCTTTTGATTTTTACTTCTGCGGTTGCCAGCCTTGAACCAGTTTGGTATAATCTCCCCCGCAAAAATAATACGGGAGGGGTCGCATAGTCTGGCCTAGTGCGCGCGCTTGGAGAGCGCGTATCCTTCACGGGATCGTGGGTTCGAATCCCACCCCCTCCGCCTAAAAAATCGCTCAGTTACAACTGAGCGATTCTGCTATCAGAAATTCACTTCCAAAAGGGAGTTTTCAATGCTCTTCACCCCCGGTGTTATTGGTTCACTTGAAATACCGAACCGCCTCATTCGATCTGCCACGGCAGAAAGGATGGCAGACCAACAGGGAAATCCAAAACCTGCGCTGTTCGATCTTTATCGTCAGCTTGCAGATGGAGGTGTTGGCATGATCATCACCGGACATCTGTATGTGGATCCCACCGGCAAGTGTCATCCTGAAATGACCGCTATAGATAATGATGATCGGCTGGACAACCTCAAGCGGTTAACCAATGCGGTGCATGAATCCGGAGGTTTGATTGCAGCCCAGATTAATCATGGTGGCGGCAACTGTGCCCCTGAAGTTGTCCAGAAACCTATCTCGCCATCCGGCGAGATTCTCGGAAGATTTAAACAGAAGCCAGCTGAGATGACCGCCAATCAAATTCAGGAGGTGATCACAGCTTTTGGATCAGCTGCCCGTCGGGCCAAAGAAGCGAACTTTGATGCAGTTCAAATCCACAGCGCTCATGGGTACTTGGTCAGCCAATTTCTGTCCCCTGCCACCAATCTCAGATCCGATCAGTGGGGTGGAAGCCTGGAAAACCGCAGTCGATTCCTGCAGGAGATCTGCCGGGAAGTTCGAGGGCAGGTCGGACCAGAATACACTGTGTTCCTCAAATTTGGGATCGCCGATGGAATAGACGGGGGCTTAAAACCTGAAGAAGGCTTTGAGATCCTTCGCCATTTTGAAAACTGGAAGCTGGATGCGGTGGAGATCAGTTCCGGCTTCAGCGGTGATCAGCTCCAGAGTATCGCCAAAGGAATCAACAGTCAGAGTAAAGAAGGATACTTTCTGCCGCTTGTCCGCCAGGCTCGTTCGAATACGGATCTCCCAATCATCACAGTTGGTGGTTACAGATCCAGGAAAGTCATGGAACAGGTGCTCCTGAGCGGAGCCGCGGACTTCATTTCCCTCAGCCGACCTTTGATTCGGGAGCCTGATTTACCCCGATTGTTTAAAAACGAAGAGCAGGATGTGTCATCCTGCATTTCCGCTAATAACTGCTGGGTTGAGGATTACAATGAGGGAATTACCTGTAAATGTCCCTGAAAGGCTAACAGCATCCAGGGATTGATACAGATTCAAACTATCTCTTTATAGCAGGTCCGCCATCAATCTCATGGGGACAGCTGCGACGCCCACTATCCCGGGACCGGTATGAACACCCAGAATCGGTGTGACCCGCATAATTTCTGACCGTTCCACCTGAAGCCGTTCTTTCAGTTTTTCGAGCAGTTCATCTGCTTCATCTGCCAACCGCCCGTGGAGAACCGTGACCCAGATCGGCTCATCTGGATAAAGCTCATACAAATGTTCCACCATCAAACCGATTGTTCTCGATAATGTCCGGGCTTTACCGATGCTCGTGTATTTTCCATCCGTTTTATCGACATGGATCACAGGTTTTATGTGGAGCAAAGAACTCAGCAAAGACTGCACCCGTCCAATCCTACCTCCATGGGCCAGATATTCCAATGTGTCCAATGAATAGACCACTTCAACCTGATCCCGGATTAAAGCCAGTCTTTCCAGTATGGCATCCTTCAGCCATCCAGCGCGGGACGCTAATGCTGCTGCAAGAACCTGGAAACGCTGGCCTCCGGAGAGGGTTTTTGAATCAAAGACTGTCACCTTTTTATTTGATGATTGTTCTGCCCCAAGCCTGGAGGATTGAATTGTACCGCTCAAGCCCTCTGAGAGATGAATAGCCAATATATCTTCATCCGGACCTGCAGTCTGCTCAAAAAGCTCTTTAAAGCTTCCTGAAGACGGCTGCGCGGTGGTCGGAATCAGCGGTTTCATTGCTTCCAGGCGGTCATACAACTCATCCGGCTCCATATTCGAAGAATCTTCCTCCCCTTCTGGGAACTGGATATACAGGGGGGCTACTATCAATTTATGTTCCTGTTCTTCTTCCCGGGAGAGATTTGCTGCACGATCTGTAATTATTTTCATTCTGAACTCCAATCCCCAACAAACCATATTTCTGATTGTGTAAGTAATAATTATAGCTGATAAGCCCTCTTCCTCCAAGATGTCTACACAAATCTGTTATCATCCCCTCACCCGGATAGATTTGGCTACCTGGAAATCAGCTCTTGATCTGAATATCAAATTGAAATCAAAAATGGGAACTTGATTAGAATTCAATGTAGTATAATACCTGCGTTTGATCATAAACTATCCTGAGAATTGAAAATCAGCATGAAACCTATTCAAATCATTCTGATCGCCGTGGCTGCTGTCCTCCTGCTTACTGTCCTTGCGGTTCCTTCAAGGGCACTGCCTTCAGCTCTGGCGCAGACAAAAACTACCCAAACCCTCACTCCTGAAAAAAAGGGAGAAGAACTTCCCTTACAATCCGGGGATACAGAAGGCTTGATTATTGGTGCGGGGGTAATTGTGCTGATCATCATCCTGGGAGTTTTGATTTCCCGTGTTTTTTTTCCACCTCAGCACGGTGGAACCTCTATTCCCAGTAATCCTGAATAATTGAATTAACTTTCCCGGGTTTTAAGTTGTGAATTAAGGGCTGGGCCTGACTTGTTGACACAGCTTTTCCACTGCGGTATCATGCACAGGAGCTCCGAATGGGTCCGGCGCGGTAGAACCCTGCGAACCGTGTCAGATCCGAAAGGAAGCAGCACTAAGAAGGAATTTCTGGGCGCCGCCGGTCTGCCTGTTCGGAGCTTTTTTCCTATCTATGAAAAATTTCTTCAATTCTTTTCTGGAAAGCAAGAAAAACATGCTGATGGCAGCGGCTTTATTGGTTGCTGTAGGAGCATCCCTGCTTACAATCAGCCTCTATAAAAAAATCCATTTTGTATTAAACAGAGAACTTCAGGAAAGAGTTACCTTTGCTCTTACAGTTGAACAGTTCTTAAAAGAAGAAAATCTGCAAGTATTGGACCAGGACCGGCTTTCACCCAAACCAGGAAAAATACTGTGGGGTGGGGAGATCATTTACCTCGATCAATCCCGGATTGTCCAGATTCTGAATCAAGACGAGATAATCAAGGTTAATACAGCTGAAAAATTGCCTGGAAATATCCTGCAGGAAGCGGGGCTGCCGCTTTTCCCAAATGACGAAATCCTGATCAACGGAAGCCCGGTGAAACCAGATGAAAGACTGGACTCTGAATCCCCGCTGATTTTTGAATTGAAGCCAGCTACAGTGATTCAGCTCCAGCTGCCAGATGAACAAATTCAATTCAGCACCAATGCCTCTACACTGGCTGAAGCCCTGGTGCAGGAGGGTTTTGCTTTATTTGAAGGAGACAGAATCACCCCGGACCTGAACACTATATTGATCGGGGAGGAGCTGGAGGTAAAGTATGTTCAATCAAGACCGGTGACCATTTCGCTTCCGGAAAATGAACTGCGGATCAGATCAGCCTCAACCACAATCGGAGATATTCTGGCAGACGCCGCTCTTCCTTTACAGGGTTTAGATTACAGCCTTCCAGCGGAAAGCGAACCCTATCTGACAGGAACACCAATTGAGATCATCCGGGTCGGAGAATCATACATCCTGAATCAGGAACCCATTCAATTCACCAGCCAGTTTCAACCTACAAATGAATTAGAGCTGGACCAGCAGCAAATTCTGACTGCAGGAGAACTTGGACTTAAAGCCCAGCGGGTCCGGATTGTAACCGAAAACGGTCAGGAAATATCGCGGGAAATTGAAAAGGAATGGGTGGTGAAAGACCCGGTTCCCCGAACAATCGGGTACGGCACCCGGGTTGAAGTCCGCTCTGCAGATACTGCGGACGGTCAGATCAAATACTGGCGAAAGATTGAAGCCTACGCAACCTCCTACAATGAAAATTGCCCGGGCTGTAATAAATGGACCTCCAGCGGAACCCGGTTGAAAAAAGGCACAATCGCAGTCACATTGGAATGGTACCGATACATGAAGGGAATGCAGGTCTATATCCCCGGTTATGGTTTTGGAAGAATTGAGGACGTCGGAGGTGGAATTGACGGACGCTTCTGGGTTGACCTCGGCTATGAGCTTGACGACTACGAACCGTGGAGCTCATATGTCACAGTTTATTTCCTGACCCCGGTCCCTTCCCCTGATTTAATCATGAACCCCCTCTACTGATTCCCTCTCCCAGGAGAAAACTGGACCACGGCCCATCTCCCATTGATCATCCAGTCAGAATCCTGATTGTGAACCTCGACAATCCCATCCAGACTCATCCCTAATGCCAACTCGGCTTTTAAGGACCTCAGTGCCGCAAGAGAAACCGGAAAATAATCCACCACTTCCGGAAAAGCGAGTGTGAAATCCCACTTCCGATCCCCGAGAATCCGCCTGTAGTTTGCATCCCCCTTGCTGATCACCAGCAGATATTTCTCAAGTGCTTTCCGGAGCCGTGCTGGCATCTCCCACATCGCCAGCGGTGAGTTCCAGAAGAAGTCCGCAGCAATCTTTAATCGTCCAATATCCAAATAACCTTCCAACCTGGACCCCAGCTGGCTCACAGATTTTTTATTTGAGCCCCTCAGATTGGACACTGTCCGGCGAACATCCTGCTCAATTACATCGGAAACAAAGGTGGGGTGAGCTTTCACTAACAGGGTGATCTCCGCTGCAGTTTCCGTTTCAAACAGGATATCAACAAAAGCCAGATCATTTACCAATTCCAATCCAGCGTTGTCCAGAATTATTCCTACCCGAACCTGCGAATCTCTCTTCCTGGTCAAATGGCGGATAACATCCTGGCTGTGATCCTCCAGCAAATGATCTTGCAGGGAACTTAAATCAGTGTGATCTGGGGCTGCCTCGCTCCCAACCGGCCACAGACTCAGATCTGCCTGATTGCCCCATAAGGAGTACAGCAAACCATCTTTGATTCTCCGCCCTGCCGATTGATCTGAATCTCTCCATTCCTCCAGGAGATCAGCGTATCTTTCTATCATCGATCCAGCTTGTTCAAAACCCATTTCTTTCTGGATCAGGAAAGGATCCTCTCCGGTGTTAAAATAATCAATCCCCTCCATCACCCGCCGATAAAAATAATGCTCTGCAAACAGCCAGGGCACATTTAACCAATCTTTTCCCTCCCAGGGTTGGATGTAGCTCTGCCATAAATCCGCATCTGGTGCCCAGGGATCCTGAAGCGGACGGATTTTCCCATTTGGTATCTCCTGGATCAAGCTCTTCAGCTGATCGGCCGCAGCGTCTGAGAAATCATTTTCCTCGATAGTTCTCTGCAGGATATCCGGGAGCCGGACGGTAATTGTTTCCTCCGCCCAGGAGTCTTTTTCCCGTCCAAAAATCTGGGGCGGTTTCTGATTCATCTCGGTCATCGATCATTTCCCTTCTTATTTCCTGATGATTCCCACCCATCTTATCACAGTCTTTGCCAGAGTAAATCAACCTATCTGAAGCAGTGATATAATCTATCTGCTTTCTGATAATTTCCGCCTGATTATGATGCCAATGGATCTTTCCCCTTTGAACACACCTGCCCTGATGCAGAAATACGGCTTAAAACCCGATAAGAGCCTTGGACAAAACTTTTTAATTGACCAGCAAGCTCTGGGACGAATTCTGGAAGTCGCAGATATATCCGATCAGGATAGCGTGCTGGAAATTGGGGCCGGATTAGGCCACCTGACCCGGATGCTAGCAGTCAGTGCCGGACGGGTCACAGCGGTCGAACTGGACAAAAGGCTGATTGCCCCTCTGACAGATATTCTGAAACCATTTGAAAATGTCCAAATTATCCAGGGCGATATTCTCCAGCTTCATCCCCGGGACCTGATCCAATCCAACCATTATGCAGTTGTGGCAAATATCCCCTATTACATCACCTCAGCGATTATTCGCAGACTGCTGGAGGCGGATCAGAAACCAGATCGGATGATTCTTACCGTTCAGCATGAAGTTGCCAAGAGAATTTGTGCCACTGCCGGCCAGCTCAGCGTTCTTGCCCTCAGCATCTTGGTCTATGGTGAACCGTATATCACCGCAAAAATCCCGGCAGGAAGTTTTTATCCACCGCCAAAGGTGGACTCGGCCGTGATCCGGATAGATCTGTTTCCCCGTCCATTGGTGGATCCCGATTCTTTGAATCGTTATTTTGAATTGATCAAAGCTGGATTTCTTCACAAGAGAAAAACCCTCCGGAACTCTCTGGCTTCCGGGCTGCACCTGCCCAAGGACCAGATAGAAAATATGTTAAACCAGGCGGGGATTGATTCTAAAAAACGAGCACAAGCTCTCCGCCTCTCCCAGTGGCTTGAACTCACTCAAGTTTATGATAAGATAAGCAAAGTTTAATATAATTCACACTCAATAAAGAAGGAAATCAGACATGACTGATCCAAGACAAAAAAAATTAGCAGACCTTCTCGTTAATTATTCGGTGGCTGTTCAGCCCGGTCAATGGGTTTACATCCGCGGTCATCTAATTGCAGAATCTCTGGTCAATGAGGTCCTGAAATCCGTGCTGGATGCTGGCGGAAATCCCAATCTTTTCTACTATACGGATGAAATCGAAGAGATTACCTATAAACACAGCAGCGAGGAGCAGCTCACATGGATCTCCCCCGTTGAAAAACAGATTATGGAGGAAGCCGATGTGCTGATCCACATTCGGGCCACGACCAACAGCCGTTCGCTGACCGGTGTTGACCCCAAAAAGCAGCAGCTTCGAGGTCAGGCCAGACAGGAGCTGATGTCAATCTATATGGAACGGGCTGCCAAGAAAGAATTAAACTGGACCCTGACCCAGTACCCCTGCAATGCCTATGCGCAAGATGCGGATATGAGCTTGCAAGAGTTTGAGGACTTTGTCTACAAAGCTACTTACTGCGATCTTGACGATCCCGTCGCAGAATGGCAGCGGATTCACAAGGAACAGCAGCGGATTGTCGATTGGTTGAAGGGCAAGAAATTGGTCAGTGTAAAAAGCCCCAATGCAGACCTTACCCTCAGTATTGAAGACCGGGTCTTTATCAATTCTGATGGGACAGCCAATATGCCCAGCGGAGAAGTTTTCACTGGACCAGTAGAGGATTCAGCCAATGGCTGGGTCAAATTCACCTATCCCGCTGTCCGTAAAGGACGGGAAGTGGACGGAGTTGAGCTGGAATTCAAAGACGGCAAGGTTATCAAAGCCTCTGCGACAAAAAATGAAGAATATCTGCTCGCAATGCTGGATGCTGATGAAGGGTCCCGCTATCTGGGAGAATTTGCGATTGGAACCAATTACGCCATTCAGCAGTTTACCAAAAGCATCCTGTACGATGAAAAAATTGGCGGTTCCTTCCACATGGCTCTAGGTGCTGGTTATCCGGAGACGGGCAGCAAAAACAAATCTTCCATCCACTGGGATATGATTTGTGATATCAAGCAGGACAGCGAAATCCGGGTTGATGGGGAGCTGCTTTACAAAGATGGTCAGTTTGTGATCTGATTATTTTCTTCTTGAAAACATAAAATCCGCGGATCAATCCGCGGATTTTTTTATTTCTGCTGTGCTCGACCGGCAATTATTCCCGTTTCCTCCACATAAGCCAGGCTCTGATGGCGGAAATAGGTGTTGTACAGCTCTGCATAATGACCGCCGTCACGGATCAGCTGGTCGTGAGTCCCCTCTTCAATAATCCCTCCCTCTTCTAGAACAACGATCCGATCCGCAGATTTCACGGTGGAGAGCCGGTGGGCAATCAAGATGCTCGTACTGTCCTCTAAAACCAGGTCTAAAGCCTGTTGAATCTGGCGCTCGGTAAAAGGATCAATGCTGGCAGTTGCCTCATCTAGAATGAAAATGACTGGATCCTGAATCATCACCCGCAGTAAAGCCACCAGCTGCCGCTGGCCCATCGACAGCTGTCCTCCACGCTCCCCTACTTCGGTTTGCAATCCTTCCGGCAGAGTTTCCAGCCACTCCCCATCTCCAATTTTATAAGCCAACTCTTTCATCAATTCCATTTCGCAGCCGCCGCAGGCATATTGAATGTTATCAGCAACCGTACCGGAAAACAAAAATGGAACCTGGGATATAATTCCCAGCTGCTGCCTGTAAGCCGGCAGATCAAGATCCCGTAAATTGTACTGATCGAGGAAAATTTCCCCCCACTGATATTCATAAAAACGGGCAATCAATTTGGCGATCGAGGACTTTCCTGCCCCCGTATGCCCCACCAAAGCCACGCTTTCTCCCGGTTTGATATTAAGGTCAAAATCCCGGAAAATCCATTCACCCTCTTTGTACTGAAAATTAACCTTTTCAAACCGAATCTGACCGTTCAATCGTCCGGGGATGATAGTTTCCCGCTGAATGACCGCCGGCTCCGCGTCAATCAAAGCAAACACCCGCTCAGAAGCCGATAATCCCGCCTGAACCTGAGCCCAAAATGCAGAAAGGTTTAACACCGGGAAGAAAAAACGATCCAGGCTCAGTAAAAATAAGTACCAGGATCCAACTGTAACCAGGCCCTGATACACATTCAAGGCTCCAAGGTAAACCAAAATCGCTGTACCAACTCCGCCGACCGAATTCAAAACAGGGAAAACTACAGACAGGGCGAGACCTCGCTGGACATTCATCTGGTAGGATTCCCTGTTCGCCTTGAAAAATTTATCAAAAATAGCTTTTTCCTGGCGGAAATTTTTGGCGACTGCAATCCCGCTGATAGTCTCCTTGATAGTGGAATTCACCTTGGCCATCGCTCGCATGCCTTCCCTGGTCACCTTCCGGGCAATCTTTCTGAAACCCAGGGCCATCAAAAAGACAAAAGGCAGGAAAAGCATCACATACCCAAACAATCTGAGCTGAATTTGGGACAGAACCACACCGAGGATCACCGCCTGGGTCAGCTGTGAAAACAAATCGGTTACCAGTACGACCATCTGCCCGTATTCGCGGGTATCGGATGTAATCCGGGAAACCACCCGTCCGGATGAAAATTTGTCATAAAAAGAAAGATCATGGTTGGCAGCGGATCCAAACGCATCAGTCCGGAGATTCATGACCATATCCGAAATGGTCCGGACTGTCAGCCGGCGCCGGATCCAATTTCCGCCCCAGTTAATCAAGCCCCCGAGAAAAACCAGCCCTACAATCAGGTAAATTGATGAATCATCTGATTGGGTGGATAGCCGATCAATTCCGTTGGAAACCAAGAGCGGTAAAGATGCTCCAGCGGTGGCAACAATTACTAGAAAAAAAACAATCCAGGTAATCTTGACCCGGTGTGGTTTCAGGTAAGCCCAGATGCGACCGACTAATTCCCGGTCGCTGTATTCCCTGTCATATGCTTCGGTATCTAAACTCGAAAAAAAACCCATTCAATCATCCCTGCTGTCTAACTATTCGCTTTGTTTGTTATTCCCGGAAGATCTGCTTATAAATCTCAGATTCTTCCATTAACTGTTGATGAGCGCCGCTGGCAATTATTTCTCCGTTTTTAACTACCAGGATCAAATCAGCCCAGCGGATTTGGGATAACCGGTGAGTGATAATGATGGTTGTTCTGCCTTTGGCTGCTGCGAAGATTGCCTTTTGAATTTCATCTTCCGTCGCGCTGTCAATTGAACTTGTTGAATCATCCAGAATTAAAATTCTCGGATCCGTTAAAAAAGCCCGGGCCAGCGCCAAGCGCTGACGCTGCCCTCCGGACAGGGTCACACCCCGCTCTCCGAGCACTGTCTGATAGCCAGCATTAAAGGATAAAATAAACTCATGGGCCTGGGCTGACTTTGCCGCTTTTTCAATTTCATCCTGCGAGGCACCCGGCTTTCCAAAAGCAATATTTTCAGCAATACTGCTGGAGTACAGGAATATATCCTGTTCAATGATTGATATTTGGCGCCGCAGAACCGCTAAATTCCAATCACGGACATCAACCCCATCAATAGCAATCGACCCGGATGTGACATCATAGGTCCGGTTGATCATTTTTGCTAAAGTTGTTTTCCCGGAGCCGGTTTGTCCTACAACAGCCACCGTTTGGCCGGGAATGATTTCAAAATTCAAATCTGTCAGAGCCGGATCGCTGTCCGGGTAGGCATAACAAACCTCCTGAAAGCGGATTTCCCCCCGCATTTCAGCTTCATAGCCGGCTTGATTTTGATCCAATTCCGTTTTCCGATTAATCAATTCCAGGATGCGGTCAGCGCTGGCCAACCCGAGTGATACCTGAGAATAGGCAAAAAGTGACACAAAGGTTGGGAAACCAAACAGCAGCAGCAATCCGAAGTAGCCAACTATATCCCCAACAGCAATCTGACCCTGGCGGAACAACAGGACAGCATGCAGCAAGCCTCCGGCCTGGGTCAAGCCCATCAGCAGCAGCGGCAGGAAGCGGGCTTCTACATCACCCTGGCGGATTTCATTATCGCGAAATTTACGCGCATTTTCCCGGAATAAACCGACTTCGCTGTCCTCTTCAGCCATCCCTTTCACGGTTTCAATTCCATCCACAGCCTCAGCCAGGCGGGTGTTGAGCCGCCCAAATGAGCTTCGAACTTCGCGGGTGATCGGTCTCAATTCTGCCAGATACTGCCAGAGAGCAAGGGAATACAAAACTAAAAACACAAGCGGAGCAGTGATTAAAGCTGGATGGTAGCGAAGAGAGAGGATAACAGGCATAAAAATAAAATTTGCCGAACCAATCACAAGATTAATTCCCGGGCTGAACATAAAATTAACCTCGCGAACATCATTTGTAGCCCGGGCCATGACATCTCCCACCGGTAACAGGCTGTGGTAAGTCATGCTTTTTCCCAGCAAACTGGTATATAACTCGTGCCGGATATCCCGTTCCATACGCTGTCCGATCAACTCTGCGCTGAAATTCCTGCCAAACTGCAAAAAACCCCGTACAATCTGTGTTCCGGCAATCAAGAGCGAGATCTGGATCAACCGCTCGGTCTGAGGGCTCCCCTCAAGCAATACATCCAGCGCCTCTCCGATTAAAATCGGGGCCGCTGCAGCCAAACCGGCGTTTCCAATCGCACCCAAAAGCATTGATAAGCCAAGGTACCAGTACTGGAAAAAGTGAACAGCCATCCAGCGCAGTGCAGAATCCCGGGTTTTCTTTATTCGATCAGAAATCTGATATTGATCGGGTAAAGTAAATTCTGAGCTTCCAAAGTCTTCAATCATATTATTTAATCAATCCAATCATTAGCTTTCATCAAGTTCATCCGGGAAAGGCATATCCTTCATGATCTGATACGCATCATATGCTGGTAGGGACCCGGCCTCAATTTCCTGGAGGTTTTCGCTGATCGGGTCCAGAAGGAAAAATCGCGGTCCAGGCTGCAGCAAGACAATTCGCTCCCCTGCTTTGCGACTTTGTTCTCTGATCAACCCGGAATATCTTTGATAGCCGTCCTTTAATCTCGGATAAACTTCAAATAACCGCCTGAAGCCGGAGTTGAACTCCTCTGTGAATTGAGCTGTGACCGCTTCCAAATTACTGATCACCCAGCATTCTTCGCGATAATCCTGATAATAGCTCAATCCCAACAAATTCCCATGCTGGTCCAAATACGGAAAGAACGGGAAAGCCCTGCAGGACAGGGTTCGGAAAGGCCGCTGGCAGTGTTGATAACCCTGACAGACCAGCAATACATGACCTTCTTGCAGTTCTGCAGTCAATTCCTGGGCTTCACCACTGGAACTCCCTTCCCACAACTGCCATAAATCCGTCCGGGGTTCTAAGAAATCCCACTCTGCCTCCAGGGCAGCAGGAACTGTATGCTGGATATCACAGCAAAAGGGAACTCCCCGGTCATTATAAGGTCCACATTTTTGCCCGCAGTCCAGCTCAGTGATCGGAACTGAAAACATTCCATATAATTCCTGGAAAAACACAGGGGCAGGTTGATTATTCATCTTCGTCATCCCACACCATCTCCAGCTTCTGCAAATACTGGACAGCTTCCTGCCGGCTGCTGACAGCGTCAGCTGCCTGTGCTTCCCTAATTTTTTCCAGGACCATCCCGAGTTTTGGACCCGGTTCCAGGCCCAGTTCTTCTTGCAGATCATTCCCATCTAAAATCTGGGGAGGATCCACCCATCTGTCATAATTTTCCCACCAGCCTTCCAGAAGTAATCGGGCTAAATCTACCTTCCTTTCCCAGAGATCCTCGGTGAAATCCGGGCTCTGCTTTTCAAGTAACGTAGAAAGGCCAAGCAGGACACCGCATACACCTGCTGCCTGGAAATTCCGGAAGAAGCGATAAACGGTTAATCCTTCAGACTGTTGGCTAACCGTCTGATCCCGAAGGGTTTTGCCCGCTTCGACTACCGCTCTCACAAACCTGGATTCCTGATTACTGAGCGGAAGTACCAATCTGGATCCTGAATGATTCTCCCACATAGCTAATCCTGCCAGAAAAGACAGCTGGTAAATATTTCTTCCGGGAACAAATTCCTGACCTGCATACTTCCTTAAATCTGACCTGAAACGCCCCAACCGCGCTACCACCAGTCCCAGAGCCCAGTTCGCAGCCAGGTCTTCCTGATATTCATCCTTCAGCAGTCTCCAGGTTGTCTCGACTCTCTTTAGTAAAGCATGCCCATCAGATTTTTGAAAACCCAGCACGGGCAAAATTTCCAGATGCTCCAGGGTGTGGACAGCAGCTGAAAGATGGGGTCCATCAAAAACCCGGAAGAGCTCATCCCGGCAGCGTTCAGCAGAAACTGATCTTAACAGAGGTACAGCTGCCCTGATTTGTTGGATCGTCTCGGGATGAATCCTAAATTCATATTGGGCTGCCATCCGCACTCCGCGAAGACAGCGGAGGGGGTCAGATTCAAGAGCGCCAGGTCCGCAGCTCCGGATCACCCCATTCTTGAGGTCCTGCAGTCCATGACAGGGATCAATCAAACGCTCGGGTTGATGGAGTTTGATCGCCATTGCCGTAATCGTGAAATCCCGGGCCTGCAGATCTTCCTCAATCGTATTCCCCTGGAAACTGGTGAAATCAACAACTGTCCGCCCCTGATCAATTTCATGCAGAATTACCCGCACGGCCCCTCGCTCGGGATCGAGATGGTAAAAATCTCCATCCAATCGATCCGCAAGCCTTTTCCCGATCTTTTCCGGAGATCCAGCCAGCGTGAAATCCAGATCGTGTATCGGATTTGCAAGAAACAAATCCCGGACTGCTCCACCCACCAGGAATACCTCATCAGCTTCCAATACTTTCTGGATTTTCTGGTATACCGCTGGAAGTTGTTTGATATTCATCTCTTTTACTCATTATTCCAACAACCAAACAGCCGGTATGCAGATTTTTTCATACCGGGTTGGCAATCAACCCCGGAAGCAATCGCTGCCGAATACAACTTGTTCCGGGTAGTTTGCAATTAATTAATGCCTTGGTGGTGTGTAATTATCCTCGTTAACCACCCCGATAAAGGGCAGCTCCCGGTAGTATTCATCGAGATCCAGGCCGTAGCCAAATACATATTTATTTGGGATTACAAAACCCACATAATCGATTGGGACTTCTACCTCCCGCCGCTCAGCTTTATCCAGCAGCGTGCACACTTTAAGGGAGGCTGGTTTGCGGGTCCCCAGCAAGCCAAGGATAGAAGACAGTGTGTTGCCGCTGTCAACGATATCCTCCACCAGAAGGACATGTTTATCCTTAATATCATCCCGCAGGTCCATGGTCAACCGCACCTGGCCCGATGAATCCCGATCCCCGACACCGTAAGAGGAGATTGCCATAAAATCAATTGAATGGGGAATAGAAATCTTCCGCATTAAATCAGTCAAAAATAAAACCCCACCTCGCAATATACAGACCAGGTGCAGATCTTTGCCAGCATAATCTCGGCTGATGGTGTCCCCTAATTCTTCGATTTTGTCCTGAAGTTCCTGCTCCGGAATCAGAACTTCACTTAAAAATTCATGATATGACTGCATGGTTATCCATCCTTTCAATCACGGGGAACCTCGTGGTGCTTTCGGCAGCGTGCTTCATATAGTTCCGATGCCCCGACTATGATCACAGGATCATTATAGTGGGCCGGTTTCCCGTCAACCAACCGCTGCGTCCGGGTCGCTTCTTCGCCGCAGGTCATACAGATTGCGTGGAGTTTATCTACAATTTCAGCCTGAGCCAGGAGGATAGGCATCTGTCCAAATGGTTCACCGCGAAAATCCATATCCAATCCAGCGACAATCACCCGGATCTCCTGCTCAATCAAATCCTGGATAACTGGAATAATTTCCTCATCAAAGAATTGGGCCTCGTCAATTGCCACCAGGGTCACATCGTCCCGCAGCAGAGCTGGTATTTCTGAGACACTATCAATCGGAATCGCGTCATATTCGTTCCCGGTATGGGATGTAATTTTCCCACTGCCATAGCGGATATCAAATCCAGGTTTAAAAACCTGGATCTTTTGCTTAGCAATAATCGCTCTGCGCAGTCGCCGGAGCAGCTCATCGGTTTTCCCGCAAAACATCGGGCCGGTGATGACCTCCAATCTGCCAATTCTATGTTTCATGCCCGCTTCCTCTTCTAAATTTAGTCCGAGAATTTCCGACTTGAATAAAAAAAATACAGGCAGAAAAAAATCTGCCTGTATTGTATCAAACTATTGTCCGGAAAATCTTAAACTGTAATTTCTTCTGCCGCTTCCGGGATCTCGTAATTCTTACTCCGCAGGGCTTTTTTGAGATCAATCAATGATTTCCTGCCAAATCCTTTAATATCGAGCAGCGGTTCATCCCCGCCTTCCAAGAGATTCAGGATATCAGCAACGGTCTCCAGCTCAGCCTCCAACAAAATGTTGTTGGTTCTGGTTCCCAGCTCCAGGGTTTCCAGGGATACATCTTCCGAGACTTTCTTTTCTTCCCGGGCTTGCTTTTCTTTTTGATACTCTTCGTGAACTTTCAACTTTTTATAGAAGCGATCAACCTGACCTTCGCTGTCTACAATGCGCTGTTCTCCAGTGAAGAAGGGGTGGCATTGGGAGCATACGTCAGTTCGAATCAGCTCCTGGGTCGACCCGGTTGTCCAGGTATTCCCGCAGGCGCAGACAACTTTCGCTTCCGCATAATAAGTAGGATGGATATCTGCTTTCATTTTTTCACACTTCCTGTTTATTCAGCGGGAATGACATTGACCCGTTTTCGTCCGCCCCGGATGGTCTGAAAAGAAACCACGCCGTCAGCTTTAGCAAACAAGGTATCATCGCCGCCCCGACCTACATTTAACCCGGGGTGAATCCTTGTGCCGCGCTGCCGCACTAAGATATTTCCGGAGCGAACAAGCTGTCCGCCGTATTTTTTCACACCCAGACGTTTTGAATTACTATCTCGACCATTGCGGGTTGACCCGCCGCCTTTTTTGTGAGCCATGTTAACTCCTTATTCAATCACAATCTCATCAACACGCAGCAAAGTGTAGTGCTGACGATGACCCTGTTTTCTGCGGTACCGAACTTTAGGTTTGTATTTAAAGACAACAATTTTTGGCCCTTTAATTTGACCGGTGACAGTTGTTTTGACTTTGGCGCCTTTGACCAGCGGCTCTCCAATTGCCAGTTTGTTGTCATCAGCAATAAAAAGGACCTCCTCGAGAACGACCTGATCGTCAACTTCGTTGGGAAGCCGATCAACCTGGAGTGTCTCCCCGGGAACAGCTTTGTATTGTTTTCCACCATTGGAAACAATTGCGTACTTCATATTCTTCCTCCAATCTTCACTTCACCATTCACCCCGCGTTTTTGATCTAATCCCGCCGGGCAACGGGGAAGTTGGGGGCATTGAGCCATGTTAAAAAGTCATCCGAAGACCTTGGTCTTCGATGCCGTGCCATTATACCAGAGGGACTCCCCCTGTCAATCCGTCGATCTCATTTCGAAAAAACCCCTGATAATCAACCACAACATACCTGTATCTTGTCACTAGGGATTCCTTTTCTCGAGGCGTATAATATGAGTAAATCATGATTGCAATTGGCAGACCCAATTGCCCCTTTTGATCTGTGATATAAAAAGAGACAGGTCCATTTATTTGTGCTGCACTTAGTATTTATCAAAGGAGCATCAAAATGCCAGTTTCCGGTTGGATTGTTGTCGACGATTTATACTGTAAAGGCTGCGGTTTGTGCATTGAAGCCTGCCCCCAGGATGTACTCATCCTGGATATGGAACGCCTGACTCCCAAGGGTTATCACCCAGCAAAAATGACGACAGAAACCTGCACAGGGTGTGGAATTTGTGCTGTTGTTTGTCCGGATGCAGCGATTACAGTATACCGGGAAAAAACCAAACAAAAAGCCAGGAGGTAAGACCGGTGGCAAAAGAATTATTGAAAGGAAATCACGCCTTTGCTGAAGCCGCAATCCGGGCTGGCGTGGAAGCTTTTTTCGGATATCCGATCACTCCATCGACCGAATTTTTAGAGCACATGGCCAAACGCCTTCCCGAGCTGGGACGGGCCTTTGTTCAGGCAGAGAGTGAGGTCGCAGCCATCAACATGGTCTACGGCGCTGCCTGCACCGGAAAACGGGTAATGACTGCCTCATCCAGCCCGGGAGTGAGCCTGATGATGGAGGGAATCTCCTACATTGCCGGGACCGAAGTCCCGGCCGTTATTGTTAATGTAATGCGGGGCGGACCGGGTTTGGGCAATATTGCTCCATCTCAAGGTGATTACTACCAGATGGTGAAAGGCGGCGGTCACGGAGATTACTTCCCAATCGTGCTTGCTCCGGCCAGCGTTCAGGAAGCAGTCGACTATATCAGCCTGGCTTTTGAGCTGGCAGAAAAATATCTCTCTGTAGTCCATGTGATTGTAGATGGAAATATGGGTCAGATGATGGAACCGGCAGAACTTCCAGCGATGCGTGACATTCCAGAACAAGCGCCCGATTGGGCTGTGTCCGGGGCCAAAGGACGGGACCCCAATATTCTGACCTCCATTTATATTGATCCAGAAGATGAAGAGGTCACAAATCTCCGCTTGCTCAAACGCTGGAAAGAAATCGAAGAAAACGAAGTAATTTTCAAGGAAGCCGACGTTGAGGACGCAGAAATTCTGGTGATCGGATTTGGAACAGCAGGCAGGGTTGCCTCATCAGCCGTCCGGGAAGCCCGGGAAGAGGGCATCAAGGTCGGTTTACTGCGGCCGATCACCCTGGCCCCTTTCCCACAGCAGCGCCTCCGGGAGCTGACTGATCAGGTTGATCGGATCCTGGTGGTCGAAATGAACTCAGGAATGATGCTGGATGATGTGATGAAAATCACCCAGGGTAAGGTTCCGGTCGAATTTTACGGTCGGATGGGCGGTGTTACCCCCCTTCCGGATGAAATCCTGGCCGAGATCAAACGGACTGCCAAAAACACTGATCCACCCCAGAACGATCCCAGGGATGCCTGGATCGCCCGGCTTGAAGCCCAAATTATGGGAGAAAAATAATGGTAACCACAACTGCTACAGAGATTGTTTATCAGCGCCCTGAATCTTTCACAGATCTGCACACCCACTATTGTCCGGGCTGCACCCATGGAGTTGCCCACCGGTTGGTAGCAGAAGTCATCGATGAAATGGGTCTCCGAGAAAAAACAATTGGTGTCGCCCCGGTAGGTTGTTCAGTCTTTGCTTATAACTACTTCAAAATGGACTTCGTAGAAGCCGCCCACGGACGGGCGCCAGCAATGGCCACCGGAATCAAACGGGTGCTACCGAACAACACGGTTTTTACTTACCAGGGCGACGGTGACCTGGCCTCAATTGGGATGGCAGAGATTATGCATGCTGCTATCCGCGGTGAAAACATTACTGTAATCTTTATCAACAATGCAATCTACGGGATGACCGGGGGGCAGATGGCACCCACCACCCTGCCGGGAATGAAAACCACCTCCTCGCCATTAGGTCGTGATGTGGAGATGGCCGGGTATCCGGTTCGGATGTCAGAAATTCTGGCCACGATTGATGGTTCCGGGTATATTGTCCGCCGCAGCCTGCACAACCCGGCGAATATCCGAAAATCGAAAAAGGCGATCCGCCTGGCTTTTGAAGCCCAGGAAAGAGGATTGGGCTTTTCTCTCGTTGAACTGCTTTCCTCCTGCCCTACCAACTGGAAGTTGACTCCCCAGGAAGCTCTTGACTTTGTGGAAGAGAAAATGCTTCCCGTCTACCCTCTGGGAGATTATAAAGTTCTTCCAGACCTGAAATCACTGAAAGTCTAAGGAGTCTGCGCACATGGAAGAAACCAGTTTTATCATTTCTGGATTCGGCGGTCAGGGAACACTTTTTGCAGGACAGGTGCTTGCGTACGCCGCGATGGATAACGGTTATGAAGTCACCTGGATCCCCTCTTACGGCCCTGAGATGCGGGGTGGAACCGCCCACTGCACGGTGATCATCTCCGAGGAGCCAATCGGTTCCCCACTGGTTCGAAAGCCGGATGTTGTTCTGGCCCTTAATCTACCTTCTGTTGATAAATATGAGCAGCTGATTCCCGCAGATGGAGTATTGATTGCGAACGCATCCTTGATGAACCGGGATCTTGAACGCCAAGACATCCGGGGCCTCCAAATTCCAGCTAACGACATCGCAGAAGAACTGGGCATGTCCCGCCTGGCAAATATGATCATGATGGGGGCAATGATCCGGTTGGAACCGGTGATCTCTCTCGACAACCTGAAAAAAGCTCTCGAAGATCACCTCCCGGAAAGACATCAGAAAACCCTGCCCCTGAATTTCGAAGCAATTCAAAAGGGTTATGAATTTGCTGAAAAAGCCGCCATAAAAGCTGGCTGATATTTGATTACGCTCTTAATCCAAAACAAAAAGCGATGTCCGGCTCTGGGCATCGCTTTTTGTTTAGTTCAGTAAGTTTTCCGATTAATCCGCTGCGGGGATGGGCTCAGCTGGAACGGCTGCGCCGCTTCCATCTGCAACATTATAGGCCTGACCAACCAGATGCCCGTTGATTGCCATGGAATATGCAGTTGTAAACAAAACACCAATCACACACAGGATGGTCCCCAGGGATGCTACCAGGCTGGAAACAATTACCCCCAGGAAAACCATAAAATAAGCTCCTAAATTTTCACGGACCATTTTAATCACAGCGCCGAATTTGAAGGCAGCGCCCAGTTCACCGGTCGCTGCATAACGGCCAATCGCCGCCGGAACTACCAGAGAGGCTGCAATACTGTAAAGAATGGCCAGACAGGAGAGGCAGGCTGTCACAATTCCCACAGCAGTCATCGCAGCTTCCTGCTCTGCAGTATTCCCGAGCAGAGCCAATCCGCCGGACCCACAGGCCTGAACCAGGATCATCGGCAGGAAAAACACAAAACCGATTACTAACACCATGAAGCCGCTGAGCAAATAACCGCCAAAATCTTCCCACCCCGGCAGTTCTTCCAAATCCTTCCGGATCACGCGTTTCGTTACTTCCAATCCCCAGCCCATGACAACCAGGCTGCCAACGATCGGGATCAAGGAAATCACCGCCGCGAGAGCAATTTTTTTCAGCCACTCCTCGTCATCAAACACAAATGTAAATGCTTTCCCAAAGTCCATGGTCTCTCCTTCTTTCTATCTATTAAGAGAATTATTAAAAATTTAACTGCTACTTTGAATCATAACATGATTTTCACTTTACCCCCATTAAGAATCCATCCCAACTAATCAAAATTGATTAACTTTTCTCCTGTTTTCTATCCGAAATATTTTAACAAAAAAGAGCAGGGCTTTGCAGCCCTGCTCTCATCAAGGTTCAAGCGTTTTTTAGACCGGGTTATTTCCGGTTGTTGACTGCAGACTGAGCTGCCGCCAACCTTGCAACCGGGACGCGGAAAGGTGAACAGCTGACATAGTTCAAACCAATCCGGTAGCACCAGTCGATTGATTCCGGATCACCGCCGTGCTCGCCACAGATTCCGACTTCGAGATCGACACGTGTTTCCCGACCTTTCTTGACCGTTAGATCCATCAGCTGACCGACACCCTGAAAATCAATCGTCTGGAATGGATTCTTGGGTAAAATGCCATCTTCGACGTATTTGACCAGGAAATTGCGCTCAGCATCATCCCGGCTGTACCCGAATGTAAACTGGGTCAGGTCATTGGTTCCGAAGGAGAAGAACTCGGCAGTTTCGGCAATCTCATCCGCTGTCAATCCCGCCCGCGGGATTTCGATCATGGTTCCGAATTTATACTCAAATTCGACCCCTTTTTCATCCATCACGTCTTTGGCAATTTCTTCCAGCTTGGGCTGAATGAAATGGAGCTCATTGATGTGACCGGTCAGCGGAATCATCACTTCGGGTTTGGGTTCAAATCCACGCAGCTTGACATCGGCTGCCGCCTCAAAGATCGCCCGAACCTGCATACTGACAATTTCCGGCATAACCACGCTCAGTCGCACACCGCGGAGTCCCATCATCGGATTGCTTTCATGGAGATTCTGAATGCTGGTCAGCAAACTGACTTTTTCTTCATCCTCTTTCCCTTGAATCCGATCCGCAATCACTTCTTCCAACAATTCATGCTCATCCGGCATGAACTCATGCAGCGGGGGGTCAATCAAACGAATGATTACCGGTAAACCGGTCATCGCTTCAAACAACCCGTCAAAATCACTCCGCTGGTAAGGGAGCAGCTTATCGAGGGCTTCCACTCGTTTCTCAACCGAGTCTGAAAGAATCATATCCTGAACAATCGGTAGCCGTTCTGGTTCAAAGAACATGTGCTCAGTCCGGCATAATCCGATGCCCTTGGCTCCGTATGTCCGGGCCCGACGGGCGTCCTCGGGATAATCAGCGTTGGCCCAGACCTGCAGACCGCGTGTCGGCCAGCCATCCGGTGCCTGGCGGATATCAGAGGTTGCTGAAATTTCATCAGCCCATTCCAGGATCTCCATCAATTCAGTTTGTTCTTCCAGAGAAGGAGCAACTGACGGGATTTCACCCAGGAATACCTCACCGGTGGTTCCATCTACCGAGAGATAATCGCCTTCCTTAACTTTCACACCGTGAGCCACCAGCTCCCGCTTTTCCATATTGATCTGAACATCAGAGGCCCCAACCACGCAGGGAATACCAAACTGCCGGGCAACCACTGCTGCGTGGGATGTCGCGCCGCCCTCGCTGGTCAGAATACCTTTCGAAGCCAGCATTCCGTGCACATCATCAGGCTTGGTAAACGGCCGGACCATAATGACATCCTGCCCGCTTTCCTTGGCCATCTCTTCAGCTTTGTCAGCATCAAAATAGGCCCGTCCCACTGCTGCTCCCGGGGAAGCGTTCACCCCTGTTGCCAGCATATTTCCATCTTTTTCAGCTTTATCTTTCTCTTCCAGAATGAATTGGGGGTGAAGCAGGGTGTCCACCTGGGAGGGTGCTACCCGCATGACCGCTTCTTCCCTGGAAATTAAGCCTTCATTGGCCATATCCACCGCAATTTTCACGGCAGCTTTGGCAGTTCGTTTTCCATCTCGGGTCTGCAGCATCCAGAGTTTTCCACGCTCAATTGTGAATTCAACATCCTGCATTTCCCGGTAATGCTGTTCCAGTCTGGTCGTAATCTCCTGGAAGTTTTTATACACATCCGGCATTTCGTCATTCAGTGTGCTGATATCCTCTGCATTCCGGATCCCGGCAACCACATCCTCACCCTGGGCGTTCAGCAGATATTCCCCCCACAATTTCTTTTCACCAGTGGAAGGATTCCGGGTGAATGCCACACCGGTTCCGGAAGCTTCTTCCATGTTTCCAAAGACCATAGTCATCACGTTTACAGCAGTGCCCAGATCATGGGGAATGCCGGTCGCATTCCGGTAATCCACTGCACGCTTGCCATTCCAGGATGCGAACACAGCTTCTGTCGCCATCCGGAGCTGATCAAAAGGATCCTGGGGGAAATCAAAGCCCTTTTCCTTTTTAACAATTTTCTGGAATTCAGCGGTTAATTTTTTCCAATCATCCGCAGTGAGCTCTGTATCGAGCTCTACGCCTTTGTCCTCTTTGTATTCATCCAGAACTTCCTCGAAAGCTTCATCATCAATGCCCAGAACGACCGATCCAAACATCTGCACCAGGCGCCGATAGGCGTCGTACACAAAGCGTTCGTCACCGGTAAGCTCAATCATACCTTTCACTGTTTCGTCATTTAAACCAATGTTCAGCACCGTGTCCATCATCCCGGGCATGGATTTCACAGCCCCGGATCGGCAGGATACCAGCAGCGGATTCTCTGCATCGCCGAATTCTTTCCCGGTTTCCTCTTCAATTGCTTTCATTGCTGCCAGCTCTTGATCCCACATATTGTCCGGGAATTTTTCTCCAGCATCAATATAAGCATTGCAAGCTTCTGTGGTTACAGTAAATCCGGGCGGAACTGGAATTCCGATCCTGGTCATCTCGGCCAGGTTTGCCCCTTTTCCACCCAGCAAAGCCCGGACGCCATCCCAGGACCCACCAACATGATCTTCTGCTTCTTCTACCTCATGGAATGTGTAGACCCATTTCTGGTCTGCCATCATTTACCTCCTACTAAATCTATTTTTAATTACTATTTTCAAATTAATGGGGAGCATACGGACCTTCCCCCAAGCGTTGTATTGTACCATCTTTTATTTCTAATCCCTGCCCTGCATCCCCCATCTATCAACATATCCAGGCTCCAGTCCATGGCTCCAGAGAGACCACCAGCTCATCACCGGCGCTGATGTATTCCTGATGGTCCAGCAAGTTGTGCAGTATCCTTCCTTCCTGCCAATTCAAATCTTCGATTGGAAGGTGATAAACTCGCCTTGTCTTGCTGGCGTTGAAGACTACCAGGACAGCATCCAGACCCAGCTTCCGGGAAAAGCTGTAGCCGCCACGCTTGGGGTCCACCAGCACTGTTTGATAATCTCCGCGTCGGAGAACAATCCGTTTCTTGCGGATTGCAATCAACTGCTGGGTGAAACTCCGGAGTTCCTGGTTCCAGGAGGAGGTATCCCAGGGAAAAGCCCGTCTGCAGTCTGGGTCCTTTCCACCTTCCAACCCAATTTCATCACCATAGTAAATAGATGGCGCTCCGGGGTATGCCATCTGAAACATCAAGGCTAATTTCAGTTTTTTAAGATTGCCTTCCAGCTCTGTTAGAAGCCGCACTGTATCGTGGGAACCCAGGGACAGCAGCATCCCGTAAACATTTTCTCTCGGATATTGAGTCAGCAGCTTCTGAATGGCTTGATCAAAATCTGCTGTGGTGGTTTTCCCCTTTAGCAATCCAAGCAACGCATCTCGAACCGGGTAATTCATCAAACCATCAAAAGAACTCTCACCGACCCAGGCAGGATCTCCATCCCAGATCTCACCAACCAGATAAGCATCCGGGTTTTCAGCTTTTACCACACCCCTGAATTCTTCCCAGAAAGCCATATCATCAATCTCATTTGGAACATCCAACCGCCAGCCATCCGCCCCCAGGCGGATCCAATGCCGGGCTACATCAAAAATAAATTCCCGGACTGCAGGATTATCAGTGTTGAATTTTGGCAGGCTTTTAAATTTCCACCAGGCTTCGTAATCATCAGCATCCCCAGGGGAATACGCATCCGGGGGAATGTTATTGAGATGAAACCAGTCTTTATAAGGTGAATGTGAGTGGTTTTCAAGCACATCGTTGAAAGCGAAAAAACCCCGGCCGCAGTGATTAAAAACCCCATCAAGAATAATCCGGATCCCACTCCGGTGAGCGGCATCCAGCAGGGCGGAAAAATCATTCAAATTTCCAAGTTTGGGATCAATCTGATAATAATTGCTGATGTTGTAGCGGTGATTGGACGTAGCCTGAAAAATGGGGTTGAAATATATTGCATTGATCCCCAAATCCAATAAATAATCCAGATTCCGGATCACACCCCGGAGATCACCTCCCATAAAATTCCAGATGGTCGGCTTGGATCCCCAGGAATCAACATTCGGGGGGTCATTTTTCGGGTCGCCATTTGCAAATCGATCGGGAAAAATCTGGTAAAAAACTGCGTCTTGTACCCAGTAAGGAATACTCATGCAACCGTTTTATCCTTCACTCAATTGAAATACCAGTCCAAATTCTATCATTACAAAATCGGATTTGTATTAACAATTTCGAAATTCCATTCGAAAAGGACCTGGTTATGAATATTTCTTCAGCACCTGGGTTACACGGGAGTAATACCCTTTCCCAAATAGATTTAGATGATTCAGCAAATGATAAAGATTGTAAATCGGATAGCGCTCCCTGAACCCCGCTTCCAGGTCGCGGACAGACTGGTACGAGCTGTAAAATTCTGCCGGAAACGAACCAAAAAGATCAGTCATGGCCAGGTCAGCCTCTGCCCAGCCAAAATAAACTGCGGGGTCAATTACTGCGGGGGATCCATTCTTATCGGTCATCAGATTGCCGGACCACAGATCCCCATGCAGCAGAGATGCCGGCTGGTCCGGAATCAAATCGGGAAGCTTCTCACAGATCCTCACCAGCTGATCAAACTCCGCAGTCTCTAAATACCCCCTTTCCAGGGCCAATCTTCCCTGATACTGCAGCCGATGCCTGGCAAAAAAGGACCAACCATTTTCTTCCAGGGAATTCACCTGGGGAGTTGAACCGATGTAATTATCTATCTCATAGCCGAAATCTTCACTGGTATGGTTGTGAAGTGCTGCCAGCTGCCCCCCGAACTCGATCCAATAGGTGGGTTTTTCTGGTCCAGGCTGGAGGTCTTCTAAAAGAAGGAATCGGTCCGCTGCCAGCAGGACTTCCGGCACCTTCGGACCTCCTTCAACCTTAATTTTCCGGAGCCCTTCGGCTTCTGCAGGAAACATATCCCGGGGAGCCCGGGGATTAGTTTTTAGAAAGAAGGATTGTCCAGACTCGGTCTCAACCTGGAGACTGTGATGGATACATCCCCCGCTGACATTCCGCAGTGAGGTGGGAAAACCGTATCCCTGATTCTTCAACCAGGTACTTACTTCTTCAGGAATTCCTGTCATGTTCCAGGACCTCCAGCAAACCCAGGATCGACCGCTCTACCAGGTCATATACATCGTGAAAGCCATCAATTCCCCCATAATATGGATCCGGCACATCTAACTCTCCATCCGCTCTGGGATCAAATTCTCGCAGCAAACGGATTTTTTGGCGCTGTTCTTCAGAGGCCGCCAGAGAGCTGAGGACTTCTTTGTTTTCCTGGTCCATTGCCAGAATCAGATCGAAATTATTAAAATCAGTTCTGGTAAACTGACGGGCTTTTCCGGAATAAAACAAGCCCCGCTCCCGGGCCACACTGCGCATTCTTCCATCAGGAGCTTCACCGACATGGAAAGCTGATGTTCCTGCAGAATCCACCTCATATTCTTCATCAATTTCCCGCTCTTCCACCAGGTGCCGGAACAGGTTTTCAGCCAGTGGACTCCGAACGATATTTCCCAGACAAACAAAACAGATCCGCATTATCATCCTCCTTTTAATATCCTACCATCCAGGTCAATTCACCTCATCCAGATCCGACGTCAGGAATCCATTCAGCACCTGATTCGAAGCCAGGGATTCAACCTGAGGGTAACTTTTCTTAAAAATTTCTGTAATTTCTTAATATAGCACTTAGAGCAATTTCGTGTATAATAGGTGCAGAACCAGATCAAATCATCTGGACAACGAATAAAATACAATCTCATGGTCTCAAATTGGATTGAGACAGAGATCAGAAGAAAAATTGGTGAGATGAATGCTCATTCAAACCCTGTTAATATCATATCAAAATATTTTCTGATCTCAGCACTGCCGCTCAGAAATCAAATCAGCGGCTACGGTTACTGAAATAGATCTACCATTACAACGTGGTAATAAAGCAGTAAACACAAAGGCATAAAGTAGGAGCACCAAGTGTAGCATTGCAGCGCTCGGTAGCAGTGGATATTTCCATAAAATCCTGGCTATCATCGCATACCACATTGCAGTGATTTAAGATCTTAAACAAGTAATTCCCAGCAGCCGTGGCCCAAGCGGGTAGTGACACGGCTGTTTATGGTTAAAATTACTGATTTACAACCTCAAAAAAGAAACCCGGATCGATTGAATGTGTATCTTAATGGGGAATTTGGCTTTGGAATAGCCCGAGCTCTGGCACCCTGGCTTCAGGTCGGGGGTAATTTAGAACCGGACCAAATTCGCAAACTCCAACAGCAGGATGAAGAGGAACAGGCATACCAGAAGTCGCTCCACTATCTCAGCTACCGCAATCGTTCTGAAGCAGAAATCAGGCGCCATCTGGAAAAAAAGGAACTCTCCTCCTCTGCGATAAGTGCTGCGCTTGACCGCCTGAAAGATCAATCCCTGGTCGATGATCTCAGTTTTGCTCAAGAATGGGTTGAGAACAGGAACACCTTTCGCCCCCGGGGGAAAAAAGCCCTTTCAAGTGAACTCTATCAAAAAGGAATTTCCCGGGAAATCATCCAGGAAGTTCTCGAAGACCTCGATGAACGTGAGCTTGCCATGCGGCTTGCTCAAAAAAAAATCGAGCGGGTCAGAGATTTGGAGCAGATGGATTTTCAGAAAAAACTGTATGGATACCTTTCCCGGAAAGGTTTTCACTATGGGCTGTGCAAAGAAATCGTTCAGGAGCTCTGGGAAAAGCAAAACACGGAATTATTGGATTAAGTTTTTAATTTACTAACAAGCAGTCCGCCCAACAGCGGATTTACAGATAAAACAAGTAGAGGATATGCCCATGATCGGAAACATCATACTTAGCAGTGTAATTGCCCTTCTGCTGGGAGCTGGAATTGGCTATTTCCTGAAGAACTATCAAGTTGTCAAAGAGAAAGAGAGAAAACAGCACCGGGCGGATCAAATTCTGAATGAAGCAGAAAGATCATCAGCACAGCTGATCAAAGAAGCCCAGGCCCAGGCTGGAGAAGTCCGCCAATCTGCTGAAAAAGAAGCTCAGCAGCGGAGGACCGAGCTGAATCGATATGAGGAAAGGCTGTTAAGCCGCAGCGACCAGCTGGACCGCCGGGCAGAGAAACTGGAAGATCGGGAACACGCTATCAGCAAGAGCCAGAGCGCAATTGATAAAAAAGCCAATAAAATCAAAGAACTTTACGATGAGATCTCTGCTGAACTGGAGCGGGTCAGTCAGATGACCCAATCAGAGGCCCGTGAGCTGCTCTTAAACCGGGTTGAACAGGAAGCTCGTAACGATATGTCCCGAATTGTACGTGAAATCGAAGATGAAGCAAAAGAACAGGGGGAAAGAAAAGCCCGCAAGTTGATCGCAGATGCCATCCAGCGGGTAGCATCTGATCACGTTGAAGAAGTCACCTCCTCAACTGTCGCCTTGCCATCAGATGATATGAAGGGCAGGATTATCGGCCGCAACGGTAGAAATATCCGGGCCTTTGAAAAAGCATCTGGAGTAGACGTGATTGTGGACGATACCCCGGAAGCTATTACAATTTCCTGTTTTGATTCCGTCCGCCGGGAAGTCGCCAAACAAGCCATGAAAAAACTAATCCTGGACGGCCGGATTCACCCGGCCCATATCGAGACGATCATCGAGAAAGAACGGGAGAATATTGAAAAAGTGATCATTGAAGCCGGGGAACAGGCCGCCTATGAAGCGGGCGTACCGGGACTTCACCCGGAGATCCTCAAAATGATGGGCAGGCTGAAATTCCGGACTTCCTATGGTCAAAATCAGCTGGCCCACGCAGTTGAATCTGCAAAACTAGCGACCATCCTGGCAGCCGAAATGGGCGCCAATGTAGAAATCGCGAAAGCCGGCGCCCTGCTCCATGACCTCGGAAAAGCCATGGATCATAATGTGGAGGGAACTCACGCCCAGCTGGGTGCTGAATTTGCGGAAAGACACGGGGTACCTCCCCTGGTGGTCAACACCATAGCTTCCCATCACCATGAAGTTGAACAGGAATCGGTTGAGGCAGTTATTGTTGAAGCTGCGGATGCGATCTCCGGAGCCCGGCCGGGTGCCAGAAGAGAAAGCCTCGAACAGTACCTGAAACGCGTTCGGGCATTGGAAGATGTTGCCAATTCTTACGATGGAGTCAAAAACAGTTATGCTCTGCAGGCAGGCCGCGAGGTGAGAATCTTTGTCAAACCCAAGATGGTGGATGATCTGGAAGCTTCTCGACTGGCAAAGGATATCTCCAAAACCATTGAGGAAACCATGCAGTATCCTGGAAAAATCAAAGTAACCGTTATCCGGGAAACACGGACCGTGGATTACGCGAAATAATCCAGCACCCAAAATAAATCTATCCCCTGGAGTCTTTCCGGGGGATTTTTTTTAGTCCAGAAAAGGATTTCCGCTTCGCTCAGCACCCACCAAAGTCTCAGGGCCATGCCCATTGAAAATTTTCGTTTCATCCGGCAGAGATAAAACTTCTTCCCGGATGCTGTTTATCAGCGTCTGGAAATCACCTCCGGGGAGGTCCGTTCTCCCAATCCCCCGCTGAAAGATCACATCTCCAGAAAACAGGATGTTTTCTGATCGACAGTGAAACATCACATGGCCGGGAGAATGCCCCGGGGCATGAAGGACCCGGAAAATATATTCTCCAATTCGAAGTTCCTGACCGTGAAAAAACTTGAGAGCTGGCAGTGAGGGTTTCTGAATTTTAATCCCAAACATCCCGGCTCCACCATCCCGCTCCCAAAGCGGCTGATCTTCCGAATGCATTCCCACCTCGACTGGATCTTTCTGGAAGTTATTGAGTTGCTCCAGCAGCGCCGCCAACCCTGCAAAATGATCAAAATGGGCATGAGTCAGCCAGATTTGATGAATCTTGATTTCAGCTTGCTTAATCTTTTTTGCCAGAAAAGCGCCGTCCCAGGCAGGATCAATGACCACACCAGAATTTGTGGACCGATCCATCACCAGATAAACATTCGTAGCGACCGGTCCCAGGATAAATTTTTCAATATCAAGCATTGTTCCCAACCTTTTTAATCTCAGAAAAATACCTGTTGTTTGAATTATAGCGGAGAAAGTATTAAATCACTTGGGCAGAAAGAAACTCCATGTTAGACTTTTACCAAGAATATCCAACACGCCCAGGAGGCTTGGTATGACCAATCACCCCCCCGAACCTTTCCGGATCAAAATGGTAGAACCGATCCGCCTGATTGATGCTGATCAAAGGAATCAAGCCCTTAAAAAAGCAAGATACAATGTGTTTGGATTGGCAGCCAGCGACATCTTTATTGATTTACTGACGGATTCCGGAACGGGGGCGATGAGCCAGAACCAATGGTCAGCAATGATGAAAGGAGACGAATCCTATGCCGGGGCCCGCTCCTACGCTCGTTTGTCCCAAACAATGGATGAGATCTTTGGGTTCAAACATTTTGTTCCCACTCACCAGGGACGGGCCGCTGAAAATATCCTCTGCTCGGTGATGCTGAAACCTGGCCAATATGTGCCCTCGAATATGCATTTTGACACTACGGAAGGGAACATCCGGGCCCGGGGCGGCCGACCAACCAACCTGGTGATCGATGAAGCATACGACCCACAGCTGCAGCATCCATTTAAGGGCAACATGGATCTGGAAAAACTGGAAAATTTCATCCAGGAAAAAGGAGTGGAAAATATCCCGCTCGGAATGATCACCATCACCAATAATTCAGGCGGCGGACAACCAGTCTCTTTAAAAAACCTGACTGGTGCTGCGGAAATTTACCGCCGGTATCAAATTCCATTCTTCATTGATGCCTGCCGTTTCGCAGAAAATGCTTACTTCATCAAGCAGCGAGAACCAGGTTACAGTGATAAAACCACACTCGAAATTACCCGCGAGGTCTTTGCCCTGGCCGATGGAGCCACAATGAGCGCCAAAAAGGACGCGATTGTCAACATAGGCGGTTTCCTGGCGGTCAACAATGATGATCTGTACGAAAAGTTTTGTAATGAACTGATCATGCGGGAAGGATTTATCACCTACGGTGGCCTGGCAGGAAGAGACCTGGACGCGATTGCGGTTGGATTGCGGGAAGGTTTAGATGAAGATTATCTGAAATACAGGATCAACCAATCTTCCTACCTGGTAGAGAACTTGAAAGAAGCCGGAGTTCCCGTGCTTGAACCAGCCGGGGGACATGCTGTCTATATTGATGCCGGCCAGCTTCTTCCTCACATACCTCAGCCAGAATTTCCAGGACAGGCTCTGGTCGTTGAACTTTACCTGCGGGGAGGGATCCGGGCTGTTGAACTGGGTTCAGTTGCATTCGCCTTCCCCGATCCCGACACAGGGGAGATGATCTATCCAGAGCTCGAGCTGGTTCGTTTGGCCCTGCCCCGCCGGACATATACGCAGAGTCATCTGGATTATGTAATTAAAATCCTGGCTGAAATCTACAAAGATAAAGACAAACTACAGGGTTACCGGATTACAAAGGCGCCGCGGCTGATGCGCCACTTCACCGCTCAATTTGAACCTATAGGGTAAAAAGCTAAGGTCGGAGCTGACTGCTCCGACCTTTTTTATTTAATCTAAGACCTCGATGTTTACCAGGGTTTTTGTTCTGGGAGTAAAATACGCCCGATAGGTTTTTCCTGGTTCAAAAGCAAAAAACGCCCGTTTCCTGACCCGAAATTTCCTGTCTCCAATCAGATAAAAATAAGTATTTGAAGTGTCGCCGTCACTATCACTTGACTGTTTAATATCAACACTTCCCATCCCTTCCACAGCGTCCACTTTTCCAAACAGTAAATCCAGCAAGGCGTTTCCAAACCGGAAAATCCCCACCCCAAGCAAGATTAACAATACAGCTCCCAGCAGCAGTGTTCCAGGATTCGGTTCGCGAACCACACCAGTGAGGGCAAACAATGAAAATTTCCCTCCTACCCAACCAAACTTTGAGCGCTGGGAATAAAAAATGCCGATCGGTACAACCAGAAGCAAAATAGACGTCAAACTGTTCATAACCAGCAGGGAATATTGAGGAAAAGCAAGACACCCGGCTCGATTATCCGGAAGACATTTCATTCGAAAATGATTTCCATCCGCCAGCACTGCCGTTAAACCCTGGCTTACTCTGTCCCCACTCCCACCTTTGAGAACTTCGGCAGATAAAACCGTGCCTGATTCGGGCAGGTAATAAAACCTGTAATCCAGACCGGGTTGAAGGGTACCCTTGCTGAGAAACGGAAGCAGAAGCTTTCGCCCTCTAACTCTGATGTAATAATTAAATCTCCCAAATTTCAGCTGTCCGACTTCCTGTGATACTTGATTTGGCTCTAATTCCCTTTTCAGGTCAGCACTCCAACGCCTGGATTTTATCCAACGAATCAGCAGCAGCAAGATAAAAATTGTAAACACCCCCACCAGGCTGAGTCCGGCGAACAGAGGATCAACATTAAAAGATAAAAGCAGAGCAGCCAGAAAAAAAGCTAGAAAAGGAACGATGAAAAAATACTTAACCCCTCTTCCAAATTTAACCATCCCAAACCATCCCGCCGGCTGACTGCTTAAAATGGATTTTTGTTCTTTCGTAATCAAATCTGACCGATTGGCTTTGAGGTAAGAAGGGTTTTCCAAATCATAGATTCTCCCCAAGCTTGAGAACATCAATTCCTCCTCCAGATTTGTAATTATTGTATAATCCTTTCTACATATTATAGCAATTTGAAGATCCAGTGTAACTTTTAGGGAGAATAACCATCTAATTAACTAACTAATCAAAAAGGAGTAGTCATGAAATTAAAGAAAAATATGGGCCTGGTCGATCGAATTATAAGAATCAGCGCTGCTGTAGCTGTGACAATACTCTATTTCACAGGAATTGTCAGCGGTACGCTGGGGATCATACTGTTGATTCTGGCGGCAGTCTTTCTGCTCACCAGTTTGGTCTCGTTTTGCCCCCTTTATACTCCGTTTTCATTCAGCACAGTGAAAAAAGACGGTAATTCAGAGTAATCCTGACTGAACTTGTCAGGTTCACTACTTAATAGAAAAAACCGCTTTGCAGCGGTTTTTTTTGTGCGCTGGGCGGGAATCGAACCCGCACGCCTGTTAAGGCATATGGCCCTCAACCATACCTGTCTGCCAGTTCCAGCACCAGCGCAGTCTTCGTATCAAGGAAGGTTGACTATCCTCTTGGAAGCAGAGGTATTATAATCTCCCAGAGAAGCTTGTCAAGACTTGTGATCTTCAGCGAAGGAGAGCTGCGATGACGATTGTGTTAGACGCTATGGGAAGCGATAATTATCCTGAACCAGAAGTCAAAGCTGCTTATTTAGCAGCCAGGGAGCTTCAAGAAGAGATCATTCTTGTTGGTCAGGAAGAAAAGTTAAAACCTTTGATGAACCAGCACTCAGATTCCGCTCTGGTTAGATTGGTTCATGCCCCGGATGTACTCGAAATGACCGATAAGCCTGCTCGCAATGCCCGCAAGAAAGCCGAGAATTCGATGGCTGTGGGCATGGAGCTTGTCAAAACCGGCCAGGCGGAGGCTTTTGTGACAGCCGGCAATACAGGTGGAGCGATGGCAAATGGGCTTTTTCGACTGGGACGGATCCGGGGAGTCAAGCGTCCGGCCCTGACAACCATTCTACCAACCCGAACCGGATCGGTCATTGCTCTGGATATCGGAGCCAACGCAGACTGTAAACCGCTTTACCTTCTCCAGTTCGGTGTCATGGGATCAATCTATGCCGAAAAAGTCCTTGGGAATTCCAATCCCCGCGTTGGACTGTTATCGAACGGTGAGGAGGA
Source organism: uncultured Anaerolineales bacterium (assembly GCA_964618295.1). GTDB lineage: Bacteria > Chloroflexota > Anaerolineae > Anaerolineales > UBA11858 > B10-G9. The sequence continues at coordinate 24,626 of CAZTWV010000001.1, read as the reverse complement.
AGGCAAAGGCAATTCGCTCGTCAAGGAAACTTTCCCCCTCTTTCAGGAATCCAATCTTAATTTCACCGGGAACGTTGAGCCAAAGGAAGTTTTTGGCGGGGATGTTGATGTTGTGGTGTTTGACGGTTTTACCGGAAATATCCTGATCAAAACCAGCGAAGCGGTCTCAAAATTTCTCCTGGATATTCTTAAAACTGAGCTGACGTCATCCCTCAGAACGAAACTTGGAGCGGGACTGGCCATGCCGGCATTTTCCGAAGTCAAAACAAAAATGGACCCCCGCCGGATTGGGGCTGCCCCCTTACTCGGCATTAATGGACTGATCTTTGTCGGACACGGGCAATCAGATTCAACTGCCCTGGTAAATGCTCTCAAACTGGCACATCAGGCAGTTCAAGCCAACCTGCTTCCCTCATTAAAGGAAGCAATCCAAACTCAGCTCTAACCAAAATGAGAGGAAACATCAGATGAAAATTTCCCGAAATGACCGATATATCAAGCGCAGAAAAACACTGGGCCAGTACAGTGGATATCTTGCAATTCTGATCCTTGGTGGTGGCATGTATATCAGCTTCCGCTATCAAGAACAGATCTTATTTTCGTTTTTGGCACTGATATTTGGCTTCACTCTTTCTCAAATCAGTGTTTTCTATACCAATCGCTTTGGACGATCGCCTCGCCCCGACCAGGAAATAGATAATGCGTTAAAGGGGCTCGATGATCGGTACGTTCTCTATCACTACCGCACGGCTGTATCCCACCTCTTAGTCGGACCTGCCGGGGTCCTGATCCTGCTTCCTTATTACCAAAAAGGGAAGATCACCTATGACGAGAAAAAAGAACGCTGGAATAGAGCAGGGGGAAATGCATACCTGCGCTTTTTTGCCCAGGACAGCATCGGACGCCCATCCCTGGACATTACAGCAGCGAAAAAAGATCTCACCAATCAGCTCTCAAAAATCCCGGATTTTGAACTTCCTGAGCTGCGGGCTGTGTTGATTTTCAGCAATGAAAAGGCGGAAGTAGAGGCAGAAAATGCTCCTGAGGCAACCCTCCACATCTCCCAGGTCAAAAAATATGTCCGGAAAGAAGCAAAGAGTGACCGGGCGCTTTCGATGACGGTGGTAAAAACAATCCAGGATGCGCTTGGTTTACCAATTGAAGACTAAACCCTTGCGGAGTAACAAACAAAAAAGGCCCCGGATTGAAATAACCGGGGCCTTTTTAATTTCCAGGATGAGCTTCAACTAGTCATTCAAAAAAGCCATCAGGGCATCTTTGCTAATCCGGTAGGCATTTCCCAGCTTCTTACCTTTCAAATCTCCAGCGTCGATAGCTGCGATTACATCCTCTTCTGCTACCTTTAAAACCTGCGCAGCTTCGGCAGCACTCATCACATCTGGGATACCTCCCCCTCCTGCGGCTGCGGGAGCGCTTCCACCCGCCGTCATACCTTGAAGAGATTGGTTCAATAAGTTACCAACTCCCATCCCAGCCCCGATCCCGGCAGTTAAACCGGCTCCTCCGCTCGGGTTTTGAGCTGCTTCCAGCAGAGCATCCGCTGCCTGCAAACGAGTATAGGTCTCGGTATCAAGCACACCCATATCTCGCAGTTCCTGAATGGACTGCTCTGAGGGGCGGAGATTCGCAATCAAGAAGGTCTTCAGATCGAGACCGAGCGAAGCAAACTGATCAGAAGCTTTGGCCCGGACGCTGGCGCTGAGTTCATTCAGCATCCCCACCAGATTGGTGACATCATTATCTTTGGCAGTCTCTCCCAGCAGATCTGTCATTGAGGTCAGCAAAATATGGCGCAGTCGACTTTCGATATCCGAGGTCCGGAAGACCCCCTGGGCTCCAACTAATTGGGTCACAAACTGCTGCGGCTCAGAAATCTTGTAGCCGTAGGTGCCAAAACCTTTCAGCAGAGCGATACCCAGCCCCATACCAGGATTGCGAACAATAATCGGCTGAGGTGTACCCCATTTCTGATCCGGGAACTCCCTCCGTGACACAAAATACACCTCAGCTGTAAAAGGTGTCCGGTCTGAGAATGCTTTTTCTACCACATTGATCAAGAGCGGAATATTCGCTGTGGTGATTGTATGACGGCCGGGTCCGAAAACATCCAGGGCTTTTCCATCCCGGAAAAAAACCGCTGTCTGGGACTCACGGACGATCACCTGGGAGCCTATCCGGAAATCACCTGATTCACCCTCTGGGAAGCGGTGAATCAGCTCATCCTTCATCTCATTGGGGTATTCAATTACATCAAAAATTCTTGTCATGTTTAACTCCTCAATAATGATTATTCTTTGGTGACCACTTCTGAGCGCTGATCGCCCCGTTTAACGATTTCTGCTGCCAGTTTTTTCAAGTCCGAAATTGTCTCTGAGATTTGTACTTCCTCACCAGCTTCTTCCAGGTCCCCAAGCAGTGCCTCAAGCCCTGAAATTCCATCCAGGAGAGCAAGATCATATTCATAGATTTTATCCAGCTTTTCAGGATCGACTTTGACAGCTGAGAAAAAGCTGCTGTACCCGTAGGTGGCATTCCGGATCCGGTCAATAAATGTCCTCAGCTTAACGACAACCGCCTCCAGATCGTCCAACCATTCGAGCGCACCCTGGTCAACCAGGTCTGACTGCAGTCCAGAAAGCCGGTCAATTACTTCCTGATACCGGTCCGCAATCGTCTCACGAAGCAGCTTATCAGCTGTTCTGCGGTCCTCCATTTCGATGTACCCTTTAAATCCCGGGATCTGCAGCAGGAGCTCTTTCAGTTTTCCGCGTTCCCCTTCAATTTGACTTTGAAAATCACTCATCACGCCTCCTCTTGCACTACCTGATAATCTGCCACTTTGATTATACCTTGCCCAGATAAGTTTTCAATCAGGCTTGTCGTAAATTTTGCTCAAATTTTTCGGGATTATCAGAACGATTCTTGTACCGCAAACCGGGTCTGCCTGGGGTGAATATCTTGTCTCAAGCGTTGGAAGGTTTATAATGTACATGACGTTTATCATTGGAAATAGAGGAGAAGTCATGTCATTAGAACAGCAGCAGAAATTATTACAACAGCTGAACGGCAGTGTTGAACTGGTTGATGGTGAAATCAATATTGTTGATCAAGAATCACTTCAAAAAAATATCCAGAATCTTGTCCGGAGCGCTGTACTGGACGATAATGAAAATCACCAATATATTGCCCGGTATCTGATCCGGAAAATTGCCCTTGCCCTGGGGATTTATCCCAGCTCTATACACGATCTTTACTTGGCCAGAGGGCGCGGTGAAGTTCCGAACAGCTTCACCACACCTGCGATCAATCTGCGCAGTTTGACTTTTTATGCAGCTCAGGCAATCTTTAAGGTCGCCGAGGAAATCAATGCAGGAGCATTTATCTTCGAGATCGCCCGCTCCGAAACCGGTTACACCGATCAGCGGCCTTCAGAATATGTAGCCAATGTTCTCGGTGCAGCAATCTCCACCGGCTACCAGGGTCCGGTTTTCATTCAAGGCGACCACTACCAGATATCTGCCGGACGATACAAGTCCGATCCAGAATCGGAAATACAAGCCCTCAAAGATTTGACAAGCGAGGCAATTGCTGCCGGTTTCTACAATATTGACGTGGATCCTTCCACCCTGGTAGACCTCAGCAAACCAACCGTTCCGGAACAGCAGCAGCTCAACTCGGAATTAACAGCCATGTTTTCAAAATACATCCGGGATCTGGAGCCTGAAGGTGTAACGGTTTCCATCGGGGGTGAAATTGGAGAAGTCGGAGAGCATAACTCCACCGTGGAAGAGCTCCGGGCATTCATGGATGGCTATCTGGAAGAACTGGAAAAAATCGCCCCTGGCACAGAGGGATTGAGCAAAATCAGCGTCCTGACCGGGACCTCACACGGTGGGGTTGTTCTCCCGGATGGCAGCATTAAGAAAGTTGCTGTGGCCTTTGATGTACTCCAAGAACTGGGCGAGGTAGCCCGGGAAAGCTATGGGATGGGAGGTGCTGTCCAACACGGCGCGTCCACCCTGCCAGAAAGTGCCTTCAATAAATTTGTTGAAGCGGAGGCTTTGGAAGTTCACCTGGCAACAAATTTCCAGAATATACTCTATGATCATCTGCCCGAAGATCTCGTCCAGGAAATTTACACCTACCTGGATCAAAATCACGACCATGAGCGCAAGGAAGGGCAAACGGACGAACAGTTTTACTACAAAACCCGGAAACGCACCCTGGGTGTTTTCAAGAACAAGATCTGGAATGTATCAGAAGAAAAATTGAATGAAATCTACCAGGCCTGGGAAAACCAGTTTCGGGATCTTTTCGAACGTCTTGGACTCCCGGATACCCGGAAATTTGTGGACGAAACGATCCAGCTTGTAGGGGTACAGCCTCACTTAGAGGATTACATGCTCGGTGGGGTTGAAGCAGAAGACACATCCGACCTCGCAGACTAGTATGCCTGTTTCCGACCAGGGTGTATCTTCTGACCGATATCTACTGATTCCCCGCACGTTGACCTTTCTGACGCGCGGGGAATCAGTTTTACTTCTGAAAGGTGCACCTAACAAACGACTCTGGCCAAACCAGTACAATGGTGTGGGGGGACATGTTGAAGCTGGGGAAGATATCCTTTCATCCGCAAAAAGGGAGCTGCTGGAGGAAACCGGGCTTGTCCCGGATACACTCTGGCTCTGCGGGACAGTCACAGTAGATACCCAACAGTCGATTGGAATCGGGATTTATGTCTATCAAGGGACCTGCAGTGCAGGAGAACCACACCCCTCCCCGGAAGGAAACCTGGAATGGGTTCCGTTTGAACAATGCTCTTCCCTGCCGTTGGTGGAGGATCTTGAGATTTTACTTCCGAAAGTACTCAGTCATTCCAGGGAACACCCCCCATTTTCAGCTCATTATTATTATGATTCGACTGGGAAAATTCAGGTCCGATTCGGGAAGTTAGATTAGGCCCCATCTACTTCATTTAAAGCATAAAACAGCACCTGGGTGCTGCCGTATTTACGGCTGTCAAATAAATGCATATTCTCAAGATCCCGGGGGTCGTACTCAGTTTTGTCAATTTGCACAATTACCCACCCGTCAGCATAAAGCCAGGAAGGATTCTGGTCGATCCGATCCAGGGCTTTCATCCACAAACCATGGTACTGAGGCGGTGCGACATAAATGAAATCATACTTACGAGTAGGTGCCCCTTGCAGGTAACCAAACGCATCCGTTTGCCAGACATCAGCCTGTTCTGAAAGTCCGGTGTGATCTAGATTAGCATGAATGGTGTCAACAGCTGCCCGTTGATTATCAAGAAAACAGGCATAATCCGCTCCCCGGCTTAATGCCTCAATTCCCACGCTCCCCGTCCCGGCAAATAAGTCCAGCCAGCTCGAATCCAGGATATAAGGTGCGACGATATTGAAAACCGCTTCCTTGACAATTGACATCACCGGTCGGGTGCGGTCCCCCGGAACTGATTTCAAATTAAATCCACCCACTTTTCCACCAATCACACTCAAATTACCCATCAAGAAGCTCCCTGAGAATCATCAGAATCTAAAATTGAATCCAGAACCTTGTTCAAAAGCTCTGCTTCAGTGTTCTGATGCTCCAGATACTGTTCGATAAACTCTGAACGGCGGAGTCTCAGTGCCATCCCCGCCACCTGCTTGAGATCCTGAATTGTAACAAGTTCTCTTCCATCCGCTACCGCGTGAGCCCGGGCTGCTTCAAACAAAGTGATTTCCGCCCTGAGGGACTCAACCTCCATTTTTTCGACCAGATCCAGACCAAGCCGGGCAACCTCATCAGGCAGCTGAACTCGTCGTAAAATTTCTCTTCCCGCTTGAATTTCCTGACGGAAAATCCGGGTCGCATCAGCATACTGGGCCGAAAAAGCCCGCCGGTTTTCAAGGAAAGCCCGCGTCCGCTGGTAGGCATCCAACCTGTTTTCTTTGCTGTCCAATCCCTTCACCAGAACCCGAAGTCCAAATCGATCCATTATCTGCGGGCGCAAATGGCCTTCTTCCGGGTTCATAGAACCAATTAAGGTAAAATCTGAGCGGTAGGTAGCTGACATCGCCCCCCGGCGGACCGTGTACTGTCCCTGAGCAGCAGCATCCAGAATAGCGTCCACCACCTGATCAGAAAGCAAATTTACTTCATCCACATATAATAAATTCTGATCTGCCCTGGATAGTATTCCGCGTTTTAGACGCATTCTGGAATTGGCTTTCGCTCTTGGATCCAGACCCCCGATCACATCCTCCAGGGTCGCGTTCAGCGGGAGTTCGATTAACCGCACTTTTTCCAGTTTTGAAAGCGGAACTCCCTGGCCATACTTTTTAGCACATTCCGGGCAGACCGCATCCATTCCCCCAATTTCCACATCCTCTTCCAGGCAGCCGTAGTAACATAAACTTCTTCGAACTTCTGGAAGCAGATCTACCAGACTGCGGACCGCAGTCGTTTTCCCTGTTCCCCGGGGACCAATTAACAGCACACCGCCTAAATTGGGGTTCAAGAGCGACAGCAGCAAAGCGAGCTTCATTTCCTGCTGGCCGACCAGAGCTAAAAAGGGGAAAGGAACGTTTTCCGCTATCCCGGCATCCTCGGCATCCTGGTCCACCAGGGCTTTTACACCCGAAGCTTTTTCCAAAAGCTCCTGAAGTGAACCCACTTTGGTGATCAGTTCTGATTGATCTGATGAGTTAGTGTTCTCTGATTCCATAGATCAGCTCCCACCTGGATTGACAGGATCTGAGTTTATTATACTCAGATTGAGGAATAGAATTTGCTTAAAGCGGAATGTCAGTTCTGGAGAGATGATCACTCCACGTCATTATAGGTCCAGACCCGGTTGATGAAAAAGTTCCAGAACATGACAATCACCACGGCTACACCCAGGGCAAAAGTATAACCCAACCGATCAGCCGTTAGAATCCAGATCGGAATGAATGATAATTGCTCAAATAAACGCCGGAAAGGACCTTCCAATCCCGCAAATACAGGAGTTCGGATGGCCAGACCGACCACATTGACCACAAAAAACGTCACCAGCTGATTATAAATCGGCTTGGATCGGGAATCCGGGTAAGTCCAGTATCGATTCCAGATAAAATTACTTGTAATAGCTGCCGTGAATGACATCGCCTGCGCAAAAACTGGAGATATCCCAAAAACGCTCAGGAATAGATGAAAACTGCTAAAATCAACCAGAGCCCCGAAAGCACCTACAACACAAAACTTTCCAAACCGGACCCGTTCTCGAGGGTTGGTGACTATGTTAATTGATTTCATAATCCTACTCAATATTATCTTTGAAATAAGGAACGGTTTTTATTAATCCGTCCTCCAGATTAACAGTTGGTTCCCAGTCGAGGATGTTTTTTGCCCGGGAAATATCAGGTCTCCGCCGTTGCGGATCTCCCTCTCCCCGCTTGTCAGGCATAACGTTGATCGCTGCAGAATTGTTGAACAAGCGGTTGACGGTTTCCGCCAAAGTTAGGATTGAAATCTCAGAAGGATTGCCTATATTGACCGGATAGTGCTCATCGGACAGCAGCAAGCGGTAAATCCCCTCGATCAAATCATCAACGTAGCAGAAACTCCGGGTTTGATTTCCATCTCCAAAAATTGTCAGGGGAACCTTTTTCAAAGCCTGTTTAATAAAGTTCGGTACTACCCGCCCATCGTCCAACCGCATCCGCGGACCATAGGTATTAAAAATCCGCACAATTTTTGTATCAATCCCATGAAAGCGGTGGTAGGCAAGGGTCAGCGCTTCTGCAAAACGTTTGGCTTCATCATAGACCGAGCGCTCGCCAATCGGGTTTACATGACCCCAGTAGCTTTCAGGTTGAGGATGGACCTCCGGATCGCCATAAATCTCGCTTGTGGAAGCCAACAAAAAACGCGCTTGATGAGCGCGGGCCACTCCCAGACTGTTTAATGTCCCCAAAGCGCCGGCTTTCAGAGTTTGAATCGGCAGGTTTACATAACCATAGGGAGAATGGGGATTTGGGCTGGCCGGCGAAGCAAAATGCATAACCGCTTCCACTTGATGGTCAGACACATCAATATAAGTTGATACATCATGCTCCATAAAAATGAAGCCCGGTTCACTCTCCAGGTGGGCTAAATTTTCCCAACGTCCGGTAACAAAATTATCCAGAGCAATTACAGAATGCCCTTCAGCTAATAAACGCTCACAAAGATGTGAACCCAAAAACCCAGCAGCTCCTGTCACAAGTACATTCATTAATCACCTTCAAAATTAATTATTTTTTGATAAATTGTTTCACCCAAAACCATTACCAATCCAGGGCCTGTACGCGCCCATCGCCAGTGACCTGATTAAACACACCTGAATTTGGATCCAGAATCCAAATATTTCCGGAATACAAAACTGCCAGAAGTTGTCCTTCACTACCCTCTACAGCTTCCGGCGCCCAGGCTCCCCAACCTCTCCGGGGCTCCAGACCGGACTTATCGGGGAGCGGGAATATCACCCGGGGATTGGAGCCATCCCGGTCCATCACGGCCACCCGGTAATTGCTGGTAGAACTTTGCTCTGGAAATACTGCTTGCAGGTAAGCAACCTGAAAGGATGCCTCCCCGGATGTTTTCCCCTGAATTGGAGAGGGAATTGGATAAGCAAACATACCCACATCTTCCAGAATCCGGGTCGACATCCCGGAAGCAAGCGATATCGCTGTTAAATCAAATTTCGGTGATTCCTCAGCTGCTGTAGTTCCTTCCTGGCCATCAAGCGGTACATGCTCCACCGCGTAGATGAAATTACCCAGCGGTCCCACGCCCAGACCAGACATCCAGGCCCAATCCCCGGATGTACGGTACGACGGCATTTCTAAATAAGTTTCCCTCTCACCGGATTCAACATCAACAATTCCTACCTGATCCGGACTCGCATAGGCCACATACTCCCCACTGGGCGGATAAGCAAATTCTGTTCCCCACCAGCCGTAAACCCCGATATACCCTGTTTCCAGCACCTCGTAAGAGAGAGTAGACCACCCGCTTTCGCTGAACTTCCGGACTTCCAGGTTATTGTTAGCCTGCCAGCCGGGAGCGGAAATCCGTGATTCAACCGTCGAATATGCAACTGAGCTTTCGTCATCTGGAACCCAATCAGCAAAATGGATCACATTATTGACCTTGAGATCAACCAGTACCTGTCCTTGAGCTTCAATTTTCGCTGCCCATAAGGTATTGATCACATCTTCCTCAGTTGAGGATCTGGTAAACAGAAGCCATTCCCCGTCCGGGGAAAGTCGGAACACCCTCCCATCCAGGTCGCCCGTACCCACAAGTAGAGTCCGGTTCGAAGTTGACTGCTCCATAAGCCAGGCATTTCCGCTCGAGATATAGATCAGGGGGCTGGGAATTATGACTGGAGAACTTGCAGCACGAACCCCGACAAGGATCATTTCATCGACTGCCGCTTCAACTTCAACACTGCTGATCTCACGGAAAGATGTCTCCTCCCCATTCTCAAAAACCCGGAGATAGGTCACCTCTCGTAAACCATTTTTCCCGGATTGAAGCAGTTGTTCCTGTCCAACTGGAAGATTTTCAGTGGGCTGCTCGATGACCCGGTAGGGAATGATCTCTTCTTCAATCTCAATCACTTCCTCAATCCTGATCACCTGAACCTGATCATCACCGCTTAAAACCACACCCAGCGGTGGTTCTACCCGATCATTTCTTTCCAGAACAATTCCTGCTGCATCCAATACATTCTGGACCGTGCTGTCTTTTGGCAAATTCACTGAATACGATTGGTTATCCGCTTCAACAGATATTTCGATCCGGGGAATTGATTCATCCAAAACAGCAGAACGGCAACCTGCGGTTATAATCATCAGGCAGAAGACCAGAATAGTGGGTTTTATAAAATGGTATAATCTTTTTTCAGACAAATTAACTTTCACTTCAAATCCTAGGACTCCTGTTTTTGTTTCAACGGAGTATCTAAATCAAAATTATAGCATGGTAGATGATCAGAGCACGGAAATAATCCAAGATCAAGAATTGTCCCTGGGAGCCCGGGTAGAGGCACTTTTGTTCGTCGCCCCGGAGCCCATTACCCCCCATCAAATCTCAACAGTTCTTGATGAGACTGTTAGAGCCATCAAGAATACCCTTGATGAGCTGGATGAACTCTATTTGAAGCGCGGAATTCAACTCCAACGTCATAATGGGAAAATCCAGTTGGTAAGCGCACCTGAGACTGCAGCCCTGATTGAAACTTATCTGGAGCTGGAATCTACCAGCCCACTCAGCCAGGCAGCCCTTGAAACACTCTCAATCATTGCCTATCAGCAGCCTGTGACTCGACCCCAAGTTGATTCAATCCGGGGTGTTAACAGCGATGGTGTGCTCCGGACTTTGATCAGCAAAGGACTGGTAGATGATGTCGGCAGAGCCGAGGGGCCCGGCCGTCCAATTTTGTACAGCACCACTACAGATTTTCTGAAATATTTCGGTCTCTCATCCCTGGACGAACTTCCACCGCTCAATCTGGATGAGTATGACAATCAGGCCGTTCCAAAAGTCCTCAAGGGGTAACTAAATCTGGTCCAGCTTTTATGAAAATCCGATTACAAAAAATTCTGGCAAAAGCAGGTTATGGTTCCAGGAGGAGTGCTGAGGAGATCATCACTGCTGGAAGGGTCAGGATCAACAACCGGATAGCTGAAATTGGCGCAAAAGCAGATCCTGAAAATGATCAAATTACGGTTGATGGGAAGCCGATCGGCGATCCTGAACCGTTAAAATATATTGCTTTCAACAAACCTACTGGTGTGCTTTCTTCAGTGAAATCTCCCCGGGGAGAGCCAACCGTCAGGGATTACATTCAGCTTCAAGGCAGACTGTATCCGGTTGGAAGATTGGATAAAGACAGTGAAGGTCTGATTTTAATGACAAATGACGGCCGCCTGACCAACAAGCTTACCCACCCCCGGTACCAGCATGAAAAAGAATACCGCGTCCAGGTGAATCAGAAGCCAAATCCCAGACAAATCAGGCAGCTTCAGCAGGGAATCAATCTTGGAAATGGGGAAATCACTTCTCCAGCCATAGTTACTTTTGAACCCCATGACTCTGGAGAGTTCTGGCTGCGGATCACGTTGACCGAAGGTAAGAAAAGACAAATCCGCAGAATGCTGGACGCAGTTGGCTTATCCGTCCTGCGCCTGATCCGGGTTCGAATTGCTGGATTAAGGTTGAATGAACTTGGCCCGGGAAAGTGGAGAGAGTTGTCTATGGAAGAAGTCAAAGCACTAAAACAATCTTGATTGAGGTGAAAAACCTAATGGAACACACCAAACAAGAAACAAAAAATAATTGGTTGAAGTCCAATCCGCTGCGCGATATTCAGTTCAGCTGGGAATTAATCGTATTTCTGCTGATAATATTAGCCGCTGCTACCACTCGTTTTTATGATCTCGGAGCGCGGGTGATCAGTCATGATGAAACATCTCATGTTTATTATGCCTGGCGCCTGTTTAAGGGTATGGGCTACTCCCATGATCCCATCACTCATGGACCTTTTCAGTTCCACTTTCTGGCCTTTGTCTATTTTCTATTTGGTGACAGCGATTACACCGCCAGGATCCCAGCAGCAATCAGCAGCGTGTTGACCATCATCTTCCTCTGGAAGTACCGCCGCTACCTGGGCAGCTGGGGAACAATTGCTGCAGCCCTGATGACTTTGATCTCTCCATTTATGCTCTACTACGGGCGCTATGTTCGAAACGAAGCGTTTGTAGCTCTTTTTGGGGTTGTTTCCATCTGGGCTGTCCTTCGTTATCTGGAAACGAAAAAGCCTCGCTTTTTGTACTGGCTGACCGCGGCCACTGTGCTTCATTTCACCACCAAAGAAACCGCCTTTATTTACACAGCTCAAATGATGGTTTTCCTCGGTCTCGTGTATATCTCCGATATGACGCAAAAACCATGGAAACAACCCGGATTTAGAAACTTGTTTATCTCCGGGCTGATTGCAGCCGTGATCTTCGCCGGGGTTGGAATCATTGCTCAGGGGAGTATTCCGGAAACGCCGGAATCAGTTGAGGTCCAGACCGGGATGCATCTGCAGGTATTGATCCCTCTCGCCCTAGCTGTGATAATGATGACCGCTTCTCTGCTTTTTTCTATCATTGGATTTACCTGGAAGAAACTGAAAGAACTGCCTTCCTTCAGTGCCCTGCTGCTCCTGGGCACCCTGGTTCTGCCCCAATTAGCCCCTTTCCCGGTTGAATGGTTTGGATTTGACCCCCTCAATTACACTAATACGGGTATGTTCACAACCGGGGTCTTCATTGCGGTTCTATCAATCATTGCAGTGGCCATTGGACTGACCTGGAATCCTCGAGAATGGTTGATTAACGCAGGTATTTTTTACATCCCATTCACCATTTTCTACACCACATTTTTCACCAATGGTTCAGGGTTCTTTACCGGATTGGTAGGGTCCCTGGGCTACTGGTTGGATCAACAAGCAGTCGAGCGGGGCAGTCAGCCCTGGTATTATTACTGGCTGATCCAGCTCCCGGTTTATGAATATCTACCCCTCCTCGGTGGAATTGGAACTGCAATCGGTGTTTTGATATCCAAATTGCAGTCCTGGTCTCCCTTGAGAGATTCGACACCAATAGAAGAAGTAGAACAAGAATCCGATCATCCTGAGTTGCTGGAGCGTAAATCGAACAGCAATCGAGCACCGGTCTTCGCTCTCCTGGCGTTTTGGAGTTTAACCAGCTTGATTGCATATCCCATCGCCGGGGAAAAAATGCCCTGGCTGACCGTGCATATTGCCTTTCCTTTGATATTGTTATCAGCCTGGGGAATCCAAAAAGTTATGGAAGGGCTAGATCCAAAAGCCTGGAGCAAGAAGCAGGGCTGGGCGGTGATGCTTTTGATGATTATCGCTCTTGTCAGCACATTTTCCGCAGTTGGGGACCTGCTTTCAGCAAATCCTCCATTCCAGGGACAGGAACTCAACCAGCTTCGATCCACTGGGGATTTTCTCTCCTCAGTCTTTGTACTTGCAATGAGCGCAGCTGGATTGTGGTTTTTGCTTTCTTCCTGGGAAAAGAAACAAATCTGGATTTCCTCGGCTTTAACCCTGCTCTTGCTGCTGGTGATCTTGACGACCCATACCGCGTTCCAGGCTGCTTTTATTAATTATGACAAACCCACAGAGTATCTGGTCTATGCTCACGGCGGGCGGGGTGTTAAAGAAGCTCTGGCTCAGATTGAAGAAATATCATACCGGACCACAGATGGGCTCGCCCTGGAAGTTGCCTTTGACAATGAAACCACCTACCCTTACTGGTGGTACCTGCGAAATTACGATAACCAGCGATATTATGCTGAGAACCCAACCCGGGATCTGGTATCAGCTCCAGTTATCCTGGTCGGCAACAACAACTACCCCAAAATTGAACCTGTAGTCGGGAATGCCTACTACCAATTTACTTACAACCGGATCGTTTGGCCTAATCAGGATTATTTTGGATTGAACCGGGAAAAAATCTGGAATGCAGTCAGCAATCCCCAAATGCGGGAAGCGATATTTGATATCTGGTTAAATCGAGACTACACCAAATACGCCCAGGCAACCGGTCGGCCTATTTCACTGGCTTCCTGGAGTCCGGCCGATCAAATGCGTCTGTACGTTCGGAAAGACATCGCAGCAAAGGTCTGGAATTACGGACCTGAGGAAATGGATTTTTCCGAATTAACAGCCGATCCGTACGAGGGTAAAGAAGTCAATCTCCCGGTTGAAGCCAGTTTTGATAATCTAAACCTTAGCTTCCCCCGCAATCTGGCTGCCGCAGCCGATGGAACAATTTACATCCTCGATACCGGTAATCACCGTGTCATTCAGATCGATTCCGAGGGAGAGATTGTTGGAAACTGGGGAGGATTCAGCGGAAATAATACCCCCGATCAGTCAGGCGGCCTTTTTAATGAGCCCTGGGGGATTGATGTAGGCCCTGACGGCTCTGTGTATGTTGCTGACACCTGGAACCACCGTATTCAAAAGTTCAGCTCTGATGGCGAGTTCATCACCCAATGGGGTCAGTTCGGACAGCGGGAGACTCCCTTCTCTCTCTGGGGTCCGCGAGACGTGGCGGTAGACTCACTGGGACATGTTTATGTCTCCGACACTGGAAACAAACGGATCCTCGTCTACGATCCAAATGGACAATTTTTGACCGAATTTGGGGATGTAGGTCTGGGAGATGGTCAATTTGACGAGCCTTCCGGCCTGGTGATTGACGGGAACGGGAACCTGTATGTAGCCGACACCTGGAACCAGCGGATCCAGGCCTTTGCCCCGGACCAGAACGGTATTGCCAGCATCTTCCTCACCAAATGGGATGTCGCGGCTTGGTACGGTCAATCACTCGACAACAAGCCTTACCTGGCGGTAGATCAAGATGGAAATATTCTGGTCAGCGATCCTGAAGTTTCTCGAATTCTCCAATTTTCACCTGAAGGAGAATTACTAGCTTATTGGGAAGCTGATCTTGATGGAAACCCGATTCTGAATTTACCAACCGGACTGAGTGTAGATCCGCAAGGCGCAGTCTGGATCATCGATACCCAAAACAACCGGATCATCAAAATCAATTTTCCGGTTCAACAATAATTATCCCTCCAAGCCAATCAACAGGGCCGCAGACAATGCGGCCCTGTTCTTTTCCCCGGGACAATCAGGAAAGATTTCCGCAGCTCAAAGAATCTAAACCATAACTGGATTAAGGTTAATCAAACGCTTAATTTTCTGCGATATCATCAATTAATCCAGCAAAGGGAAAACTAATGGAAGAAAAAAAACGTCCCGAAATCACACCTGAAAACCTCTATTTATCACGCAAACAATTCCTGAAAACACTGGGGGTTGTCGGTTCATCTGCAGCTGTCCTGGCTGCCTGCAGTGAAAAACCCTTCTTTCCGGGAACTGATTTAGGTCTTGGGGATCCAGAGCCGGTTTCTACCCCTCAAGCCGGGGATAAATTCGATGAACTTGGAAACCCGGCCAACTCCTTTCAGGACATAACCAATTACAACAATTTTTACGAATTTACAACTGACAAAGAGGGCGTCGCCCGACTCGCAAAGGACTTTCAAACCTCTCCCTGGGAGGTAAGAGTAGGCGGGCTGGTCGAGAATCCTCAAACCTATTCAATCGATCAGATCCGTTCTCTGGCGCCAATTGAGGAGAGAATATACCGGATGCGATGTGTTGAAGGCTGGTCCATGGTAATCCCCTGGCAGGGGTTTCCCCTGGCGGCTCTGCTGGATGCTGTGAAACCAACATCATCCGCTCAGTATATCCGCTTTGAATCGATCTACAACCCCCAGGAGCTTCCGGGGCAAAAGAACTCATATTTCCCCTGGCCCTACGTAGAAGGACTGCGGATGGATGAGGCCTATCATGATCTGACCTTAATGGCAACCGGGCTTTACGACAAAGATCTTTTACCACAAAACGGTGCACCTGTCCGACTGGTTGTGCCCTGGAAGTATGGATTTAAGAGCATTAAATCCATCACGAAAATTGATCTGGTAGAGGAAATGCCGGTCTCATTATGGATGGAATCTGCTCCAAATGAATATGGCTTTTATGCCAATGTCAATCCCAATGTGGATCACCCCCGCTGGTCGCAGGCTACCGAACGGCGGATCGGGGAATTATCCCGCCGTCCGACATTAATGTTCAACGGCTATGAAGAAGAGGTAGCAGATCTCTATGAAGGAATGGATCTCGAAAAATATTTCTAAACCATGGCGAAAGAACCGGCGTCAGGCAGCTGCCGTTCTACACCCCATCTCTCATATCGGATCCATCACTCCCTTTCTGGTAATGGTCTGGGATTTCTTACGGGGAACACTGGCAGCGGATCCAATCCTGGACATGACCCACAGGACAGGAAAGACAGCCTTGATCCTGTTGATGCTGTCCCTGGCAGTCTCTCCTATCCGTTCCATCTTTAACTGGCCCCAGCTTGGAAAGCTCCGCCGACCGCTTGGATTGTATTCCTTCGCGTATGCTGCTGTTCATTTTGCAATCTTCATCGGCCTGGACTATGGTTTCCAATTTTCCCTCCTCCCCGGTGCATTCCTTGAAAAACGATTTGCGATCATAGGTTTTTTCGCTGGTTTTATCCTTTTGATTCTAGCGATCACATCCCTCAATGCTCTGGTCAAAAAGCTGGGGAAAAAATGGAAAATTCTTCACCGATTTGTGTATGCCGCAGGAGTGCTGGCTGCGATTCATTTCATTATGGCTGTTAAACCTGGCGTCCTGCGGCCCTGGTTTTACGGAGCCGGAATGCTCGTTCTTTTAGCATACCGGATTCCATTTGTCCGGAGCCGGATTTAAAGTTTATTCATAGAACGGCACACCCCACCTGCCCACCCCATTTTTCACAAATAACAAAATCACTAATATCAGGGACACAGATCACCTTTCCCGTTTCATGGTCCAGGTCTGCATTTTCTGCATGGTATAATTTGCGCGCAGAAAATAATCCGCATCCCACAAAAATTCTTACGGGAGAAGGTAATCTGATGAAACTCCACGAGTATCTATCCAAGAGAAAATTTGCAGAATTTGGGGTCCCTATTCCGGACGGTGAAGTTGCTGAGACTCCAAAGGAAGCCCGGAAAATAGCCCGGAAGCTGGGAGGACCGGTTGTTGTAAAATCCCAGGTCCTGGTAGGCGGAAGGGGAAAAGCCGGGGGAATTAAAGTCGCCCAAACTCCAGATGAAGCTGAAAAAAACGCGGCTGAAATCCTGGATCTCACCATCAAAGGCCTCCCGGTTCGAAAAGTATTAATTGATCAGGCTGCTGATATCCAGGACGAAATCTATCTGGGAATCACCAATGATCGAAGCGCCAGAAAACCGGTGATAATGGCCTCTTCGGAAGGCGGAGTAGATATTGAAGAAGTAGCCAGTTCCACCCCGGAGAAAATCATTCAATGCCATATTGATCCTTTGATCGGCCTCCAAAATTACCAGGCCAGAGATCTTGCGGCCGGGATTGATCTTTCCCGGGAGCACTGGCGGGCTTTTGGCAGGATCGCCCACGGTTTATGGCAGGCATACTCCAGCAGTGACGCTACCCTGGCGGAGATCAATCCACTGGTAGTCACCGGGGATCAAAAACTACTGGCCGTAGATGGAAAAATGGTTTTGGATGACAATGCCCTCTTCCGGCACCCCGAGCTTGAGGATATGAGAGACAACGATGTTGATGCTCCAGCTGAAATTAAAGCCCGGGAAAATGGCTTGTCTTACATCAAGCTTGACGGTGATATTGGCTGCATGGTCAATGGCGCAGGCCTGGCGATGACCACGATGGATATCATCAAATTATTCGGGGGAGAACCAGCAAATTTCCTGGATATTGGAGGAGGAGCAAGCGCGGATAAAGTTGCTGCCGCACTGGGGATCATTCTCTCCGATCCCAGTGTTAAAGCGGTCCTTTTCAACATTTTCGGTGGGATCACCCGCTGTGATCTGGTAGCGAAAGGCATCCTGGATGCTTTAGAAGAAATCAAAACCGAAGTTCCCATGGTTGTTCGTCTGGTTGGAACGAACGCTGAGGAAGGCCGAAAACTGCTGGCAGACGCAAAGATGGAAACGGCAGAAACACTGGCAGAAGCTGCTGAAAAAGCAGTTGCAGCTGCCAGCAACTAGTCATTTCAGGGAGTAAGATCGGGGAGTAAATCATGAGTATTCTAGTCAATAACAACACCCGCTTGTTAGTTCAAGGGATCACCGGGACAGAAGGGCTCTTTCACACAAAAAAAATGGTTGCTTACGGGACACAGGTGGTAGCAGGCGTCACTCCCGGGAAAGGCGGAGAATGGGTTCTGGATGATAAAATTCCGGTTTTTGATTCAGTTAAGATGGCAAAGGAAGCAACCGGGGCGAATACCTCTGTGATCTTTGTGCCGGCCCGCTTCGCAGCAGATGCAATGCTGGAAGCTGCCGATGCTGGTGTCGAGTTAATTGTCTGCATCACTGAAGGTGTCCCTGTCAGCGATATGATGAAAGTCCGTATGTACCTCGACCAGCGTCAGGTCCGATTGGTTGGCCCTAATTGTCCGGGTCTGCTGTCTCCCGGGCAGGCAAAAGTAGGTATTATTCCAGGACACATTGCCATCCCCGGGGATATCGGGGTGGTATCGCGCTCGGGAACTCTGACCTATGAAGTTCTTTACGCTTTGAAAAATCTGGGAGAAGGGGTCAGCACCTGTGTCGGAATTGGCGGTGACCCAATCAACGGGACCAATTTTATTGATACTTTACGAATGTTTCAGGAAGATGTTGAAACTGAGCGAATAGTTCTAATCGGGGAAATTGGAGGAACCGATGAAGAACAAGCGGCGCAATACATCTCCCGATATGTCACAAAACCAGTGGTAGCCTTTGTAGCCGGGCTGACTGCCCCTCCCGGAAAACGGATGGGGCACGCAGGAGCCATCGTCCAGGGTGGGACCGGACTTGCGAAAGATAAGATCAAAGCGCTGGAAGATGCCGGGGTCAAAGTCGCCAAACACCCGGAAGAAATCCCCTCCCTGCTTTAAAGTAAAAAAGTCTGCCTCACGGCAGACTTTTTTGATTCAAGGAAAAATCACATCTTTTCTTCAATAAATTGAACAGCCTCGCCAACGGTGGTTATATTCTGGGCATCTTCATCAGAGATCTCTCCCCCAAACTCATCTTCAAAT
This sequence comes from uncultured Anaerolineales bacterium, assembly GCA_964618295.1. Classification (GTDB taxonomy): domain Bacteria; phylum Chloroflexota; class Anaerolineae; order Anaerolineales; family UBA11858; genus B10-G9. The sequence continues at coordinate 5,823 of CAZTWV010000001.1, read as the reverse complement.
TCCATAATCATTTCTACCAGATCAAGGGAATCTGCTTCTAAATCTTCCCGGAACCGGGCATTCATGGTGACTTTTGTGGGATCAACTGCCAGTAAATCTACGATGATCGATTTTACCTGCTCAAATGTATCAGACATAAGTATTGCTCCTTGATTCTAAATATAGAAAGGGGATGCCTCTTCGATAATTCGATTGAAATCCTTCTTAAATTTCCTTGGCTGAGTTGTGCTAATTGTAATCGTAGAAAATAGAATGTCAAGGTTTTTTCAGCAGTCCTGCCCTGTTGACACCATACATCCTGACTGATACCATACCTGCAACCAAGGGAAATTTTCATGACTTCAGGATCCATAGAAAAACGAAAAGCAGATCACATCCAGATTAATCTTGAAAAATCCGTTCAATCTGGCCTCTCGGCAGGTTTTGATGATTATCAGCTGCCGCACGAAGCCCTGCCTGAAATCAGATTGGAGGATGTAAATCTGGAACAAACCTTATTCCAAAAAGCAGTCAGAACTCCGATACTGATCTCCTCCATGACTGGGGGAACCACAGAAGCCTTGAAAATCAACCAGAACCTTGCAGCCGCAGCTCAGGAAAGAGGACTGCCAATGGGCGTAGGCTCCCAGCGGGCAGCTTTGGAAAATCCCTCTCTTGCCTCCAGCTTTCGAATCCGTGATCTCGCACCAGATATTCTGCTTTTTGCTAATCTAGGTGCAGTCCAACTGAATTATGGGATGACCCCAGATCACTGCCAGGCAGCTGTTGATATGATTGATGCTGATGGCCTGATTCTGCACCTCAACGCCCTTCAAGAGGCCGTACAGCCCGAAGGGGAAACAGATTTTTCCCAGCTGGCGCAAAAAATAAGCCAGGTCTGTCAGGTCGTAAATGTTCCAGTTATCATTAAAGAAGTAGGCTGGGGAATTTCCAGCAAGACCGCACGCCTCCTTTCTGCAGCCGGTGTTGCAGCAGTTGATGTCGCTGGTGCTGGTGGAACCTCATGGTCTGAAGTAGAGATGCACAGAGCTGAGACAGAACAAGGTAGAAGGATCGCGGCGGCTTTTTTAGACTGGGGAATACCCACTGCAAAATCAATCAAGATCGTTAAGGAAGAAATCCCGGATCTCATTGTTTTCGCCTCCGGTGGGATTCGATCAGGAGTGGATATTGCCAAAGCCGTTGCTCTGGGTGCCGTGCTTGGGGGAATGGCATCACCATTCCTGAGAGCAGCAGCCGACTCAAAGGAATCCGTGATGGTATTAATTGACCGGATTACCCGCGAAATTCAGATCAGCATGTTTGCCTCAGGGGTAAGAACCCTGGACGAGCTTCAAAACCTGGAGCTGCTTGAACGGAGATCATGACTGAACGATATTCAACTTTCACTGAATTTTCATCCGCAGTCCACACCTCCCTCCAGCAGGAGCTGAAAAATGCTGTCGCCGTTTCCCGGGAATCACACAGCTCCAGATTGGGGGAAATGATTTCCTACCAAATGGGTTGGACCGGGGAAGGTGCAGGTCCAGAGGCAGCTGGCAAACAAATTCGCCCCAAAATGGTTTTACTTTCCTGCGCAGCGGCTGGAGGACAATGGCAGGATGCCCTCCCCGCCGCGGCAGCTGTAGAATTGATCCACAACTTTTCACTGATTCATGACGATATTGAGGATCATTCCGAATACCGCCGGGGAAGACCCACCATCTGGAAAATTTGGGGCATCCCGCAGGCCATTAATACCGGTGATGCAATGTTTGCACTGGCAAACGCTGCTCTCCTTCGCCTTGAAAAACCGGTCGCCCCTGAAATAATTCTGGAGGCGGGGAAACTCTTTCATCAGACCTGCTTGCGGCTGACCCAGGGACAGCACCTGGATATTTTGTTTGAATCTGTCCGGAATGTTTCAATAGAAGATTACTGGGAAATGGTGGCCGGAAAAACCGCTGCCCTGTTGGCCTTCAGTATGGAGGTAGGCGCTCTGTGTGCAAAAGCGGATCCAAAACTACAAAAAAACCTCTCTGATTTTGGATTGAATCTCGGACTCGCCTTCCAGGCCCAAGATGATTTCCTCGGAATCTGGGGAGTTAAGGAAGATCTCGGGAAGTCAACCTCAGGAGATCTGATCTCGAAGAAAAAAACCCTGCCGGTTCTTTTTGGTCTAAATCAATCCGGGCCATTCAGGCAGCTCTGGGAACAGGAATTGTTATCTACCTCGGATATCGATGACTTAAAGCAAATCCTTGAAAAAGCCGGGGGTTATGATTATACGAAAAAAGAAGTAGAAAATTTGACACAAAATGCTCTCCATTCCCTGGAAATGATCCCCCCCGCCCCTGATCTCTCTCCCCTGCTGGATTTGGCAAACCTGCTGCTCTCCAGAACTCGCTGATCCACTGATTTACTGGATAATTCGCACCCTCTAAGGTTTTTTGTTTATCAATCTGACCGGGGTTGAATTTGATGCGGTTCTGGTATAATTGCCGCTGTTATACAGATATTGATTGTTAACAAAGAGTGCTAACTATGAACGATGAGAATAAAATCATCTGCCCAACCTGCGGTACACGAGCCAAAGAAGGCGCGGAAAGGTGCCTGGTGTGCGGCAGCTCCCTCAAAGGAACCAAACAAGATGCAGAAGTTGTCCGGGGCGGTCGAATGCCGGAAATCACCCTTGGCCTCCCGGCAGCAGTCGGTCTGGTAGTGATGTTCCTGGCAATCGGAGCGGTGATGGTTTATTTTGCTCTCCAGCAAACTGGTGCAATGGATGAAACGCCGATCACCCCAACCGTAACCCAGACATTAACCCAAACCCCGACGGGTACTTTCCTCCCACCGACGCAAACTGCAACCCCGGTTCCCAGTCCAACCCCGCTGACCTATACGGTCTCGGCCAATGACTCCTGCCTGGCAATTGCAGCTCGCTTTGAAGTTTCTGTAAAATCAATTGTCTTGCTCAATAACATTTCAGCCGACTGCGATACATTATTTGAAGGACAGGAACTGCTGATACCCCACCCAACCCCCACTGCAACTCTCTTCCCAACAGCAACACTTTCCGGAGTGGAAGCCACTATCGCCGCCTGCGACAAAGTTGCTTATGAAGTAGCTGAAGGGGACACATTGAACACAATTGCCCTCAATTATAATGTCCCGGAAGATGCAATTAAATCTTATAACGGGATGGTCAGCAACACAGTTTACGAAGGTTTAACCCTGATCATTCCGCTCTGTGAACGAGCTGCAACCCCGGGACCTTCCCCCACGCCAACTCCCCCACCACCTTATCCAGCACCCAATTTACTGCTGCCGGCCGATGGATCTGTCTTTTCCCTGGAAGACAATCAGGTCACCCTGCAGTGGTCCTCGGTAGGACTGATCAACAGCAATGAAGCCTACCAGGTATCGGTGATGGATCTGACTGAAGGAACCGGACGGAAACTCGTTGAGACAGTGACGGATACCAAGTTCATTGTTCCGGGAAGCTTCAGGGCCAGAGAGGATGCCCCCCATATCTACCGCTGGACGATCAGTACGGTCCGGCAGGTTGATGTGGATGAATCCGGTGAACCGCTCTGGGAAAGTGCTGGAAGTGAAAGCGAGCCGCGGGTATTCACCTGGACCGGCGAAGCCCCAGTCGAAGCCACTCCAACCCCCTGATATATATCCAAAACTTTCAAATCAAAAAGCCCCTCCAATTTTGAAGGGGCTTTTTTCTCTTGCTGTCCGCCTCCGGATCCAGAGCCCTAAATCAGGGAAGCATTGACGGCTTCAAGGGCTTCAACTGGTGGTCGGAGCCGATCCGGAGTGAGCCGGTTCAAGGGTTCCTCCGGGATGTTTTTAATCCGGAGCAGGGACGGGGCATCGGTGTTGATATAGAACAAGCCGGTCAGCAGAATTCCTTTTTGATTGGCTTCATCCAGAAGATTGACAGCTTCAATCCGGTTCGAAATATCATGCCCCTGGCCTATTTTACTCAGCAGAATATGGGACCCATCATGCATATTGACATTGATCACATCATCCCGATCATAGTCAATCTCAATTTCTTCCCTGGGCGGTACATAGGATAAATCGTGAATTGCAACCTCGTGCTCCCGTCCCCAGGAATAAGAATGGTGGGCTTCATCATCATTATTGAAAGATACGCAGGGACTGATGATATCAATTACTGCAATCCCATCATGACTCAGGGCTGCTTTTAATATCGTCCGGAGCTGGGTAACATCTCCGGAAAAAGCCCTGGCGATGAAGGTAGCATTGCTTCCCAGCGCTTCGCGGATGATATCAACCGGCATATAGGGATTTAATCCCTGCTTTTTTAATTCTAACCCCTGATCAGCAGTCGCTGAAAATTGGCCTTTAGTCAATCCGTAAACACCGTTGTTCTCTACAATATAAACCATGGGTGTATTGCGGCGCATTACATGCTTAAACTGCCCCATACCGATGCTTGCAGTGTCCCCATCCCCACTGAACCCCATCGCCTCCAGGGTCCGGTCTGCAAAAACAGCACCTGTTGCGATCGCTGGCATCCGTCCATGGAGACCATTGAAAGCAAAGGACCGCCCCAGGAAATATGCCGGACTTTTGCTGGAACAGCCAATCCCGCTGAATTTGACAATTTTTTCCGGCAGAACATTCATCTCATACATCACGGAGATTACCTGATTCGCAATGGACTCATGTCCACAGCCCTTGCAGAGGGTGCTGGGGGCTCCTTTGTAGTCTTCTTTGCTGAGGCCAATATCATTGACACGCGGGGCGCGTTTCGCTCTTTTTGCCATCTTATTTCTCCTCTCCGGTCCGGATTTGATCTGCTACCCATTCAGCAGTCAGCGGAAGGCCATCCAGACGGGCAGTTGAGATCAGCTTTAAAGCAGACTCCGGTAGATCCAATCGCAATAAGCTGTGCATTTGACCGTCTCTGTTCATCTCCACGACATAAATCCGTTGATGTGATTGAACGAATTGATGAACGCTTTCTGAAAACGGTACAGCTCGCAAACGGCAGTAACTGATTTTTATCCCTTCTGGCTGCAGCATTTTCCGGGCTTCCTGAATAGGGGGATCAGTAGTGCCATACCCAATTAGACCGATTTCAGCCCCCTCGATCAGGTCAATCTGGGGCTGGGGTAAATTTTCCCGGGCTCCAGATAGTTTTCGCTTAATTCGCTCCATATTCTGGTACCAGTCATCTGGATCTTCACTGTAATTCGCCATGGTATCATGCCCCGTACCCCGGGCAAACCAGGCACTCTTCGGATGTTGATTGCCAGGAAGGGTCCGGTACGGAATGCCGTCTCCATCCAGATCCAGATAGCGTCCCCACTCTCCTTCCCAGTTTTCCAGATCTTCCTCCCACAAAACTTTTCCACGGTCCATTTCCTGATCCGGATATTCAAATGGTTCCGTCATCCATAGATTTACCCCAAGGTCCAGATCACTCATCACCATCACTGGTGTCTGATAGCGCTCTGCAATATCAAAAGCCTTCCATCCAAATTCAAAGCATTCACTCACTGAGCCAGGGATTAATAAAATGTTCTCGGTATCACCGTGACCCAGATAATAAGCTGTATTGATATCACCCTGCGAGGTCCGGGTCGGCAGGCCAGTACTGGGACCAACCCGCTGCACATCCCAGATCACCACAGGTGTCTCTGAAAAATAAGCCAAACTGACAAACTCTGCCATCAGGCTTAATCCCGGGCCGGAAGTGGAAGTCATCGCCCGTAACCCGCCCCATCCCGCCCCCACAGTCATCCCGATAGCAGCCAGCTCATCTTCCGCCTGAACCACCGCAAATGTATTTTTTTCGGTTTC